>JAFQVV010000037.1 GCA_017407835.1 Clostridia bacterium
CCAAACAACGAAGGAGTCCGAGACAACGAAGGAGTCCGAGACAACGAAGGAGTCCGAGACAACGAAGGAGTCCGAGACAACGAAGGAGTCCGAGACAACGAAGGAGTCCGAGACAACGAAGGAGTCCGAGACAACGAAGGAATCCGAGACAACGAAGGAGTCCGAGACAACGAAGGAGTCCGAGACGACGAAGGAGCCCGAGACAACCAAGTACACATACTCGCTTTCTTTTGCGCTGGATGCATCGGTGCAGAACAAATCTATTTACGATACACCTCTGCTTGTGCCGGGCGTGAGTGAGAAGGAATACACCTTTACCTGGAGCGAAGCACTGCCCATCAAAATCGGCTATACCTTTGTCGGCTGGACAACTGTGGAGAACGGTACGACGGTATCTGTCAAACCCGAGCCGGTTACAAATCGCTGCACCTATCTTGCCACTGCCGCCGATAAGACAGCAGTTTCGGTGACACTCTATCCCGTTTGGCTGCCGATTTCCTACAAAATCGACTATGTACTGGGGGGCGGTTTGATGCTTTCCCCGATGACCTCGTATACCACCTCGTATACCATTAAGGATACTGTTACTTTCGGTGTGCCCGTCAGAGATGGATATACCTTCGACGGTTGGACGGTTGAGCGAGTGGGTTCCGGCGGATGGGTTGCAGTTCGTTTGGATGCGACATTGCGCACCCTGCCTGCAGGACAGTGGGGAAATGTTAAACTGGTAGCAAACTGGAAGCCCATTCCCTATACCATCACCTACAATACGGACGGCGGAGATCCCATCGAGAAGCAAACCTATACCATCGATTCTCTCGTTCCGCTCGCCACGCCCACACGTACAGGCTACAATTTTACGGGCTGGACGGTCAGCGTGGAGGGCTTCGGCAAATGGAGTTTAACCGATATTCCTGCGGCGCTCAACCCGATGCCTGCAGGACAGTGGGGAAATGTTGTGCTGCGTGCAAACTGGACTCCCGTTGAATATACCATTCTCTATGATACCGCCGGCGGCACGGCAGTCGCTCAAACCACATATACGATCCGCGATCGTGTGACCATTCCTGCAACAGTGCGACCGGGATATACTTTGCTTGGCTGGCAGGTGATACCGTTTGTGGGGGAGGAGAGCAACTGGCAGACCTCCTGTGCGCCCAACCAGACACCCCTGCCCGGCTATTGGGGAAATATCTGCATGAAGGCAGTCTGGGTGGAAAATGAGGTGACCTTTAACTACTATGTCCCCGATGTTGGCGGCAAGGTAGAGTCTGCCCGGCAAACCGTTGGCGTTGATACGGGCAAACCGAGTGCTCTGCCCCTCCCCGATGCCGGCTACCGCTTTGTGGGTTGGTATCTCGATGCCGATTATACGCTCCCTGTCTCTGCCGCAGAGATTGATCCTCTCAGCGGCGTGCTGACCCCTGCGAAAAATCAGCTGACGGGGCTTTATTCGGAGAAAACCTATGCTTATTACGCAAAATTTGAGCTGATTCTCGGTCGGCTGACGGTGGCAGCCGCCAACGCGGCGGAGGATCAGGCGCTGATCTTTACCGTGGTTGGTGATCCGATCGCGGCGTCGCTCTCTCCCATCTCGCTGACGGTGGTGATCCCCGCCGATGAGCAGGCGGTGACCATCACCGACCTGCCGATCGGCACATACCTTGTCAGCGAACAGGACGGCTGGAGCTGGCGATACGATACCGTGGACAGTTTGCCTGTTGTTGTCCGTGCGAGCACCGAGACCGAACCGATGCAGATTGCGGCGTTTACTTTCCCTGCCGAATGTGAAAAATGGCTGAGTGCCTGTGCATACAGGAAGAAAGAAGATTAAGAAAGGAGAAATGCTATGGTGAAAAATCGTACCCGAAAAATTTTGCTCCTCCTCTTCTCCCTGCTTTTGATTCTCGGCACCGCGGTTGGCGGAACGGTGGCATTGCTCACCTCCGCAACCAAACCCGCAGTCAACACCTTCTCTCCCGCATCGCTCAAGTGCGAGGTGGTCGAAACCGATGCAGGATATACCGTAATCAACCGCTCCAACATCAGTGCCTATGTTCGCGTCGCGGTTGTGCCCAACTGGACACGGGACGGGATGGTTTATGCACTCTCTCCCATTTCACCCGACGACTATCGCATTACTGCGACGGGATGGACATTGCTTGATGAGTATTACTACTATTTGGTACCGCTGGCACCGAATGAGTCCACGCCGCCCATTCTCGCCGAACTGCTGACTGCACCGCCCGACGGTTGCCGCTTCTCCCTTGAAGTGCTGGCAGAGGCAATCCAGAGCGAGCCCGTCACAGCGGTGAGCGAAGCATGGGGTTTTCCCGTGGGCTAAGGGGGGACTGTGATGAAACATAATTTACATCGTGTGCTGGCACTTTGTCTGGCAACACTTCTCTTCCTTGGCGCGGCGATCTATACGGTTGCGGCGGCGGCCGAAGATCCTGCTGTCATTTTCTACGGCAATACGCAGGAGATTCGCTTTGAGCGGGCACTGCCCTTCCTTGGCAACCAACAGCCCGATCTCTTCAAAAACCTCAAAGGGCTGATGCCGGGTGATACGGTGACACAGCAGATTGAGGTCGGTGCGAAGAAATTGCTCAATTCTCGCGTTTACCTCTATCTGCGCGCCGAAAATCCCAATGAAGACTACATCACCCTGGTCGAAACCTACGGACATTGGGTGGAGTTTAAGGTCAAAAACGGCAATCAGGAGATTACGGGCAATCTGGCTGACGGGGTTCTGCTCGGTGTTTTCTCTCGTGACGATACGCAAACGATTGAAGTGACGGTCAGCATAGACATCGAAGCAGGCAATGAATTGCAGGACCTCGTCGCCGAGATTGATTGGGTGTTTACCGCCGAGATCTTCCAGAACGTCTTCCCGCCGATTCGTCCCGATCCCGATGTCGAGCCCTCCGATCTGCCGTGGCTGACCGATGATCATGTCAACTACATCATCGGCTATTCCGATGGGTTGGTTCATCCCGAGCGGTCGATGACGCGCGCCGAGGCGGCCACTGTTTTCTATCGCCTTTTGACCGAGGAAGTACGCGATCAGATTTGGAGCGATCAAACGAGCTATTCCGATGTGAACAGCGAATCCTGGTTCTATATCGCAATTTGTACGCTGACCAATGGAGGTATTCTCGAAGGCTATCCCGACGGCACCTTCCGCCCCGATGCGCCCATCACCCGTGCAGAGCTGGCGACCATCATCAGCCGATTTGATACCAAGTTCGGTGAGCTTGAGGTTGCCGCATCCTTCGACGATGTGACGGGGCACTGGTCCGAGCCGTATGTGGAATTCTCGGCAACCCGCGGATATGTTCTGGGCTATCCCGACGGCACCTTCCGTCCCGACCAGCCTATCACCCGTGCCGAGACAGTGACGATGATCAACCGCTGTCTCGACCGTGCGGTGGACGAAAAGGGACTGTGTGAAGGCTACATCACCTGGCCCGATAACATCGAGGGTGACTGGTACTATTACGACATCATCGAAGCGGCCAACCACCACGATTACGCGCGCAGCAAACGAGAAGTCGAGCAGCAGGACTACTGCTACGAAAACTGGACAAAGCTGCAGAGCCCCATCGATTGGAAAAAGCACGAGACCGAGTGGCTGCGTGATCTTGTCAAATAAGGAAAACAGAAGAGCTGTCGCTTGTGCGACAGCTCTTCTTTCGCGGACGGGATTCAATGCATCAAATCCCACTTTGCGGTATACGTATAGCAGTTAAAGGGGAAGAAATAGACGCGCAGATGCTGTTCTTCTTCGGACAACGGAGCACCGTCGAAGCTTTGCGTTCTGTTCCAGTCTACAGCCTCGTACAAAACTGCCTCATAGATGCGTGAACCGCCATCATTGTAGTTGCCCGCCGGCTGGGGCACAAAGAGAACACCGACGAAAATGAGCGTACACAGGAGAATTGCCGTCCCGCGCAGGCGAGATATGCGCTTGGGCGAAGCTGCGTTTCTGCATATCAGCCACCCGAAGATTTTTCCGATCAGCAGGGGAACAAGTGCCAGTGCGCCAAAGGCAAGCATCATTGCCGTCAGACGCGAGGAGAGATAGGCAGTGCTGAAGGGAGGGGCAATATCCATGTTGGAGATGACAATGTATGCGGCAGTCAAGGCAAGAGTGATCAATGCCGCAGCCAGTGCCCAGGTGTGTGCAAAGCCTGCGAGAGGGGAAACTTGATTTGCCGCAGATCGGCGGCGGAAGCGATAGCGCAGATACAGCAAAATCACCTGCAGGGCAATCAACGCGGGCGCAGCCAGCACCGCCATAACACCGATCGCGAACAGTGCCCATGCATCATCCAATGACAAAAGGAAGAGGGCGCCCAACAGTATGCAGTAAATCAGCAGTAGTGCGAGCATGATCCGATTGATGATTTTATCGGTACGCATATTTTTTCCTCCTTACTCGCAATACAGCGAGACGCGTTCCTGCGCTTTGACATCGACAAGACCCAGCGTTGTCATCTTGAGTGACGGGATGACGGGCAGGCTGACGAATGCCATATTCATAAACGGCTCAATTTCTTGTGGAACCCCCAGCGCGTAGACGGCTTGGCGTACTCGCTCATTGGCGAGTGCGATCTCCTCGCCCGATCGATCGGTCATCAGCCCCGCGATGGGCAGCTGCATGTCGGCGATGATCTCGCCGTCCACCACAACGACATTGCCCCCCACCGTACAGATGTGATTGGCGGCGATTGCCATGTCCTCTTCGTTTGTGCCGATGACGATAAGGTTGTGCGAGTCGTGCGATATCGACGAGGCGATGGCCCCGCGCTTGAGCCCGATGCCCGAAATGAATCCCAGCCCTTTGTGCCCGGTGCGTTTGTGCCGTTCGATGACCGCGAGCTTGAGAATATCCCGCTCGAGATCAATGCCGTTTTGGCGATCGAAGCAGATCGGTGTAATCTGCTCTTCGGTCAGCAGTTCTCCCGCAATGACGCGGATCACGCGGCAGTTGGGCGATTTTTCCTCTATATGGAAATCGGCGGGAGTCAGCGTGTCGGTGTGGAAGGAGTGCAGAACCTTCTCGCACAGAGAATCGCTGATTTTGGGTGCTTGGATGGGGGCGACTTGCTTGTTTGCCACAACCTTCACCCCTGCAGCATAAACGTCGCAGACATCAACCGTGTCGAGATCGTCCAGCACAAGCAAATCTGCCCGATAGCCGGGCGCCGCCGCACCGACATAACGCAGGCCAAAGCACTGCGCTGCTTGAATGGTTGCCATGCGAATCGCCGTTACAGCAGATTTACCCGCCCCCACAGCCAGACGAATGATGTGGTCAATATGCCCCTCACGCATCAGGTCTGCGGGATGGCGGTCATCGGTGACAAGAATGCAGCGATGATTGTAGGGGGGATCAAACAGGGGGAGGAGCGCATCCAGATTGCGCGCTGCCGTACCCTGACGGATCATCACCCATTGCCCACGGCGAATTTTTTCGATGGCTTCATCAACGCAGGAGCATTCATGATCACTCTGGATTCCCGCCGAGATATATTTGTCCAGTGCCCTGCCGCGCAGGAAGGGGGCGTGCCCATCCACAATTTTTCCCAGCGCAAGGGCATCGGCGATCTTTTGGTGCACATCGCTGTCGTCGGCGAGCACGCCGGGATAATTCATCATTTCGGCAAGCCCCACCACCTGTCGGTTTTCATACAGTGGTCGCAAATCGGCGGCGTGCAGCTCGGCGCCCGATTCGTCAAAGGGCGTGGCAGGGACACAGGAGGGCAGGTTGAAGCAGACGTTCAGTCCGATGTCCCGGCTCGCCTCGAGCATATATAAAATTCCATCCACACCGCACACATTGGCAATTTCATGCGGATCGGCGACAAGGGATGTCGTCCCGTGCGGCAGACACAGCCGGGCAAGCTCGACGGGGGTGAGCATCGTGCTCTCAATATGGATGTGCCCATCAATGAAGCCGGGGCAGATATATTTTCCCCCGACATCTTCGATGCAATCGGCATCTGCATCGGTGTAATCTCCGACACCGATGATCTTATCCCCGTCGATGAGGAGATTGGCGCGCTCAAGCTCGCCGGTGAAGACATTGACTACGGTTCCGTTTTTGAGTAATGTTTTCATTGTTTTCATCCAATCTGTCGTGTTATGTGGAATGTGGTATTATACAATGACATTATATCATAAAAGGAATGCTGATTCAACTGCATGGAATGAATTTTTGACAAACGAAAAAGGGGAGCTGCGCGATTTGCGCAGCTCCCTGCGTGTTTTTTGGGGGTTCAGATGCCCGGACCCACCCTTATGTCGGATTGTCGATTTTTGCGCCATACATACGCAGATGCTGCCGATCCTCTTCGGTAAAGGTTGATTCTGCGAGAGTGGAGAAATCAACGCCCTGTACGAACAATCCGGGGATGTTGGGGATGGTTTGCAGGCATTGATATGTGTCGGCATCCCAAATTTTGCAGGTGCCGTCGGACAACGCCGTGAGCACATGGCGGCCATCCGGGCTGAAGACGGCGGAGTTGATCTGTGCATCGGGAATATGCAAAGATATTGTTTCGCGCTCAAGCAATTTGTCGCCCTTTACCTCGAAGAAGTGAAGGGTGTGATAGCTTTCCAGCGCGATCACACGCGTGCTGTCATGGTTGAAGAAAGCGAAGCTTATGGGCGGGTTCGGGAAATCAATCGAACTAAGACAGGTATTCATATCGGCATCCCACAGTGAAACGGTGCCATCATGCTGTGCTGTCAAGATCATGCTGCCGTCATGACTGTAGACCGCAGACATGAACCGATTTTTGAACACGGCAGACAAGAAGTTACGGAGGGGCGTGGAATGTGCGGCAGACCCCACCCCTGATGACGGGATGCACCGGGACGGATTGCCGCTCGGCTCGTTCCAGATAGACAGCTGGGTTTCGTCGATATCGATGGAAAGATAGCGGCCTCCCGATTGTTCGGAATTAGCTCGATTGGACGGTGAATTCGGATTCTCCATGGCAAAAGTACTTTGGCAGCCGCTTGGTATCAGCTCATCGTGGAGGTAATCCCATACCGCAAACCCGATATTCGCCGCCGAGCACGCAAGCACAACCGAGGAGCCGTCCCGGCCATAGAGGGCATATGTGGAGAAATCGTCGGTATCCAGCGCATATTTGCAGACCTGGGTGGAGATATCCCATATATTGACCCCGCCCAGCTCGGAGGAGGTGAGAATTTGTCCGACATCGGGATCGGGATGATACACGGCCAACACGGGAGCGTGTTCTTGCAAAATCGTTGATATGCAGGCGTAGGCTGACGGCATCGAAGGTATCTTGGTCCATAACTTGATCGAGCCGTCTTCCGATGCCATCGCAAAGCCGTCTCCCGTCGGACTGTAAACCGCAGCGGTGACGGATTTCCAAAATCCCGTCAGCCCGGCGCAGCGTATGCCGGTTTCGGCATCGTAAATGTCGACCGAGCTGGCATCAGCCGTCGCGATAAATCGGCTGTCCGGACTAAAGAGGAGATTGGTGTTGTGATTGAATTTGGAGATAGAAGAAATGCGCAGGAGTTCTTCATGGCTGTCGGCATCCCAAACCACGAGATTGGCTCCGATCGAGACGATTTTGGTGCCATCCGGGCTGAATCGGCACAGATTGGTATACGTTTCATTTTCAATGGGATTCGGCAAAGGCGCCAATGTGTCGGCATCCAATATTGTAATTTGCTGGGACAGCCGGCGGGAGAGAATGATCTTGGAGCCGTCCGGGCTGTAAAATGCATAGGTGATTTCGTCGTCTTGGTCAATGGTTTTCTCGATGTGCGTATCTTGCTCCAACGACCATATTTTGATGCGGTTTCCCGAGCAGACTGCCATCAACCGACTCTTTTTCGGATGAAATTGGATATGCTTGATCAACCCACATCCCGCAGGGAGGGTTTTGAAGCAAGTATACGGCTTTGCCGTCATGGTTGAGCAAGGCTCGGTCGTATTGGCAGAGCGCCGCCACAGCTTTACTTCAATGTCTTCTCCTGCTGTTGCAATGACTGTACCGTCGTGGCTGTACACTGCATGCGGATAGTCCGAGCCGATATTCTCAAGGGTGTCGGTGCATTCCCGCGTCCGGAGATTCCATATTTTTGCCGTGCCGTCTGCCGATGCAGTAAGGGCAAGATCGGGGTTTTGCGGGTGGTATACAGCCGACAAAACTACATCGGTATGCCCGCGCAGTGTTCCGATACAGCCGCCGGTGCGTGTATCCCACAGCTTGGCGGTGCCATCGAGTGAGGCGCTCAGAAGAGTGTGCGAATCGGGATTTGGATGATAGGCAATGGAAGTAATGAACGAATTGTGTCCCGTAGGGAAGAGACTTTCCCGATCAAGCCGCGCTCCGTCAAAACGGGCGGCAAGCCCCGGGCGGGAGAGGCGGATGCCGTTGAGCGAACAGTGCCGCAGATCCAGTGCCGAGAGATCCAGACCGCTGAGATCTTTTCCGCGTCCTTCCCCCAGAATTTTTATCAGGTTGAAGACGGTATAGCCGACCGTATCCTCTGTTTTCCCACGGCAGAGGGTGAGCATCTGCTCGCACAGGCGGCGAGGATCATCCTCCGCGCGTGGAGGTGCGATCCATCTGCCATCACGGAAGAGGGGAATGTTTCGGTGCTCACCAAGACTCTCACCGACCATACGGCGAAGTGCGGTGGGCAGAGGGGCTTTTCCCAAAACGACGAACAGGCAGGCAAAGGCTGCCTGCTGGGTGAGGGATTTTTCCTCATCCCACTGGGTTTGGGCAATTTCCCACGCCGCGGCGGCAATTTTGAAGGTGTTGGTCACCTTGACCGAAGCAAAGTAATCGCGGAAGGTTTGGTGGACAAAACGGAATTTAAGGCCATCCTTTTCCAGTATCCCCAGGGTTGAGACGCAATAAGCAATGATTTTATCGGTCAGCGTCCGTGTGTTGAGCATGTTGCGCTGATTGATGCCCAGGGATTCCAGCGCTTCGGCGATATGGTCGGTGTGTTTTTCGGGGTTGTAGGGATCACAATACTGCTTGAACGCTACAGTGCCCGCATATCCGCGCACCGATGTTTCCGAGCGGTCGGAGAGAATCGCCGTCACCGCTTTTTCCATGTCGGAGATGTTGATCCACAACCGCTCACCCATGCGCCACGCCAGCTCGGGCAGGATAAAGTCGAGAATGAATGCCTGCATCTCTGCCGTTAATCTGTGGCGGGGGCGGCCGATCGCCATTTTCTTGACATTTTGCTCGATTTGCTGATTTCGCTGTTGAATGGTGTAGATTTCTTCGGTCTGCGCATGGAGGAGATTTGCCTTGTGCTCGTTGAAGAAGATGCGCAGCAGCTCGCCCGGCGTGGATGCCTGCTGTGTGTCCTTGAGACGGATGAAAATGGATAGGAAAAGCGGAAGGCGGAGCGTTTGCAGCAAAATCGGATCGGTCAAAACAGCGTTGACCTTCGACTCGGGAAAGTGCAGGGAGAGGTAATCGCGGATTGTGCCGTCATCCAATCCGCAGAGATCATAACGGGCAATATTGTCCCCCAAAATGATGCGGTCATCTACACGGCCGGTGAGGATGATTTTTACATTGGGGCAGGTTCCCACCATCATGGCAATCTCTTGCTGTACCATGACAGCAATCGGCGGCATATCGTCATCGGGAACCAAGCGACTGAGTTCGTTTAAGCCGTCGAGCAGAAGTGTGATGGCAGGAAAAGGATTGTTCTGCTTGAGCAGTTGATCGATTTTGGGCAGAATGAGGGCATCTTCCGCGGTAAATACCGAGTCAAGTACAGCTGTTTCATCCGAGTTGGCATTGCTTTTTTCCTCATCAAAGATCAGCCGGTAAACAGAACGTCTGATAAATGAGGAAACGCCTCCGCGGTACAATGTGCCGTTTTGATCGGGCGCGGTGGAGAGATCGAGATAGAGCGGGATGCTGCCGGGAGCAGGGGATTTGCCCTGTGCATCGTATGCTTTTTGCAGAATACGGTAGAGTGCTGTTGTTTTGCCCGCGCCGCCTTGGCCGAAGAGGATGCAGTGTTTATGCCCATCCTCCTCCAGTGAGTCAAGCAGCAGCCGCACATCCGCATCCGTTCCATGGGGATGGATGCAGATGGGGAAGAGCTTGTCCGGTTCCTTGCCCGACGAGAAACAGTGGAGCGGGATAATCCCCTCGGTGGCGGGTTTGCGTACCGCACTTTTCCATGCCTGCTTGCCTGCGTCCCACAAAACGGTTCGAGGAATGATGGGCGGTGTGTCGGGATTCGGCTGATTGGGTGTTAGCGCAGTTGCTTGGATTAAATCGTCGCTGAAGTTTTCCAGTTCATCGGAGGAAAACAACGTGATCTTTTGACCTGTGGAGGGATCAATGATGCCGGCTTTTCCCTTTTTTATATAATCTTCCCCGGAATACTTGATAGCGACAGAAAAGGCTGCAGCAATATAGGCAATCGCGTAATTTTCGATAGATTCTCGATTCTCATGGGGCAGAATTGCATTGAGTGCATCCAGCTTTTCTTTGAGGTGTTTGGCTTCTCGCTCATCGATGAGGTTGGGATATTCGCTGAACAGGTGCTCCAGCCGTCTGACGGAGGAGAGGAGTTTGAGATCGAGTCTTCGGATGCGTGCCTGCAAATTGTAACGGGGAAGCAGCAGCGTTTCGACAGTGATGGAATCATAGGGATATTTTGTATCCTCCTGCAGTTCATCGCGCAGGACGGAAAGGAAGCTGCTGCTCGACGAGGCGCATTGCCGGAAGCAGTCGAGGATGATCTCGGGGGTGAACTGTCCGTCGGGGCAGGCTGCATGCAGTCGGCGAACGAGATCAAAATCGTTGTCTTCAGCAGACAGCGTGCCCAGCAGCGACAAAATATCGTCTTTGAGCGCCCGTTTGGTCAGCGTGTAATCGCTTGCGGAATTTTTGGGGAAAAATCCGCGACGTTCGCCGATTTTTCTTCCCTCAAGCAGCAGACTGCAGGCGTTGCCTTTGCTCAGTTTGGTGTTGTTGTGGACGGCTGCATAATAGAAAATCGAAAAATTGAAGCGGGTGATTGGCAGTGTTTTCATGGTGTTGTCCTCCCCCGAAGTGTTGACGGTAAGGATAAAATTCATCTTCATTATACCATACAATACAATATTTGACAAGGGTATACATGGGCAAAAAGAGAGGGCTTCCTTTGCCGGAAGTCATCTCTTTTTTGTCCGATCATATGTGGAGTGGATGGGTGCCGACGACCGTGCGGGAGAATGCACGCTGCAATGCCCGCAGCTGCAATTCTATCGCGTCCAGCTGTGCTTGGCAGTGTGTGCAGTCGGTCTCGTCCTCCTCATCCTCCAACGGATCGTCGTTGAGCTGCGCGAGGCATTGTTTTATCTTTTCCATGAAGCCGGATGGCGGCTTATCGGTGAGGGTGCTGTCCTGATGGCGGCACTCATCCAAGAGAAGAAAGGTGCGCAGACTTGTGTTAGTGATGCCATTTGGGGGAATGCCGTCAGGGAAAACAAAGAGCGTGGGGAGCCGATTTACGCGCCGCACCGAGAGAATGACGGTCAGCTCAAACTGGAGCGCATCGCCCAGTACATCATCGGGATGAGGCAGGGCTGCAATCAGCAGAGCGGGGGAACAGAATTTGTCGTAAAACCGGTGCTGTTCGCGGGAGATAAGGGCGTCTTTGATCTCCCGTGTGAGCTTCTCGGGGGTGATGGAGACAGCGTCGATTTCGCTTTGGGCAATTTCCCGGGCGGTCGCTTCGGGGGTGGGATCGGTGATACTGATGACGGGGAGATAGGGCAGCAGATTGCGCCAATCGTCTCTTGTGCAGGTAATCATGGTAGTCCTCCTGTTTATGTTTGATCGGAATAGATGGGTTCGGGGTAGGATCGATGCCCGTCCACGCTGTGGACGGTGACGGCAAAGCCATGCTTGGCGAGCGTGTAGAGAATGGTGTAAAATCGCTCGAAAATCACGGCAAATTCCTCGGGGGAGCGGGGCAGGACAGAATCAAAATCGAGATATTGGGCTTGATACCACCGTTCTGCTAAGGACAGCCCCTGTGGCAGCGGACTATGGTTGACGCCCGCATATTTGCGGTCAATGGCATCGATGAGGGGATAAAATTCCATGATTTCGGTACAGTGGGCTTCGGTGATATTGCCGGTGCGCCGAATTTGCGTCAGGGCGGGCAGCTCTTCGTGCAGCAGGGTGAGAATGCGCTCCTCGGCGCGGGAGAGGGTGTATGTGGCGGGGATGGGATTGTCGGGATTCTTTCCCCTGCCCACATCGGCAATTTTGGCATATTGGAAGCGAAGCAGCGCCCGAATGATTTGCAGGCGCAGCCCAAACTCCGTAAAGTCGCTGTCGGCATCCTCTGCACTGTACCATTTCTGTGCAAGGCTGTCGTCTCCGCCGTTGAAGCGTGGGTCAATCCAGTTGATCAGGGGAGTCAGCGACCGAATGAACAACAAATGATCGGGGGTGAGGGTGTCGGGGGTGACATCGAGAAGGTGCTTGTGCTCGTCAAGCTCTTGCTTGAGTTGGGTTAAGATGGCATCATCCACGATGATGCTGCGGTGAATACGTCCCATGGGGGCCTCCTTGTGATAAAGTTAGTTCTCGGGGAATTGACAGTGGGGAAGAGCGGGGTCAATGACGATGTGCACGGCTTCGATGGAACAGGTCTCTTCCTCTCCATGCAGGAACGCACGGAAGATGGAGAGCTCCTTCTGATGAAACAAGCCGAGATATAGGCTTTGCATTTGGTTCTCGCGTAAGATTTTTGCGGCAGAGCGAAGATCAAGCGAGGAAAGGGAGGAAAAACCGTCGTGGTGTGAGTGAATGATGCCGGCGAAGTGATGCTTGTTATTCATGCTCATCCATTGTCCGACGATGGCAGAGATGCGGTCGCAGGTGGGCGTGTAATATGCCTTACCGATGCCGGCGTTACGGTCAAACCACACTTGCGTGATATTGGTGGGATCTGCATCGGGGGCGCCGATGATTGCCCCACATTCGGGGGGATGACTGCCGACAGTCATATAGAGTGTTTCATAGACGGCGGGGGAGATGCGAAGCGTTTGCACGGTAAGATAACCTCCTGTGGCAGGTGTGGAAGAAAATGTGATGAGCAATCAGCAGCAGTGGAATCGGATGGGATCGGCGAAATCGCAATGGCGAATGCACCACTCGGGGGAGTGGAAGAAAGGACAGGTGGAGCAGTATTTTCGGATTGCCCCGGTAAGGTGATCCTCGAAGAAGCTTTCCTCGGGCAGGGGGCTTGGGGGTGGCGGAAGATAGTGGGTACAGGCGCGCTTGTCGGGATGAAAGTTGGCTTTGTGAAAGTCGCATTTGTTTTCATCGAGAAGATAATGGAGACAGCTGCCGCAGCGGCCGAGGTCGAAGTCGTGGTGATCTTTCATGGTGATTCTCCTGTTGATTGAAATGATGTTGGGTGGTGAGGGGCGCCGAAGCGCCCCTCGGTACGGTAGGGATGTGTAATAACAAAACTGGAAATTACTGGAAATAACTACACGGCCACTTGTCGGGGTCGGTCCACGTTTTGTGCTTGTAGCACCACGAACCCGAGTAATGATCACAGTCTCGACAAGTTGCCGCGGCGAAGCAGCAGCTGGGGAGACGGAAGGCGGGGACAGGGGCGGTGCACAGATCAGCAGTGGTGACGGGGGTGTTGACGGTGATGGCTGCAGCGGCAGCAGAGAGGTTGTTTTTCATGGTGATTTCTCCTTTTTTGTTGTTTGTTGTGGATTGTTTGTTGTTGGATGCGGATGGGATGGGGAGGAGGAGGGAATGGAACCTCCTCTCGATTTCCTCCTCCCCGGATGGGAGCTTACATGTATTATGATAACGATTTTTGGTGTGGAATCAAGTGGGCTGTCACCGCAATTTGACACACAGGGACACAATTGCCGTGAGCGCCGCCGGGTGCTTAATTGAAGGTGCTGATGGGGTTGTTGCCGTTGTTGAGCCAGAAATATTTTGTTGTTCTGACATCAACGTGCAGCCAGCCGCTTGAGCCGTCGGAGGGTTCGTAGAGGCCGATGCCCTTTACCCCGAGAGACTCGCAATAACGCGCCACCTCCCAGAGGTCGACACCGGCAATATAGATGTCGGCAGCGTTGCCCTTGGTGTGCAGAGAGCCCGGCTCTCCTCCCACGCGAGCGTTATGCGATACCGTTCTATAGCCCGATGTGATGATGACGGGGCCGAACTCCCGGCGCAAATCCTCCAGCAATGCGGCCAGTTTGTCGTTGATGAGAATGGTATCAGCGCCATCCTTGCTTGCATATTCGCGGACGCGGAAATGCTCTGTGATATAGTCTCGACCATCGGCAGCCAGCGAATAGGTTACAACTTTTGACTTGGTTTGGGCAAACAGGGAGTCGGGAATGTCGGGGCCTTCCACACGGAAGGTCGTTTCGAGAAGAAGCTTCTCGGTCCCCGATGCGTCGGCGGCTTCCACTGAAAAGATATACTTGCCTGCCGAAAGAGATCCGAACTTGATGTACTTATCCAACTTGCTGATGTTGTAACTGGTATTGTTGGGCTTGGCGCTCTTCGAGATCACGGGATCATCGTTACCCGAGGGGGTGATGGCGACAGTGACTTTGGTGATCTTGTAATTGGATGTGATCTTGCCCGAGATGGAGTAGCTCTCGCCCTCCTCGAGTACATCGGGATCGTACTTGCCGGAGCCCAGCGAAAGGGTGCTTGCCGTGGAGGAGAGCTTTTCATACTCGGCGATCAGCTTTTTCCAGGTCTTGGACCCGCAGACACCGTCGACGGTGAGGCCGAACTCTTCTTGAAAGCGTTTGAGCAGGGCGAGGGTTGCGGGGCCGAATTTGTTGTCGACGCTGATGTCTTCTTCTTCGTCCATTACGGCATTGAGCATGGTTTGCATGAGACCGACTTCTTCACCCCTGCTGCCGTAGCGCAGGGTTTTGTAGGAGGCGGCGTGGACGGATACGAGGGATGCGGTCAGGATGGCTGCGATCATCATCAGAGCCAGAAGGGATTTTGCGATTCTTTTCATGGTGGGTTCTCCTTTTTTGTTTTTTATTTTTTTGCCTCCCCTCGGGCGGCAGGGTTTGTGGTTTGCACCTATATCATGCCATATCGGGTTTGTGTTTGCAACAACGCCCAAGTATGGGCTTTGACACAACCGGACACAAAAGCAAAAAACTTTGGAATTTATGCGTTTTGAGGCTTTTGTGAGAGCTGAATTTACAGAAATTTGGCAGAGAAGCCGTAAGCCATCGCGTTTATGCCAAAATCACCGAGCTGGTGAAAAATCGCCCAAGCAGGGCTGTCTAAACGGGAACAGATGGATATAGACGCAAGCCTTGTTCCACGAAAAAAAGAAAGCCTTGAAAACATTATGTTTTCAAGGCTTTCTTTGGTTGCGGGGGTGGGATTTGAACCTCACGACCTCCGGGTTATGAGGGCTTCCGGCAACCCCCGGATTGCCATCCACCGCCTCGACAGGACGGGCGCGTGATGCGAAAAACCGACCGTTTCCGCCGAACCCAGACAGACTGATTTTAATACCACACCCGGTTGAGGAGAATGGCTTCACTTAAATAAGCTTTTTGTCAGGGCGGTGGTGGAAGTAGTTCCGTTTTCCCCGGTTGATTGACAAACCCATCGGGATGTGGTACAATAAACGCAGCACAGAACGGATGGCCTAACGGATTTCGGTTGCATCGATCTGTGTTTTTTCTGTCGCTATGGCATGATGGGCCGCGGGGAGGTAAAATCCATACTACGGCGACGGCGGCCAAAGGTAGTATAATAAAGTATTAAAAACAAAGTAGGTGTTGGTATGGAGAATGCTGTGAAATGTGTATGGCCGGATTGGCATATCAAGGAGCTTCTTGGCATCGGTTCATACGGCACGGTATATCGCGCTGTACGGGGGGATGACCCGAGTTGTGTTTGTGCAATCAAAATTATTTCTATCCCCCGCCACGCTGCTGAATTGGACTCTCTGCGCAGCGAGGGAATGACCGATGCGGAAACGCGCACCTATCTGCATGAGTTGGTCAATGATTTTGTCGGTGAGATCCGTATGATGGAGCTCCTGCGGGGTGCACCGAACGTTGTTTGTGTGGACGAGTACGCGGTAGTAGAAAAAGAAGGGGAAATTGGGTGGGATATCTGTATTCGGATGGAGTATCTCACGCCCTTTAATGTGTACATTTGCGATAAGCACTTATGCGAGGCAGAGGTACTGAAGCTGGGTGTGGATCTTTGTTCGGCATTGGAAGCATGCGCACAGCACCACATAATCCACCGTGACATCAAGCCGGAGAATATTTTGGTTGGGGAAAATGGGGAATATAAGCTGGGGGATTTCGGTATCGCCCGCAGGTTAGAGCATCTGACCTTTGGGCTGTCCCAAAAGGGAACCGTAAACTACATGGCTCCTGAGGTGGTGTACAGCTATGATTATGATGAAAGAGTTGATGTATACGCACTGGGGCTTGTGCTTTACCGTTTGTTGAATAAAAACAGGCTCCCCTTTTTGGATACCGAAAAACAGCTGCTCCTGCCCCGAGAGCGGCAGAATGCGGTGGATTGCCGTCTGCGGGGAGATGTGTTGCCTGCACCTTGCGAGGCATCGCCTACGGTGGCAGATATTGTGCTGAAGGCCTGCGCATACCGCCCGGAGGACCGTTTTTCTACGGCGGCAGAGATGAAGCAGGCTTTGACGGAGGCGGCGGAGACGCTGTACGGCGGCTTGCCCACCGCGGCGGTCTTGCCGTCTGCCACGGTCCGGAGTCGAAAAACCGGACGGGGATCGCGCACCCTGAAGCTACTGACAGGGGCGCTGTTGGCGGCATGCCTGCTCCTTGGGGGCGGGAGTCTCTGGATGCTGTTGGCGAACCGCGACGCGGATTTGCCCGATTCTCCTTCCGGGCAGACGTCGACCGCCGATGAAGAAAAACGGCAGTCCGAAACAACGGCGTCCGCAGAACCTGCCGAAACCACCCGGGCACCCCAAACCGACCCGGCACAGACCGAATTTGTTCCCCCCGCACTGGAGGGACTTTCGGTGGCTGATGCCATTGCGGCATTGACCAAGGCCGGCATTGCGGTGGAGACAGTCTGGGTTTTCGATGAAAACACAGCAAAGGATACTGTTCTGACGCAAACCTATCAGCCGAACAGCTACACGATGACGCTGACAGTCAGCCTGGGGGCGAAAATTGCCACCGGGCTGGAGGTGGAGCAGATGCCCGACGAAAGAGAATACTACCGCGGAGACAGTTTTTCTCCCGATGGACTGGTGCTGACCGTGCTGTACGGCGAGCACCGGGAGCGGGTGGAGGAGGGCTTCTCCTTCACGCCCGCCCGCTTTGATGCGGCGGGGGAGCAGACGGTGACGGTCTCCTTCGGGGGGCAGACCGTCACGATCCCGGTCACGGTGCATGAGGTGGTATGTGAGGGCATCGAGGTTTATCGGCTTCCCCTCAAACTGAAATATCGGGTGGGAGATCCGCTGGACACCATGGGAATGACGGTTGCGCGGGTATACAGCAACGGCGAGCGGGAGGTCGCGGCGGAGGAGATCATATGTTCCCCCATGATCCTTACCCGCGCAGGAAAGGTGCAGGTGACGGTAACCTGTGCAGGGATGCAGACATTTTTTGACATTACCGTAGAGGAGGCGGACTAAGGTGAAGATATTCGAACAAACGGAGCTGGAGAAAACCTCTCCCACGATTGAAGGTGCACAGGACTGCACCGATTTCACCGGTGTGGCATTTGAATCCTTCTATCAAACGGTGGACGACAGCAATTTCCCGGACGAGGATGCCAGGGCAATTTACCGGACTCTGCGGATGCGTCTGCGAACCGTTCCCTTTTTTCAGTATCTGAAGCGCTATATCTACCGGCGTGCCGGTCTGCAGGGCAATTATACCGAGGTGCCGGATGAAGAATATCAGCTGATCATCCGGGATGCTTTTCGGGAGAACCACACGCCTGCATCCTTTCGGACGGTCACGTCGAAGCTCAGCGCGCTGACCAAGAACTGGTTGACCCAGCAGACGGTGAAGCGGAAGGTGGTCTTTCTGCTGGGCTTTGGGCTGGGAATGTCGGCGGAGGATGTAAATCAGTTCCTGACCCGGGCGCTGTGTGAGCGGGAGATCAATTTTAAGGACCCCTTTGAAACGATCTGCTGGTACTGCTACTGCAACCGTTACAATTATCTAAAATACCAAAGTCTGTGGCAGGTCTACGAGGAGCTCCCCCCTATCCGTGCCAATGAAGAAAGCCTGGACAGGGAGCCCACCGATGCCTTTCGTAGCCGCGCCTGCCACATCCGAACCGAGGAAGAGCTGCTCGCTTATCTGTCTACCCTGAAGGTGAGCCGCACCGCATCACGGATGAGCGTGAGTGCGCGGCAGCAGTTTGACTGCCTTTATGATGTGGCAAGAGATCTGATCGCCGGAATGTACAACGACAGTGAGGCGGAAAAATCTGCCCGTGTGCTGGAAGACTATCGGGACAGGCTCTCCCACAACAATCGGATGTATGAATACGAAAAAATGCAGCATTTGGCCCAGCAGCGCGAGAAGCATCACACCTTTACCCGTGAGGATATTACGCCGGGGGATGTAGAGCGGGTGATCTGTTCCGCTATCCCCATGGATCGCCATGGAAATTTGGTGCCCATCAAATTTTCAGCTTTCCGGGAGCATTTCGGGATGCGGAAATTCAGCCGGCAGCGGCTGAGCGATATCCTGGCGCAGGAAACCGAAATTGATCGGTTTGATCTCATCACCCTCAATTTTTTTCTGTATTCCCAGCGGGTGGACGATTATTCCAATCCCAAGATCCGGTACGAAGCCTTTGTCCGGTCCACCAACCAGATCCTGCGAAGCTGCGGGATGGGGACGATTTATCCTGCGAATCCTTATGAGTGTTTTCTCTTGATGTGCATCCTGGCAGAGGATCCCCTGGGTACCTATGCCGATGTGTGGGAGATGGCCTACAGCAACGATCCTGTTGAGGATTCGCCCGGTGCTGAGGAGGATAGAGAATGAGAAAGCTTTTCTTGGGCTTGTGTGCGGTTCTGCTGATGGTTTCCGCCCTGTGTGTCAGCACATGGGGGGTGTCGGGCAGCGCCGGCAGCCTCAGCTGGACGCTGGATGATGCCGGAACCCTGACCGTCAGCGGAACGGGACCCATGGACAACTGGAGCAATGTGTCGAACATTCCCTGGGGCGACCATCGGTATGAGATTAAAGCCGTGGTCATTGAAGAGGGGATCACCTCGGTGGGGCAGCTTGCCTTTGCCAATTGTACCGCCCTGACCAAGGTTACGCTGCCCGCCAGCTTGCGCCGCATCGAGCAGCGGGGCTTTGGGGGGTGTATTGCCCTGCGGAACATCTCTCTCCCTGCGGATCTGGAATACATCGGCGTCAATGCGTTTTACGGTTGTACCGCCCTGACCGCCGCACACATCCCGGGGGCGGTCAGCTTTGTGGCCCCCACCGCCTTCAACGGATGTACCTCCCTGACTGCCTTCACGGTGGACGGGTCAAATTCTGTCTACTCCGCCGGATCCGACGGCGTTTTGATGAAGGACAACGGCACGGTTCTCTACCGCTATCCGCCGGGAAAGTCCGATTTGTCCTATACCGTGGCCGACGGGATATTTGAGATCTGGATCAATGCGTTTGCTAACTGTGTGCATCTGGAGGCGCTTGCCCTGCCCGAATCGGTGCAGGCCTGCAAATCCGATGCCTTTGCACTGACCCGATCCCTGCGGACGATTTCGGTATATAATGCCTCACTTGCCCTTGATCAGGTGAAGTTTGACGGGACGCTTGATCTGACCGTGTACGGCTATCAATCCTCCCCTGCGCATCGGTGCGCCGAGCAAAACGGGTTTTCCTTTGTGAGCCTGGGGGAGGCCGAGTCGTATTTCTTCTGGGATTTCTCCGACGGTGTGCTGACCGTCTCGGGCCGCGGGGACATGCCGGATTATTCCGCCAGTGCCGACATCCCGTGGTATGGCAACCATCTGCAGGTCAAAAAGGTCGTGGTGGAGGAGGGCATTACCTCCATCGGGAAAAATGCCTTTGCCAATTTCACCCTGCTGACCGAGGTGGTGCTGCCCTCCAGTCTGCGGCGGCTGGGGCCGTTTTCCTTCGGAAGGTGCGCATCCCTTGCCGAGATCACCCTGCCGGAGGGGCTGGAATACATCGACTTTTCTGTATTCCATGGCTGCGACTCGCTCAAGACCCTGCACATCCCGGCCAGCGTAACCGAAATGCACGAGCGGATCCTTCTTACCTGCGACAGCCTGGAAAGCTTCACCGTGGCCGAGGGGAATCCCAGCTATTCGGCGGTGGACGGCGTGCTCTTCAGCCGTGACGGAAGCTTTCTGTACCGCTATCCCCAGGCCAAGGCGGGGACAAGTTATACCGTCCCCGACGGCGTGAAGGAGATCAACGAGAACGCCTTTTATTATGCCGTAGATCTGCAGACTATCCACCTGCCCGCATCGGTGACCGAGATGGATCCCACCGCCTTCAACGCCTGCTATAGTCTGACATCAATCACGGTGGCCGCGGACAGCCGGTATTATATCAGCCGTGACGGTGTGCTCTTCACCGCTGACGGACAGCATCTGGTGCGCTATCCCCAGGCAAAGGCGGGGGAGACCTACACCGTGCCTGATGGGGTGAAGACCATCGATTACAATGCCTTTGCCCGGGTGACCGAGCTGAAGCATCTGATTCTGCCCGTGGATGTGACCACGCTGGACACCCAGGTCTTTGCCTTGCATGAGTCCCTTCGCACCTTGACCGTTTATCAACGGGGAATGACCTTCGGTGCAACCCTGTTTACATCGGGAAAGCAAGCGGTGGAGATCCGCGGTTATCCCGATTCTGCCGCACAGCGCTATGCCGAGATGTCGGGGCTGAAATTCACCGCCCTGGCCGGGGACCCCTGCGGAGACGGCGTGTACTGGACGCTGGACAGCGAGGGAACGCTGACGGTCTGGGGGAAGGGAAGCATGGACAGTTTTCTCCCCGGAGAGAAGCCTGCCCCCTGGGATAGCCGTCGGGGGGAGATCCGTCGCGCCGTGATCGAGGACGGAGTTACCAATCTGGAAAACTATGCGTTCTACGGCTGCTCCGCTCTGTCCGAGGTGACCTTGGGGGCAGATGTCAGCACCATCGGTACCTGGACCTTTTGGGGCTGTGACGCTTTGCGTTTCATTGACGTCAGTGAGAAAAATTCCGTCTTTTCCGATGCGGAGGGTGTGCTTTTCTCGGCCGATGGAAAACGGCTTCTGCATTATCCCCGGGGAGCGGCAAGGACAGTTTATGGGATTCCCTCCGGTGTAACCGAGGTGGCTCGTTCCGCCTTTTATGGCTGTACGGGATTGGTGGCCATTTCTCTGCCCGAGACACTGACCGCAATTGGCGAATCTGCTTTCTTCGGCTGCAGCGGGCTGACTGCTGTTACCTTTCCCACATCCCTGCGACGCATCGAATCGTATGCCTTCGCAGGCTGTACCAAGCTGGAAAAGATTCACATCCCTGCTGGGGTGAGTGAGATTGGCGAGCTTGCCTTCCACGGATGTACCGGAGTGAGCACCATTACCGTGGCGGAGGACAATTCGGTCTATTCGGCGGCAGATGGCGTGCTGTTCAGCGGGAACAAAAACCGCTTGCTGTACTATCCCGCCGGGAGTGACCGCCGGGCGTACACCATTCCTTCGACGGTTTCGGCGGTAGCAGCGTGTGCATTCTACGGCAGCCGGCTGGAGGAGATCACCCTGCCCGAAAATCTGCTCAGCGTCGGTGAGCGGGCATTCTACGCCAACACCGCGCTGGGGAAGATCGTCCTGCCGGAAAAACTGACCGATGTGGGAGCACAGGCCTTTGCCCAGTGTCGCAGTTTGCTTCGCGCCGAGGTGAAAAGTCCCACGGCCAGGTTTGACTGCGCTGTCTTTGCCGCTGTCCCCGGGAGATTCCGTTTGGTGGGTGAGGTCGGCTCCACCGCCGAGTCTTATGCTTCCGGAGAGGGACTTCCCTTCGCGTTTGCGGATGATGCGCCGTAAAGGATAGCCGTGGCTTCAGCTATGTAAAATTTCATGTAAAACACAGTCTGATACGTTTGTATCAGACTGTGTTTTTGTGTTTGCAAAACCGGTAAAATCCAAACTACGGCCGGCGTATTTGATAGGTGTATAATAGAGACAGAATAAACTGGCGTAATTTCCCTGTCGGTAGTGTCCGTGCGCTCATCGGGGCCGATAAAAATCAAAGTAAAAGGAGATTCATATGAAAAAACGGTTGTTCATTTTTCTGCTGGTCGCCGTACTGCTGGTGGGTGCCTTTGTCCTTTCGGCAAGTGCGTCAAGTCCGACCAATGCGGTTGCCTCCGGCACCTGCGGATCCGGTCTTATCTGGGTGCTGGACGATGCCGGTGCCCTCACCATCAGCGGCACGGGGGACATGACGGACTTTTCGTCCTTGAGCGCGGTCCCGTGGGCTTCGTATCGGAGCACCATTCGGTACATCAATATTGCCCACGGTGTGACAAGCATTGGCGACTATGCATTTGCATATTGTTCCGCGCTGGAGGGGACGCAGATCACCCTTCCCGCGGGGATCACATCCATTGGCGTGTCTGCTTTTGAGGACTGCCGCACGATGACAGCGATCGCTCTCCCGTCCAGCGTGACTTCCATTGGAAATCATGCATTCTGTCGCTGCACTGGCCTGACGAGTATCACCATCTCTGACAGCGTGACGTCGATTGGTGACGGTGCCTTCATGGGCTGCAGCAACTTGACAGCCATCCGTGTGGAGGAGGGCAATACATACTACAGTGACATCGACGGTGTTCTCTTTGACAAAGCCCAAAGCAAGCTGATCTGCTTCCCTGCTGCCAAACCGGATACTGCCTATGCACTTCCGTCGGGTGTGACATCGATCGGAAATTATGCATTCTACACCTGCACCAATCTGACGAGTATCACCCTCTCTGACAGTGTGGCGTCGATTGGCAACAATGCCTTCAAAAATTGTACGGATCTAACGAGCATTACCATCCCTGCAAGTGTGACGAGGATTGGCTTCTACGCTTTCCAAGATTGCAGCAGCCTGATGAGCATCACCATCCCGGTACATGTGACATCGATTGGCCGAAGTGTGTTCAAAAACTGTACGGGTCTAACAAGCATCACCATCCCTGCAAGCGTGACGTCGATTGACAGTACTGCTTTCGAAGGCTGCACGAATCTCACCATCCACGGCTACGCGGGTTCCGTTGCCGAGACGTATGCGACGGAAAACTCGATCCCCTTTGAAGTAATTTCCGGCCCGATCACAGGCACCTGCGGTGAAAACCTTACCTGGGCGCTGGACGATGCAGGTACCCTCACCATCAGCGGTACGGGTGTGATGTGGAACTACGGCTCCGATAACAAACCGTGGGGGGCATATACCGAATCGATCACTTCGGCTGTGATCGAAGAGGGGGTGACCTCCATTGGCAGCTATGCGTTTGCAAACTGCGCAAATCTGGAGACCGTCACTCTGCCTAAGGGGCTGACTTATCTTGGTATTGCTGCCTTTGAAAGCTGTACTGCGCTGACATCCATTACCCTGCCCGAGAGCTTGACTTCCATCGGCAATGGGGCCTTCCTCTCCTGCGAAAACCTCACCACGCTGCACATCCCCGCTGGGGTGACGTGGATCGGCAATTATGCCTTCTCGGAATGCAACAGTCTCACCGCCATCACGGTGGCAGAGGAAAACACCGCGTACTCGGCGGATGAGAACGGCGTACTTTTCAACAAAGATAAGACCGTTTTGCTCAACTACCCCGACGGCAAGACCGATGACAGCTATACCATTCCCGATGGTGTTTTGACCATCGGCACGGGAGCCTTCAACTACTGCGATTTCACCACGGTGATTATCCCCGAGGGGGTCATGGGCCTGAATGGAAACGCTTTTGAAAAGTGCGAAAATCTTACCGACATCACCATTCCCGCCAGTGTGACCGCCATTGCAGGGTCCGCATTTGCAGACTGCCCCAACCTGACCATCCACGGTTACACAGGGACTACGGCTGAAACCTATGCGACGGAAAACTCAATCCCCTTTGAAGCATTGTCGGAGGAGAATATTCTGGCTCGCGGTACCTGCGGTGAGTACATTACCTGGATACTGGATAAATCCGGCACCCTCACCATCAGTGGAAAGTGGGCAATGCCCAGCTACACCTCGACGCTTGCCCCATGGGATACTTATAAGGAATACATCACCACGGTGGTGATTCACCGAGAGATAAACTCTGTTGGTAAATCTGCTTTCAAGGATTGCACCGCGCTGACAAACGTCTCGCTTCCTGCAGGTCTTACCAGCATCGGCGAATCGGCATTTGAAGGGTGTACTGCACTGACAAATATCTCGCTTCCTGCGGAAGTTACCTATATTGGTGCATGGGCATTCAGCGGTTGTACCGCGCTGACAAACATCTCGCTTCCTGCAAAAGATACCTATATTGGTGCATGGGCATTCAAGGGTTGCACCGCGCTGACGGCTATTACCTTGCCTGAAGGGCTTACTTCCGTTGGTGCATGGGCATTCAGCGGTTGTACTGCCCTGGCTGATGTCACCCTGCCCGAGAGCTTGACTTCCATCGGCAATGGGGCCTTCCTCTCCTGCGAATCGCTTACTTCTTTGCATATTCCGGCAGGGGTCACCTCCATTGGCACCTACGCTTTCTCCGAATGCAACAGCCTCGCCGCCATCACGGTAGCAGAGGACAACCCTGCTTTCTTGGCAGATGAGAACGGCGTGCTTTTCAACAAGGATAAAACCATGCTCATTAACTACCCCGACGGGAAGAGCGACGACAGCTATACCGTTCCGAGTGGTGTTCAGATTGTTGGCCAAGCCGCCTTCAACTACTGCGATTTCTCCACAGTTGTTCTCCCCGAGGGGGTCACCACCATAGAATCCTATGCCTTTGAGCAGTGTGAGAATCTGATCGCTATCACCATTCCGAGCAGCGTCACTTCCATCGATACCGGTGCCTTCCTACGCTGCAGCAACCTCGTCATCTACGGTGTTACCGGCTCTGCCGCTGATACCTATGCGCAGACCAATGGTATTTCCTTTGTAGATCCTAACCCGCCCACCAATGGCACCTGTGGCGAGAATCTCACATGGGTACTGGACGATGCAGGTACCCTCACCATCAGCGGCACGGGGGCGATGGGGAACTACAATTCCGTAACAAGGCCTTGGAAGGCGCATCTTGAAGCCATTCAATCGGTTGTGATTGAAGAGGGGGTGACATCGATTGGGAACTATGCCTTCAGCGATTGTGCGAACCTGGTCTCCATTCAGCTTCCTGCAGGATTGATCTCAATTGGAACAGGGGGGTTCAATGACTGTGTCAATCTGAAGTCGATTACGCTTCCCGACAGTCTGACCTCCATCGGTACAGGTGCATTCATATATTGTGAGAGCCTGACCTCTCTCACCATTCCCGCAGGAGTGACCTCCATTGGCACATGGGCCTTCTCCGAGTGCATCAGCCTGCCCTCCTTTGCCGTGGCAGAGGGGAACACCGCCTTTTCGGTGGATGCCGAAGGTGTGCTGTTTGACAAGGACAAAACGGTACTGATCGCTTACCCCGACGGCAAGACCGACAGCAGCTATGCCATTCCCGAGGGCGTGACCACCGTTGGTGCATTTGCCTTCAATCTTTGCGACAGTCTGATTTCCGTTACGCTGCCCGACAGCTTGACCACCTTAGAAGCAGGTGCGTTTGAGGACTGCATCGGCCTGACCTCAATGACCATTCCCGCAGGGGTGACGATGATTGGACTCCGTGCCTTTGAGGCCTGTACCGGTCTGCCGGCATTCACGGTGGCAGAAGGGAATACAGCCTTTACTGTGATTGACGGTGTCCTGTTCAGCGCGGACATGACCCGATTGGTGTCCTATCCCGCAGGCAAGCCGACGGCGGAGTATACCATTCCCGATACCGTAACAGAGCTTGCAAGCCTTATATTCTATCAATGTACCAACCTAACCTCGGTTGTCATCCCCAACAGCGTGACGTCGATTGGCAGTTCTGCGTTTTCAGGGTGCACTGGCTTGACGAGTATTATTATTCCGGATAGCGTGACATCGATTGGAAGTTCTGCCTTTTTGGACTGCACTGTCCTTACCATTCACGGCTATGCAGGCTCTGCCGCCGAGACCTATGCCTCGGAGAATAACATTCCCTTCGTCGCACTGGGCGCAAATATTGCCCCCACAGTAAACGCACCGGTCTCGACTGAATCGAATATCAGTATTACAGCGCCCGAGGGCGGCTGGAAGATTGGTACGAATACCTTCTCGGTCAAAGCTGATCTTGCCTGCGCGGTCGTTGTCAGCTACGATGGCGGTAAGACATACGTTCGTCTTTCTGCCGAGGCAAAATCCGACGGCAGCTACGGGTTCACCGCCGAGAATATGACAGCGGATACCATTGTCACGGCAGCCCCCATCGGTGATGCGAACGGTGATGGAGAACTTTCATCGGCGGACATTTTAAAACTCCGGGCTGTCATTCTTGGCAAATCTACCTTTGCCAATTCTGCATTTTCCGCTTTTGGAGACGTGATCCAAGACAATGAATTAAGTTCTGCCGATATTCTGAAACTTCGCGCCACGATTCTCGGCAAAACAACCTTGAACTGGAATTAATCCGAATATATACGGATGAAATATAAAGAAAGGATTTCTGTCATGAAAAAGACATTTTTCAAATTACTTGCCTTGCTTCTCACTGTTTCGATCTCTTTATCATTCTCAATTCCGAGCATCGCACTCAACGAAAACAACACGCTCGGCATCACGTTCGACGCTGTACTTGACACAGCCGAAATTGCATCAAGCAACAGCGACCAAACTGTGGAGCTGACCGTACGTGCCAGCGGACCAATTTCGTTTGCCGCAATGGATATGATTATCGCACTGGATACCGACCTGGAACTCACAAACATTACCAATCCCCAATTTGAACTTACAGCGGCAAGCTATAACTTAAGCAACGGCAAAATTACATTTGCCACAGAGGATGCCGAAAATCTCAACAACATTACAACCCTTGCCGTAGCCACTCTCAAAGTGCCTGCCAATACGCCTGCAGGGAGTTACATAATCAACGTTTCGGGCATTAAACTCACTAAGGATTACGGTGATGTGGTTGTAGAATCCTCCGCTTCTGCCACCACCACGCTGACGATCACGTCGGCGGGAGGTGAGGGTGCCTCACTCTCCTCGGCCAACGCATCGGTCACGCGGGGCAATCAGATCTCTGTCACCATGACTCCCCCTTCTTCGTTTGCCAGTGCACAGCTTGAGCTATCCTATCCCGATGATGTGCTCGACTTCAACGAAAGCGCGTCTACCCTGAACGGTGCTAAGGTTTCGTATGCAAGCGGCACACTGACCCTGGCCGATTACGGTGCATCTCAGGAGGATGGCTATATCTTCGTCTTTGACACCACTGAGATAGGAAGCGGTAGTATCACCCTCACCTCTGCCGCCTTCAGCACAGCTGCCAACGCCTCCACCGACAACCTCACTCCCGCCACAATCACAAGCGGCACGGTGAATGTCACCGTCAATGCGCCCTCGTACAGCGTAACGCTGCCCAATATTTTCTCGGGCAACACATCGGTTGCCGAAGGCCAGAGTTATACCTTCCGCATTGCGGCTGCGGATGGGCAGTATTACGATTACACCGTTTCGGCCGCCATGGTCGGCACCCCCTCTGTCACTGTCACCAATAACGGTGATGGCAGCTATACCGTCGCAAATGTTACGGGGGATCTGACCATCAGCGGCTCCCGCACCCCCAAGCAGTACACGCTCACCTTTGTCACCTCCACCGGTGTTGTTCTTCCCAGCACAACGCCTGTGACCGTTACCTATAACACGCCCTACAGCTTTACCATGCCCGCACAGACCGGCTTCTCTACCAGCATCGAATCGGCTGTCTATGCATCTGCATCGGGGAATGTTCCGTACACACTCTCGCAGGACAGCACCACCATTACCATTGCCGGCACCGCAATCATTGACGACATCACAATTACGATCAATCAAACGCAGACCAGCTCTCCCGTTACCGTCAACGGTAACGGCAGCAGCGATGCGGCCGGTTATGCCCCATCGGCTACTGTTGGACAGGCATACACACTGACTGTCGAGGAGGACAGCGCCTATACATATACTGTGACTGCTGCCGTCGCCGGCAATGCGGTCACGCTTGCCGGAGGCAGTGGAAGCTATACCATTGCAGCACAGGATGTCAAAGCAGGTCAGATCACCTTCACGGTTACCAAGGCACTCAAAGCTACCATTTCGGCATCCGAATATATCGGCAACTCGGGACTGTGGCTGATCACCACCCAGGGTGCGCCCCGCCAAACCGGCCGTGTGTATACATGCAACGGCGTTGCGATGTTCTGGTCGGCAAATTACAATGCATACTGCACATTGATCTCTGCTGCAGATCTGTCCACCGCGCAGAGCGCCGTACTGGATCTTGTAACCGGAGAAACTGTTGATGTTGATTATACGGAGATGGATGTCAATATCAGCGGCACGCTTGATGCCAACGATGCACAGCTGGTGTATAACATGTACAACCGTGAATACACCGACGGTGTCAGCGTTGAAAAGTATCTCCGCGCAGATGTAACGGGCAATAAAATTGTCGATGTAGATGACGCCGTTGCTATTATCGCCGAAATTATGAAATGAGCCGCTGTTCCATTGCAGCTGTAATGAAAAGGAATTAAGATGTTGAATATCTTTCGCATTCTTCGGATCATTTTGCTTTCCTCGCTTCTCATTCTGGTACTGACCGCCAACATATCGGCGGAGTCTCAGCCTGAATTTCACTTTTCCATGTCGGTAGATGGAAAAAACGAAAAATCTGTTGCTGCAGGTGATGTGATTACCGTTTTCTTCACACTTGAGCGTACTGATAGCGCAGAACCGTATACAATGTATGCTTTTCAGAATGAAATCAGCTATGATGCGTCCTTCTTCGAACTGGTCGAAGGCAGTCTCTTCCTCAAAGACGGTATCACAGCCCGTGATCTTGATGCCCGCGATCATCACCGCGAACTCTATATGAACTACATCTCATTCTCGGGAGGTGCGCAGTGGGCAGCGAAAACAATTATTGGCAGTTTTCAGCTTCGTGTAATCGCTGAGAACGGCGTGAGCGTGATCCGATGTCTTGATTACGGTGTTTCCCAAAACGATGGAAAAGACAGATACACTGCTACTGCGGATAACATTACAGTAACGGTATCGAACAATTGCAGCGTTGTCTTTGATTCAAGGAGCGGAAGTGCCGTGCCGAGTCAAACGGTTGCACTGAATACCCCCATTGTGAAACCGACTGATCCCACACGGCAGGGATACACTTTTACCGGCTGGTACACCGATGTAGATTGCACCACCCTGTGGCTTTTTGATCAGGGAGTCAGCGCAAATCTGCATTTGTATGCCGGCTGGAAAGAGAGGACTGATTCCGGCACGGTTGTAACACTGCCTTTCGCTGATGTGCCGCCCGAATCCTGGTTTTATGACAGCGTGTGTTATGTTTACCGTATTGGGCTGATGAACGGGGTATCAGATACCCTCTTCTCCCCCGATTCCGGTGCCTCCCGTGCTATGATCGTCACAATCCTGTGGCGTTTGGAGAAGTCGCCTGTCGCGGTTTCTGCTGTGAAATTTGCTGATGTTGCAGACGGTATGTGGTATAGCAAAGCAATCGATTGGGCATCTGCTAACGGCATTGTAGACGGGTATGGCGATGGCAAATTCGGCCCGAATGATCCCATCACCCGTGAGCAGATGGCTGTGATCTTGTGGCGATATGCCAAGTTCAAGAAAAAGGATGTTGGTGTGAGCACAAACCTTGCTGTCTATACCGATGCCGATCAGATCGGCAGTTACGCCATAGTGCCCATGCAATGGGCATGCGGAGTCGGCCTGATCTGCGGGGTGGAGGAAAATGTTCTTTCGCCGAAAACCGGTGCGACCCGCGCACAGATGGCTACCATCCTGCAGAGACTTTTACTGGAATTGCAGAATTGATCTATCAAAAAAGGATGCCATGCATAGGTATGGCATCCTTTTTGTAGGGAGTGCAGTTGTTCAAAAGGATAGTCCTGCGGCAAGCTTACCGATGATGCTTGGTGTGCGGCATATTGAGTCTTGGCTGCATCACAAGATGATAATAATCGGTATTCTCTGGTTGACAAATATGATGTTCTGTCCTGTGTAACATTGAAAGCTTCACGAATCAAGTCTTATGTGAATATCCATCGCCGCCCCTCCCACCAACCGATCGCCCATTCACTTGCTAAAATATCCGAACCGGCCAAAAACCGGCAAAATAGATGGGTATAGATACAAACCTTATTCCACGCAAAAACAAAGAAAAAGCCTTGAAAACATTACGTTGTTAAGGCTTTCTTTGGTTGCGGGGGTGGGATTTGAACCTCACGACCTCCGGGTTATGAGGGCTTCCGGCAACCCCCGGGTTGCCATCCATCGCCTCGATAGGACGGGCGCGTGATGCGAAAAACCGACCAAAAAACCGACCGTTGCCGTCGAAGGCAGTCCCGCTAATTTTAACGCTATGTCCGTTTGAGGAGAATGGTGCTTGGTAGTGCTGCCAAACCGGTCATTTCAGATTCGCCCATAATTATTCCCCAATACTTGAAAAAAGCCTGGGATAGTGATATAATGAAAACAGCGAATATTCTTACATCCCATCTTGGAGAAAGAGACGAAGAATTATGAAGATTGTTTTAAAACAGATCATCCTTCCCGTTGTTCTTATTCTGATAGTAGTGGTCTTTTCTGTGGGTGTTTCTGCCCAAGAGCTGAATGTGGGCATTCCGGTGGAGGAATATCCCGAGCTGTTTCTGGGCCGCACAATGCCCACCCATGGGGAAGGGAAGATCGCGGTTTTCCTGATCCAGTTCCCCGATTGCAAAAATGACAACCCCGATGCCACGGCGGAATACTATAATCAGCTGTATTTCTCCGCCGAGCCGTTGGCGGGGAATGGCAATCTTTGGTCCGGCTCGGTGGCAGCTTTCTACCGCGAGCAGTCATTTGGAAAACTGAATCTCTCCGGTCAGGTGTTTGACTGGTACACCGCCGAGCACGAGCGATCCTACTATGACAGCATCTGGAGAAAGATGGAGTTGATCATGGAGGTCATTGCCTACTATGAGGGCAAGGGTGTGGATTTCGGTCAGTTCGACGGAGACAAGAATGGGGAAATTGACGCGCTGATCTATCACTTTGCAGGTTCTGCCGATCAAAATATGGAAGACCCCTGGTATGACGGTGTGGAGTACACTTCCCATGTGGGAAAGACGGGGGGCGGGATGGAGGTCAACTCCTTCATTCAGATCGACAACAAAGTGGACAAGGAATCGCGCAATTCCGAGAAGCTGCGCCGCATCATTTGCCACGAGCTGATGCACTCCCTTGGCCTGTATGATTTGTATGGAAAAGCCTGGTGGAGCCTGGAGCCGGTGGATGATTTGATGACCACGGAGCAGCCCTTTATCAACCCCTATTACAAAATGCTCCTTGGCTGGACGGACAAGATCAGAGTGGTTACTGCCGACACGCTGGATGTTCAGCTTGGTCTCTGGGAGGAGACGGGGGAGGCCCTTTTGGTCACCGACAGCTACAACGGTATTTTTGACGAATTTTACCTCATCGCATACACCAAGTATGCGAATACGGAAGGCGAGATCAAGATCTGGCACGTGGATGCCCGTCTCAACGAAGAGAAGACGGCCTTCCTGTACAGCAACCTGAGTTATTCCCCCAAGCCGGAGCAGGGGGATGCGCATGGGGAAATATGGGATTATTCCACCTACCTGTTCATGGAAGAGATCTCTGCGAACCCCCAGTATGACAATGTCCTCAACGAAACCCATAACCTGTATTTCCGAGAGGGCGCTTCTCTTGGTCCCGACAGTATCCCCAATACCGATACCCATGACGGCAGATACACCGGCATCAAGATCGATGACTTCAAGCGTCTTGAGACCTGCGCCACCATGGATATCACCTTCGGCAACCGGGACACCGCTGCACCTCGGGTGTCGGATGAGCTGTCCCTGCTGGGCTTCTCGGTCGAGAACAGAGTGAGATTCAACGAGTATGTCTATCCGGCCGACAACTGGAGTCAGATCCGGGTCACCACTATGATCGGCGAGACCATCCCCGCCCGCATTCTCCGCAGCCACTATTCGGTGCACGAGATCGAGATCATCATCGAGGGGGACATTCCGCAGGAGGGATATCTCATCGTTCTTCCCGAGGGCTGTGTGCGCGACTCTTCGGGCAATCTCAATCAGGCAAAGACCGTTGCCATCACCCCGGATGGGATCGTTTTCGAGCAGGAAAAGACGCTCCTTCCCTGGTATTACCCCGATGAGCCAAGGTCATATATATCCGAGGTCTATTGCTTCTCCGATGCCGGGGCGAGTGTGGCGATCACCACCACGGGCAAGGGACAGGACGAGGTCAAATTCATCGAATTTCTCAAGACCGACGCCGACGGCAATGTGCTCGCCCACAAATTCATTTTGAATCCCTACGAAAAATGTTCCAGGGCCTGGCCGATCCAGACCAATGACGGCAGTTATCTCTTTGTGCTGTTTTGCAGAGAGCCCTCTTACCGGACCTATGCGCTGTGCATCGACCGGGATGGCAACCTTCTTTGGTATAAGGAGCCCGAGGAGATACTGTCCGCGAGTGCGGTGGCTTATGGAGACGGCATTCTATTTTACAATGACGGCGGATTTACCAAGGATCAGATCGTCTATTTGGATGTCAGAAGCGGGAATGTCACGACGACCCCGCTGAACGATCCGGTGTGGATTTCGGATATTTTCTACAACGGAAAAGATCTTGTCTATGTCCTTAAAGGTTTCGGTTCGTTCGACATTTACACGGCAGATCCGCTGACACTGGAGGTCAGATCCAAACGTTCTTTCCAATTTGATCAGAACATCTTAGCGATTGAATGCAGGATGGCGTACAACAGCAACGGTACCTATACCGCTGTGCTGTATACACAAAATTATACCACGGGAACGGTTCGGTATACTGCGCTGAGCCTGGATTCCTCCTTTGCCATCAAAAAGTATGTGGTGATCGATGTGGACCCGAAATCGGGGCGGATCCTGTTCCCGACCTTCTATCCCAATGACGGTTTTTCCTTGCCCCTTTGTGTTTCCTGGGGCAACCATGCGAATACGTCCTTCCATGTTGTCCGTTTTGACCGAAATTTGAACCTCATGTGGGAAACCGATATCGAGACCGACAATATTTCCTTCTTTGTCACCGCCTCCAATGAGATCATGGCCTTCGCCTCCTACTGGGAGCCCGAGCGTAAGGCATATCTGCTGCGCTACGGCTCGGAGGATGCGTTTGAAATTGTCAGCCACACCATGACCCACCATGCCGCCAAAACCGCTACTTGTATCGCCGATGGACAGATCGAGCATTGGGTTTGCTCCGACTGCGGCGGATATTTCACCGATGCCGATGGCAAGAGCGCAACCAAAGCAGCCGCGGTGATCCTGCCCAAGGTCGCCCACGTACCGGTGGCATATGCCGAGGTGGCCCCCACCTGCACGGCCAACGGTTCCACCGGCGGCACCTACTGCAAGACCTGCACCTGGGAGCTGACTCCGAAAACGGTCATCCCTGCCACAGGACACACCGCAGTTGAGGATCCGGCGGTTGCTCCCACCGAGGAGAGTGAAGGCCTCACGGCCGGCTCTCATTGCGGTGTGTGCAACGCTGTGCTCGTTGTGCAGGAAAAGGTGGAACGGCTGCAGCCCGAAACCACTGCGGTGCCGACTACCACCGAAGTGCCCGCCACGACCGAGGCACCCGCTACGACCGAAGCGCCTGCCACGACCGAGGCACCCGCTACGACCGAAGCGCCTGCCACGACCGAGGCACCCGCTACGACCGAAGCGCCTGCCACAACGGATGCACCCGCCACGACCACTGTTCCCCCAACAACGGCAGCACCTATGACAACCACCTCCGCAGAGGAACCGAACGAAAACGCCGGCGATACGCAGAAGGCGATACTGATCATTGCGATATCCGTGGCAGTAGTGATCGTTGTTGTTTGCGGCGTTATTGTCAAAAAGCGCAAGTCAGTATCAATTTAAATCATTTGGGTTGATTGGAAACAACTCAAATAGACTTGGGTTGATCAGAAATAACTCAAATAAACTTGAGTTATTTTCAAAATAGACTTAAGTTATTCAAGAAACAATTTAAATCTATTTGACTTATTATTACCTTTATTTGTACAACAAATCGCCATCCCCTAAGGTTTTATTCTTGAGGGGTGGCGATTTCTTACGCTTGTTTTAGCATGATTGTATCAATTTTCTCAGCCGCTGCCGTGTCCATCTCGGGGAGAACATGGGTGTAGGTGTTCAGTGTGATGCTCACATCCGAGTGTCCCGGTCTTTGCTGTACGACTCTGGGATTGACACCTGCCTGGATGAGTGCGGTGGCGTTGCTGTGGCAAAGATCGTGCAGACGAATCTTGGGCTGTCCTGATTCCTCGAGAAAACGCTCCCATTTCTGCGTCATGGAATCGGGTTTGTAGGGCGATCCATCTGCCTGGCGTACGACGAAGCCAAGGTGCTGGAACCCGGTGTCTTTGTTCGCAATATTCCTGTCGATCCCATCCCAACCGACCGCTCATTTATCCGCCAAATTCCCCTAACCGACCAAAAATCGGCCGAATGGATCCGTCTAAATGGGAATAGATCGGCATAGAAGTAAATCTTGTTCCACGAAAAACAAAGAAAAAAGCCTTGAAAACATGGCGTTTTCAAGGCTTTCTTTGGCAAGTCAGACCGGAAAAGATATCATATATTTTATAGTAGAATACTTTTTTTGATTGCATTCTTATCATCAAGTGTGTTATGAAAACTTAATTCTGTAAAGGGTTATTGAATGTTTGCATGGAAACTTTCACTCAAAACCCCTTATTCCTCATTCTCAATCTGACTAAGGAATCTATCCAAGAGTATATTGATATTTGAAAAGTAACCATGTAAATTAACCATACTCCGTATCGCCTATTACTGAATGTGAATTAATTCATCGACCTCCATAGGCGATTTTTCTGCGATTAAGTTTTCAACCCTTTCACGGCTATTATAAATCAGATCAAGGTCATAGTCATACGTTATGTTTTTTTCGTTGGAATTGTATACATTGATTATTTTTTCCATTTCCTCACGTGAAATGTTAAACTTATAAATGAATTCTGCTATGCTCCATATGCGCCACTCCGTATTCGTCGGATTGGTGACGTATTTGTAATTTGAATTTTTATATTTTTCTTTGGTCCATTCATAATACTCTGCTGCGCTTTCGGAATCTTTAGTCTTTATTAATTGCGATAACGCCATTTTTATCTTCAATTCGTTGTTTTTTTTGTAAAATTCTGCTTCACGCTCTTGACTGTTTCTGTAATATTCTTTAACATCGTCTAACGTTCCATGGTAAAGAAGCTCAATGTCATAATCGGTGCTGTAGTAATCGTTGGTTAGATAACACACCTCATAAAACATATCCGTTGGAATATTCAGTGCTCTGATAAAAGTATAAATATTTACATTTTCTATGAATTGTGCATGATCCATTCCCTCATACGCACTTGCCCATTCACGAATCAATTTCCCGTCTATACAATCCGCCCATATCCCGCTAAAGCCTTCAAACGATGTTGTCAAACTATTGTATTCGGTCGCTTTTATTCCCCCGGATATCTGCCCATCCTGCTCGTCGGGCTCTCGATCAGTATCAGTCGATTCCGATCCGTGATAGGATGTGTCTTCAATCGGATCGGTGCTATCGTGTGCATTGTCTGTCTGATCCGAAAAAACAGGATCGTCGTGCTGCAGATACGGCATAGCCAACAACGCACCGATAATCAAAACGAATGATGCTGCGAGTGAGCCGTATTTCACGATCAAACTTGTTCTTCTTGTTTTTCGTTTGTTAATATTCATTGCATTTGACGGAGCTGCCTCAGCGATATATTTACTATCCAGCAGACCCATATACTGAATCATTTTTTCTTGCTTCATATCGTTATCTCCTCTCTTTTAAGATAATCTTTGAACTTATTCCGTGTCCGCATCAGCATAACCTTTACATTGCTCTCTGTTATACCGTAATCAGCGGCAATATCCTTCACGGAACTCATGTACCAATACCGTCTGACAAACACGACTCGCACCTCCTGTGAAAGCGAAGCCACAAAGGAATTTATCGCATCCCGCAGATGGATTTCGTCTGAAATATCACCGACTGCAAGGTCGGGAATGAATTCTTCTGCTTCGGTGAAAATAACGTCCACATCGGGGGTGCGTTTCTGTGCGCGGTCATGTATGTATTGGTTGATCGCAATGTGGCGTGTAAGCTTGCCAAGGTATGCGGACAGCAGTTCTGGTTTTTTCGGCGGGATGGTTTCCCATGCTTTTTGATATGTGTCGTTTACGCATTCCTCCGCATCCTGATCGGAATATAGGATGTTACGGGCGATATAGTGGCAGTATCTGCCGTATTTCTTGTCGGTTTCTGTAATGGCAGATTCGGAGCGCTCCCAGTACAACGCCACAATCTGTTTATCGTCCATGATGTCTCTCCTTTCTATGTGATAAGGCCTTTCACCCTAATACACAAAATTTAGATGCAGTTGGTTACAGAGTTGATAAAATTTCAGTAATTCTTTTTTATTGAAATTATTATATCACAGACGCAACTTTTTTACAATTTAGAACGGTATTCTAGTCGCAAAAAATGTTGAAAAGTCCATCCGAAAATGCTGAAAAAGGGGATGGGGTCGTTCAAAGCCCTTCGACTAGTCCATTTCTGCAAATGATATCTTTTTAATTTGACTGCTTTTTGTTTTTCAAAAAAGTGAGAAAAATAACGAAAAACGGAGAAAACATAATGTTTTCTCCGTTTAATTCTGGTTGCGGGGGTGGGATTTGAACCTCACGACCTCCGGGTTATGAGCCCGACGAGCTACCGAACTGCTCTACCCCGCGGTATTGGTGCCGGAAACCGGGATCGAACCGGTACGATACTTTCGTATCACGGGATTTTAAGTCCCGGGCGTCTGCCAGTTTCGCCATTCCGGCGAGGACTGAGCGCACACTCGTTGAGTGCGAATATAGTATAGCATTATTTTGCCCGGTTGTCAAGAGGTTTGGTGAATTTTTTGCAGATAAATCCTGCAGGGGCGCAAAAATCGTTCGACAGAATTTGCAAAATCAGGATGAGGGAGGTGTTTGGTCGCTCTTCTGCACGGCGATACGGGGCATATTCCAGCGATAGTGTGCGGCAAGAATGCGGATTACCACCACCGCACAGACGGTAATCAGGAGGGAGATCGCGATTGGCACTCCTGCTTTTGCCATGAAATAATAGATTGCCGCGCCGAAGATAGCCACGCTGGCATAAATATGTTTGCGAAAAACAGCTGGCACCGTAGCAACGAACAAGTCTCGGATAACGCCGCCGCCGACACCCGTGATGGTACCTAAGAAAATGGCGAGGAAGGCGTTATCGTGCATCTCTCCCGCCAGTGCGGCATCGACGCCGACCGTCACAAAAATCGCAAGGCCGATGGCATCGAAGACATTGACAATTTTCATGAGGCGTTGGCTGTGCAGATTGATGCGATCTCCGAGAAAATATGCGCAAAAGAAGACGGTAAGCGAGACGATGACCGCCAACAGCGCATAAATGGGGTTGGTAAAGACCAGGGGCGGGGTGTGTCCGATGATAATATCACGCGTCATACCGCCGCCGACAGCGGTTGTCGCCCCCAGGACCAGGGCGCCGAATGCATCGAGATTATGGTCAATGGCGACAAGGACACCCGATACGGCGAAGGCAATAATGCCGATCAGCTCGGCGATAAAGATCAGCTCATGTGCGTACATAATACACCTCGTAGATTTGCATGAAAATGCGAGGAGGAGAGGGAATATTGCGTCGAGATCAAGTGTTTTCTTCGGCGAGGATTTTCTGCCCCATGAGTACGCCCATCACCGATGCCATCATCAGGCCGCGCGTCCAGCCGCTTGAGTCGCCCAGACAGTGCAGGCCACGGATGTTGGTGTTGAGGTCTGTATCCATTTTAATGCGGTTGGAGTAGAACTTCAGCTCGGGAGAATAGAGCAGGGTTTCGCGCGAGTCAAAGCCGGGGACGACCTGACCGACTGCCGTGATAAAGTTGATGATGTTGGTCATGGCGCGGTAGGGCATGGCGGCGGTGATATCGCCTGCCACTGCATCGGGGAGTGTGGGACGCACGTTGGATTGTGCCAGTTCCTTGGGCCAGGTGCGCTTGCCGTCGAGAATATCGCCGAAGCGCTGAACGAGAATGTGCCCATTCGCGAGCATATTGGTCAGCTCGCCGATCTTTTGGGCATAGGCGATGGGCTGATTGAAGGGAACCGAGAAATTGTGGGAACAGAGAATCGCAAGATTGGTGTTCTGGGATTTACGATCTTTGTAGGAATGTCCGTTGACGACAGCGAGATCGTTGTCGTAGTTTTCCTGGCTGACGATGCCCCCAGGGTTCTGGCAGAAGGTGCGAACCTTGTTCTTGAAGGGAAGGGGATAACCCACCAGTTTGGATTCATAAAGAGCCTCGTTGACCTCTTCCATGATTTCGTTGCGGACTTCGACGCGGACGCCGATGTCAACCGTTCCGGGCTGATGCGCGATGCCATGCTCGGCGCAGATGTGCTCAAGCCAATCGGCACCGCGGCGACCGGTGGCGACAACGGTGCGGGGAGCATAGAGCTCGATGGGCTCACCCTTGCCCGATGCCGGCTCGGCGGCGATGCCGATGCAGGTGTCACCGTCAAGGATAAGATTGGTGCAGTTGTGGTTGAAGAGGATTTCCACGCCTTTGTCCATCAGTGTACGCTGAATGGCGTAATAAAGTTCCTGCGCCCGCTCGGTGCCAAGGTGGCGGATGGGGCAATCGACCAGCTTCAGCCCCGCGCGGATGGCGCGGCGGCGGATTTCCTTGATTTTGTCGGGGTTGCTGACGCCTTCAATGTGCGGATCTGCACCGAACTCCAGATAGATGCGGTCGGTGTAGTCGATCAGCTCCTGCGCGAAGTCGGCGCCGATCAGCTCGGGGAGCGCACCGCCCACCTCATAGCAGAGCGAGAGCTTGCCGTCCGAGAATGCACCAGCGCCTGAGAATCCTGTGGTAATGTGGCAGGATGGCTTGCAGTTGACGCACTCTCTGCCGCTTGCCTTGGGACAGCGGCGGCGTTCGATGGGCTGACCTTTTTCAACGATAACAATTTTTTTTCGGCTTCCACGACGCACCAGCTCAAGCGCAGTAAAAATACCGGCAGGACCTGCGCCGACGATAATGACATCACACTTTTGCAGCATAATACGCTCTCCTTTACCTATTCACACCAAAAAACTCTGTCGGCACACAATGCTGACAGAGTTGTACCACTCTATTATACGATGTTTTTACCCAAAAGTCAAGGGGGATATGAAGGCAAAATTGACAGAAATGTGGAAAAATTGTTTTTTTAGGGGGGATTATGCCCTGCAAAACCACGGTTTGGTACAGAAATTTTTATTGCAAAAGGGAAAAAAATATGGTATACTGAATATATAATCCGCGGCAAGGTGCCGCGGCAGGATGGAAAGGAGAACCTCATGGGTCTGATTAAAGCAATCAAAGGCGCAGTCGGCGGCGTTTTGGCCGATCAATGGAAAGAATTTTTCTATTGCGAATCGATTCCCAATGATATTTTAATGATCAAAGGACAAAAGCGTACTTCGTCGCGTTCCTCCAACACAAAGGGAGAAGACAATATCATCTCAAACGGCGCGGGGATTGCTGTCGCCGATGGGCAATGCATGATCATCGTTGAGCAGGGCAAGGTGGTTGAAGTTTGCGCCGAGCCCGGGGAGTTTACCTTTGACAGTTCCACCGAGCCGTCTATCTTTGCGGGAAGTTTGGGCGAGTCGATTGTCAATACCTTCAAAACCATCGGCAAACGCTTTACCTACGGCGGCGATACGGGCAAGGATCAGCGCATTTATTACTTTAACACCAAAGAGATTCTGGACAATAAATTTGGCACTTCCACCCCGATTTCCTTCCGCGTGGTTGACTCGCGCATCGGATTTGATGTGGATGTTTCGCTGCGCTGCAACGGCATCTATACCTTCCGCCTGACCGATCCGCTTAAGTTTTATGCTGCCGTTGGGGGCAATGTGACACATTCCTTCAACAAAGAAACCCTGCGGGATACGATGCGCAGTGAATTTGTCAGCGCGCTCGGTCCGGCACTGGCAAAGCTGTCGGCGCTGGAGCTTCGTCCCAACCAGATTCCGGCGCATACCGATGAACTGGAGAAATATCTCAACGAAGCATTGGGTGGCGAGTGGGGAGCACGTGGCATCGGCGATGTTAAGGTTGCGATCAACCCGCCTACCCTGACCGAAGCGGATCAAGAGATGCTCAAAGAGGCGCAGAAAACGGCGATGTACCGCGATCCCACCATGGCGGGTGCAACGCTGGTTGGCGCACAGGCCGATGCGATGCGTGCCGCCGCCGCCAATGAAGCAGGTGCGATGACCGGCTTTATGGGCATGGGTATGGCAATGAACGCAGGCGGAGGGGCAAACGCGCAGAACCTCTTTGCCATGGGGAAGCAGTCTGCTCCCGCTGACGGATGGACTTGTGCCTGCGGTGCGAAGGCAAGCGGAAAATTCTGTGCCCAGTGCGGAGCAAAAAAGCCTGAGGCCCAAGTAGCCGACACGTGGACCTGCAGCTGCGGTGCCGAGAATGTGGGCAAATTCTGTGTGATGTGCGGCTCCCCAAAGCCGGCTGCCGATGGTTGGACCTGTGCCTGCGGCAAGGTGAACAAGGGTAAATTCTGCCCCGAATGCGGGGCGAAGAAGCCTGCGGATGCGCTGCTCTACCGCTGTGATAAGTGCGGCTGGGAGCCTGCTGATCCCGCCAATCCCCCAAAATTCTGTCCCGAATGCGGAGACGCTTTCACCGATGAGGATGTCAAGTAAATCAACGCAAATCAAACGGGTGCTGCCGATTGGCGGCACCCGTTTTGCACAAAAAAGAGAGAGCCGCGCAGATCTGCGCGGCTCTTGTGTTTTGTCTGACGGGAATATTCCCTCAATCAGTTGATAATCGTATAGTTGATGTCTGCCTCGTCGGCATAAGTCATAGCGGGAGAGTTGCTCGGGACATAGAGGGTGATGGACGGGCAGTAGCGGAAGGCGCGGTCGCCGATCGTGGTGACGGTGGCGGGCAGGTAGACCGCCTCGAGCATATAGCAGCGTTCAAACGCCGAATTACCAACCGAAACCACACCAGCAGGCAGGCTGATGCGGGAGAGCACACTGCATCCGGCAAAGGCCCGGCTGCCGATGGTCTGCAGCGATGTGGGCAGATTTACCGAGTAGAGGTGCGTGCAATTTTCAAACGCCGAGTTGCCGATTGATGTAATGGTGGCAGGCAGCGAAATGGTGGCGATTGATTTGCCGGCAAAGGCGGATGCGCCGATTGCCGTAACGGGTGTTCCGTCGATTCGATCGGGCACGGTGACATTGGCTGCATTGCCGAGGTAGCCCGTGATGGTGCAGGCACCGTCGGTGATGCTGTAGCTGAAGAGGGGATTGACCGCGGACACTGTGACATAGCAGCTGACCGTTTCGCCGTCTGCGGCGGTCACGGTGATCACAGCGACACCTGCTGCATGTGCGGTGATCTGGCCTTTGTCATCCACCGTGGCAACCTTGGTATTGCTTGAGGTATAGGTCAGTGCACGATCCTGCACGCCGGTGACACCGAGCGAGACACTTTGCCCAAGGTCCAGCGTGAAGGTGTTCTGATGGAGACTGAGTGCAACCTCACCGTCGGGATCGCCGATGATGACCTTTACCCAGGTTCCTGCCGAGAGGGGAGTTCCTGCTTCGGGAGAAGTGGAGAGCACCTGTTCGACGGCTGCTGCCTCATAAACGGGGATGACGGTATAGCCGCATCCCTGCAGGATAGCGATGGCCGCGTCGGGCGCCATGCCGATTACGTTAGGCAGAGAGAGGTTCTCTGCACCGAGGCTGATGTAGAGGGTAATGGGCGAATCGGTTTCAATATTATTGCCCACAGGGATCGACTGATAATAGATGGAATCTTTGGCATAGACAGATGATGGAGCGCTCTGCCACAGCACATTGGTCAAATTGTGGCGGCGAATGAGTTCCTCTGCCTGCGTGCGGGTTTTTCCTGTAAAGTTTGGCATGGAAAGAATTTCCGGTCCTGCCGAGACAATCAGCTTGACCGAGCCGCCTGCAGGCAGTTTGGCACCGACAGCGGGATCCTGCGTGAGCACAGTGCCGACGTCTGCCGAATCAAATCTGGTAGAGATATCGGCCTTGAGTGACAGCTCGGCGAGCTTTGCCTCAGCTTCCTCCTGCGTCAATCCGACAAGCACGGGAACCGAGAAGGTTTCGGCGCCCAGGCTGACCGTCAGCGAAATGGTGGTACCTTCGGTAATGGTGGTGCCTTCTGCAACACTTTGCGAGATGACCTTGCCCTGGGCGACCGTGTCGCTGTATACCTCGGTGGTGACCGTGTGAAGCTTGAGTTCGCGCAGCTTTGCGGCGGCCTCGGTGTAATCGAGTCCTGTTAGCTTAGGGAGTTTGACCTCGGCGGCAGGGGGAGCTGTGGTTTCGTTGATGATAGGAGTCTGTGCCGTCGTCTCGGGGGCCTGTGTTGTTTCGGGAGATTGGGTGGTGGTATCATCGGGGGAAACCGTCACCGAAGGATCTGCGGTCGATGTTTCGGGATCGATGGGATCCGATTCGATGGGATCGGTCAAGGTGTCACTCGGATTCACGGTGGACGAGGGCGAGGGATCTTCCGTTTCGTCGGGATTGCCAATGCTTGTGAGGCGGCTGATGCCCCAGACCACCCCGGCAAAGAGCAGAAGCAGTGCCAGAATTGCCGCAAGAACGGGAATCAGGCGACGCATATTGGAGGATTCTTCCTCCGGGGGATAATCATCATTGCCATCCTCGGGTGCTGCAATGTCAGAGAGCATTGCAGCATCGGCGGCAAGGTTGAGATCGTTTTCTTCGGCGGCCGCAGGATACGGTTGCTGCGGTATGTCCTGTCCCGGCTGCGGCACGGCGGCATATTGCTGTGCCGCACGGATAGCCGCGTCATTGTTGGAGCGATAGGCGGCGGCACTTGCGTATGCACCGATAGCGGCACCGGCATAGGTGGGATTAGCGGTGGGGGGGACAAAGGCGGCAGACTGCTGCGGGATTTCCGCGGAAGGGGCGGGAAGGGGAGCTTCACCACTGCTCAGCGGAAGAATCTCGGTGATGGTGCCGATCGCGGGGATGACCACATAGTCATCCTTCTCATCCAGCAGGCAATCGCGCAGATCATCGGCGAATGCGGCAGGATCGGTATAACGGCGCGAGGGATCAAACGAGCAAGCACGCGCTAAGATCAGGGCAACCTCGTCATCCGCATTGACGGGAGGCGGAAGTTCATCTGCCTCGTTGCGCAGGACGATTGCCCGGCGGAGTGCCGCTTCATCGGCATTGGGCGATGCGAGGAAGGGAGCGCATCGATTATTGAAGAGTGAATAGAGCACCATACCCAGCGCATACAGATCGGCATCGGAAGAGACGGTGCTTTCTTCCTGAAGCTCGGGGGGCATATACAAAAGCGAATCAAAGGGAACAGTGTCCAGCGCCTGTCCCAGCAGCCGTTCTTCGGCGAAGTCGGCGAGACAAACGGTGCCGTCGGCGGCGACAAAGAGATTGGAGGGCTTGAGATTGCCGTGAACGATGCCCTCTTCGGCTGCGGCGCCAAGCGCCCGGCAGACAGCAATACCGAGATTGAGCAGGTCATTGGCGGTGATGTCGTGTGTGCGCGCAAAATCGTCAAAAAGCGTGAGGGGCTCGCAGCGAACCAACAGAACCAGCTCGCCCGATGAGCCGCGCACCAGCCGTCTGTCTTCAATGACCATGACTGACGGAACGGTGAGGCGGCGCAGACGGTCAATCTGTCCAACCACCTCGCGCATTGCCGATTCCAATCTTGCGCGAATTTCCTCTTCCGAGCAGCCGTTTTCGCGCAGTGCGGCAAGATCATCCTCACTGCCGGGCAGGCGAATGATCTTGATGCGGCATTCCGAGCCGTCGGTGTCGGTTGCGGCGTATACAACCGAATAGCTGCTTCGTCCCAGCTCACGGTCGAGTGTGAGTCCGCGCAGCAGAGATGCATATTCCCGATTAGCCTGTTCTACAGTCATCCTCATTCTATGTACACCATCCATCAGCAATTCACTTCGACAATTGTCAAAGGTTATAATTATATTATAATTATAACACAAATTTTCCGGCTTGTCACCCCTTTTTTCTCTCTTTTTTCACAAAGTTCATGCGATTTTTTTCGACGAAGAACGATCTGTGGAAAAAAAGGAAAAAACCTCTTGCAAAAATGTGCCGATTTGTGTATAATGGAAATGTCAAGAAAAATTCGCAAAAGCGAAAAGAAGAAAGGAAATCCCGACTATGGCATCAAATTCCATTACTGCGGCATATGAATCCCTGCCCAAGCTTGTCAAAATTTTGATTCAGCTTTTCCTGGGCGGCATCATCGGCGGCATTTACCGCATCATTCGTTTCGTGGAGACAAAAAATGTGGTAACGCTTGTTGTTGGGTTGCTCTGCACCTTTACGGGGCTTGGCAACGCTGTTGCATGGGTTCTCGACCTGATTACTGAGCTGCTGTACAACCGCATCACGATTTTGGCTGACTGAGTTTGCGTAAAACAAAAAAGCACCACTTCGTGCGGAGTGCGTGCTTTTTTGTTTTTATTTTGCCGGGTTTGCTCGGTATTGCATGTTCGCCTTATACGCCGAGGAAACCTCTGCCGATGATTTCGCTGCTTGTGGTAATGATGATGAATGAATGGGGATCGATTCCCCGGACGCGATTGCGCAGTTTGATCGCTTCCATGCGTTTGCAGACGGTATGAATCATGCTTTTTTCTTCTTTTGTAAACTCACCCACAACCGAATTTACCGTTACACCGTGATGAAGGTGCTGCATGATATAGGTAGCAATCTCCTCGCGCTTGGTGGTAATCACAATGAAATATTTGCAGGCATTGAAGCTTTCAATCACGCCGTCTACGATAAAGGCCTTGGCAAATAAGCCCAACAGGGAAAACAGGCCGGTTTGGATATCAAACACCACGAATGCGCTTGCGGCAACAACGAAATCCACGATCAATAGCGCTTTGCCCACATTCATTTTTGTGAATTTTTTGAGAATCAATGCCGCAATATCGGTCCCGCCCGAGGATGCGTTGCAGCTGAAGATCATTGCGGCTCCGATCGAGGTCAAAAGTATGGCGTAGGCTAATTCCAGAAACGGCTGATTTGTCAGCGGAGCGGAGATGGGGGAAAGCTTTTCGAAAATATAGGTCAATGCCGAATAGAGCATGCTGCAATACACTGTTTTGATGCCTGTTTTTTTGCCCAGAAACAGGAAGCCCAGCAAGAGCAGTCCGATATTCAAAATCCAGATCCACGCGGCAGCCGAGATTGGCGTGATTTTGCCCAGAAGCGTTCCTATGCCGCTGACGCCGCCTGTGGTAAATCCGTTGGGAATTTTAAAAAAATATACGCCGACGGCGATCAGCACGCAGCCCAGATTCATCGACAGAAATTGTAATATTTGATTTTGTTTTTTCATACAGCATCACTCCGATTTTTTGTAAGATTTGGGTGATTGAGCAATCAGGCGCGATTTCCATAACGCAATCAACCGGAAGCGAGGGAATGATCTCCCGTCGGCTGATGCGTTGTATTGTATCCTGTTCATCTGTGTTTGCCAATTCTCCCCCCTATTATACGCATCTGAGATATACCTCCGGACATGCAAAAAGGGGAACTGCTCAATGGAGCAGTTCCCCTTTTGTGTTTGCAGTTAAATTGTCAGGTACCCAAGCCCGGAGATTTTGCAAAAAATTCGTTTTTCTTGAACCTTGTGTCATAAATCAACATGTGCTGATGTGTTGCGCCGCGCACGCTGATTGTCTACAGAACGCAGTTGGTTTGTATGCGTTAATGTGTTTGCGAGATGTCATGAAAATGTGCTTTTGTCAATGTGCTGACCACTTTATACAGACCGATAACGCCGATGAGATTGGGGATTGCCATCAGTCCGTTCATGGTTTCCGAAATGCCCCAGATCAAATCAAGACTGCCCACGGCGCCGATGAATACAACGCAAACATAGATACAGCGATAGATCCAAACGGCATATTTGCACTTGCCGAATAAGTATTCAGCGCTGACTTCGCCGTAATATGCCCAGCCCAATATAGTGGAAAGGGCAAAAAACACAGTGGACAGCATGACAATGATTTTTCCGATCCCGGGGAGAATGGAATTAAAGGCGGCAATGCTGAGTGCCGAGCCTTCGAATTCACCGGTGTTCCATAGTCCGCTGGTCAAAATGACCAGTGCTGAGAGCGTACAAATAACGATGGTGGTGAAAAAGACCTCGAACATGCCCCAAAGTCCTTGCTTAACGGGATCTTTGGTACTGGATGCCGCATGTGCGATGGGGGCACTTCCAAGTCCTGCCTCGTTGGAGAAAACACCGCGGGCAAATCCGTAATGCATGGCGAGCATGATGCCGTATCCCGCCGCACCGCCCGTAGCGGCACGGAAATTGAATGCTTCCTTGAAAATCAACGCAAATGCTGCGGGAATCTTCTCAATATTCACAATCAGTGCGATAATCGAGCAGACGACATAGAAAACCGCCATGAACGGAACCAGCCTTTCATTAACCGAGGCAATGCGGCGCATTCCGCCCAAAATCACGGCGGCAGCTATCCCAACCAATACAATCCCCGTTATCCACGGTTTGATATTGAGTGTGCTTTGCAGAGCGACCGCGATGGAGTTGGACTGTGTTGCATTTCCCGTGCCAAGGCAGGCGATCATGGCGAAGACGGCAAACAGTGCGGCCAGCCATTTGAGCCCCAGACCATTTTTGATGTAATACATCGGGCCGCCGATCCATTCGCCCTTTTCATTTTTTTCACGATATTTCAGCGAAAGAACGATTTCCGCATATTTTGTGATCATGCCGAGCAATGCGCTGATCCACATCCAGAACACCGCACCCGGTCCGCCTGATACGATTGCTGTGGCAAGTCCCGCGATACTTCCGGTGCCGATTGTCCCCGCCATCGCTGTTGCGACAGCCTGAAAAGGGCTTAATCCCGCTTGATCGGTTTGATGCTGGCTTTTGGAAAAAACACCGAGAATGGTACTTTTTATCATATAGCCAAACCGTCGGAACTGAAAAAAACCTGTTTTTACGGATAGAAACAAACCGGTTCCGATCAAAAGTGCCAGCATGATCGGTCCCCAGACAATGTTGTTGATTTCTGTAGTGATTGTTTTGATGATTTCCATAGTTTTGCACACCTTTGTCTCAAGATATATCTTCAATTAAGTCCAATCAGTTTCTCTGTTGGGAAGCATGCATACATCCCGTTTGTTTGTGGAAAGCACAACCGATGTGCGTGTCAGCGATACGCCGCTGATGGACTTTATGTAGTTGAGAATACTCTCCAGTGTTTTTCCGTTTCCGGTTACAACCTTGACAATGAAATCAAAGTCTCCCGCGATGTAATAGCATTCGGTGATGGAAGCATTTTCATGAATGCTTTTGACAAATTCTTCATAATACTTGGGATGCTCCAGCCTGATGCTGATAAAGGCAGTCAGATCTCTTCCCAATGCACGTTGGCTGATCAGTGTGGTGTATTGTTCGATAATCCCTGAGCTTTCAAGTTTTTTTATCCGTTCAATAACGGCTGATGTGGACAGGTTGATTTTTGCTCCGATATTGGTTGCGTTTTCGCGCGCGTTTTCCTTGAGACAACACAAAATTTGATAATCGATTTCATCCAGCATACGATCACCTCCATGCGTATCATTATACAACTTCACCGCATAAAAGTAAATACCCCCGAAAATCTCCCCCAATAATTTTTCCCAAACGACATAAATAGGGAAAATTTTCATTTTTTGTCCTTTGTGAAGGTCGATAGACAGAAAATTTTATGTTTGCGGATCAGACCACAGCATTCCGCATTTTTCCGATTTGAGCCAAAACCGCCGATGCGCGGATGCGCTGTGCGGGCAGAGTCTCTGCCAATGTGTGCGATATGCAAAAACAACAAGGGTACCGCGCCGGTTGGCGCGACACCCTTGGGGCGTGATTATTTTTTGATCCAGCTGCGTGGAGAGAGGGCGAGAATGAGCGGAAAAATCTCCAGTCTGCCCAAGAGCATCGCCATGGACAGCACCAGCTTGGAGAAGCCCGAATAGGCGGCAAAGCTGCCCGTGGGACCAACCATGGCAAAGCCGGGGCCGACATTATTGAAGCAGGTTACCGCCGCTGAGAAATTGGTCTCAAATCCGAACGGTTCGGGTGAGATGAGCAGGAACACGGCGAATATGCAGATCATGTAAATGACAAAATACGTGCTGACACTGCCGAGGGTTGATGTATCTACCGATTTTCCTTCAAAGCGGACGGTGCTGACTGAGCGGGGATGCAGCATTCGGCGAAATTCTCGCCCCACCATTTTGACCAGCATGATGGCGCGGGACATTTTGAGACCGCCTGCCGTCGATCCCGCACAGCCGCCGATGAACAGCAGCAGAAACAGAATCCCTTTGGATAACCCGGGCCAGAGGTTAAAGTCTGCGGTGGAATACCCGGTAGTGGAGATAATGGAGGCAACCTGAAATGCCGAGTGGCGCAGTGCCTCTCCCGCACTGCCGAATTGGGGCAGGATGTTGAACAGAATGACGACGGTCGAGACAGCCACAATGCCGATATAGCACCACAGCTCGCCCGAGCGGAGGGCCGAGCGGGCACGGCGGACGAGAATGAGGTAATAGAGATTGAAGTTAACGCCGAAGATCAGCATGAAAACAGTGATTACCCATTGCAGGTAGGGACTGTAGCCCGCAATGCTGTCAGCTTTGATACCGAATCCGCCCGTACCCGCTGTGGCGAAAGCGTGCACAATGCTTTCAAACAGAGACATTCCGCCAAAGAGCAGAAAGGCGATCTGGACAAGCGTCATTGCGATATAGATGATGTAGAGAATTTTTGCCGTATCTTTGACACGGGGAACCAGTTTGCCCACAACAGGCCCGGGCATCTCTGCCCGTACGATATGGATCGAACGGTCGGCGAGGTTGGGGATAATCGCCATGATAAAGATCAGCACACCCATGCCGCCGATCCAGTGGGTGAAGCTGCGCCAGAACAGAATACCGTGGCTGAGGGATTCCACATCGGTCAGAATGGAGGCACCCGTTGTGGTCAGACCGCTGACCGATTCAAAGAAGGCATCAATAAAGGATGGAATCTCTCCCGAAAGGAAGAAGGGCAGTGCACCGAGCAGTGCGGTCAGGAGCCATCCCAGCGCAACAATGGCAAAGCCCTCGCGCGCGTAAATGACATCGCTGCTCGGACGGGAGAGCCGTGTCAGTGCACCGGAAAGTGCCAATGCAATAGCGATGGTGATCAGAAAACTCCAGCCGCAGGATTCGAGATAAATCAGCGATACCAGTGCGGGCAGAAGAAGCAAAACGGCAGCTGCAAGAGAAATGCGGCCGACGGTATAAAAAACCATGCGTCGATTCATAGGAAAATCCTTTCTGCGAGCCGGTGTGAATTAGCGGCGAATAATATCCGAGAGTTCATTGAGACGATGGTCTGCCGAGAGCACAATGACGCGGTCACCGGGCTGGATAGTGTCGGCACCTGTCGGAATAATGGTGCGCCGTCCGCGAATGATGCCTGCAATGAGGACACCGGGCAGAAGTCCGTGAGTTTGCTGCAGTTCGACGATGGGAATATTGGCATAGGGGAAATTTGGCATGACGCGGAATTCCAGCATCTCAGCCCGATCATCCATGATGCGGTAGAGCGACTCGACGCTGCTGCCTTCGGTATTCTGCAGAGCACGGGCGTAGCGGGTAAGAATACCGGCAATGGTTTTTTTCGGAGAAACAATGCAGTCAAGACCAAGCTTGTCGGCAAGCGAGGCAAGCTCGTTGCGATTTACTTTGGCAATTACCTTGGGGACCTCCTGGGAGGCGGCAAAGATGGAGATCAAAATGTTTTCCTCGTCTGATCCTGTCAGTGAGACAAAGGCATCGACCGAGCGGAGCCCCTCTTCAAGCAGCGCTTCCTGTCCTGTGCCGTCAGCATGGATGAGCACTGCCCCTGGCAGATTTGCCGAGAGCTCAGCGCAGCGGTCGCGGTCGCGTTCGATGATTTTGACCGAGTTGCCTCCCGTCAGCAGCAGGCGGGAGAGATAGTATGCGGTGCGCGAGCCGCCGAGTACCATCACATTGCGTGCCTGCTTCTGCAGAATGCCAAGCTGGCGCAGCAGCTTTTGGATTTCGTTGGGTGCGGCGGTCAGTGCGATGCGGTCACCTGCGCGCAGAACGAAGGTGCCGGAGGGGATGATCAATTCATTTTCGCGCTGAACGGCACAAATCAGAAATTTGGCGGCATAACGGCGGCGCAGCTCACTCAGAGCCATGCCGTCAAGGGGGGAGTCGGATTTGAGCCAAAGCTCAATCAGCTCAAAGCTGCCTCCCGCGAAGGTTTCGATATGCGCCGCACTGGGCAGCTTAAGAATATTGTACAGTTCATGTGCTGTCTGAAGCTCAGGATTGATTGCCATCGACAGCTCAAGCTGCTGGCAGAGATAGCCCAGACTTCTGTCGTTGTATTCGGGATTGCGGATGCGGGCGATGGTATGCTTTGCCCCCATGCGGCGGGCAAGGAAACAGGAGAGCATGTTTGTCTCGTCCGAACCTGTGACAGCGACAAAAAGATCACAGCGCTCAACCCCCGCTTCGGAGAGGGTATCGTTGTCGGAGCCGTTGCCGCAGACGCACATGGCATCGTAAATATTGTTGATTTCCTCTACTGCAGAAGCCGAACGGTCAACGGCGACAACATCGTGCCCTTCTTTGACCAGATTTTCGACAATGGTGGTGCCGATTTTTCCGCAGCCGACAATGATAATTTTCATCCGCAGGATCCTCCGATTTTATCGTATGGGGTTATTATACCATAAATCTTTCCAAAACGCAAGGGTGCAGTAAGATTGGTCGCTTGTGCGAAACGGTGAGTGTGCCGTACTGGGGGGACACCGTCCGGATTGCCGAGGTGCATCTACGGGCATGATATTACTGGCCGAAACCGAATAATTTATGCGGACACATAAACAGGGCTGATTGCAGGAGATAAGAAGTCTGTATTTTTCGATTGACAAACGGGCATTTTTTTGATATACTAAGACTCGGAACAAGAACCCGCGTCGGTTCTTTGTGCACGATCAAGTGCATATGCTCAGGATAGCATGCTTGCCTATGCAGCGCTCTCCGCAAAATAACTGAACAGATTCGAGTATTGCTCGGGATCGGGTCACGCAAGTGACAGTGGGTAATCATACACACGGGACAGGAAAACATGTTGCTGTCCCGTGTTTTTTCTTTGCACGATATCACCATACAGGGAAAGAAAGGAAGAATGAAAAGTTGGGTATGACGAATTTTTTGCTTCGACGGTGCAGAAAACAGGGCAAGGATGTGCGTGATCCTGCCGTGCGCGCAGAACTGGCACGAATTGCGAGCGGCGTGGGGATTGTCTGCAATCTGCTGCCTGCCATCGGAAAGCTGATTGTCGGCCTTTCCACCGGTTCGGTTGCCATCTCTGCCGATGCGGTCAACCATTTTTCGGATGCGGCATCGTCGGTTGTGACGATGTTTGGTTTTCGACTTGCACGCCGGCCCGCAGATCGGGATCACCCCTTCGGTCACGCCCGCTATGAGTATCTGTCCGGCCTGATGATTGCGGTGCTGATTCTGTTTGTGGGCGTAGAGACACTGAAATCCTCTGTGGAGCGAATTTTTCACCCGCAGCTTCCCCACTTTTCTGCAATTTCAATGGCTGTGCTGATTGTCTCGGTGCTCATTAAGCTGTGGATGATGGTGTTTTTTCGCACACTGGGCAGAGAAATCGACTCTGCTGTCTTGCTTGCCGTTTCGGCAGACAGCCGAAACGATGTCATGACAACATCGGCAGTGTTGGTTGGCTGTCTGCTGGGCCGTGCTTTTTCGCTGTCTCTTGACGGCTATCTTGGTCTTGCCGTGGCGCTTTTCATCCTTCGCTCGGGCATTGGACTGGTCAGGGAGGCACTGTCCCCTCTCCTTGGACGGCAGGTTGATTCGGATACTATTGAGGCGATTCACAGTATAGTCCTTGCACACGAGAAGGTACTGGGGAGCCATGATTTGATGGTGCACGACTACGGTGCGGGATCGCGGTATGCATCGATCCATGTGGAGTTTGATGCCGATGAGGATGCACTTGTCTGCCATGATATTATTGATGACATTGAGTGGAGTGTATTGGAGAAATTGCATGTTAATCTGGTGATCCATTACGATCCGGTGGTGCACAACGATGCCGAGCGGGATGCAATGTATCGTCAGGTGGAGACTATCGTCTGCGATATGGATGAGCAGTTTTCCCTGCACGACTTTCGGTTGGTTCGCGGGGCGAAACAGCCGAAGCTGGTCTTTGATGTGTCGGTTCCCTATTCCATGCTGCCCGAATGCAGATCCATCAAGGAAAAGATTGATGAAGCTATTGCCGCATTGCCGGGCGACTATATCACGGTCATTCGGTTTGACGGCAAATAAAGGGGAGCTTTGATTTGCGCTTTTTTGTCGGCAGAAGGAGATTTTGCCTTGACGGTATCGGTTGGGTGTGATACAATATGAAAATAAGCTATACATCAAGCGTGCATTGCGGCAGGTTGCTTTTCACGAGATGGCAAATTGCCGCGCAGATCTACAATCGGCGTATGGCGGGAAAGGGGGAATATATGTGAAAGCTTACCGAACCATTGGCGTTTGTTTGTTGCTGCTTTGTCTGCTTTCGGCCTGCCGGGGGGATGAGCAGACACCGCCGTCACCGCAGATGACCACAGGCCCGGCAACAACGGGAGTGGCTTCTTCCACGACTTTTCCCGATACCACAGCGGTGTCTGATACCACCACGCCGTCCGCAGAGGATACCACAGTCCCCAACACAACGTCGGCGCCCATCACCACCGATCCGGCTCCGTCCATGGGCCTGGCGATCGGCGATGCGGCGGCGCTGGCTGCACTTTCGGCGGATATGTTCGATGAATCTCCCGAAATTTGTGTGACCGATGCCTTTGTCCCATCGGTGCAGACTGTTATTGACCGTCCCATTACCTTCCGCTACCTGCCCGATCATGCGGAACAGACGGGGGTGGGGATCCTCATCTCTACCCGTGCGGAGGGGGAGATTGTGATTGAGAGCGGTGCGGCAGAATTGCTTTCGTCGGGATTTTTGACCATCGACGCCCCCTTCTGCGATCTGCGCTGGACGGGAGCGATGCCCGATGATACCGATGTCGAGCGGTACTGCAATGTGCGAAGCTATAACGACGGCTCGCTTGGCGCAACGCTGGGTGGAACGGGCAGTGCGACGCTTGGCGGCATTTCGCTTTTGTGCCGTGCGAAGGGAACAATCTACGCCGACTGCATCTTTTCGGTACGGGGCAATGTTGTATACTTCGGTTATCCGCTCATTGTGGGCGATGCCGATCTTCAAAATGCGACACTGTATTTTGCCACCGACGGCACCGCGCCCTCAAAGACCTATGATCTGCGCAGTGAGCAGGAGATCACCCTGACCGACGCGGCGGGGAATACCCGAACCTATCTGCTCTTGTCCGAGCGCATTGACGGCGGACTGCCGGTGCTGCAGATTTATACCGACGGCTCTGCGGCGATTGAGAGCAAAACCGAGTATGTACACGCCACACTCTATGTGGATGGGGAAGCGTATCCAATGAAAATCCGCGGGCGTGGAAATGCATCGTGGTCGTCTTTCCCGAAAAAATCCTATCGGATCAAGCTCGATGAGGGAGCATCGCTGTTCGGTCTGCCGCAGAACCGTGACTGGGTGCTGGTCTCCAACTATGCCGATAAATCGCTGATCCGCAACTGTGTCGCCCATGCCATTGCCCGGCGGCTGGACGGCATGGAATATACCTCCACCCATTTTTCCGTGAACCTCTATTTAGAGGGTGAATATCTGGGCATCTACACCTTCGCCGATAAAATTGAAGAGGGAAACGGACGGCTTGATTTTTCTCCCATAGAGGGAGATACTCCGTCGGCGTTCGGGGGAATGGATATCGGCTTTCTCTGCGAGGTCGGCTGGGATTTTGAGGGCGAAAATGTCTACAACAGGGACTATTTCGATGCTGAGAAAGTGGTGCGGATTTACGTCAAGGAGCCGGAGAGCGACCGTGCCAATACCCCCGAGTTTTTGTATGTCAAAAACTATATTCTTGCCACCGAGCAGGCGATTATCAGCGGTCAGGGCTGGCAGGACTATATCGACCTCGATTCCTGGGTGGATTGGTTCATTTTGACCGAGCTGACCTTCAACACCGAGTCGGCGTTTTACCGCTCCTGCTATTTCTGGAAGCGGGAGGGCGGCCGGCTTATGCTCGGTCCCGTCTGGGATTTTGACATGGCTTTCGGCAACCATTACGGCGATCTGCGCGGGTATGACGGCTGGTGCACGACAGAGTCAACCTATCAGTATATCTCCGAAAACTGGATGAATTATCTCATTACCTACCCCGAATTCACCGATGCACTGCGTATGCGCTGGAATGCGGTCAAAGAGGATCTGCGCACCGATGCATTGGCGGCAATCGATCGTTACGAGTGTGAGATTGCGGCATCGGTGGAGCAGAATTTCCTGCGCTGGAATATCATGCCCTATCAGATCGGCGCTGGATCGGTCAATGCCGCGGTGTATAACACCCACGAAAAACAAGTGCAGTATCTGCGCGATTTCATCACCGCACGGTGGAATTACATGGATGCCCGCATCAACGTAGCGCAACCCGAAGAGGACACTTAATTATGTGGAAAAATTTCAGGGAAAAATATATTGGTGATGGTGCGTTCTGGCGAATGCTGGCTGTCATTGCCATCCCATTGGTGGTTCAGCAAGGGGTAACCAATCTGGTCAGTCTGTTGGACAATATCATGGTCGGCGCGCTGGGCGAGACACCGCTGAGCGGTGTTTCGATTATCAATCAGCTGTTTTTGGTCTTTAATCTGACGCTGTTCGGTGTCCTCTCGGGGGCATCGATCTTCGGCGCGCAGTTCTACGGTGTTCTGGATTGGCGGGGGATGCGGGACACTTTCCGCTTCCGCATCGTGTTCGGTTTTGCTGTTACCGTCCTTGCTATGAGTGTGTTTTGGCTGTGGGGCGACGGACTGGCGATGCTCTTTTTGAACAATGAAAACAATTCTCCCGCCGCTGTAGCAGAGACGATGGATTATGCCATGTCCTATCTTCGCATCGCGCTCTGGGGGTTAATTCCCTTCATGCTGTCGCAGACCTATGCGGGTCTGCTGCGCGAAACGGGACAGACACTGCATCCGATGATTGCGTCGGTGATTGCGATTGTCACCAATCTGGTGCTCAACTACTGCCTGATTTACGGTGTTTTCTTCTTCCCCCGAATGGGCGTGGCGGGCGCGGCGTTGGCAACCGTGATCGCGCGTATTCTCGAGGCGGCATATGTAATGGTGTATACCCATCTCCATGTCAAGCAGTATCCTTTTATTGCGGGGGCTTATCGAAGCCTGCACATTCCCGCTGATCTTTGTCGGAATATCTTTGTCAAGGGTGCGCCGCTCATGCTCAATGAGACTTTGTGGTCGGTGGGCATGACCATCATCAGCAGCAGTTATTCTTCGCGCGGGCTTGAGGTGGTGGCGGCAAACAATATTGCCTCAACGGCATGGAATCTCTTCTGCGTGCTGATGTTTGCCATGGGCTCGGTGGTGGCGATTATGGTCGGTCAGCAGCTTGGCGCGGGGAATATCGAGCAGGCGAAGCAGATCGACCGCAGGCTGATCTTCTTTACGCTTGTCTCCCACCTCATAATGGGCGGATTGCTTTTCCTCGCCGCACCGCTGATTCCATTGCTGTACGAGGTCGGTGAGCAGACCCACGCGCTGGCGGTGGATATGCTGCGTATTCAGGGCATTGTCCTGCCTGCTCATGCTTTTGTGCATGTGGTCTATTTCACCCTGCGCTCGGGGGGGAAGACGATGGTGACCTTCCTCTTCGACTGTGTGTTTACGCTGGGTGTGTCGGCAATGCTTTCGATTGTGCTCTGCCGAATGACAGCGCTCCCCATCATGACCTGCTACGCGCTGGTACAGGGGACGGATCTGGTCAAAGTCCTCATCGCGATTCCCTTGCTGAAATCGGGCTGTTGGGCAAAAACAATTATACCGAAATAAATTGGGGAGGGGCTTTTTGAAAAAAGTCCCTCCCCAAACCCCTCCGCAAAAACTTTTAATGAATTTTTTGTGAAAGTTTTCGCGGAGGTGGGTCGGGCAGTATGCTGCCTGACCGTCGAGTTTGGCTGTGAACCGGCCAAACGTCGCAAAAAGGGGAGCCTTTTTCAAAAGGCTCCCTCAAGTTTTTTTATTTAGATTGTAAGTTTCGGATATCTCTCCCGCAGAGCGTCCAGCTCTGCCGCGGTGGGTTCACGGATATCTGCCAGCGGGAAGGGAATGCCCATCTCGCGGTATTTTTCCAGGCAAAGCCGGCGGAAGGGGAGAAGCTCAATGCGGGTCACGCAGCTGTGCGCTTCACCGATCTTGCACAGGCGGGAAAGGGATGCATCGTTGTCGTTGAGGGTGGGGATATAGACGTGGCGCAGCCATGTCTCAATTCCCTTCTCCTGCAGATAGGCGAGGAAGTGGTCGACGTCGTCCATCGGCATCCCCACATAGCGGCGGTAATCGGTGTCGTTGGTGTACTTGTAGTCAAGCAGAACGAGATTGGTCTCGGCAAGCAGGGTGCGGACGGCATCATCCAGCCGACACCCCGAGGTGTCGAGGGCGGTGTGGATGCCCTTTTCTCGCAGTCGGCGGAAAAGAGGCAGCAGTGCCTTCGCCTGCATCAGCGGCTCGCCACCCGACACCGTCACCCCCCCCGCGGGACCGAAATAGGGGCGGCAGCGCTCGATGCGGTGCAGCAGGGTGTCAAGATCGGTGTTGATTCCCCCCGCCGGATCCCACGTGTCGGGATTGTGGCAGCAGGCGCACCGCAGGGGGCACCCCTGCAGAAAGATCACCGCCCGCACCCCGGGCCCGTCCACCGTGCCCATGGACTGGAAGGCATGGACACGGAGCGTCAGCTCGGCGCCGCTCACAGCTGTTCGTGGAAGGTACGGGCAATGACTTCACGCTGCTGCTCACGGGAGAGGCGGCAGAAGTTGACGGCATAGCCCGACACGCGAATGGTCAGATTGGGATAAGCTTCGGGATTTTCGTAGGCCTGGCGCAGCGTTTCGCGGTTGAGGACGTTGACATTGAGGTGGTGGGCATCCTGGGAGAAATAACCGCCGAGCACCGAGACAAGGTTGCTCACCCGATCCTCCTCGGTTCGGCCGAGGGCTTCGGGGACGATAGAGAAGGTGTTGGAAATGCCGTCCATGGCGTCGGCATAGAGCAGTTTGGACACCGAGTTGAGGGATGCCACGGCACCGCAGCTCTCCCGATTGTGCATGGGATTTGCACCGGGGGCGAAAGGCTCGCCGGCGCGGCGTCCGTCAGGGGTCGCCCCCGTCTTCTTGCCGTAGACCACGTTGGAGGTAATGGTCAGCACCGACAGGGTATGTTGTGCGTTCCGATAGGTGGGCGTCTTTTTCAGTTCCTCGTGAACCAGGTGGATCAGCTCCTGGGCGATGTAGTCGGCACGGTTGTCATCGTTGCCGTATTTGGGGAAGTCGCCCGTGGTCTCAAAGTCGCAGATCAGACCGTTTTCATCGGTGATGGGGCGAACGCTGGCGTAGCGGATGGCCGAGAGTGAGTCGGTGATGACCGAAAGTCCCGCCACGCCGAAGGCCATGAGCCGATCTACTTCGGTGTCGTGCAGCGCCATCTGGGTTTTTTCGTAGGCGTATTTGTCGTGCATATAGTGGATGCAATTCATGGTGTTGACGTAGAGACGGCAGAGCCAGCTGAGGTAGGTTTTGTAACGAACCAGTACCTCGTTGTAGTCCAGCACGCCGCCGGTCATTGGCTCGGTCTGGGGACCGAGACGGGTGCCGGTGGTCTGATCCACGCCCCCGTTGAGGGCAATGAGCAGGAGCTTGGCGAGGTTAGTGCGCGCGCCGAAGAACTGCATCTGCTTGCCGACTCGCATGGCCGAGACGCAGCAGGCGATGGCATAGTCGTCACCGAAGCGGGGACGCATCAGGTCGTCGTTTTCGTACTGGATGGCATCGGTCTCGATGGAGATCTTGGCGCAGAAGCGCTTGAAGGCCTCGGGGAGATGCTCGCTCCAGAGCACGGTGAGGTTGGGTTCGGGTGCGGGACCGAGTGTTTGCAGGGTGTGGAGCATACGGAAAGAGGAGCGGGTGACAAGGGTGTTGTGATTTTCTGCCATACCGCCGACCGCTTCGGTAATCCACATGGGGTCACCGCCGAAGAGCTCGTTGTACTCGGGGGTGCGGAGGTGGCGCATCATGCGGAGCTTGAGCACCAGGTCGTCGAAGAGTTCCTGCGCCCCGGCTTCGTCCAAGATCCCTGCGCGGATATCGCGCTCTACATAGATATCGAAGAAGGTGGAGGTGCGGCCGAAGGACATGGCGGCGCCGTTCTGCTCCTTGTTGGCGGCGAGGTAGCCGAAATAGGTCCACTGGATGGCTTCCTTTGCCGTGGCAGCGGGGCGGCTGATGTCAAAACCGTAGGAAGCTGCCATTTCCTTGAGGCGGGTGAGGAAGGTGATCTGCTGGAACAGCTCTTCCGAGAGACGGATGGTATCGGTGTTCATATCCCCCATGGAGAGGTTAAACTTATCGGCTTTTTTTGCTTCGATCAGCGCGTCCACGCCATAAAGAGCCACACGGCGGTAGTCACCGATGATGCGGCCGCGGCCGTAGGCATCGGGCAGACCGGTGAGCAGGGCACAATGGCGTGCGGCACGCATTTCGGGGGAATATACGCGGAAAACGCCGTCATTGTGGGTGGTGCGGTAGGTGAAGTGCTGCTCCACCTTGTCCGAGAGCTGGTAGCCATAGGCGGCGCAGGCCTCACGGACCATGCGGATGCCGCCGAAGGGATGGATGCTGCGCTTGAGGGGGGCGTCGGTCTGCAGGCCGACGATGAGCTCGTTATCCCGGTCCACGTAACCGGGGGCATAGTTGCACAGGGAGGACACCGTCTCGGTGTCAATATCCAGCACCCCGCCCTTCTCCCGCTCCCGGCGGAAGAGATCCTGCACCTTTTCCAGCATTGCCGCTGTGCGCGGGGTGGCGGGGGCGAGGAAACTCTCGTCGCCGCTGTAGGGCGTGGCATTCTGCAGGATGAAGTCGCGGACATTGATCTCCTGCTGCCAGAGGCCTTCGTTGAATCCGTTCCATTGTGTGAAAGTCATGTTTTGTTTCCTCCTTTGGGTTTGATCCTCGGAAAATAGCGTGGAGTGCATAAAAAATAGAGCACCCCCGAAAATAGCGGAGCTGCCCAGACGGTCGGCGTTTGTTTACATCTGCAGCGCACTGTGTCAATTCACATTCCGTCAGCACCGCAAACACGATCTTATACATATATTCTACCATATCTCGCCGCGTTTTGCAAGGGGATTGGCAAATTTTTTTCGGGGTTTTGCCCCGTGCCCCACTTAAGGGGGGTGAAAAAAGCCCCCTTAAGAAGCCCGCAAAAACGTTCATACAACCCATTTTCGAAAGTTTTTGCGGAGGGGTTCGGGGAGGCGCTTTTTTCAAAAAGCGTCTCCCCGATTAGAACAAAGGGCTAAGTACATTCCGGAAATAATCGGCATAGCTCGGCGTCACATGGAAGAAATGTGTCCCGACGGTAAATTTTATGGATTTATTGCTTCAATCCATGCTATTTTTTCATCGAATTGTTGGGATAGGGTTGATTTTTTTGAAATAATATGATACAATAGGTTCACTTGTGATGTGTTTTTGGCAAAATACAGATATTTCAGGAAGGAACCATATTATGCAAAATTATGTGCTCAGCTGCTGTTCGACGGCAGATCTTTCTCACGAACATTTTCTTTCCCGTGATATTCATTATATCTGCTTCCATTATTATATGGACGGGGCGGAGTATACCGACGACCTTGGAAAATCCATGTCTTTCGATGATTTTTACGCAGCCATGCAGAATGGCGTCGATACAAAAACCTCGCAGGTCAGTGCGGGGGAATATGCTCAATATTTTGAACAGTTTTTGGCTGAGGGCAAGGATATTGTGCACGTGACACTTTCCTCGGGGCTGTCGGGGACGCATATGTCGGCGCGTGCTGCTGTGGAAATTCTGTCGGAAAAATATCCCGATCGCAAGATATATATTGTTGACTCGCTCGCCGCTTCCTCGGGCTACGGTCTGCTGATGGATAAGTTGGCGGATCTGCGTGACGCGGGTATGACGGCAGAAGAGCTGGCAGCATGGGCAGAAGAAAACCGCCTGATGATGCACCACTGGTTCTTCTCCTCCGATCTGACCTTCTTTGTCAAGGGCGGCCGTGTCTCCAAGACAGCAGGTGCAATCGGTGGTATGCTGGGCATCTGTCCCCTGCTGAATATGGATTATGAGGGACATCTCATCCCCCGTGAAAAGATTCGTCCCAAGAAGCGTGTCATCAACCGTATTGCCGAGATGATGAAGGAGCATGCGCAGGATAGTCTTGCCTATGCGGGCAAGTGTTATATCAGCCATTCGGCCTGCTATGATGATGCCCGTGCAGTGGCCGATTTGGTCGAGGCAGCATTCCCCAACTTGTGCGGCAAGGTGCTCATTAACAGCATCGGCACAACCATCGGCAGTCACACCGGTCCCGGGACTGTAGCGCTCTTCTTCTGGGGAGATTGCCGAGAGGACTGATCTGCGTGTGGGGAATCCGCGCGCTTGATCTATTTCTATCCGAAACAGAAGGGGACGGCTATGAAACAAATGGATATTCTGGACAAACAGGCAGCTGAAACAGAGGCTGATTATGACCGAGATAAATTTCTTGACGGTGAGATATTTGCCAATATGGTGCGGGGCGGGGCTGCACAGCTGCGTTCAAATGCCGATGAAGTAAACAATCTCAATGTTTTCCCGGTTCCCGACGGTGACACGGGGGACAATATGCGTATGACCATCGAGGGGGGCGTTGCTGCGATTGACCGCGTGCAGACCAACAACTTGGCCGATGTGGCGCAGAAGCTCTCTCAGGGTATGCTGCTGGGGGCACGGGGCAATTCGGGTGTGATTCTCTCGCAGTTTTTTGCGGGGTTGACGCGGGGCTTTGCCAAGCATCGCCGTGCCGATGCACGGGCGGTGGGTGCCGCCATGGAAGAGGGTGTCAAGCAGGCGTATGCCTCGGTGATTACCCCCACTGAGGGAACGATTTTGACGGTGGCCCGCGAGGCAGTGCAGTATGCCGTCTCTCGGATTAACGATAAATCGACGATAATCACGCTTTTCTCGGATTTGATCAAGGAGATGTATAACTCCCTGCAGCGCACACCCGATCTGCTCGCGGCACTCAAAGAAGCCGGTGTGGTTGACAGCGGCGGCGCGGGATTGTTCTATATCATGCAGGGCTTTTATAAAATTCTGATCGGCGAGGAGATCGAGGGCAGCAGCCGCATTATACAGCTCCAGCCGCCCGAGGTGGATTTTTCCTCCTTCGGCCCGGACAGTGAAATGACATACGGTTATTGCACCGAACTTTTGCTGCAGCTTTTGCACAGCAAGACCGATGTGGATGCGTTTGATGTCAATGTCATCATTGATTATCTCAAGACATTGGGCGATTCGATTGTTGCCTTCAAGACCGACAGCATTGTCAAGCTGCACGTGCACACCATGACACCCGAGAAGGTGATGGAATTCTGCCGTGCGTATGGGGAATTCCTGTCGGTGAAGATCGAGAACATGAGCGTACAGCACAGCCATACGGTGACGGCAGATCTGCCCGCTATGCAGGAATCGCCCGCCGCGAAGGAAGTCAAGGACTTCGGCACGGTGGCGGTTGCCTCGGGGGAGGGAATCAAAGCGCTCTTCCACCAGCTCGGCGTTGACGAAGTGGTGTCGGGCGGACAGACGCAGAACCCCTCGGCGCAGGATTTTCTTGCCGCCTTTGATCGGGTGAATGCGGCGAACATTTTCGTTTTTCCCAATAACAGCAACATTATTATGGCGGCCAAGCAGGCGGCACAGCTCTACGATCGCGGAACGGTCCGCGTGATTGAGAGCAAGGATCTCGGTCAGGGGTATGCGGCGATTTCTTCGCTGAATTTCACCTCGGGTGATCCCGAGCAGATCGAGGCAACGCTGTGCGAGGCAATGACCATGGTATCAACCGGATTTATTTCAACGGCTGTCCGAAATGCTGATTTGAGCGGAGTGCACATCGAATGCGGCGATTATATCGGTTTTGTGGGCAAGGAGATGATGGTCTCCTCCACCGATAAGCTTACAGCCGCAAAGTCCTTGCTTGAGAAGATGGGCATGGAAAATCTGTATTTGATTACCACCTTTGTCGGCCGAGAGACGACGGCAGAGGAGATTGATGCACTGACCGCGTGGGCGGCCGAATACTACCCCGATGTTGAATTCTACACCGTCGAGGGCGGACAGGACGTGTATCCGTTTATCTTTGTTGCCGAATAACATAAGAGAGGGTACCGCGCAATTTGCGCGGTACCCTCTATCCTGTTTTGTGCAGGGATTATTTCGCCATCGAGAGCAGCTGCTCGCCGAGACTGTGTACAAAGCTGCACCATGCGGGACGAAATTCGTTGGGGAAACGGTACGAGCCGATTTCAAACGAAAAGTCGCCGCTGTAGCCGATGTCGGCGAATGCGCGCATGGTATCTGCCCAGTCGATCGATCCCATGAAGGGGGGGAGATGCGTATCCCCGTCGCGGTTGTTGTCATCAATATGGGTTGCCTTGATCCGGCTGCCTGCCATGCGGATAAATTCCCCGACGTGGATGCCGCTGACATGGGCGTGACCTGTATCGACGCACATTCCGACATCGGGATCGTTGATGGTGTCAATCAGCTCAATCAGCTCTTCGGGATCGCCGCCGCAGTAACGGCGTCGGCGGCCGCCGAAGTCAACCATATTCTCGACCGCGATACCGATGCCGACCTTTTTTGCCGCTTCAATGAAGGGGGCAAGGTAGCGCAGATTTGCCTCTCTTGCCTTCTTGCGGTTGTAGAGGGGATCGTGGGGCAGGTTGAAGGGGTGCATGACCATCCAATCGGCACCGAGGATTTTTGTGACCTCGATGCAGCGGTAGTTTATCGCCCAGACAAACTCTGCTTCGGTGTAATTGGGATCATCCCACTGACCGCCGCCCAGCGTCTGTCCGTGCGTTTGACGGAAGGTGATGCCGAGACGGTCGGCGATGGCACGGGCGTCTTCCGCCCATTCGCGCCAGTTGTCCGCACTGATCGGACGGTTGCGGGCACCGAGCGCCCAGAGATTGCCGTCCGCCACGTCAAATCCTGCCGTTTTCAGCGCGGTGAGACTTTCTTCAATGGTATAAAAACGGTTCTGACCGGGTACAGCGTTCATCAGTCCCGTTGAGGTGGAAAGTGTCATCATATCAAAGCGTGCTCCTTTGGCAAAGAATGCTTTTTTGCCGCCGTAAACGGCAATCGTATTTATTATACGTTAAGTTTGAAGGCCTGTCAATGCATGTGCCGAAATCTTTTGGAAAAATCAGAAAAACCGTATGAATTTTTCACACAGCGTCGGCTTTTCGCGGGATATTCGATCAGGGCCGAGGACAAAAAACGCAGGAGAGGGGCGTGTTGGTGTGTCTGTGATCATACGGAATCGATCGCTTCGATGGCGGCACAGAGCGCGGTACACATTGAAGCCAGCGGCAGAGAAGGCTTCTCTCCCCGCGCCTGTTCGGGCAGATAGGGGATGTGAATAAATCCAACCTGTGTTTCGCTCCCCGCAAAGTGTGCCGAGAGCGTATAAAAAACATCATTGCAGACAAAGGTGCCGGCGCTGTAGGATGGAGCGGCGGCAATCCCTGCGGCTGAGATGGCTCCCACCATACGGCGGACGGGCAGGGTGGAGAAGTAAGCGGCGGGACCGCCCGCAATCACGGGGAGATCGAGGGGGCGGTTGCCCGCGTTGTCGGGGATGTTGGCGTGGCGCAGATTGATGGCCACAAATTCGGGGGTGACAGCCGAACGGCCTGCCGCCTGCCCGACCGAGATAATGACATCGGGGGTCATCGAGCGAGCGGCGGCGATGACTTGGGCTGCGGCTTCCCCGAAGGTGACGGGGATGCGCATACGCGTCAGGGCGAAATCGCCCACTCGGTCGGGCAGACGCGAAACGGCTTCCCACGAGGGATTGATCTGCTCACCGCCAAAGGGGGTGAAGCCTGTGATGAGAAGTTTTTTCATCTCTTGTCCTGCCTTGTTTTTGTATTTTCTTGCATATGTTTTCCTCCGATGCGCCGGTGCGGATGGGATTTTGGGGGCAGAAGATCAGCGATAATACTGTGCGCGCATGCAGTGCTGACAAAGGGGTTCGGAACAGATGTGTCGGGTGAAGCTGTCATAAATCGCGCGCGCACGGGGGGAGGACAGAATGTCGGTTAAGGGCTGTTCAAACAGATTGCCCAGGGCAAGAGCGCCGTTTCGGTCAAGGCAGCAGGGAACAAGGGTGCCGTCGCACAGTACGCCGATCTGATCGCGCAGTGCATAGCAGAAGCCCGTCTCGCCGAAGCAAGTTCCGGTCAAATCGGGCCAGTCAAATTTCTCCCCCCATTCCAGGAATACGCCATCGCATAGCCGCTCTCCCGAGCGGATCTGTGTCCATTCGGCGGGGAATGCGGTGTGCAGGGCTGCGAGGATCTGCTCGTTTTTCTCATGAAGCGCACCCTCGGCCCTGCCGTCCAGATTCCAGAGCCGCAGGACGACAATGATGCCGGCTTGGGCAGCCGAGCTGGCAAAGGCAAGGCAGCTGTCCAGATATTGCGCGAAATTGATCTCGGCTGCATTTGCCTCAAAGGCGTGGAGCGAGATGCTGATCTTGTGGGGAAGGGCGGCGATGATCGCGTCACCCCGGGAAGAGAGCAGAGTGCCGTTTGTTGTGATGATTGACTTGAGCCCCAGCGATGCGGCAATTTCGATGAAGCGAGGGAGCAGCGGATGTGCGGTCGGCTCGCCCATCAGATGGTAATACAGATACTCCGCCCACGGCGCGAGCCGTTCTGCAAGCCGTGTAAATTCTCCCTCGTCAAGGCTGCGGGGTGGTCGGTCGGTTCCGGGGCAGAAGGCGCAGTTGAGGTTACAGCGGTTGGTGATTTCCAGATATGCTTTGCGATGCGTTGCCATGATGCTCCTTTCCCCGCGGGCGGCGGATGATGGTCTGTTTCTGCTTAAAATTATACTACAAAATCACGAAAATGGCAACCCCGATGGAGATTGCCGAAAAAACAAAAAAATTTGAAAAAAAGAGGGACAAACTCGCCTGTAGTATGGTATAATAATCACATGAATACAAATTTGACTTATTCCAAAATCGAACCCCCGATTCGCGAAAAATCCGCTTCGTATGATGTTGTTGTGGTCGGCGGAGGGCTGTCGGGTGTTTGTGCCGCGCTTGCTGCGGCACGTCATGGTGCCAGAACGGCGATTGTTCAGGATCGTCCGATGTTTGGCGGAAACGCCTCTTCGGAGATTCGGATGCATGTTTGCGGGGCAAGTGAAAACCAGAAGAAACCGGAGCTTGAAGAAGGAGGAATTCTCCACGAACTTCTGCTTGCCAATAAAAGCCGAAACGATGCGTACAATTTTTCCATCTGGGACATGACACTTTATGAAGCAATTCGTGCGCAGGAAAATCTTGATTTTTATCTGAACACCACAATGATTGGCTGTAGGAAGGACGGGGACAGGATTACCGAGATTCATTGCCGCCAGCTGACAACCGAGATGACGCTGCATTTTACTGCCGAGATTTTTATCGATTGCAGCGGAATCGGCTCTCTCGCTTTTTATGCGGGTGCAGAATATACGGTGGGCAGCGAGGGGCATGATGCATTCGGCGAACCCGATGCGCCCGCCGAGCCGACAGCCGATCGGATGGGGAACACACTGCTCCTGAAGGCGGTCGACCGCGGTCATCCCGTCCACTTTTCTCCCCCCGCCTTCGCGCGGCATTTCACCGAAGAAGAGCTGAAATATCGCCCCCATTCAAGCGGGTTTACGGTCGCAGTGGGGGATACATCCGACTATACGCGCATGACGGCATTCAGCACATCATCGATCGATTACGGCTACTGGTGGATTGAGTTGTGCGGACATACCGAGGATTTCTTCTCCGAGTATGAGGATGTGCGAGATGAATTGATGTCCTGTGTCTGGGGTGTGTGGGATCACATCAAAAACGGTGGTGATCACGGGGCGGAAAACTTTGATCTGGAGTGGATCGGCATCCTGCCGGGTATGCGGGAAGGTCGTCGCGTGCTGGGCGACTACATTCTGACCGAGAACGATATTCTGGAGAATCGGTGCTTTGATGACGGGGTGGCATACGGCGGCTGGGCGATGGATGTACATACGCCGAACGGCTTGTATGACTTTGACCGCAACCCGTCGATGATTCGCTGTTTTGACGGTGCGTATGAGATTCCGTATCGCTGTTACTATTCACGCAATGTCAGCAATTTGATGATGGCGGGAAAAATCATCAGCGCGACCAAAATGGGCATTTCCAGTGCGCGTGTCATGGGGACCTGTGCCATTGGCGGACAGGCTGTCGGCACGGCAGCGGCAATGTGTGTGCAGAGAGGCATCTCGCCGCGCGGTCTGCTGCCGTATGTGCGGGATTTGCGCAGAGCGTTGGTGCGCGATGACTGTTATCTGCCGAGTACTTCGGATAGGGGAAGTCTGCTGTCGGGTGCATCGGTAACGGCTACCTCGACGAAGGAGGGACATTCACCAGCATGGGTGATCAACGGTATCTCCCGCAGTGTGGGGAACGCATCCAACTGTTGGGTGTCGGATGGCATATCCGCCGACGGGGAGTGCCTGACACTGACGGTGGATCGCGGGGTGCGCATTTCCGAGCTGCGGCTTACCTTCGACTCCAATTTTGCCTATCCCATCAAAATTACTCTCTCCAATAAGCGCCGCGCCCAACAGCGCGTGGGAGTCCCACCCGAGCTTGTGCGGGACTATTGCGTACGCCTGTGGAGAAACAACGCGCTTGTGGCCGAACGCAGTGTTTCGGGCAATGTTCAGCGGTTGAATATTTTGCGGTTTGATGAGGTTGAGGTCGATCGAGTCGAGTGCATCATACAAAAAACCAACGGCTGCAGCGATGCCCGTGTGTTTGCCGTTGATGCGTATTGATCTGCGGAAGGGCGGTTTGCTATAGGTCAACCGTATGGATGGCAAAAGCAGGTGGAGAAATCCACCTGCTTTTGTCATTGTGCGCATCGTGTGACACAAAGTGCCCTCGCAAATCGGGATTTCGTTTGTCGGCAGCCCCCAAAGGTAGTCGGTTGAGGTGCGGCAATTATGCAGAACTGTATTTATAACGAAACTCTCTCCCTGCGAGAGTTTAACTCGGCAGAGAAGGTGTTGTAAGTGCGTTGGTACTATGTTATACTATATACAGAAGCGGTGCACAGCTTATTATTGATGCGGGAGAAAATCTATGCAGAATATTGGACAAAGAATCAAAGAACTTCGGAAGCAAAATGGTCTTACGCAGGAAAAACTGGCGGATTATCTCTGTATCACGAACAAATCGGTCAGTAAATGGGAGTGTGGTCTGACAACACCTGACCTTGCGCTAATCGGACCGCTTACAAAAATTCTCCATGTATCCGCTGATGAACTGCTTGGATTGAATTCGGAAGATACAGATACAGAACGCGAAAAATACGATAGAGCAATGCAGAAGTATTATGACTGTGAAGTAACCCAACTGAACTACGCATGGGCAAGGGCAGCATTGATTGATTTTCCTGATGATTACCGATATATGGAGTGGCTTGCGTATGCTGAGTACCGGCTTGCTTTGGAAGAATATCAAAAAGCTGACAGCAGCGGAAGCGTAGAGTTTCTGAACGAGATGACGGATAATGCTCTGCGCAGATATGAAGCAATTATCGAAAAGTGCCTTGAGCAAGAAGTCAAATGCAAGGCTGTCATGGGGAAGATCATGGTCTTGCGCTTTTGTGAACGAATTGATGAAGCGGAGTGGAGTGCGGAATTTGAATATCCCGATCCGGATATCCACAAAGTTGCTGATGTACTGAAGTTGAGCAAAGCGGGACGAGAATTACTGCAGCTACTTGAAAAGGAAAAAGCACTTTAAGTTTTTTAATGATTGCTAAAAAACAAAGCCTTCGAAAAAATAAATAACACTAAATTCCAAAGGAACATCTCCGCCGCCCAAATTATTGCAGCGGCGAGGATGTTCCTGCCTTTTTTCCGTATCGAAAATCTTCACTAAACGGCAGTTCAAGCCGGAAGCGGATGCACCTCTTTTGCTCTCTTATGAGAAAAAACAAGAACCATAACTCGATACGATTGTATCAAAATTATGGTTCTTATCTGGCGGAGAAGGAGAGATTTGCTCATGTGTGAAATTTCACGCAAAAATCAGCCTTTACGCCCCACAAAAACGAAAAAATCACCTTAAATGCGCATAAAATCATACTAAATCCAAATAAGTGTACCCAAATGCGTACCCAAATTCACCCCATCAAAACCCAGAAAATGCATCGCGCATTTTGTCTGCATCGGAGGGCATCATATGACTGTAGGTATTCAGCGTTTGCTCAATATTCGAGTGTCCGAGGTGGCGGGAGACGGCGACGATGGAGACACCGGAGGCGATGAGCACCGAGGCGCAGGAGTGCCGGAAATCGTGCAGACGGATCTTCTTCACGCCGCTTTGTTTGCACCATTCGGCAAAGCGGCGGTCAAGCGAGCGGTCTGTGAAGGGGTCATCGCCGCCGAAGACAAACAGGTCATCGGCGCGTTGATCGAGGCTTTCACGCCACGTGCGAAGATCGGCGGAGAGGGTCTGCGGGATCGAGACATTTCGGATGCTTGCGTTGTTCTTCGGGGTGGTGACGGCATAAGGTGCGTCTTTGGTCTTGCGGGTGATCGATTTTGTGATGCTGATCTTCGCCGCATCGAAATCAATATCCGCCCAGGTCAGTGCCAGCGACTCGCCCTTGCGGCAACCGGTGGTGTAGAGCAGGCGGAAGTAAAGGGCATAGAGCGGCTCATCCACGGCGGCGATAAATCGTTGAAATTCCTCCGGCGTCCAAAATTGCATTTCCTTTTTCGGTTCGAGGTTACGGAAACCTTCCACGCGGGACATGATATTTTTGACGTCGTGGTATCGCTCGCCGAATTTATAGATGGACGACAGCTGCGTACGCAGGCCGGTCTTGTATTTGTAGCTGTAGGCTTCAAGCGACTGCTGCCAGGCGAGGACATCGCGCGGGGTGATCTCATCGACAATGCGCCCGGCAAAGTAAGGCGCGATGTGCTGGTTGATCTTCGACTCGATGCTGTAGACCGACGACGGCTTGATGCGCGTTCGCTGGTGCGCGAGGTAATCGGCCAGTAGATCGTCGAAAAGCAAACGGTTATCTATCGTATCTTCAACGGTGCTGCCCTGCTCGGCCATGTACTCGACATAAGCCCGCTGGGCTTCTTTTTTTGTGCGGTAGCCGGACAGGCGTTTGTTTTGCGTTGTGCCGTCCCGCAGCTTCTCGCGGAAACGAACAGACCAAAGCTTGTCCTTGCCACGCTGATCATAGCTTGGCATTGGTGTACCTCCTTTTGCGATGCAGTATGGGCGGTGAGGGCGTTTGAAAAAATTTTTCGATGGGTATTGACAGACAAGGGCTTTGCCTATCATGCCCAAAACAAGGCGAAAAAGTTTGTTGATTCCGATAATGGAAATAATTTCGGAAATGCGATATAATTATAACACAACGATATTCCACCAGAAGAAAAGGAGGAGCAAAATGGAAGAGAAAGTGACTATAGACGAGGCGTTGGCGTTGTTCCTCTCGCTGAGTGATGATGAAAAACGTAAAGTTCTTGAATTTATGGAGGGGTTGAAGGAATGAAAAAAGCATTTTAAGAGTCGGCCATAGGTCTTGCGCAAAAAATATTTATACCATGTCAACGTACAGACAGACTCTGCTTGACGATCTTTATGTGATTGGCATTGACTCTTGCTGAGATGGTAATATTCAATCTGCATGCTTGGATCTTGTTCTGGCTTTTCTCAAAGCAATTCGCGCGAAGCGGACAGAGCGATCAATTTCTTGCAATGTTCTTCAGATAAATGACTATCAAAAACTTTTCGAGCGTTTGCCTGTCCCAAAGGCGAACGCTCATTTGTTCTGCCATCATTTTTGCAGCTTCTGTGTAATGCGAATTTGTTATAACAACGGCGATGTCCTTGTCATAATATTTCTTTGCGGCGTAAACTTGCTGCACCGCATCATTTCCCACTTTGGTTTCATAGCGTTTACACTGAATTACATATGTCGCGTAATCTTTTTCAGCTAAGATATCCGCACCGCAATCGCCCGACATTTTTGTTAAATTTACATTGGAAAAACCGATTTCTTTCAAAATCATTTTTGCTTCATTTTCAAACTCGATGCCGCTCATAAAATCTATTTCTTTCATTTTTGACTCGATAAAATTGTGCATTCTTTGGTTTTCTTTATCGTCTTCAAAAATATTCATGTCAACCTTAATGTTTTTTATATCGCTGACATATTGAAATAGAAAATTATAGGCGGCGCTTTTTTCTTTCGTTCCAGCAATGGGAAGAACCTTAAAATGGTTAATTTCGGACATTCTATTTTCAATTTCGTTTTGAATAATTTTTTCCGATTGGCGTTTTATTCTTTCAACTTCGTCTTGAATAATTTCCTCTGCTCGACATTTTATTTTTTCTGCCTCAATGTCTGCATCAAACAGCAAAGTTTTGCGTTCTTCTTCAGCGCGATATTTTATGCCAGCAGCCGTATTGTTTGCCTCCAATAGCAAAACTCTCCGTTCTTCTTCTGCTTTTTTTGCTATTCTTTCTGCTTCATGCAAAGCTTTTTGTAAAATAAATTCTCGTTGTTCCTCTGCTTCTGTGTACATTTGATCAATGCATTGCTGGATGTCACTTATCGCGTTGTCGTTTGCCTGTTTTATTGCTTCTTCATACCAGTCTGTTTTCTTGTTAAAAGAACTTGTTCCAAACGAAAATATAGAAAAAACAACAAGTTTTACTCTATCAAGCATCCATACATCGTTAGTATATAGAACAAGCTGAATTGATTGAACCGCAGAAAGAGCAAATAAAGCAGCCAACACAAATTGGTTTTTTGTAAAAACGGACACCAAAAGCAAAAGCCAAGTTGGAATCAAATAATATGTTTTCATTTGTTAAACATTTTCATAAACTCTATCGTTGCCCGTTTCTGATCTTCAGAAAAATCCGCCCAGATAGCATTAAATTCTACATCCAATTTACTCTTCGGCTCGTCGATTAAATCGACGGGCTTTTCTTTTTTATCGGTTTTTCCGAGAAGCCAGTCTGCATTGACATCATATTTTTCGGAAATTTCGTAAACTTTTTTCAAATACGCATCGCTTCTTCCGGCTATCCAGTCTGATATTATCTCCCCGCCTTTATAGCCGATGCTCTGCGCAAAAATTCTTTTTGCTCCATGAACAAAGTCTCCGTTTGGTTTTCTCGGAATCAAAGATAAAATTCTTTCCAGCACAATGTCCATATTTCAAACCTCGTATTTGTTTAATACGCCGAAATATAAATAAAATGAGTTTTGCTATTGACAAACCTCATTTTATTGAGATATAATATACACATCCCAAGACAAAACGCAAAAAGGAACCCGCTTGAATCGGGTTGTGTATTAGTATCGGCAATTACATAATACAACACAAATCTCATTTTGTCAAGGGCAAATCTCATTTTTATTAGAAATGGAGGTGATGTCATGGCGTTCCGTGAAATGCGCATTCGCGCGAATTTGACGCAAGAGGAAGCGGCGGAGAAGTTTGGTGTTGACCAATCCACCATTCATGCGTGGGAGATGGGCAAGTGGTCGCCCAGAGTTGTTCTCTTGTGCAAAATCGCGGCGGTATACGGTTGCACCGTCGACGATCTGCTGAAAGAAGCGGAAAAATAAAGTCTGAACATCAGAAAGGAAAAACATTATGGAAATGTACTACAAGTCCGTCCGCATTCACGAATATACGAAGATGCGGGACGAAATCGCAGGGTTTAACTCTCTGCTGAAAGCGATTGCAAGGCTCTTTCACAAGCATGCTGTGCCGCTGGATAGCATTGACATGGCTCTGTCTGTGATCGGCGAGCATCTGCACGCGGAATACAACGGCTACGGCGATGCGTTTGAGCTGACAAAGGAGGGACGGAGATGAGTGTTCGCGTACCAATGATCGTATCGGTTGAGCGGGCTGGGTGGGTATACAAAATATTGTCTGAACACCAGAAAGGAAAAACATTGAGGTAAAAAAGTAATGAAAATCACATTAACAGCGGCGCGGACGGATGATATCGAGAAGGTAATCCGCCACGCGAAGGCGCTCGAGGAGCGCGGCATTGACGAGGTAGAGGTCGTTGTCGATTTTTGCATGGAAAGCAAACCGTATCTTCTCAATGATGATATCATGACGCGGTATGGAGTCGGCAGAACGGCAGCACAGGGGATCGTGCAGTCGGTGAAGCAATATTGCGGCGATTCTTTGGGCAAGGGGCGCGTTCTGGTGAATGAGCTTCTTGCGTGGGAGCGCCGTTCCCTTGACAAGCAAGCTGCGCCGGAGAGAAAACGGACGGTCTGTGTTGGCCGTGAGATAATGAGAAATGGTAAAGATGGTGAAATCTAATGGAAGCGCGGGGCATGATGCGCTACAATGACACATTGGTTCACACGTCTGTTGCCTTTGAGGTATGGGGGCTGGATATTGCCGACATTGAGCGGCGGTATGCCAAGCTTCGCAAGTATGGCATGGTAGGGGAGGCGGCGGTATGATGGATCTGTGCGAGGTGGCGGAGCAGTATCCGCTGGCGAGGATTGGAATGATACGTGCGAGACGCGAGAGGAGAATGACGCAAGAGAAGGTGGCGGAGATGCTGAACGTGAGCCGCCGATATTATTGCGGGATTGAGTTGGGGATTGTAGAGAACCCGGAGCCGGATGTGATGCGGCGGGCGCTGAAGATTCTCGGACTGGATGAAAAAGCATTGAGAGGAGAAGAAGAATGCAGGGATTGATCTTATTTGCGGCTGAGCTTTCGGCCTTCATGTTTATGATCGTTGGTATCGGCGGTGCAGTTGAATACGTGAGCGATCTATGGCAGGGCAACGCAGAGCTGCCGAAGATTCTGCGGAAAAAGAAAAACCCGCGCAGGGTGGCAGCCCGACGCGGGGAGGTGGGGCGCAAGATTCGCCGCACCAAATATGAGTACATTGAGATTATACCAGATTTCGGCAGGTCTGTCAAGGGGCTTCGCGTGAGAAGGGTTTGGAGGTAAGGCGAGATGGCTTTAAAGACGGAATTATATCATGACAATTTTCAAAACTACAAAAGATATGGCATTCCACGTGCACAATTGGTGATCGCTGACATCCCTTACAACATCGGAGACAAGGCATACGGATCAAATCCAATGTGGTACATAGGTGGAGACAATAAGAATGGAGAGAGCAAGCACGCAAAATCCGCGTTTTTTAACGGAGACGGAGATTTCAATCTCAACGAGTATTTCCATTTTTGCTCGAAGATGCTTAAGAAGGAGCCGAAGGAGAGAGGCAAAGCGCCGTGTATGATCATTTTCTGTGCGTTTGAGCAGATGCCGATGATCATTGAGATCGCGAAAAGGCACGGCTATATGCACTACATACCTTTGTTTTTCTGCAAGAATTATTCGGCGCAGGTACTGAAAGCCAATATGCGCGTGGTCGGTGCGACTGAGTATGCGCTCTGCCTTTATCGGGACAAGCTTCCGAAGTTCAACAACGGCAGACAATATGACGAAGACGGAAAGCTGATTCGCGGTAGCGGACGAATGATTTTTAATTGGTTTCCATGGGAGCGGGATGGAAAGGAAATCCCCAAAATTCACCCGACGCAGAAGCCGGTTGGAGTACTCAAACGATTGATCGAAATCTTTACCGATGAGGGAGATGTTGTGATTGATCCGTGCGCAGGGAGCGGCAGTACGTTGAGGGCCGCACAAGAGCTTGGGCGAAACAGCTATGGTTTTGAGGTCAGTACAAAGTATTATCGCGACGCGATCGAAAAAATGATCTTGTACGGGAGGTGACTTATCGCAGTGTGTGATATCTGCCATCAATTGATTTGTCCGCAGTCCTGTCCGAATGCAGATTATACACGAGAACGTATTGACCGGTGCACGAAATGTCGGGATGATATTTTCGACGGAGAGGACGCGATCTTGATTGAGGGGGCTCCGTACCACACGGAATGCCTGGAGGACATGACGTTAGAGGAACTGTTGGAAGAACTCGGCATTGATTTCAAAATTATTGAGGGGTGGTGATTACCATAGATAAGGCGCCATGTGTGAAGAATTGCCCAGAGCGATCTTCGACTTGCCATGCAACGTGCGAGAAATATGCAAAATGGCGTGCCGGGCGGGACAGGATTTTGAAAATTCGCGGCGCCCAGGCAGAGATTGATCAAGTAATTATCGGCTCAATTGAGCTAACAAAAAGAAGGAGACAAAGAAAGTAATGTATCTGTATGAAATCGAATCTGCGCTTCTATCGCTGTTTGATAGGATCGACGAGGGGGAGATTGCTGCTGATGATGCGGCGGACACCATCGAAGCTCTTGGCATGGAGTATGAGATGGCCATTGATGGAGCGGCAACAAAGATCAAGGGGCTGATCGCCGAGCACGAGGCAATCAAGGCTGAGATGGAGCGGTTGAAAGCGCGTGCAGAGAAGAAGGCACTGCAGGCGGAGAAATACCGCAATCTGATCCTCGCCTCGATGCGCATGATGGACAAGGTGAAGGTGGAGACACCCCGCAATGTTGTAGCGATTCGCAAGAATCCTCCCAAGGTTGTAATTGATAATGAAGCGTCCTTCTGCGCGTGGGCAATGAAGAATGCACCAGCATATGTGGTGTGTGACACCAAGTACCGCCCGAACAAGGACGAAATTCGCCGCGTTATCGCCGGCGGCGGAATGATTGACGGTGCCCGCATGGAGTCAGGCGAAACACTGAATATTAAATAAACGGAGGAAGCTATGGCACAAATTCATGAAGCGATTTGCGCCGCCATGGGGCGAACAGGCGCGATTACCAAGGACAAGAAAAACGCACAGCAGGGATTTAAGTACAGGGGTGTTGACGATGTAATGAACGCCCTTCAGCCGATTTTTTCGGAATTTTGCATTTTTTGCACGCCAAAAGTGCTTGACGTTAAGCGTGAGGAGCGGGTGACCAAGAGCGGCAGCGCAATGACCTACACCGTGGTCACGGTGGAATATGTTTTCTATGCTGCGGACGGATCTTTTGTCTCCTGCGTTGTTTGCGGCGAGGGAATGGACTCTGCCGACAAGTCTACATCCAAGGCGATGTCGATTGCTTTCAAGTATGCTTGTTTTCAGTTGCTCTGCATTCCCACCGAAGAAACCGCGCCCGATCCCGACGGCGAGTATCATGACAAGGCACCGAAATCGCCAGATCCCGCGAAGCAATCACAAGAGCCCGCTATCTTATGTACGAAGTGCGGCGGCGAGATCAAGCCCAAGAAGGGCAAGGATGGCAGAGTGCTATCCGCGAAGGAAGTAGCAGAGACGCTGGGGGGCCTGTGCCCCGAATGCTGGAAGAACGATAACCCGAAGAAAGAGGGGGAGTAAAACATGGCAAATTTTAATCTGAATAAGGTGATCGTCGGAGGCAGGCTGACCGCCGATCCTGAGCTGAAGACTACGCCAAACGGCGTATCTGTGGTTAGTTTTTCTGTAGCGGTAAATCGCAAGGTTGGCAAGGACAAGGAGCCCGTGACCGATTTTCTCAATGTCGTCGCATGGCGCGGTACGGCTGATTTTGTGAGTAAGTATTTCCGCAAGGGGAGCTCCATTTGTGTGGTCGGCAGTTTGCAGGTGCGTAAGTGGCAGGACAAGGACGGCGGCAATAGATATGCGACCGAGATCGTGGCGGACGAAGTACATTTTGTCGATGGAAAGAACGAGCAGGGCGGAGCATACGTTCCTGATGCGTACAACGTCCCGCAGATGGAAGAGGTTGATACGGATGAGGATCTTCCGTTCTGATGATCGATTTTGCGAAGATTAAATCAAGGGTGTCGATGAGGGATGTCGCTGTGCGATATGGCATCGACATCCACCGCGGCAATGTGGCTATGTGCCCGTTTCACCGCGAGAAAACCCCTTCAATGAAGCTGTACAAAGACGGCTTCTACTGCTTCGGCTGCGGCGCCGGCGGCGATGTGATCAACTTCGTCGCCCGGCTCTTCGGGCTGACAAACAAAGAAGCGGCGGAGAAGCTGGATTCGGATTTTTCCACCGGTGCGACAAGTGCCCTGCGCGACCCTGCGGCAGATGCGCGGTGGCGCGAAGCACAGCGGGAGAAAAAGTTGGATGCTGCAGAGAGGGCTGATCTGTTGCGGCAGATATGCGCAAAGCGGCGGTGCCTTTATGTCAACCGTTTCGACCAAACTGGCAAAAACCAAGCAGACTGTCATTATTTGGATTATGTAGTGGATAATTATGATGAATTCCCAACAAAAGAGGTGAGAGAAATTGCACGAAGAATTCCTCGCGTCACTTAACGCGGATAACATATGCAAGGTGGAAACCATGTTTTACATCCTCGACGTGGAAGATTCCACCACGAGACAAAATCTCAAAGTGGATGTAAAAAATCTTGCACGAAAATTCGGGCAATCCCGCGCCTATGACGCATCTCTCAAAGCCGCGGTGCAAGAGAGGGCGAAGCGAAACAGGGGTCCCGCGAAGGGAAAGAAAACGAAGTTTACCGATCAGCCAGTGCAACTCGTGTGCGGGGACTGGGACTGTGACGATCTCGGGGTGAGATCGGCGTTTGTCACCCGAAGCGGGGATGATTATGAATTCAAGTACGCCTGTTCGATGCCCATCATGCCTGTCGAGCTTCTGTCCAACGCTGACACTGCCACAGAGCGAATAAGGCTCGCGTTTGCGGTGAGGGGTGAGTGGAGATACATCACCGTGGACAGATTGACTGTAGCAAGCTCTACGCGGATTGTGGAGCTGGCTAACGCGGGCGTGGAGGTGACGAGCGAGAACGCCAAGCTTCTGGTGCGGTACATCTCCGATGTGATCGCACTCAACGAGCTTCCGCGAATTACGGCGACATCCAAGCTTGGGTGGTACGAAGATCAGTTTATCCCCTATTCCGATGTTGTCCGCCTGGACAATGAGCGGCAATACTGGCAGATTTTCGGGAGCGTTAAATCGGCAGGGGCCCGTGACAAGTGGGTGGAATACATGATACCTTTGCTTAATTACAACATTCTGTTTCGGTTGACTATGGCCGCATCGCTTGCATCGCCAGTGATCTCGCGGGTGAATGCGCTACCGTTCATATGGCATCTGTGGGGCGGAACGGGCTCAGGCAAGTCGGTTGCTACCGTGTGTGCCATGTCTGTGTGGGGGGATCCGCTGATTGGAAAGCTGACGCAGACAATGAACAAGACAATGAACAACATTATGAGCATAGCGGGTTTTTTGAACTCTATTCCTTTTGGTGCGGATGAGCTTCAAACGATCAAGAAGCAAGGTGCTACATACGATTCACTTGTGATGAATCTTACTGAGGGCGTTGACCGCGGTCGCATGACATACAACAAGGTTGACGAACTGAAAACATGGTGCTGTTCATTCTTGTTCACGGGAGAAGATCCTTTGACCAAGCAATCGTCTGGCGGCGGTGTGATCAATCGAGTAATGGAAACGCAATGTACCGACGAGAAGATTATTTGTAAGCCTGGAAACGAGATTGTAGAGTTTGTATCAAAAAACCATGGGCATATCGGGCGAGAATGGATTGCTATCCTGAACAAATACGGAAATGATCTTGGTAAAATCTATGCTCAGGCGTTTGCAAAGATGTTGGAAATCGCGCCGGACACCACCGAAAAAAAGGCGCAATCTGCCGCCCTTGTGTGGATGGCTGATTGCCTTGCGGCGACGGAAATATTTCATATCCCCGTTCTCGCTCCGCAGGAGATGCTTCCGTTTCTTAAAACGTCGGACGAGGTATCGATTGCCGAGCGTGCGCACACGTTTATTTTGGATGCAATCGCAGAAAATGCCGGTAAGTTTGTAGACGAACAGAACACGCCGAAGGGTGAAATTTGGGGGCGAATCAGCATGGGCGAGGAGGTTCTGTTCAATAAAACCGTCTTGTGCCGACTGCTGGAGGACAACATGTTCAACTTCGACAGCGTGAAGGGAGAATGGGCACGAAAGGAGTACATTCGGCTTAACTCCAGGGGCAAGTTTTCCCACAACACAAAGGTATGTGGCGTAAAGGCGAACTATGTATGTCTTACCTTAAGTTGAGAATGTAAGACAGAGGTAAGACCGAAAAGACCAAGCAATACAAGGAAAAATTGCTTAAGGTCTTACAGTCTTACCTGTCTTACAAGAGAAATATATATATACGTTAAATGAATTTGAAATTTAAATTAACGTATATAAGCATTAATCCTCTCGGGTTTTAGGTAAGAAGGTAAGACACTCTAAAAAAACCAAGCAGTACAAAGGTTTTTCGGGGGTCGGTATGTTGGTCAAAATGTAAGAGTCTTACCTGGAAGGGGGAATTTTGATGAATTTGAGACCATATCAGGCGGATTTGGTGCACAACATTCGTGCCAGTATGAAAAAAAACAACCATTCTGTGTGTGCTGTGCTGGGGTGCGGCGGCGGAAAGTCCGTTGTTGAGGCAGAAATTGCCAGGCTCGCCAATGCGAAGGGAAACAGGGTGTTGTTCATCGTGCATCGGCGGGAGCTGTGTGCACAGATTGCGGCAACTTTCTCCCGGTGCGGTGTGGATATGGGGATGACCGATATCCAGATGGTACAGACGGCAACAAGACGGTTGGATAAGCTGGCGAAACCTGATCTAATTATTACGGACGAGTGTCATCACGCACTTGCATCAAGCTATCGTCGAATTTACGATTATTTCTCCGATGTGCCGAGGGTTGGGTTTACAGCGACGCCGATCCGCTTGGGCGACGGAGGTCTTGGCGAGGTGTTTGACGATCTCATCACTTCTGTTTCGACAAAATGGCTCATCGAGAACGGCTACCTTGCCCCGTACAAGTACTACTCCTATAAGCTGGCGGACACATCACAGCTGCACGTGAGGGCAGGGGAGTACATTGCATCTGAGGTGCATGGGCTGATGGAAAAAAACGCCATTTACGGGGACACGGTTGAAACTTACCGCAAATTCGCGGATGGAGCGCAGACGATTATTTACTGTGCATCTGTCAAAGCCTCGCAGGAGACCGCTAAGGCGTTTAGAGCAGCTGGGTATACATCTGCTCACCTGGACGGAGAAACGCCACCGAATGATCGAGAGACGGCAGTGGAGAGATTTAGGCGAGGGGAGATCAAGGTGCTGTGCAATGTTGATCTATTTGGCGAGGGGTTCGATGTACCCGACTGCGCTTGTGTAGTGCTCCTGCGGCCCACAAAGTCGTTGTCGCTGTTCATTCAGCAGTCGATGCGGTCGATGCGTTTCAAAGCGGGGAAGACCGCGCTTATCATCGACCATGTGGGCAATGTTTTTGAGCATGGACTCCCGGATGATCCTCGGGAGTGGTCTTTGAGCGCAGAGAAAAAGGCAAAGGCGAAGAACTCCATCCTTATTCGGGAGTGCCCGATGTGCTACAGTGTTATTCCGGCAACGTCGGCGGTGTGTCCGATGTGCGGATATGAATTCCGACCGGAGGAGCGCAAATATCTGGAGACGGTTGATGGCGACATTGTGGAAATTGATGCGGCGGAGATTGAGCGGCGGAAACTTCGCAAGCTGCCTTACGAAGCATACGCAAAATGCCGCACATTCGATGAGCTGCGCGAGTTTGCCGATGCGAGGGGGTATCAATTCATGTGGGCTGTCCGCAGGGCAAACGAGATGGGCATTCTTCCGCTGAAATATCGGCACTTGGTGAGGAGGTTCTGCTCATGACAGAGCACGATCTGCAAAACAGCATTCGGCTGGAGCTGTCGAAGCGGGGTTTTTTCACCGAGCGAATAAATGTTGGCAGTGGATATTTGATCAACGCAAAAATGATGGATGCAATAAAAAAAGCTTGCCCATCTCTTCGGGAGGTTCTCGATAAGATCCCGTATTTTACAACAGGTGCGGTCAACGGTCGAAGCGATTTGTCTGCTGTCAAGGATGGATGCACGCATTACATAGAGGTGAAAGTCCACCCGAACAAGCCCAGCGAGGAGCAGATGAATTTTCTCCGTGTAATGCGAGAGAGATACGGATGCGGCGGAGGAGTCGCATACAGCGTTGACGATGCAATCAATATAGTTTATGGAGGGACTAAAAAATGAATGTGAGATTGCCGTACAAATTTGCTTTGAAACAGGCGAAACAACAGGCGATTGAGGCTGCCGCTGAAGAACGTGCGCGGGAGCTGTTCCGCGATTACGACAGTTACACCACCGACATTGTGATTATTTCCGCCGTCCTCGCGCTGGTGGAGGAATTCGGCTGGGGTTACGGCGCACGGGCAACACGAATCCCGCGATTTATTGCGGCGGTGGAAAAGACGCTGCGGGACGCCTGCGACCGATACGACCACGCATTTGCAATGACCGCGTTGCGAAAGCGGCTGAGGGAATATGGCATCGAATATGAAGGGAGGGACGGAAATGGGTAAGGCATGGACTATGATTGCATCTATCATCGCTAACGAACTGCGGCATGTGGCGTTGCCCGAGAAGATGCCGATGAAGGTCAGCATTGTATTGGAGTATACCGAAACGACGGTCCGCCATGAGTTTGCGCCGGACATGAACCAACTGGTAATGAGGGAGGAGCAGAAATGACTTGCAAAGAATGTCCGCACAAAAAGATACTCACAAAATACGGGAACACTACATCATCCGTTTATTGCGAGCATCCAGACCAAGAATACATCGTGCAGTATTTTGATACTCATCGCATTAGTAAAATGCCCGGTTTTATCGGATTCATTAACTCAAAGCGTGAATTTCCGATAAAGAAATATCCCAAATGGTGTCCGCTTTGTGGCAGGAAGGAGTAAACCATGAAGAAGCAGATTGATAAATGCCCGCATTGCGGCTCTAATTGGGGCGTGTACGTCAAAATGGATTTAATCAATGTGCCGCGCAACATAAATTTTGATGGTTCACAGGGCTATAACGGCGAAATGTATGATAACGCAGAAAAGATCAAAGAAAAGAGCAATGTGTACTGTCAAGAATGTGGAAAAGTTATTTGCAGGTGGGAAACTTTTTGCAAAATAAACGGCATAGTCACGTTTTGAACAGGAGGGCTGACAATGGCTGAAAAGCGGATGATTGATGCAAACGGAAGTTATACCATAAATGCAAGTGATAACACTGGTTACGGGCTTTGCTTTGGCGGCGGGATTATCAGTGTAATGGATAAATTCGGTCACTGCGTTTGCGAGTTCTTTGCAGAAGATGCCCCAGCCGCCGATGTGGTTGAGGTGGTGCGGTGCAAGGATTGTATTCTTTATGAACCTAAATATCTTGCAGGTCTACAAAAGAATGATAATTACGGCATATGTACTCGTTATAAGTTTTTGACAGAAGAGTATAGTTTGAGGTTTGAAACTGATTTTTGCAGTTTTGGGGCAAGGAAGGAGCAGGATCATGGCTAAAAAGGAATATAACGAACGTAGCGTTGCGTCTTATGTTGATAAGCAGAAAGTGAAGAAAAAACTGCAATACATTTTCAAAACGTATGGTGTGAGTGACGTTTTAAGGAACAAGATACACAAATCACTTGACGATTCTGCAACTGACGCTGTTCATGTGGTCAGGTGCATGGACTGTGCAAGAGCGGAAATGATTCTCGATATCATCGGGAATCCGAGACTGTTTTGCACTTGTTGGAGAGGGAATCCAGAAGTGGAATTTGACGATTTTTGCAGCTACGGAGAACGAAGGGAGAATAACCATGGCTAAAGTAGGAATCGAAAACAACGGCGTTTTCGTCGGCGCGAGGAGTTTCCCAGACCGCAAAAAGCCTTGCATCGTGGTCGAGCGCGGCAATCAGTGCGTAGTCCTCGGCTCCTTCATCGACGCAGACCGTGTGGACCTCTTCGAGCAGGCCTTGCGGGATATGCTGAAAAGGAGCGAGAAAACAGATCATGACTGACAACGATATCATGAAGACGTTGGAAGCCATAGCTTCCGAAGCTATCGGTGATTGCAAAAGGGATTGCGCTTTTTATGACGGACGGGTACACTATTGCGCCGGAGTTATCAGCCGTAACGCTCTTGATCTTATCGGACGCTATAAGGCAGAGATCGCAGACTTACAGGACGTAATCCGATGCGAAAAAGAAACAAACGAGCATTTGTGCGATGAATGGAGTGCTTTGTCGAGAGAGTGTGACCGCCAAAAGGCAGAGATTGAGAGGTTGCAGAGCAAAGTTGAAAAGCTGGGAAAGAAACAGTATGACCTTTATAGTCAGATAGTAAACCTTAAAGACGATGTGAAATACTCAAAATCCGAAGCCATCAAAGAGTTTGCGGAGAGGATGAAAGATATAGTTGACGAGCCTGCATTGATAAGAGGCAGAGTTATAGACTCAATGATGGCGAAAATCGACAAGCTTGTAAAAGAAATGACGGAGGAAAACAGCAATGGATGAATTGAAGCCTTGCCCGTTTTGCGGGAGTGAAATACGCATAGTTGTTTGTGACGATGAAGGCAATACACACAGCGATGACTACGGAAATGAACCGTGGAGTGGACTTGGGTATCAGCTATATCACGACATAGACGATGACACAAGTGAAAAATGTCCGATAGCAATGCACAGTGGCGAAGGCGTTATGGGCGTTTGGATATATGACACAAGAGAAGAAGCAATCGAGGCATGGAACAGGAGGGCAGCAGAATGAGAAATTTTAAAAAATTCGCTTGGATTACCTATATGGTGCTAAGTCTTATTTCCACGGTATCATTGGGACTTTCACTGTTTTTTGATGGTCTCAATGTGTTTGATCAATTATCTTTTCTGATTCAAGGCGTTGGTTTCGCGTTTGTAAGCGGTGCGTATTTCGGTATGTAAAGGAGAAAACACTATGATTGAATTTCTCACCCAAACAACCCCGACTGCACGGAAAAAGCATATCTGCGACCTATGCGACGGCGAAATCAACGTCGGCGAAAAATACGAACGGCAGAGCGGAATGGTTGACGGAGACTTCTTTGAAACGAAAGCTCACTCTTCTTGCATGGAAATCTGCCGCCGATATTGCCGTGATATCGGCGAGAGCGAATTTGTCACGGAGTGCGTTATCGACTGGTTGCGCGACCGAATCTGCGATGACTGCGAAACCAGAGAAGAATGTCCGCACCGCACACCATTCACCTGCACAAGGGTATACGAACTTACAACGAGCAAGGAGGAAACCGATCATGATTAAGGTAGAACACATCGAGGTATTCAACTGGGAGGGTGCGATTCGCGGCATGAGGAACCCACTTAATTCGTGGGAAAAATCCGACAGCGAATGGAAATTCACCGGGTACTCGTCTAAGGCGGAGCGAGGGACGCATGAATACATCATCGGCGAAGCTGATCTCGCGCTCATGCGCAAGCTGTGCCGTGCCGGGAGCGACCACCGCAAATTCCTGCGGCAGATCATGGTGAGCATGGATATCACCGCGCCGCTGTATTGGTGGAAAGAGTTTGACACCTACAAGGTCGGGACGGTTGCCAATTCGTGCAGTACGATGCACACCATCCATAAGAAGCCGTTCGAGCTGGATGATTTTTCGATTGAGCATCTGTCAATCAAAAACTATACGCGATTTGTGAACACTACCTTGTCATGGTTGAATGAGTCGCTGGACGATTATCTGCGTACAAATGATAAAGCCGATTGGTGGCAGATCATTCAGCTTTTGCCGACTACATACAATCAGAAGCGCACCGTAACGCTCAATTATGAGGTGTTGTTGAATATGTATCATGCGCGGCGCAATCACAAGCTGGACGAGTGGCGCGCGTTCTGCGGTTACATCGAAGAAATGCCGTATTTCGCGGAGATTTGTTTGGAGGGTGACAATGGCTGAAAAGGAATATATCGAGCGAGGTGCACTTGCTGAAGAAATAGACTCGCTTTCCGTAATTGTAACTGGTATACGGTGCGGAAAAGGCTATTTGAAAGAAATAGTAGGACATTATAAAAATAGCATTGATAGGATTATCAATGAACAGCCAGCCGCCGATGTGGTTGAGGTCAAGCACGGGAAGTGGAACTATAATCCTGATGGGATGGATTGGGGTCTTGGTGCTTGGGAATGTTCATTGTGCGGTTGTGCAAATCATAACTTGCCTATGGAAGAAAACATCAAGCCTTTGCGATGGGCTGGGTCGAACTATTGCCCGAACTGCGGCGCGAAGATGGACGGAGGCAATGATGGCTAAATTGGGAATCCAACACAACGGCGTTTTTATCGGCGCAATGAGTTTACCAGACCGAAAAAAGCCTTGTCTTGTGGTGGAGTGCGGGAACGAGTGCGTTGTCATTGGCACGTTTAACAATGCTGACTGTGTTGAGTTCTTCGAGCAAGCACTTCGCCAACTTTTTACCAAGGAGGAATAACCATGGCAATTTTAGACTCAGGCGAACGCAGAGAATTCGACTCCGGAGCCGTGCGAGATATCCAGACGGGGAAGGGTAGATGTGATCTGCTTCCGCTCGATATCGTCGCGTCGCTGTGCATATATGTTCCACTTGATTACATCGCTGCGTTCATGGAAGACGGGGACGAGACGAACTTGCTCGAAGCGGCGAGCCGCTTTGTGGATGACGCATTCCAAGACAAAGCGACCGCCATGCTGGAGCTGTCCCGCCACTTTGAAGACGGCGCCACTAAGTACGGTGAACGCAACTGGGAGCGTGGCATACCCACGCACTGCTACATAGACTCGGCCGTTCGCCACTACCTCAAACATATGCGCGGCGATACTGACGAACGCCACGACCGCGCCTTTGTCTGGAACTGCCTTTGCTGTGCCTGGACTGTGCGCCATTTGCCACTGATGGATGATATCCCACATAACACATTATACAAAACCAAGGAGGTATGAACATGAAACAATTTTACTCTGATCACGTAACCCACGCCATGAAGATGTACCAGCGCAGACCTAACGATCCAACTAAGGCCACAAGGGAAGATATCGCTGCTTGTGCTTCTGTGCTGGATAACATGACAACCAATGACGCAAATCTCATTATCGATGTATACAAGGATGGCGATTTCCCCGGAGCGGTTAAGCTTGCAGCATACGCTCACGGCGTGCATGAGTCCTCTGTGTGGGCTTTGGTGGACGAGTTCGGCCGTAACTTCGCCCGCGTTCGTGGGTTGCTGTGAGGTGTCTGATATGGGAGCCATTAAAGAAACTACTATGGAAGTAGTCACTACAGATGCGACCACTAAGCCTGCACGAAAGAGCAGGGGGAGGGTTCCGCAGTCTACGGCGGGCATTGATCCGGACGATGTTAGATCTGCGCTGTTTGAAGTTATGGAAGCGTATAAACAGCCGAAAGTGAGATCGGATGAAGAAATGCTCGACAGAATAGCGTTATACTTCGCCACTTGCGCGGAAAGAGGATCGCACCCGGTACTTGAAGAGATGGCACTATATTGCGGGTACACGCTCGATAGTTTTTGGGATATTGAGCACGGGAGAAACAAAGGGTTTTCTCCGCAGACGTCCGCCATCGTAAAAAAAGCGAAGTTTTGTGTACAAACTTTGGATGCAAAACTCGCAACTTCCGGAAAGCTTAACTTTCTCGCATACTGCTTCCGGGCGAAGAATTATTACGGGATGCAAGACAAGGTTGAACACGTTGTTACATCAGGCACGGCGGAGGTCTACAGCCGCGACGACATCGCCAGCCGCTACATGATCGACGGCGGCGACGGTACTGTGGAATGACACGAAAAGCCCCGGGGCGCATTGCCTCGGGGCTTTGGTTATATTGCCGCACTGGTTACACATCTTATTTTATTTTTTATTCTCCTTGTACTTGACATTTTCGCTTGCCTGTGATACAATGGAGGTGCGAAGGGCGGCGGCAAGCTTCCGCCCCTCGACCTTGTTTGACTGCCCGCTATGCGTTCCTACCGCTGGCGGGCTTTCGCTTTAGTCTCGGAAGACTTTAGCGTCTCGGACGATCTGCGCCGCTTCTTCTGGCGTTTTCGCCGTCGCTTCAATCAGCTTCGCGAGCTGTTCGAGCAAGCGGTCAAGCCTTGCGTCGCTCACGCTGTCGCACCCTTTCATCGTGATACCTCACCTGCCTTTCTTGGCGTACCTCTTTGGTACGATTATATTATAGCACGATTTGCCGTAAATGTCAATAGGTAAATCAAGATTTTTCGTAATTCTTTCGTTATTTTTTTATATTTTCGTTTCGGATCGCCGTTGCGCTGGCTAATCTCGAGCGGGATGCCCCCCGGGGGGATGTGCGGTTTCCGCCAAGGGCGGGGTAAGTCCCGAAAATATCCCCAAAAGCAAAAAAGAATTTACGAAAAACGGTTGACAAGTTTCCGTAAATATGGTATAATACACTTGAAAACAGCAAAGGAGACTCTTTCAATGAAAAACGTAGCGGCATATATTCGCGTAAGCACAGAAGGACAAATTGGCGACGATAAGTTTGGTCTTGATGTTCAGCGAGAGCAAATTATTGAATATTGCGAAAAGAACAATATGAAGATTATCCGATGGTTCTCTGATGAAGGGGAGAGCGGCGCAAAGTTTCGTCCCGGTTTTGACGAAATTGTATATGGAGATGTAACCAATCCTCCGTTTGAGGCAGTTGTTGCCGCAAAATCGGATCGTGTTGCGCGAGATATTAATGTTTACTACTACTACAAGGGAGCTCTTCTTCGTAAAAATATAGATCTGATCAGTATTTCAGAGGATTTTGGACAGTTTGGCGTGTTTTCGAAAATGCTTGAGGCATTTACGCTTACGTGTGCAGAAATGGAGCGTGAAAACATCAACAAGCGCACGAGTGCCGGCCGTGCTGTAAAATCTGCGAGAGGTGGATATTCTGGCGGTCGGGCTCCGTATGGTTATCACGCAGAGAACGGGATGCTTGTCATCACCCCGTCGGAGGCTGAAGTTGTGCGAACAATTTTTCGCATGAAAGATGAAGAGGGGAAAACATACCGAGATGTTAGTGAGTATTTGAACAAGCTGGGGCTCACGAATAAGAGTGGGTCTATGTTTTCCATCAGTACGATACAGACGATTTACGAAAATAAGAAAACGTATCAAGGTTGGTATCGATACGGAAAAAATGCAGAATGGGTAAAGGGTGTTCACATACCGATCTTGACAGCAGGGGAATGATGCGGTATAATGATACCGAGGTGATAAATCATGGGAAAATACGGTTCTCCACAGGTTGGGATATTTGCGAAAGGGAACGAGGACTATGACAGGCCTGATCTGAACAAATGTCCGGATTGCGGCGTTTATTTTTCCTCAGATATTTGTCCGATTTGCAAGAAGGTTTGCCCAGAGGAAATGCGGGCGGGAAACCGGGAGTCGAAATCAATCCGGAACAATAAATCGAACAGGCTCAAAAAAAAGATCATCTCGATTTTCATCATAGTGATTGCTCTATTTGTTTTCGGTGTTGTTCTGTTGGGGGGTGTATGCGGATGGATAAACGGAGATATTGAATCGATCGTAAACGGCAACGCAGAAATGACCAAAAACAACGATCAAACCGTTTCATGGCCAAAAGAGACGGGAGGTTCTTCGATCGAATCATCGAACCCCATTGGATCCACGACGAAGTTTAGCAAAGAGAGTTATAACAGCGGTCTTGGATATGAAGAGCTTTACCGTTACCCTGGAATGCACAAGGGAGAAAAAGTTAAAATATTTGGGTATGTCTATCTCGTAGTAGATGGCGATCCGAATATTGCAATCATAACAGCGGAGAACCGCCCATTTGATCTAATCTGCATCACCTACACCGACAAGGCAACAGGGTCGAGACTGATGTCGGGCGATATTATCACGGTATACGGAAAAGGAAATGGGTTGTTCGAGAATGAATATATGACACTTCCGTGGATTTCTGCGGATTTGATTGAAATCGAATCGGAAAAAGGTGAAAATGAAGAAAAAAACAGCGAAGAGGTCAAAGAACAGGTAATAGAATTTTCGTTTGGTGATACGATTGAAATAGGAGACTGGCAGGTAACGCTGAAAAAATATACAAGGCAAAAAGAAGTCAATTACGACGGAACAATATCAAACACACTATATGTTGCTGCCAAAAACATCGGGACTGAAGATAACAAAGTTGGTTGGGACTTGTCTTTTTCTATCATATATGACGGTAAATACAAGTATACGCCGAATGCGAGCATGGGAATGAGCGATATCGTTCCGGCACTTGGAACTTCAGACGGATATTATTATTTTTACATTCCGGAAGAAGCCTGCAATTCCGATATGGACGTGGATATTGTCATCAATTACGAGAACGAAGAAGGAAAAGACGTGACGTACAAAGCGAAGTATATCAAAAAATAACCATCATACAACAAACACAGGCGCGAAGCTGCGCGTGCGATTGCACGAATGGCTTCGTGCCCTTTTTTATTTTCGGGAGGATTATGGACAACGTCAGATTACTGGATGCGATTGGTGCGAAGATTGCCGAGCGGCCTTTGGATGCGGGTGCATATGAGGATTTCTACCACATTTGTTTGGACATGGTCGAGGACGAGCACGACATCTCTGTGTGCCGCGGCAAGTGGTTGGCCGGGACGTTAGCAGATGCCGTGCCGCGTGCGCTGAGGGCGGGACAGATTCCCTCTCGGCTGGTTGAAGTACATCGCAAGGCGTTAAAATTGTGTGCGGTAGATGATTTTGACAGCTATCTCCAGTTTGTGGAGTGGGCGCGAGATCCTGAGAAGCGGTTTTACGCACCGCGGCGTCCGATTATGCACGACATGGTGGTGAGATCGATGCAGGGGTTGGCAGACGGTGAACTTGATTTATTGACGGTCTCTCTTCCACCCGGAACGGGCAAGTCAACGCTTGGAATATTTTTCCTATCATGGATGATGGGGCGAAATCCCGATGCGCCGAATCTGGCATCGGCCCACGCGGATATGCTTACACGGTCGTTCTACGATGGGGTGATGCAGATTATTCGCGACCCCGAATATTTATGGGGCGAAGTGTTCCCGGGGCTGATCGTGGCGACGACCAACGCCAAGGAAGAGACAGTTGACCTCGGCAAGCCGCATCGGTTCTCTTCGCTGACATGCCGCGCCATCAACGCAAGCCTGACGGGTGCGACGAGATGCGAGGGGATACTATACTGCGATGACCTTTGCTCGGGAATTGAGGAAGCCATGTCGAGGGAAAGACTGGACAAGCTATGGATGACATACACCAACGACTTAAAATCGAGAAAGAAGCTTGGCGCGAAGGAACTGCACATTGCGACACGTTGGAGCGTATATGATGTAATCGGACGGTTGGAGAAGCAGTACGGAGGGAGTGATCGTGCGCGGTTTATTGCCGTTCCCGCCACGAACGACGATGGAGAGAGCAACTTCAACTACGCCTATGGAGTTGGGTTTGACCGTGCATATTTTGAGGATATGCGGTCGAATCTGGACTCTGCGTCCTACGATGCTCTGTTTATGCAGAGACCTATTGAACGTGAGGGTGTGCTTTACCCGCAGGACGAGCTGCGGCGATATTTTGAGTTGCCGCCGGGTGAGCCCGATGCGATTATTGCGATCTGCGACACCAAGGACAGGGGCAAGGATTATGGATTTTTGCCTGTTGGCTATGTGTGGGGCAATGACTACTACATTGATGACTGTGTGTGCGACAATGGACAACCCGGGGCGGTGGAAGCGCGGTTTGTGGATATCCTACTGAAACACAGGGTACAGTCGGCGCGATTCGAATCAAACGCTGCCGGTGGGAAAATTGCGGAGAAGATACAGCTCGCAGTGAAGGAGAGGGGTGGGGCGGCACACATCACAACCCGGCACACAACCGAGAACAAGGAGACAAAGATCATCGTCAACAGCCAGTGGGTGAAAGAGCACTGCCTATTCCGTGCAGAGGGCACATTCAAACCGAGCGACGATTATGGGCGGATGATGCGGATGCTGACTACCTATACCATGACAGGCAAAAACCCGCACGATGACGTGCCTGACGGAATGGCGATGTTTGCGCAGTATGCGCAGAGCTTTACAGCGGGAAATCCTGTGATATTGCGGCGGCCATTTTGACGGAAACTATTGACAAATTTGCGATTTTGTGGTATAATGTCTTCAAATTAGAAATGCGTATGGCGCATACTGCGCGTACTTCGGTACGAACGGTATGCGCCATTTTTATTTTGCGGAAAGGGGGAAGGGTATGGAGATGTTTGGGCGGCGAACGATTTATACCGCAGAGGAAAAAATCACGCGAGATAATCTGCTGTCAGTGTTACAGGATGCGTTGTCGGTGCACACGATGAACGCGAGCGAGATTGACGAACTGTGGAGATATACCAGAGGAGACCAGCCCGTCCTGAACAGAAAGAAAAAGGTTCGTCCCGACATTTGCAATCGCGTGGTGGAAAATCACGCTATGGAGATTGCGCAGTTTACATCGGGGTATTTTCTGGGTGAGCCCGTTACATATATTCGCCGAGGGGAACGGACGGCGCAAAGTGATGCGTTGCTTTCGCTCAACGACAATATGCACCTGTGCGGCAAAGCAAGTCACGACAAAAATATGTCAATGTGGATGGCTGTATGCGGCGTAGGTTACAGAATGCTTCTTCCGGTTAAGTCGGAGGATGGTGGATCGCCGTTCGCTATCGAGACGCCTGACCCGCGCAGCACATTTGTTGTGTATTATTCGGGATTTGGCGGGCGCAGAATGCTTGGCGCTCGGCAGATCGTTCGACGCATGGGAGATATCAAGAAAACGTTTGTATGCGGATATACCGACACCCATTATTTTGAGGTGTGCGACGGCAAGATTCTGAAATTTGAGCACCATGCGCTTGGGTGTGTGCCTATCTTCCAGTATCGCCTGAACATGGCACAGATGGGCTCGTTTGAAGCGGCATTGCCGCTGCTCAATGCAATCAACACCATTCAATCAAACCGCGTAGACGGAATTGAGCAGTTTGTACAGGCGTTTTTGAAGTTCAAAAACTGTAGAATCACACAAGAGGATCTGGACAAATTTGCCGAGGAAATGGCGATCATGCTCCCGCCCAACGACATGGGACGCGATGCGGATGTTGATTTTGTCAGCGCTGAGCTCAACCAGACACAGACACAGACGCTGGTCGATTATCTGTACGATCAGGTGCTTGCTATTTGCGGTCTTCCCACATCCACCAAGGGCGGAGCATCGACTTCCGACACGGGGGCTGCGGTGTTTTTACGTGATGGTTGGTCACAGTGTGAAGCAAGAGCGAGAGACACGGAGCTTTTATTCAAGGAGTCTGAGCGCGAATTTTTGGCACTTGTTCTATCGATTATGCGCAAGAAAGAAGATGGATTTGACTTGCGACCTGCAGAGGTTGAATGCAAATTTACCCGTCGTCAGCATGACAATCTGCAATCGAAGACACAGGCGCTAATCACCATGCTCGAAGCCGGCGTCGAGCCGAGCATTGCATTTGCGACAAGTGGGTTGTTTAATGATCCGATGGACGTCGCGACGGCATCTGCGCCGTATCTGAAAAAATGGGAATATGCCGACATTGACGAGGTAACAGAGGATGCCGACGCGGTATAAGGCGGCGGACAAGCGTACGGGCGTCGCAGTTCGCCGAGCGTCGGCTGAATTCCAAAATCTGCGGCTGAGATTCCGCCCGGATCACTTGAATGTTGTGCTGCTGAAAAAATACACCAAGGCCATGTATGCGCGGCTGGAGAAGGCTGACCGGGAGATGATGATCGCGATCGCTATGGCGACCTATGATGATCTTGATCGCGAAGGCGCTGCAGAGGTAGTTGACGGCGTTCTGTCTGCCTATGATCCGGTGACAGGGTATGTGTATCACCGTGAAGTGATTCGCAAGCGGGACAGGCTGGTGGAATCCATGGCGGCGGCACAAGACCGAGCAGCAATGCAGGAAGCCATCTCCCGTGCGCAGAGGCTTTGGGTGGCACAGATGAAGCAGTTTGCAGACGAGGTCGTAGATGCAGCCATGATCAAATCCTACCGCGACGCGGGAATTGGGCGCGTGCGGTGGGTGACAGTCCCCGATGCAAAGCGGTGCACGCGTTGCGCCGAGCTTGACGGGGAAGAATTTTCCATAGACGATATACCGAGCAAACCGCACCGACACTGCAGGTGCTATGTTGTTCCGGTTGAGTAGAGGTCAGAGAAGACGATAAAACGCAAGATGTCAGAGAAGACGGTAAAACGCAGAAAGAGAGGGATGAAACATGCCGAAATTTGATTGGACACAGGTAAAAGGATACCGCGAGGATATGACAACAGAGGAGAAGATGGCGTTGCTGAGCCAGGATGACGCTTTGCCAGAGCAAGCACCGACTGTCTCCAAGGCGTTGTTTGACAGGACGTCGAGTGAGCTTGCCGATGCAAAAAAGCAGCTGAGGGCAAAGCAGACCGATGATGAAGTCAAAGAAGCCGAGCGGCAAAAGGCGCAGGCCGAAATGGAAGCCGAGCTGGCCACGCTCAGGCGCGAAAAGGCGCTTGCGGGGCACAAGGCGTCGTTCCTTGCCTTGGGTTACGAAGAAAAACTTGCCGCACGGGCTGCGGAAGCCATAACAGATGGCAAAACCGAGGATGTATTTGCGGCAATCGGTGAAAATCTCTCGGCACTCAAACAGACACTTGATCGGGCGGCTCTGGACGGCACGCCCAAGCCCCCTGCCTCTGATGGCGCGCATGAGAACGACACTCTGCGCGGCTATATGGGGCTCTAAAAATTTTATGTTCTGAAAGGAGAACGACAAAATGGCAAACACAATCAATCTTGCGCAGGCATTTCTGCCTCTTCTTGACGAGGTTTACAAGGTAAGCTCTCGCACCGCTGTTCTCGACGCAATGGCAAATCGCCTGCGTTTCGTGAATGCAAACACTGTTCAGATTTTCACTACCGATATGGACGGGCTCGCCGATTATAGCCGCACCACAGGCTTTGTTGATGGCGACGTCAAGGGTGAATGGAAGCCCTATGTTCTGGCGCAGGACAGAGGTCGCTCTTTCACGGTTGACGATATGGATGACGAGGAAACCATCCGCATGGCATTTGGCACTGTGGTATCCGAGTTCATCCGCACCCGCGTTGTCCCCGAAGTGGATGCATACACCTTCGCCAAGATCGCAGGCGCTGATGGTATTCTCTCTGCCAATGCAGACATCACCGACAGCACCGACGTTGCCAAGCTGGTTGACGAAGCGGATGCAGCCCTTAATGATGCCGAGGTTCCCACAGAGGGGCGTCTGCTGTTCATGGCCGAGCCTGCCTACACCGGTCTGATCAGCGGAACCACCCGCACCGTTCTCAACGGCGAGGGCAAGGTGGATAACGGCATTACCAGCTACAACGGTAAGACTATTATCCGCGTTCCCCAGAATCGCTTTAACACCGCGATTACCATGGTCGCTGACGGCGCGGGTGGCTTCACCCCTACCGCGGGCGGCTACGGCATCAACTTCCTGCTGATGCACCCCTCCGCTGTAGCAAAGGTGGTTAAGCACGTCAAGCCTCGCATCTTCTCTCCCGACACCAACCAGAAGGCGGATGCGTGGAAATTCGACTACCGCGTATATCACGACACCTTTGTTATGGAGAACAAGAAGAAGGGTATCTACCTGCACCGTGCCGCAAAGGCTAACGCCTAATTATGGCCGACCGTGTAATCGGCTTTGTCGGGAAACCGGCAAAGCCGAACAAGCCGGAAAAAGAGAAGGAGGTTGTGCCAAATGAACGAAGCGGAAAAAAGAATCCACCTCCGAAGCATGACCGAGACAGAGCTTGAAGATGATGTGCTTGATTTCTATCTTGGCACAGCAGCCGATGCCATTCTATCACGGGCATATCCGTTTTTGGTGGAAGATGCCGCAGCGGAGCTTCCCACCCGCTATGACGGACTGCAATGTGAGATCGCGGCATATCTGATCAACAAACGCGGAGCGGAGGGGCAGATAGCACACAGCGAAAATGGTGTTGTTCGCACCTATGGGGATGCAGGTATTCCCACGTCGTATTTCCGCGGAATTGTTCCTTCCTGCGGGGTGCCGTCATGAGAGGGCTCGCACGAAACCGCGTGCCGTTTTGGTATGCTCACGCCGATGGGCGCGAAGAGGTTGTGGACGAAAACGGGAATCGAACGGGTTCTTATCGCCCGAAGTGGGGCATTATTCGTGCAGCTCGCGCGAACATTTCTCCCTCACGGGGAGCAGTAGGGGTGGAATCCTTCGGTGCTTATGCCGACTATGACCGTATTATCTGTTATTCGCCGCATGATGGAATTGAGCTGCGAGAGTTGGATGCTGTATGGATCGACAACGCGCGGAACAGCCCACACGATTATGTGGTGACTCGCATCGCGCGGTCGAAAAACAGCGTTTTGGCAGCGATCCGTCGGGTGGTGGTGTCCCAGTGAGAGTGGTTCTTCGCAATCTGGATAGGTTATCCAGGTCGAGAATTGAAGCGCGGATAGGCGCATTTATTGCTCGGCTTGCCGAGGTTGGCGAGCAGGAGGCAAGGATGCGATTCGCGGCGGCGGCATATGACGGCACTAACGATGTTAAGGTACATGCCGAGCCTACAGCTGACGGATACCGCGTTGTGGCCGAAGGGCAGGCTGTAGCGTTCATCGAGTTCGGATCCGGCATATTACAGCCACCCTATCCAGCAGATGCGGCTGTGTCGCATCCTCGCGGCGTATACGGGCAAGGGAAGGGTTCTAATCTGAACGGCTGGGTATATGTTGGTGAGCAGGGCTCAAGCGGTGTGCAGATGTATGACCGCCATGGAAGCCCGAAGGAGGGGGTATACCGCACAAAGGGTAATCCCCCTGCGGCTGCAATGTATCATGCCGTCCGCGCCATGCGCGATGCCGCGCCTGAGATTGCAAGGGAGGTGTTCGGAAAATGATCGAGATATGGAATGCAGTTCTTGAACGCCTGCTTGTTCGGCTGGAGGCGGCGGGCATTGCGTGCAGGCATTCCACCGAGGACAACCCGGAATTAGGGGAACATCGGTTTCCGCACCTGAGTTTGGTGGAGAGTGACAACTACACCTATCGCCCGACTATGACACGGCGAGGTGAGTTTCATGCAGTGAAGATGTTCAGTGTAAATGTTTATTCCAACAGCGAACAGGGGCGACGTGCCGAGGCAGAGCGCATCATGGCAATCGTTGATGACGAGATGCAGGAGATGGGTTTTGTGCGGCAGGCAATGGTGCCAATGTCGAACCTATACAACGCCACCGTGTATCGAATTACCGCGCGGTACGCCGGGATTGTTTCCAAAGACGGTATGATCTATCGAATTTAAGGAGGTTTTATTATGGCTTCTATTTATCTGTCTACTGCCGGCATTCTGGTCGGATATGGCGTAGAGACAACGGCCGGAGCTCAGCCAACGTCGTTTGCTGAAATTCCCGATTTGACCAGCATCGGATCAGTAAACCCGGAGCCGCAGACCATCGATGTCACTCCCCTCTCCGAAACTACATGGAGACGGTATATCGATGCGCTCAAAGATGTGGGTGGCGCAATTCCGTTCGGAGCTAACTTGAGCGACAAATTCATCGAGGCGTGGAGCGAGCTGCTTGAAGCACACAAGACCGCAAAGGCATCTGGCAAGCAGATCTGGTTTGTCTTCTACATCCCCGGTCTTTCCAAGTCCTTTGCCATGTGCGGCAACCCCGCAGAGCTTGGCTTTGATGGGGCCGAGGTCGGCAATGCGGCAAAGACCACCGCGTATATCACCCCCACGCTCATCAAGGGCTTTGTGGACAAGGTGACGGTCACGACCGCAGAGTAACACAAGGAGGGGATGAACGATGAAAAAGATTACGATTAACGGGGTGGCGTTTGTGCCCTCTCCCGTTACATTTAATGTTTTGTGTGCCATGGAAGAGGCGGGCGCGCCGATGGGCACATGGGGTAAGCTTGACATGAGCATTCTCCGGGCATACCTTGCGGCTTGTCTCGTCTGTTCTGCCGAGGAAGCTGGGGATATGATTGGTGCGCATGTCATGGGCGGCGGAAAACTGGATGCGCTGAGAGAGGCATTTGCCTCGGGTCTGGAGGAAAGCGATTTTTTTGCCGCCCTGCGGAATCGGACAGCCGCGAACGAAAACGCAGAATAAAGAAGGGCACATATGCCAGTATGCGGGAAGAGTTTACCGCCGAATGGTTGCCGAGTGCTCTTGCCATGGGGGTGAGCGAGTCGCAGTTTTGGAACATGAATCCGCGGCGGCTCACCCCTTATGTACAGGCGGATGGGATTAGGCTGGAGCGTGCGAACATGACCGCGTGGCTGTGCGGCGCATATGTACGAGATGCTGTTGCATCATGCTTTTGTCGTGGCGTGGAGTATCCCGAGAAGCCTATACGGATAACGCCGATGAGCGAGGCGGAGAAGGAAGAAGCGGCAGAAGCCGAGCGACAAAAGGCTCTTGATTTCTTCCGTCGCCTGGAGGCGAGTTTTAAGAGAAAGGAGGAGATGAAACGTGACAGAGGAGCAGATTGAAAAACTGACAATAGAGATTGAGACGAAAGTAACGGGATCGCAAAATCTCGAAAAATACCGCAAAGAGATGGATAAAGTCAATGCGGCAACCAAACGTCAACGTGATCTTATGGAAGAGATCGAGCTTTTGGGCAGGCACGGAAATCCGAGTTCTGCGCAGGCGAAGGGATTCAAAAAGGATTTGGACAAGGATATCGCTCGCGCACGGAAAGAGTATGAAAAATACCTCCGAACACTGAACAATGGAGACGAACAGCAGAAGAAGGCGGCAAAATCCACCTCCAAGCTGGCCGATGCGTTTACCCGTATTGTGCGCTTCAAGATTGTTGCGGCGGTTTTGCAGAAGAGCATCAACGCGGCAAATGAGGGTGTTGAAGCTCTTGCGGAATATGACGACAAATTCCGAGACACCATTACATCTTACCAGACGGCATTCAAGCAGATTGGCGGCGGTGCAGCAGTCTCTCTCGCCCCCGTTCTTGAAGAGTTGGAGCCCGTAGTGGCTTATCTTGCCGACGGTGTAGGTGCGCTGGGTAATTCCGTTTCCGCATTGATGGCACATTTGACGGGTGAAACGAGCTATCGGGCGGTAAAAAGCTTTTCCGACATCAAGACTGAGATGGAGGCGGCAGACAAGAAAGCGAAGGAGCTGCGGCAGACTATCTCTGGGTTTGACGAACTGAACATCTTCTCAAAGAAAGACAACGACAGATACATTCAGATTTTTGAGGATGTGGAGCTTGGCAGCGACGAATATGCCGATGACATTACAAAGATGGTTGATTTCGCCGTTGCAGCAGGGGTTGCTGCGGGTGCGGTTAAGCTGCTAAATACTTTGTTCGGTAAAAAGAACAAGACGCTCAAAGAGCAGACCAAGGATACCAAGGCAGACAGCGAGGCTCTGGAAGAGCTGACGGAGACGGCGAATGCGTTTGTGCCGGCTGCTGATGGGGTTTTGAGTGCGCTTGCCGCATTGGGCGGACTCTTGATTATGCCAAAGCTTGATCCAACCGGTGTAACCGTGCCTGCCGCCGAGGCGGGGAACGCGCTGGATGTGCTGGGGCAAAAGGCTCCCGAGCCTGTGATCGACACATCTGCACTCATTGTCGGGGCGGAAGAAGCAAAGGCGATTATTGACGAGGTTGTAACAGCGGAATATCCGTCGATAGAGCTTGATGCGGATGTGAGCCCGATGAAGACAGCGATGGAAGATGCCAAGAAAACAATTTCGGACGGAATGACCTCTATGGTGGAGACGTTTTATGCGAAGGTCGCAGAGATTGAGACAAAGTGGTCGACGATGCTGAGCGGTTTGTCTGCAAAATGGACGGAGTTTGTATCGGGGCTGACAGGCGGAGGCGTGACGGATGTTGGCTCGACTGAAGGTGGACTGTCGGGAAAGCTGAAATATGCGAAAGATATGGTTTCTCAAGCATTCAGCGGAAGTTTCGTAAATGCAACGGGAGTTTCCGTCAATCCAGGAGGGACAGTATTCAATCCGTCGATGTATGCAACAACATCGAATCTTTTGCCAAGCGGATATTTTAACAGGGCGCAGGGTATGACCGAGGGTGAGTATGAGCAGTATGTGAAAGACTCAACAAAAGCCGCAGGCGTCATCGGCGCAGGGCTTGCAATCGCAGGCGGCGGTACGGCGATTCTCTCAGGAGCCGGAGCTGGGGCTGCTGCCAGTGCTGGGGGCGTTTCCTTGTTAAAACAGCTACTTGGCGGGCTTCGTTCGGTTTGTGCCTATGCCGGCGGCGGCATTGTGGACTCAGGCGAGTTTTTTATGGCGAGAGAGAACGGGATACCGGAGTTTGTCGGCTCGTTCGGTCAGCGCACTGGCGTGGCTAACAATGATCAGATCGTATCGGGTATTGCGGGTGGCGTTGAATCTGCTTTGTCCGCCTATGTGCCGCAGATCATTCGCGCCATTGAGGACAACGCCGTTTCGGTGAACATCGGTGATGATCAGATCGCGCGGTCTGCTCAGCGTGGCGCGGCGCGGTACAGAAGCATCACAGGCCAGCCCATGTTTTCGTAAGGAGGGGTAGTTTGTGGCTTATACATACGGCAATATTATTGCAGGAGAGCGCGAATTCCCTGCTGCAAAAATGGTGGTTGAGTTTGATTCTTTGGCCAGCGAGGACAGCGGCAGAACTGAGGACGGTGTGATGCACATCGGCTGGATCAAGTCGAGACTCCGCAAGGTAAAAATTACGCTTCCGCCTATGTCACAGTCGGATGTTTCTGCGGCACTTGATGCGGTCCTCGGAAAAAAGTATTATATTGAGTACATCGATCCAATTGATGGATTGAAACAGCTGTATGTGTACACCTCGGCGGGATCTGCGGAGCTATACAATGCACGTATTCACGGCGGGCTTTGGTATAACATCAGCTTCAATGCCATCGAGATTGGCGGATCGCCGTCCGAGAGCGAGGTGTAAGTGATGGAACATCGTTTTATTGTTGACGGCGAAACATATGGCACGGAGATTCTGCGTAGCGGGGTGGACTATGAGATTGACGTCAACGGGAGCGGTGATCTTAGGTTTGGTGTGGTCGCCTGCGGAGTGATGAAATTCTCGGTGATCGCTCCTCATCCGTTTACTGATGGCGGCGCATTTGTCTGGCAACGGCGGCAACTCGAGGAAGATGAGTTTGCGGTCATGGGACAGTTTACAGTACGATCGATCACGCGTCGCGGGTCGGTATATGATATTGAAGCGCGGGACGGCATGGCGGCGTTGGATGTGGATGCAAAACAATATTTGGATGCGATGCTATACCCGACAACACTCTTTTCCCTCGCCGCAAATCTTTGCGTGATATTCGGCATTGTGTTTGAGTCGAGCATGGTCAATTCGGGGGTAATGGTTACTGCATCTCCGTATTGGGACGGCGCCACTGTGCGTGACATCTTCTCGATGATCGCCGAAGTATCTGGCGCATTTGCGATGTTCCGTTCGTCCGGTGTTTTTTATCTGGGCGGATACAGAGAGACAGGCGTCGCGCTCACGAAAGAACATTATTCATCGCCATTTGTGGCGGATTATGAAGTGGCGGCGATTGACAAGGTGCAAATTCGCGCGACGCAGGGGGACATTGGCGTAATTGCGGGAAGTGGAACAAACACATATGTTATTGAAGGCAATCCGATTTTTGCGCTGGCGGATTCTGCCGACGTCGTTGATTGTGCTGGGAATTTGCTTGCGCGGGCATCTGCGATTACCTACACGCCGTGCGAGGTGCCGCTGTTCAATGACAGAGGGCTTCGCGTCGGAGATATTTTCACCATCGATGGTGTGCGCTCCATTGTCATGTCGTATCGATGTACTGCGAGAGGAACGGTGATTTCCTGCACAGGAGCTCCTCGGCGGGAAACGCAGTCAACAGCGTCAAACAGAGATGTGATCGCACTTCTCGGCAAGACCAATGAACTGACAAGGACATCTGCGCTGCTTGAATCAAGGCTAACCGATGCCGAGGGTAATATTTCGGTGATTGAGCAGGCATCGGGCGAAATCTCGGCTTTTGTAAACGCACAAGGGATAAGAATTACGACGCTTGAAACGGAGATGACCGGAACGGTGAAGTTTACCAACCTCACTGACGGAGTGACATCAATCAGCGGGAGCAATATTGACACGGGTACAATTTCGGCAATTGAGATAACCGGATGCAAAGTGTCGTCGGTTGGGGTATTTACTTCGTCGGCAGGCGTAGGCATATCCGGTGTTATGTTGGATGGCGGCATTTTGACATTCTCGGGCGAGTTGTTAAGTAATGGATATTCCTATACATCAACGATTTCCGCAGTTAATGGCTTAGAGCTGTCTTCTGACGGACCATTTACAGCAAGAGCGACAGAAGGCTTGACGCTTTCTGGTGGGGTGATTTTGCTCGAAGGAGCTGGAATATTTTGCAACAGGGGCGGCACGCTGTACGTCAATGTTGATTCTGGAAATATTGGGCAATATATATCGCTATATCTTGGTGCATAGAGGAGGACAAACAATGAAAACAACATACGGAGGGGCTGTTGAAGCAATTCGCGCCATGAAGGAGTTGATGGGTGCAAAAGGGCTCAACGGACGGACGCAGGTAAAGATGGTTCGGTTGTGGAATGCGTTGGCAGAGCACAATCGAACCGCGGCGGAGGCGGATAGGATGCTTGCCGAAGAATATGGCGCAATCGGGAAGAACGGTGTAATCGATTTTACCGACGAAGAAAAAAAGATGCATTTTCTGCGCGAACGCGAGGAAATGTTATCCACCGAGATTGAGATTGAGCCGATTGAAATTGTGGCAAGCGACGCATTTTTTGCCGCATCGTCACCAGACGTTCTGGTTGCGCTTGAAGGATTTATCAGCATCAAGGAGGAGAAATAATGACGGTTACGGTGAAATCTTACGCATACGCGCAGGACAGAACAACAAGAACTGTTGAGCAGACCGTGGTATACACAAGATCGGATGACATTAACCTGTTGGCGCAGGCGATCTTGCGTCTCGGGAATTTGCACAAGGTACTGGAAAGCGCACCGAGTACGTCTTCTGTGTCTCAACTTACTGCGCAGATTGAAGAGCAACAGGCGGAAGTTGATCGCCTGCAGGCAATTGTTGACGGCTACGATGCAGAATAACGGGCGGAGGGCGTGATATGCTTTATTTGGAAGGGAACACGATCAGATTGACGCGAGGGGATACGGCGTTTCTTTCCGTGCCGATTGTTCGGGCGGATACAGGCGAGCCGTATGACTTGGCGGAAGGCGATACACTTGAATTCTCGCTCAAAAAATACACCTCGGACGAGGAGCCGATATTTCAAAAAAAAATCATTGGCGGCAACACCTTTACAATTCGTCCGGACGATACAAGCGGATTGCGTTTCGGCAAATACAAATACGATGTTCAGCTGACGACCGCACAAGGGCACGTATTTACGGTGATTGAGGCATCGGTGTTTGAGGTCATGGAAGAGGTGACGTGACATGGAAGAACAAACGGCAACTTTGCAAGGAACAATTCAATCGGAAGGCGCACTTGTCGGCAGAGTTGTTACACCGCAGTTTGTTGGGGGTGGAGACGTCCCGATCATGTCCGAGACGGTAGCAGGCATCGCCAAGGTTGGGGACAACCTTAAGATCGACGATGCGGGACGGCTGTCGGTTGACACGGCGGACACGGTCGAGGGGGACAACACGCGCCCGATCACAGCGGCGGCGGTATATGCAACGGTGGGCAATATTGAG
>JAFQVV010000038.1 GCA_017407835.1 Clostridia bacterium
CGGAAGCCCGGCCCACCGTCAGGTGGGTACTCAACATGCCTGCGGCATGTTGAGTAGGGCGTGGACCTGCGCTGTGTTCGCTCCGCACAAACAAGCGTCGCATCTTCCCACGATGCAGCCGCATCAGCGTTTTTCTCTTTTCGCTCAGCGAAAAAAGTAGGGGATGGCGGATTCGGAAGCCCGGCCCACCGTCAGGTGGGTACTCAACATGCCCGCGGCATGTTGAGTAGGGCGTGGACCTGCGCTGTGTTCGCTCCGCACAAACAAGCGTCGCATCTTCCCACGATGCAGCCGCATCAGCGTTTTTCTTTTTCCTGTGGCATTTTTCCCCATTGTGTGATATAATGATGCAAAGGGCGGTGAAGATATGAAACCAAACGTAAGAAAAACCTATGCTGTACTGTTTGCGGCACTTTTGTTGATTGAGATTTGCATCGCGCTGTTCGTCCGTGACCGCTTTGTCCGCCCGTATGTGGGCGATATGCTGGTCACGCTCTTGATCGGATGCTTTATCCGTATCTTCGCGCCCCAAAAACCGCTTCTGCTGCCCATATACGTCTTTCTGTTTGCGGCGGTAGTTGAGGTGAGCCAATACTTTGATCTCATCGCGCTGCTCGGCCTTGGGGACAATCGATTTCTCTCGCTCATCATCGGCAGAACCTTCTCCGCAGCAGATCTGCTCTGCTACGCCGCAGGCTGCCTCGCCCTCTTTGGCGCAGATGTGCTGATGCGCCATCGCAACAGAAGTAAAACATAACGCCGACAGTACTTGCATTTTTTATGCATTTATGATATAATCGCACCAACGTGACAATTACCGCAAACACAGGCACACAGCAGTACAAAATTCACACCGAGGGAGACACGCATATGAAAAAATTTTTCGCTTTCACGCTGCTCTTCGGCTTGCTTCTGTCCGGAGTTCATTTTTTCGTTTTGCTCACGAGCATCGATGTTTCCGCGGCACAAACACCCATCATGGTACTGCGCGCAGGCGGGGGTGAGGGTGGCTCTTCGGGCGGCGGTTCCTCGGGCGGATCGGGGAGTTCGGGCAGCTCCCGCAGATCGAGCAGTTCACGAACGCATTATCGCTCCTCAAGTGCCTCCCCGTTGGAATCAATCATGTATCTGCTGCTCTATCCCATCTTTGCAGGCGTCTCGGCACTTGTATTTGCCCTTCAGCTGACCAAACGTGCCCGGAAAGCCAAAAAGCTGATGAAACAGATGGCACAAAGCGACAACGCATGGAAGTTCAACTCCCTGAACGCAACCGTGCGCGAGAGCTTTTACGCCATTCAAGCGGCATGGTCAAACATGGATATGTCGCCCGCCGCAATCTATATGTCAGAGGATTTGCGCAACAGCTTTCAGACCAAGCTGAACTGGATGGAGTTCAAGCATCAGAAAAACATTCTCAAAAAGATACGGCTGATTGATGCCCTGCCCGTCGCCGTGCATGACAATGCCGACAATACCTGCGATCACGTTTGGTTTTACATAAAAGGAAAAATGGTCGACTATATGCTGGACACGCAGACACAAATGAAAATCAGCGGAAGCACTCATCCGACCAAATTTGTGGAATATTGGCAATTTGTGCGTACCGAAAACACGTGGGTCCTCAACAAGATTCTGCAAAAAAATGAAGCAAATCAAATTGTCTTTACTGCATAAATCCGTTCAACACGATCTCCGAAAGTGAGCACACCATGAAAACAAAGCACATCGCCACCTTCTATGCCATCCTGGCCGCTGCCTTGTATGCCATCAATATTCCATTCAGCAAGCTGCTGCTCGATGAGGTCGAGCCCACCATGATGGCGGCTCTGCTTTATCTTGGTGCCGGCGTTGGGCTGTTTTTGTACGGCATGATCAGCCGAGACCGCGAAAGAAGCGAGCCGCTGACCCGCGCCGAGCTGCCTTACACCATCGGCATGATTGTGCTGGATATTGCCGCCCCCATTCTGCTGATGCTCGGTTTAACCCACGCCAATGCATCCAACGCATCCCTGCTCAACAATTTTGAAATTGTTGCCACCTCGCTCATTGCCTTTTTGCTTTTCAAAGAAAAGCTGTCCCGTCGGCTGACACTGGCGATCGGACTGGTAACTGCCGCCAGCATTGCGCTCAGCTTTGCGGGAGAAGGCAGCCTTCAATTCAACATGGGCTCGCTCCTTGTGCTTGCCGCCGCCTGCTGCTGGGGAATGGAAAACAACTGCACGCGTATGCTCAGTACAAAATCCTCGGTTCAGATCACCACCATCAAGGGCATTTTCTCGGGGCTCGGCAGTCTGATCATTGCACTGTTCATCGGGGAAGGCTTCCCCCGCCCGCTTCTCATTCTCGCCGCTCTGTTTCTGGGATTTGTCGCTTACGGCTTGAGCATCAACTTCTACATCAAAGCGCAGAAGGATCTGGGCGCCGCCAAAACCAGTGCATATTATTCGATCGCCCCCTTTTTGGGGGTGTTGTTCGGGACTCTTCTGCTTCGAGAACAGCCGACTCTCCGCTTCTTCCTCGGGCTTGCGCTGATGATCGCCGCAACCGTGCTGATGGTCAAGGACACCATTGCGCTGCAGCACACACATGAACACACCCACACCCATACCCACGCGCACAGCCACGGCGACCTGATCCACACGCACGAGCATCAGCACATCCACACGCACGCCCATGTCCACCAAAGCGATGAGTCGATCCACGACCACGATCACGACGCAAACGCGGATCATCGGCACACACATACCCCCGAGCAAATGTCCGCGAACTGATCCCATTTCGTACAGATGAAACCGCAAGTTCTCTCCCCATGGCTGCCGTTCACACGGCAGCCATTTTTTCTCGCACTTTTCCTTGACAAGCTCTTTTGCATTTGATATAATAATAAAGTTCGCGCAAATATGCCTTTGCGCGAAAAAATACTGCCAATCATCCATATAATCAACGGCCGCGTGCCGAATCCATACACAACAAAAGCAGGAAACAACCATGACACGGAATATTCACCTGGCGCCAAAACCGCATTTTATTTCACACATCCTTGAATTCTTTCACCGAAACATCGTCATGACCGTGGCACTCATCGCCGCCGTTCTGACGAGTCTCATCGTCCCGCCAGATGCCCAATACCTGACCTACTTCGATCTCAAGACGCTGACCTGCCTGTTTTGTGTGCTGGCTGTCGTCTGCGCCCTGAAAAACATTCGATTTTTCTATATCCTCGCGCAAAAAATCGTGCAGTGCTTCAAAAATCTCCGTCTCTGTGTGCTGGCGCTGGTTTACATCACCTTCATCGGCTCGATGATCATCGCCAATGACATGGCTCTCCTGACCTTCCTCCCCCTCGGCTATTTTGTGCTGTCAACAGCCAATCAGCCAAAATACATGGCATTTACCTTTATCATGCAGAATATCGCCGCCAACCTCGGCGGTATGCTCACCCCCTTCGGCAATCCGCAGAATATCTATCTCTACTCCAAATTCAACATCCCCACAGGCGAGTTTATGGCAATCATGCTGCCGTCCTTCTTGCTCTCGGTCGCACTCATTACCCTCTGCTGCCTGATCTTTGTCCGCCCTGTTCCGCTGGAGATGGGGGAGGAACCGACAACACTTCCGCCCATCAAAACAGTCGTATATCTTGCCCTGTTTACGCTTGCCATTGCCATTGTGTTCCGCGGCATCCCCTACGTCGCGGGGCTGATTATTATCCCGCTTTGTCTCTTTTTCCTCGACCGCGATGCTCTGCGCGCTGTCGATTACCCCCTCTTGCTGACCTTTGTCTTTTTCTTTATCTTTGCGGGCAACATGGCACGCATTGATATCGTCAGAGGTGCATTTTCGATGCTCATGGAGAAAAGCACTCTTCTCTTCAGCGTGCTCTCCTGCCAGTTTATCAGCAATGTTCCCTCCGCCATTCTGCTCTCGCAGTTTACCGAAAATTATCGGGATCTGCTCATCGGTGTCAACATCGGCGGAGCCGGCACCCTGATCGCATCGCTGGCCAGTCTGATCACCTTCCGTGAGTACACCACACATAATCCGCACAAGGTCGGCAGCTACATCAAAACCTTCTCGCTCTTTAATTTTGGGTTTTTGTTTATCTTAACCGCAGCCGCCATGCTGATGGGAGCAAAATAAATCCCCCGAAAATCCGCCGCAGACCGAATCGATGGCTGCGGCGGATTTGGTCATTTGCGACAAAAAGCGCATCCCCATTTTGGGCAAATGAGAGAATACACGCTCCTCTCGAAAAAATATACGATTTTTTTGCCCGTACCTCTTGACTTTCACCCTGCGTTAAATGCTATACTTTGCCCGAAAGGAGCTGATCTGCCATGCGAATGAAAGACATCTGCCAAAGAACCGGACTGACCGACCGTGCCGTTCGTCTCTATATTGAGAACGGACTTCTCTCCCCCAAACGGGAGAACCGCTACTCGGGGCACAACGCGATCATTTTTGATGAGGAAGACGTGCAGGCACTTGAGGTCGTGGCCACCCTCAGGCGTGCCGAATTCTCCATCGCCGACATCAAGCAAATGCAGCAGTCCCCCGCCTGCATTCCCGATCTGCTTGTGCAGCACCAGCAAAGGCTGAGGGACGAAATTCGGACAAAACAACAGGTGCTCGCATCCCTGCAGAAAATCGGTGACACCGGCATTGCCTCCACCACCGCACTTGCCGATCATTTGCGGCTGTCCGCTCCTTACGATACGCCAATCAAACCAATCAAGGAGGTACCAAACATGACACTCAACGACATCAAACGCATCATCCGCGCACGGATTCCTTCCCTGCTGGCGCTCATTGCCATGCTTGTGGGAGCACTCACACTCATCCCTCTTTGCATCAAAACCGCATTTGGCGAGTTAACACTTGCTTCGGGCGGAGGCTTCGATCTCAATTACAGTTTCACCGCACACGATCTGCCCTTTGTTCTCGCCAGCCTCACTGTGGCGGTGTGTATTCTTGCGGCACTGATCTGCACCTTCGTTTATCTCACCGGCAAAGGGCGCAGCTGGCTTTGGGTTGGGCTGGGCGGCTGTTTGCTGGCGGCCTTTACCCTGCTCATTCTGCCCGCCGAAGTCAGAAATCAGCTGTACCGCTTTGAATTTCTCGCCTACCGCCATTCCTTCTTCCACGAGATTTTCTACCAAGCCTCGGAGGGCTTCGACATCTTTCTGCGGTCGCTGAAGTTCATCCCACCCGCAGCGGGTGCACTCTGCGCCGCCATCGGCCTTTGGCGGGAAGCCCCCCTAACAGCACTGCCACCCGCTTAATCACCCCAAAAAATATTCTCACTATCCCTTACAAAAATCCCTTTTGCGAAAGTTTTTGAAGAGGGGGTTGGGGAGGGACTTTTCCCAAAAAGTCCCTCCCCAACTATTTTTCCCTTGAAACAGTTCTTCTCTGCCGATCCGCGCCACTTGTTTACATTTTTCTCTTGCAATTGCGGCAATAATATGATAAAATAGGTAATAAGTATACCTATCGAAAGGACAAACTATGGAATACACTTTTTCCAATAAAATGGCGGCGCTGAAGCCCTCGGCTATCCGCGAGATCTTCAAGAGCCTGACTGACCCCACCATCATTTCCTTTGCTGCGGGTAATCCTGCCCCTGAGTCCTTCCCCGTGGAGGCACTCTCGGCCATCTCCGCCGATATTTTTGCCAACACCGCTTCCTTTGCACTGCAGTACGGCATCACCGACGGCTATGGCCCCCTGCGCGAAGCAGTCGCCGCACGGCAGAAGGAACGCTTTGGCATTGGCCGCGAATTCGACACCACCCTCATCACCACCGGCGGTCAGCAGGGTATCGAGCTCTGCTGCAAGGTCCTCTGCAACGAGGGGGACACTGTCCTCTGCGAGAATCCGTCCTTCATCGGCGCGCTCAACGCCTTCCGCTCTCTGGGTGCAAAGCCCGTGGGCATTCCCCTCCGCACCGAGGGAGGCATTGATCCCGACGCACTGGAGGCTGCCATTGCCGCCAATCCCCGCGCGAAGATGCTCTATCTCATCCCCACCTTCCAGAATCCCGCGGGCAGCACAACCGACACCGCCACCCGCCGCCGCATCTACGACATCTGCCGCCGCCACAGCCTGATCATCCTCGAGGACAATCCCTACGGTGAGCTCCGCTTCGCCGGTGAGGACATTCCCACCATCAAGTCCATGGATGAAGACGGCATCGTGGTCTACTGCTCCTCCTTCTCCAAGATCCTGTCGGCCGGTATGCGCGTGGGCTTCGTGGTAGCCCCTGAAGCCATCGTCCAAAAGATGGTCGTGGCCAAGCAAGTCGAGGACGTGCACACCAACCTCTTCTTCCAGATGCTCTGCCATCGCTACATCACCGAGTACGATCTGGATGCCCACATCGCCGGCATCCGCGCCCTCTACGGCCGCAAATGCCGTCTGATGCTGGACACCCTGGACGAGTATATGCCCAAGTCTATTACCTACACCCGTCCCGAGGGCGGTCTCTTCATCTGGTGCACCCTCCCCGACAGCGTGGATGTCTCCGACTTCATCAAGCGCTGCCTGGCCGAAAAGGTGGCTGTCGTCCCCGGCTCGGCATTCAACCCCGAGGAAAACGCACCCCTCCAGGCCTTCCGCCTCAACTACTCCACCCCCTCCGACGAGCAGATCGTCGAAGGTGTGAAGAGACTGGCGAAGGTCGCACGGGAGATGCTGTAAGACCTTGGGGCTTTGCCCCAAACCCCACTCAGGGGACTTTTTGAAAAAAGTCCCCTGAGAACCCCCAAAAACTTTCATACAAATGATTTGATGTTTGTACGGTGCGAATTTTGGCTTAGGGTGACGAACATCACAGCTCGCATCTGCACATCTACGGCAGCCGGCTATCGCCGGCGACCGGTTCCCTCACCAAGTAACACTGACAAAACAAATACCGCCCACCCCAATGCCCCAAAGGTTTTTGGAGAGGGGGTTCGGGGGAGACCCTTTTTGCAAAAAGGGTCTCCCCCGAGAAAGGACAATACCATGCTGCAAAACGAAAAGGTTTGCTTCTCTGGCGTACAGCCCAGCGGCAATCTGACCATTGGCAACTATCTCGGTGCCATCAAGAATTTTTCCACCTTCTCGGCTGAATACCGCTGCTTCTACTGCGTGGTGGACGAGCACGCCATCACGGTTCGTCAGGTTCCCGCCGATCTGCGCCGCCGGACGTATGAAACGCTGGCACTCTACATGGCCTGCGGGCTGGATCCCGAGAAGAACACACTGTATGTTCAGTCCCATGTTCCCGCCCACGCGGAGCTGGGCTGGATTCTCAACTGCTTCACCATGTTCGGCGAGTTGTCCCGCATGACGCAGTTCAAGGACAAATCCGCCCGCCACGCCGACAATGTCAACGCGGGGCTTTTCACCTATCCCACCCTGATGGCGGCAGATATTCTGCTCTATCAGACCGACATTGTTCCCGTCGGCATTGACCAAAAGCAGCATCTTGAGCTTGCCCGCGATATTGCAGGGCGGTTCAACGCCATTCATCCGAACACCTTCACCGTCCCCGAGCCCTACATGGCAAAGACCGGCATGAAGATCATGTCGCTGGCTGATCCTACCAAGAAGATGAGCAAATCGGATGAAAACGCCAACGCCGTGATCTATATTCTCGACGACCGCGATACCATCATCCGCAAGTTCAAGCGTGCCGTCACCGATTCGGGCAGCGAGGTGCGCATGGGCGAAGGCAAGGACGGCATCAACAACCTCATCACCATCTACTCGGCCTTCACCGGCAAGACGGCCGAGGAGATCGAGCGCGAGTTTGACGGCCGGGGCTACGGCGACTTCAAGCTGGCCGTGGGCGAGGTCTGCGCCGATGCGCTGACTCCCGTACAAACTCGCTTTGCCGAGTTGTTGGCCGACAAAGCCGGGCTGGAGCAGGTTATGAAAAACGGTGCCGACACCGCCGCAAGAGCCGCTTACCGCACGCTGAGCAAGGTCAAGAAAAAGCTGGGCTTTGTCATCTGACATCTGCCGCCGAGAATGATGCCCCTCCACGGGGCTGCTCGAAAAGAAAGGATATATCATGGTTCACTCCGAACTGATCTACGGAATCGTTGCTGTGCTGTGCGCGGCACTGCTGGCATATGTTTCCACCCCGCTTATCCGCGTGCTCGCCTTCCGCTTCGGCGCCGTGGATGTGCCCCGCGACAACAGGCGAATGCACAAAACGCCCATCCCCCGTATGGGCGGTGTCGCCATTTATCTGGCATACACCATTGCCACGCTTGCTTTCGGCAATTTTTCCCCTGTACTGATCTCAATCTGGATCGGGGGCACAATGCTGGTCGTTTTGGGTGTTTTTGACGATATTTTCAACCTCAACGCCTGGTTTAAGCTCGGTGTGCAGGTTTTAGCCGCACTCGTACCCGCCCTGCAGGGGCTGACGATTGACTTTATTCACATTGGCGGGACGATTTACCCGCTCGGTGGCTGGTCAATTCCGATCACCGTACTCTGGATTGTCGGGCTGACCAACGCCATCAACTTCATCGACGGGCTTGACGGGCTTGCCTGCGGCATTTCCACCATCTGCTCTACCGCATTGTTCGTCGTCACGCTGCTGATGGCAGAGAGCGAGGCGGCACTGCTGACCGCACTGCTGGCGGGTGCTTGTCTGGGTTTCCTGCCCTTCAATTCTCATCCCGCGAAAATTTTCATGGGCGATGCAGGCGCACTTTTCCTTGGCTTCACCCTGTCGGTGCTCTCGGTCAACGGCGTGTTCAAAACGCACACCGTTCTCGCCTTCCTGATCCCGATGTCCATCTTCGGGCTTCCGCTCTTTGACACCGCGTTTGCCATCATCCGCCGTCTGATCCATGGGCAGTCACCCTTCCACGCAGACCGCGGCCACATTCACCATCGTCTCATGGATATGGGCTTTGGACACAGACGCAGTGTACTGACGCTGTATGCTATCTGCGGTATTCTGGGCATTGCTGCCGTCATGCTGACGCGACCTGCCCTCTATCCGGCAGTCATCATCATTGTCTGCGCACTTGCACTGTTCTGCTTCACTTATCTTGCCATGCGCAACCCGCAAACCCGTGCACAAACCGGTCTGCTCGACCACGAGGAAACGCCCCCTGTGCCGGCACCGAAAAAATCCGACACACCCGAACAGACCGTACACACAGCGGACACCCCCGTGGTGGCTGCCGACAATCCGCCCAAAGGTCATTGATTCACACCCGAAAGGAGAGCCGCCATGCCCAAGCAGAAGCATCCCTCCGCCGCCCCTTCCCTGCCGCCCAGCGTGCTCCTGATCCTTATCCTCGCATTGGTTTTTGCTCTGGTCATCTTCGGGCTGGCACAACTCAAGCCCACGGGTATCGCCGATTTTCTGGCAAATCTCTTTGGCAACGACAGAGATAATCCGCAGGAAAACATCGCCCCCGAGTATGCGCTCCTGCTCGAGCAGTTTGCCGACGAAACGGCAGAAGCACCAATCCCTGTGGATGCACTTACCCTGACCGAAGCATTTGCCAATTTCCCCTTTGCATCGCACTACACCCATCAATATACCGTCAGCTACACCGACGGAACGCGAACCTCTTCTCATACCATCTCGCTCACCCGCAGCGGCGAAGAATACCAAATCCTGCAATATGAGGGAGAGCAGATCGATCCCAACAAGCTCTTGTTTTTTGCCCGTGCCGATGCCTCCACCTTCCTGCTCAAGGATACACTGGGCAACCAGCACCTTTATCAGCTTGGCGAGGATTTCCCCTTTTCCTCGGTCGCTATGCTGCCTGATCCCGAAATATTCTGCGAACACCTTCTCGCCTTTGAGCAACGCCCCACCACATCCGCTTATTCTGCCTGCTCTGCACACATCGAACGCCACGACGCCGGCCGAATGCTTGTGCTTCGCTTCACCGAGCGAGAGGGCGGCGGACAGGAGGAATATCGCTATCTGCTTGATTACGGAATTCTCTATTCCGCCGTCGGTACACGCGGTGGGGAGATCTACTACACACTCGACACACTGACCTTCAGTACGACCCAAGCCGCCGCAGCGCAAGATCTCTCATCATGACAATACAACGACCTCTGTGTAAAATGCTTTGTTTTGCACAGAGGCGTTTTGCTGATGTTCAGCCGAAAGGATTATTATGAAACGCAACAAAAAAAGAGCGTCCTCCTCAGGTCGCCGCCGCAGTGTACTTCATATCATTCTCGTCGTTCTGGTCGTGCTCATCATGGTGGCGCGGCTTCTGCGCCGGGACTACCACGCAGTCTTTCTCTGCGTACTGACGCTGCTGCTCTTCAACATTCCGCTTTTTGTTGACCGCCGTTTTCGCGTCACCATTCCCCGTGAGCTGGAAATTGTGATCCTGCTCTTCATCTTCGCCGCCGAAATTCTCGGGGAAATCGGCAGCTTCTACACCTACATTTCATGGTGGGACACCATGCTTCACACCGTCAACGGATTTTTGATGGCCGCCATCGGCTTTGCCCTGGTGGACTTTCTCAACGATCACCCCAAGCTGCACTTCAGTCTCTCCCCCGTCTTTGTTGCCTTTTTCGCCTTCTGCTTCTCGATGACGGTCGGCGTCGTGTGGGAATTTTTTGAGTTTGCCATGGATGCACTGACCGCCACCGATATGCAAAAGGATGTTCTTGTTCCCGCTTTCTCCTCGGTCCTGCTCAATCCCGACGGCATCAACACCCCCATCCGCATCGACGGCATCACCGAGACGGTCATCTCCCACGCAGGGGGGACAACCGTGATTACGGGGGGATATCTCGACATCGGCATCGTGGACACGATCAAGGATATGATCGTCAACTGTATCGGCGCGGTGGTCTTCTCGGTGATCGGCTATTTCTACCTCATCGGAAGAAACCGCGGCATCTTCGCCGCAAAGTTTATCCCTCAGCTCAAGGAAAAGACCGAATAGCAATCGTTAGTCTGATCCAGCAAAAAACAGGGTTGGACAATGTTTATCTTTTACCAAAAACAGATGAGCCGCACACCCGGTGCGGCTCATCTGTTTTTTGCTTATGCATAAAATACTGGGGAAAGATATGCTTCTCCTTTGCGGCAAAAACAAAGAACACCGTCAAAGGAAAGAAAATCATTCATGAAATGCAGTTCAGTCGATCACATTCAGGCAAAACCGCGTCAGGTAGGCGGCAATTTCCGCACGGGTTGCAGGCTGGGTCTGATCGGTCACATCGGCACCGATATCCTGCAGGATACCGACCGAGGCAGCCCAACTCACGTCGTCCCGAGCCCAATCGCTGGAAAGGTAGAGTGCCGTATTAACGCCAATTTCCGCGCCCCCCGCATAGCGGTGGAGGATGGCCATGGCCTGCTCCCGGGTAAGGGATGCATCGGGATAGAAGTTTCCGTCGCCGTAACCTTCGACGATCTTCTCGGATGCAGCCCATACCACTGCGTCCGAATACCACTGCCCGGCAGGCACGTCAGCAAAAGAAACAGACTTGACCGAAGGCTCACCTGCCAGACGCCAGAGCATGGTCACCATCTGGGCGCGGGTCAGTGTCATATTGGGGCTGAACACTGTGTCGGCGGTGCCCAACATGATCCCTCGCCGGCTCACATACTCCACATCATCCAAGAACCAATCGTTCTCGGTCACATCGGTAAAGGGATTGTCCCAGGCAAAAGTGACCTTGATGGTCTTATTTTCCCGAAGGTCGGAGAAGGTGTAGGTGCTGGCCGTCTCCACAGGCTGGCCATTTACCGTGACAGTATCAATGCGGTAGCCCCGGTCGGGCCGGATGGTATAGGTCACCTCGCCCCCCGCCTCAATCTGAGTCGTCCCGGCGGGAGAGATCGTCCCTCCTTCACCGGCCTCTGCATACACAGAAGGATCGGTGTAGCCCACCAGGGGCTTCACATCAGTAAAAGTGTAGGCATCAAAGGAATATATCCCGTCGTCGCTGGAACCGTTCATCACGCGGCGGCCGTTGGTGTTGAAGTAGATCTTCCCATCGGGGGCCACGTCGCAGTCCTCGATCTCAAAAAGGCCGTAGTACTTATCCGAAACAATGTAGAAAACAAGATCGGGCGTGGTCAACCGGTAAGAAGTTGCCTTGGATAGGTCATACCCAAGAATAATGCTGTGGTTGATGGTCTCCACCACGTGATTACCGGTGATGATCACCAGTACCATATCCCCCACCACGCCGATGCCCTGGCCAAGCCATCCCGAGAAATCATAGGTTTTTCCATCGATGATGGGTGTGGTGGGATTCAGCGAATACTTGGGGATCAACTTGATCGTATCCGTCTCGGCCTCCAAATCGAGCGTACCGTAATGGAGTTCGTACCCCTGACGGCACAGGAAGGTGATCACGCTGCCCTCCACCGACTTTACCGACAGACTGCCGGGAGAAACTATGTTGCTGCCCCGTTTGGTGAAGTACTCCCCGTGCAGCTTCAGCGCAGTATCCTGCACCTCGAGGACAGCCACACCGCCGCCGTAGGTCAGCACGGTGAGATATTCCACCCCATTCACCTTGACCACATCCATATCATTGGCATGACCCAGGAACTCGAAATACTTCTTCCCTGTCGCGGCATCCTTCATTTTGGTAGTGGCGCCGCTCTCCCGGTCCACGCGGGTGACGGTAGCCACGCTGTTGTCGCCGCCGATCTGCACAGCATAGATATATTCCTCCCCCACAGCCATGCCTTGGGAAGAATAGCACCCGCTGCTCTCGGGGAGCTTGGCAATCTCGGTGAGGTCAAAATCATTATAGCGCTTCAACTCAGCCGAGGCAGGGAAACTCGCTGCGGCGGACAAAGAAGCCACGCACAAACAAAGGGCAAAAAAACGCAGGAAAGGTTTCTTCATCGGTAAAATCCCCTGTCATAATGGAATAAAAAATCCGACACCGGGGCGAGATCAACCATCATACCGCGGTTTCGGAGACAGAATGACATACGCAGACTGCTTTGATCATTATACCACAATCTTTCGTGCAAAGCAACAGCTTTCCCCGGGGCAGACAAAAATTTACACCGCATACACAAAAACGGGAGGTATCACGCGACTCCCCATGACACCTCCGTTATGGATAAAAATTCAAATTTCCGCCTCGGCGTAATCAAAGGGAAGAGCCGAAGAAAGAATGTAGTTGCTGACATACATCCCCTTGGTCGTAAAGGCGTAGCGATCACCGTCAAAGGTAACAAAGCCATCGGGAATATATGCTTTGAGCCGCTCACCGCAGTAGCTGTCGAGATCGGCATCGAAGCGAGCAGTAAACTCGGCGCGGCTGACGCCATCACGCAGGCGCATCGCCAGCATGACAAATTCGCTCATGCGCTCGTCCTCGGGGATTGCACGCCGCTCAGACCAGATGGTATCCCCCTGTCCGACCAGCTCCATGCCGTCAATATACACGGCAACATCTCGCAGGGCGGCAAAGCGTTCCCCGTCGAAGTCACTGTGCGCCGCCGCACCCAGGCCGAGATATTCTCCGCCGCTCCAGTATTTGAGGTTGTGGCGGCAGCGGAAGCCGGGGCGGGCAAAATTGCTGATCTCATACTGCTCAAATCCGCGGGAAGCGAGGTACTCGACGCACTGCATATACATACTGTACTCGGTGTCTTCATCGGGCAGCGGCAGGGTATCTTGCGACACATGGAAGGGTGTTCCCTCTTCAATCTTCAACCCATAGACCGACAAATGCTCGGGGCCGAGCAGGGAGGCAACATTGAGCGACTTGAGGAAAGACGCCTCGGTTTGATGGGGGATACCGTACATCAGGTCAATGTTAATGTTGTCAAAACCCGCGTCCCGCGCATCCGAGAAGGACTGCTCAAACTCTGCCCATGTATGGGTGCGCCCCAGGGCAGAGAGCTCCCTGTCATGCGCCGACTGCAAGCCCATGCTCAGGCGGGTGACGCCTGCGCGATGCAGTTTGCGCAGCCCACGCAGATCAACCGTGGCGGGATTCGCCTCCAGTGTAATCTCCACATCATCGGTCAGCGAAAAATTGCGCCAGACCGCATCAATCACACGGTGCAGAAGCTTTGGCGGAAGCACGGTCGGCGTTCCGCCGCCGATAAATACACTATCCACCGCATACCCGCGGCAGACAGACGCCCAGTCCTCCATCTGCAGCTGAAGCGCGGAGACATAATGCTTCTGCAGATCCTCGTCCCGCGAGGCGAAGGAATAAAAGTCACAATACGCGCACTTCGATGCGCAGAAAGGGATATGCACATACAGCCCAAGAGGCTTGGTTTCGGATCGTTTCATTGCTGTGACCGCCTTTCATACAGAAATCATGGGGATACACCGTGCACGGATTATTGATCGTCCAGCTTGAGCACCGCCATAAAGGCCTCGGGCGTAACCTGAACCGAGCCAAGCTGGCGCATCTTTTTCTTGCCTTCCTTCTGCTTCTCCAGCAGCTTCTTCTTTCGGGTAATGTCACCGCCGTAGCACTTGGCAAGCACGTCCTTGCGCAGGGCCTTCACCGTCTCGCGGGCAATGACCTTGGCCCCGATGGCCGCTTGAATCGGCACCTCGAAGAGCTGACGCGGAATGTTTTCCTTGAGTTTCTCGGCGATGCGGCGGGCGCGGCCGTATGCCTTCTCCTCATGCACGATGAAGGAAAGGGCATCCACCTGCTCGCCGTTGAGCAGGAAGTCGAGCTTGACCAGCTTGGACTGACGGTATTCGGCGAACTCATAGTCCAGCGACGCATAGCCCTTGGAGCGGGACTTGAGGGCATCGAAAAAGTCGTAGATGATCTCGTTGAGGGGAAGCTCATAGTGCAACTCCACCCGCTCGGCGTCCAGATATTTCATGTCAATGAAGGTACCGCGGCGATCCTGGCACAGCTCCATCAAGCCCCCCACATAATCTGTCGGCGTGATGATGCTTGCCTTCACAATCGGCTCTGCCGCCATTTCAATCTCATCCGCCGAAGGATAGTTGGAGGGGTTGTCGATTCGCTCCACTTCACCCCCGCGGCGCTTGACTTCGTAAATTACGCTGGGTGCGGTTGTGATCAGGTCAAGGTTGAACTCGCGCTCAAGCCGCTCTTCGATAATTTCCATGTGCAGAAGGCCCAAAAATCCGCAGCGGAAGCCAAATCCGAGGGCGATAGAGGTCTCGGGCTCAAAGGCAAGTGCGGCATCGTTGAGCTGCAGCTTTTCCAGCGCATCCCGCAGGTCGCCGTAGCGCGCGCCGTCGGCGGGATAAATACCCGCATAGACCATCGGCACTACATTCTTGAAGCCGGGCAGCGGCTCGGCGGCAGGACGGTCGGCGTGGGTGATGGTATCGCCCACCCGGGTATCGGCAACATTCTTGATCGATGCCGTGATATAGCCGACCTCGCCCGCACGCAGCTCGGCGCATTTGGAAAGGCCAAACGCCTCCATGGTGCCCACATCCACGACGTCGAACTCAGCACCGCCCGCCATCAGGCGGATACGATCACCCGAGCGAACGGTGCCGTCCATCACGCGAACGTAGACCACAACGCCCAGATAGGAGTCGTAGTATGAGTCGAAAATCAGGCATTTGAGGGGAGCATCCTCGTCCCCTTTGGGGGCAGGAATGTCCGAGACGATCTTATCCAGCACCCGGTCGATGTTCAGCCCCATCTTGGCAGAGACGGCTGGGCAGTCCTCGGCGGGAATGCCGATGACATCCTCAATCTCTCCGCGAACCTTATCCACATCGGCGGAGGGCAGGTCGATCTTATTGATGACAGGCACGATTTCCAGATTGGCATCCACGGCGAGATAGGCATTGCCCAGTGTCTGGGCTTCGATGCCCTGGGTGGCATCCACAATCAGCAGTGCCCCCTCGCAGGCGTTGAGGGATCGGCTGACCTCGTAATTGAAGTCAACGTGCCCGGGGGTATCGATCAAATTGAGCACATATGCCTGCCCGTCGGGAGCTGTATAATTGAGTTTGACAGCGCGGGCCTTGATGGTGATGCCGCGCTCCTTCTCCAGATCCATATTGTCAAGCATCTGCTCGGTGACATCACGCTTTGCCACCGCCTGGGTATGCTCAAGAATACGGTCGGCCAGCGTGGATTTGCCGTGGTCGATATGGGCAATGATGGAGAAATTGCGAATGTGAGATTGACGTTCGGTCATAGAGATTTTCCTTTCAGAAAAACGTTGAGTCTCGGGGGAGGGGGCCTTCCCGAAAAGGCTCCCTTCCCCCACACCCCCATCCCGCGAAAACTTTCGCGCGGGGGCGGGATATATTTTCAGAGTCAGCGCAATTTTTTGAGTGCAGAATAGGCTGCGGGCACCAGAACCAGCTGGATCACGATCCCGGGCAAGCCGGTGGACACCGATGCCATCACGCTTGCCGTGGCGGGGAAGGCAACGCCCACTAAGAGTTTGCCGCCAAGCCAAAGGCAGCCCGCATAGGCAAGACGCCCGACTGCTTGTGCAAACAAAGTGGTGAGCAGCAGATTGAGGGTATCCACCCGGCGAAAGGCACGTTCAAACACGCCTGCCGCCAGACCGTAGAAAATCAGTTCAATGAGCATAAAGGGATATTTCGCCGCGGGGGGCATGGCAAAAATCAAAAAGCTCAGGGTCGGCGCCAACACACCAACACTCGCCCCGCACAGCGGGCCGTAGAGCATCCCTGCCAACAGTACGGGAATGTGCATGGGCAAAAACATCGCCCCCGTGGCGGTACCGCCGATCATATGGAACACCTGGGGCACCAGTACGCCTGCCGCCGACAGCAGCGCAGAACCGGTCATCTGTCGAACCGTCATCACGCACACCTCTTTCGTAGAACGTTTTCGCGAGGGCCGGGGGGCTTGGGGCAGAGCCCCAAGGTCTTTAATCCCGCTTTTCCCAGAAGGCACGACTGCCGTCGGGACGGACGTTTACGTGGTACATACTCGCCCACGCCTCATCCAGCAGGGGCTCCAGATCAAGCAGTGCCTCCTGCGCTTCCACCTTGCTAAGCTCGGGACGGGTGCGGGGATGGCGGGGGGTAAAGACAGTACAGCAATCCTCAAAGGGCAAAATCGACGTCTCGAACGTATCGATTTTGCGGGCGATTTGAATGATCTCTTCCTTGTCCATGCCGACGCAGGGACGGAATACGGGCAGCGACACCACGGCGTTGGTCACGCCGAGGGCCTCCATCGTCTGGGAGGCAACCTGCCCCACGCTCTCGCCCGTGATAAGTGCACCGCATTCGAATTCCCGCGCGGCGCGTTCTGCCAGCCGCATCATGGCACGACGGAGCAGAAGGGTGAAGTAATCCTCCTCACAGGTTCGCTTCAGCTCTTCCTGCAGGTGGGTCAGCGAAATGACGTGGACACGGATACTGCCTGCCCAGCCGGCGACAATCCCCGCCAGATCCAGCACCTTGTCCCGCGCCTGCTCACTGGTGTAGGGATAGCTCTCAAAATGCAGTGCTGCAAGCTTCACGCCGCGTTTCGCCATCATCCAGCCCGCAACGGGGGAGTCAATGCCGCCCGACAGCAGCAGAAGTCCCTTGCCGTTGGAGCCGAGGGGCATACCGCCCGCGCCTTTATACTGTCCGGCATGAATGTAGGCGCCGTATTCGCGAATCTCGATACGCACCACCACGTCGGGATTGTTTACATCCACCTTCAGCCGCGGGCAAGCGGAGAGCAGAACTCCGCCGATTTCAGCCGAAATCTGGGGAGAGGACAGGGGGAAAGACTTATCCGAGCGCTTTGCCTCGCACTTGAAGGTTTTGGCTCCGGCGAGGAATTGGGGGATATATTCCCGAGCCAGAGCACGAATGGCATCCATATCCTTGTCACAGACGGCGGCGCGGGAAACACCCACGATGCCGAACACCTTCAGTGCAGCCTCAAGCATTCCGTCAATGTCGCAGACGGCATCTTCTTTGGGCTCGATATAAATGGTGCTCTGGGAGCGGTAGATCGAAAAATCCCCATGCCGTGCGGCGCGGAACTTCAGCTCGCGGCAGAGAAGGTTCTCAAAGAACGCACGGTTAGCACCCTTGAGCACGATCTCGCCATATTTACAGAGAAGCAGTTCTTTCATTCTCTCAAATTCCTTTCGGATGGTTAATCATCTATTTATTGTAACACAAAATTCAGAAAATAGCAAGAGGAGATTGCCGCCAGCATACTATTGAATCTACAATTTTTCCGCTTTATCTTTATCTTTCCTCTTGACAAAAGTATACCGATCAGGTATAATATAACCATCCTAACAAGAAGAGCGAATGACCCTCTGACGGAAAGGTGTAAACATATGTTTGACGGCAGAGCCGTACTATGCTTCCGCACCTCCTCAGGTGCGGTTTTTTCGTTGGGGAGGAAATATGGAAACACGTGTTGCCGTGATGGGCATTATTGTTGAAGATACAGATTCGGTAGAGGCGCTCAACGCGCTTCTGCACGATTACGGCTGCTATATCATCGGGCGGATGGGCATCCCCTACCGCGAGAAAAATATCAACATTGTCAGCATCGCCATTGATGCGCCGCAGGATGTAATCTCAGCCTTCTCGGGCAAGATCGGTAAACTGCCAGGCATCAGCGTCAAGACCGCCTATGGAAAGGTGGGAACCGATGGATAAGCACACAAAAGAATTGATCACCGCCCTCGCCGAGCAGCATACGCTGCCCATTGAGGACTACCTTTATCTGATCGCTAACCGCACCGAGGAAGCGGCGGCATATGCAGCCGAGCTTGCCGTTGCCGCGCGCAAGGCGATCTATGGAGATGCAGTCTACATCCGCGGTCTGATCGAGATCAGCAATATCTGCCGCAACGACTGCCTCTACTGCGGTATTCGGCGCAGCAACACCGCCTGTGCGCGTTATCGGCTCACGCCCGAGGAGATTCTCGCCTGCTGTTCGGCGGGTTACGCGCTGGGCTTCCGTACCTTTGTCATGCAGGGAGGCGAGGACGCGTACTTCACCGATGAGCTGCTCTGCGCGCTCATCCGCGAGATCAAGACGCGCTATCCCGACTGCGCGGTAACCCTGTCGCTGGGCGAGCGTTCCCGCAAGAGCTACGCCGGGCTGTATGCGGCAGGCGCCGACCGATATCTGCTTCGCCATGAAACGGCCAATGCCGAGCACTATGCCGCGCTCCACCCCGCCGCCCTCTCCCACACCGAGCGGATGCGCTGTCTGAGCGACCTCAAGGACATCGGCTATCAGGTCGGATGCGGATTTATGGTCGGCTCGCCTTATCAGACGGAAACAAATCTGGCAGAGGACCTCAAGTTTGTGGAAACCTTTTCCCCGCATATGTGCGGCATCGGGCCGTTTATCCCACACCGCGATACCCCCTTTGCGCATCACTCCGCGGGCAGCGTTCCGCTGACCTGCTATCTGCTCTCGCTCATCCGTCTCATGCATCCGCGCATCCTGCTGCCCGCCACCACGGCGCTGGGGTCGCTTGAGCCGAACGGGCGCGAACGGGGCATTCTCTCCGGGGCAAACGTGGTCATGCCCAATCTCTCCCCCGCCGATGCACGGGAGAAATATCAGCTCTACGACGGCAAGCTCTCCACCGGGGCGGAGTCGGCACAGCAGGTTGAAGCACTGCGTCAGCGCATCGCCGCCATCGGCTACACTGTGGTGAGTGCACGCGGAGACGCAAAATAAACCGAAAACAGTCAAATCTTTACTATTTTACTGACGGGGAAACACCGCTGACCCCAAGAAAGGACACAAAATGGCAACTGCTAACTACAATCCCAAATCCATGCGCGCGGAGGAATTCATTTACGATCCCGAAATCCGCGACACCATCGCTTATGCCGAGGAAAACAAGCACAACGCCGCCCTCATCGACGAAATCCTGGAGAAGGCACGTCCCCGCCGCGAGAACGGTCAGCTGATCTGCCGCGGACTCAATCACCGTGAGGCTTCGGTTCTCCTCGCCTGTGATATTCCCGAGAAAAATGAGGAAATTCGCCGCCTGGCTGAGCAGATCAAGCTGGAGTTTTACGGCAACCGCATTGTTATGTTCGCCCCGCTGTATCTCTCCAACTACTGCATCAACGGCTGTGTCTACTGCCCCTATCACCTCAAGAACAAGCACATCGCCCGCAAGAAGCTTACCCAGGAAGAGGTTCGTGCCGAGGTTATCGCACTGCAGGATATGGGACACAAGCGCCTTGCCATTGAGGCGGGCGAGGATCCCATCAATAACCCCATCGAGTACATTCTCGAGTGCATTGACACCATTTATTCGGTGCAGCACAAGAACGGCGCCATCCGCCGCGTCAACGTGAACATTGCCGCCACCACCGTCGAAAATTACCGCCGACTCAAGGAGGCGGGAATCGGCACCTATATCCTCTTCCAGGAGACCTATCACAAGGAAAGCTACCTCAAGCTCCATCCCACCGGACCAAAGCATAACTACGCCTACCACACCGAAGCCATGGACCGCGCCATGGAGGGGGGCATTGACGATGTGGGTCTGGGCGTGCTCTTCGGCCTTGAGCTGTACAAATACGAGTTCGCAGGCCTGCTCATGCACGCCGAGCATCTGGAGGCTGTCCACGGTGTCGGTCCCCACACCATCAGCGTGCCCCGTCTCAAGCGCGCCGACGATATCGACCCCGATACCTTTGACAACGGCATCCCCGACGATATTTTCGAAAAGATCGTTGCCTGCATCCGCATTGCCGTGCCCTACACCGGTATGATTATGTCCACCCGTGAGACGCAGAGCGTCCGCGAGCGCACCCTCAAGCTGGGCATCTCCCAGATCAGCGGTGCATCCCGCACCTCGGTCGGCGGCTACACCGAGGAAGAGCGTCCCCACGATTCCGAGCAGTTTGACGTCTCCGATCAGCGTACGCTTGATGAAGTCGTGCGCTGGCTCATGGAGCAGGGGCATATGCCCTCCTTCTGCACCGCCTGCTACCGTGAGGGCCGCACCGGCGACCGCTTCATGAGCCTGTGCAAGAGCGGACAGATTCTCAACTGCTGCCATCCCAACGCCCTGATGACACTGACCGAATATCTCGTTGACTACGCCTCCGAGGAAACCCGCCGCATCGGCTTCGAGCTGATTGAGCGTGAGCTGGAGCGGGTTCCCAACGAAAAGGCACGGGCCATTGCACGACAGAACATCGAGGACATCAAGGCGTCCAACCGCCGCGATTTCCGTTTCTGATTGGAGAATCTTATGAGTATGCATACAACCGTATCCGCTGAGCGGACCCATATCGGCTTTTTCGGCCGCCGCAATGCGGGGAAGTCCAGCCTGGTCAATGCCGTCACGGGGCAATCGCTCTCGGTCGTCTCGGATGTGGCGGGCACCACCACCGACCCCGTGCGCAAGGCGATGGAGCTGCTTCCCCTCGGGCCCGTGGTCATCATCGATACCCCCGGTATCGACGATGAAGGAGCGCTGGGGGCACTGCGTGTCGAAAAAACCCGGGAGATCATCCGCGCCGTGCACATTGCCGTGCTGGTGGTGGATGCCGCCACAGGCCTGCAGGCCCCCGACCGGGAACTGTTGGACCTCTTCGCCGCCGAGAAAACACCGGTGCTCATCGCCTACAACAAATCCGACCTGTTAGAGAAGATCCCCGAACCGACCGATGGTAAGACGGTCTACGTCAGCGCCGCCACCGGGGCGAACCTCCTCCTCTTCAAGGACACCCTTGCCCGCATGAAGGAGGGTGATAGCCCCGAGCGGGGGCTGCTTGACGGGGTGATCAAACCAGGCGACACCGCCCTTTTGGTGGTTCCCCTGGATGAATCCGCCCCCAAGGGACGGCTGATCCTACCCCAGCAGCACACCATTCAGGCACTTTTGTTGGGGGGCGCAAAGGCTATGGTTGCCCGCAACACCGAACTGTCCGAGGCTCTCACCGCCCTTTCCTCCCCTCCGGATATTGTCATCACCGACTCACAGGCTTTCGGGTATGTGTCGAAAATCGTCCCCCCCGAGGTAAAGCTGACTTCCTTCTCGATCCTCTTTGTGCGCTACAAGGGCGATCTCTGCGCCGCAGTACGGGGGGCTGCTGCCCTTGACCACCTGCAGGACGGGGACACCGTACTGATCTCGGAGGGCTGTACCCATCACCGCCAATGCGGAGACATCGGCAGCGTCAAGCTCCCTGCGTGGATTAAAAATTACACCAAAAAAGAAATCAATTTCGCCTTCACCTCGGGGCGCGAGTTTCCCGAGAACCTCTCGCCCTACGCACTGGTCATCCACTGCGGCGGTTGTATGCTTAACGACCGCGAGATGCAGAGTCGCACCCGCTATGCCAAGGCAGCGGGTGTACCCATGACCAACTACGGCATCGCCATCGCACAAATGCACGGCATCCTGCGTCGAAGTCTCTCCCCCTTCCCCGATGCACTGGCAGAACTGGATCACACATAACAACAAAACCGTCGGGTTTCTCCCGACGGTTTTGTTGTTTGCAAACAAGATGAAATTCACGTTCAGCGCAGACGAGGATCCTCAAGTCGGTCGCTTCCGCCGGCAACATCGCCGACACGCCCTGCCAAGCCACCGGCAATCGAACCTACGAGCATACGCATCTCGTCTCGGCTGCCAACCTTTCGTGCTCGTGTCAGCACAGCTTGGCGATCCGATTCCTCCATCCGTGCGAAATTGCGCATTGCCGCATTGTCTTCCGCCAGCATCATAGCCAAGCCAATCGGCATACTTCTGTCTTCATATTCATTCATTTCTTCAACCTCATTTTCGGTTTACGGAGCCCTCTCCGCACCCTTAGTATCCACAGCGTATTCTGCATCAATGCGCACCAATTCACGGCATTGAATAAAATTTTCGCATTTCCGAAAATATTTTTGTCTGTATTCTTGACAAACAATTTGTTTTGTGTTAATATAACGTCAGAATTTCAAACAAAGGACGTGATTTTGATGGAAAAGCAAACAAAACTCTCTGAAGACACCCTCATCCGCTTGTGCGGCGCACTGCTGGAATACGCCCAAACCCCGCCCTGGACAACGTATATTGCCGAGGCGGAGGAAGCCGTCGGTACGCATTTTGCCGATAATGAGCACGCGCAGGCAACGCGCCGAATTTTGATCGAGTCGGTGGAAGGCAATCTCATCAATCGCCGTGCAAATGCTTACGAAACGCTGCAGCGCAGGCACAATCTGCCGTTGACCAAGCGCGAATTCGCCCAAGAACGCAGCCTCTTCTGCCATGCCCTCGCCCGTGCCGCCGGCTTTCCGCTGCCCGATTAACAATGATGCGACAAGAGGGATGCCGTGCAAATCTGCACGACATCCCCCTCTTTTCGCACCCGCCGCGGACGCTGCACTCGCAGGTCAACGGCGGCGCGGACGGCAGTCGCCGCGGACTGCCGCCCGCATCGATTACCGTGTCTATAGCATGTCCCCGGCTTGCACATTTTATACGGCATTTCCGGGAAGAATCCGAAAAATTCTCTTTACAAATCATGGTAAATATTGTACAATAGCTATATATTTAAGTTATCCATCTCATTTTTGGTTTGAAAAGAGGAATCGCTATGCAAATACCTCGTCCCGAATATCCGCGGCCCGATTTTGCCCGTACCGAGTGGCTTAACCTCAACGGCAACTGGGAACATGAAGCTGATCACGGCAAAAGCGGCCGTGCCCGCGGTCTATCCGCACCCGATCATACCCTCTCGGGCACCATCACCGTTCCCTTCTGCCGCGAATCGATACTCTCCGGCATCGGTGACGTGGACTTCTGCGAGTGCGTTTGGTATCGCCGCACCGTAACCCTGCCCGATGGCTGGCGGGAAAATTGCCGCCGCACCCATCTGCACATCGGTGCCTGCGATTATCACACCGAGGTCTGGGTTAACGGCATTTCGGTGGGCACGCACATCGGCGGCTATGTGGAGTTCGCCTTTGACATCACCCACGCTCTGTGCGATGGGGAAAACGTGATCACCCTCTGCGCCACCGATGAGCTACGGACCGATAATCAGCCCGGGGGCAAGCAGTGCAGAGACTACCACTCCCGTGGCTGCTCCTATACCCGCACCACCGGCATCTGGCAGACTGTTTGGCTGGAGAACACCCCCGATGCCTACCTGGTTCGGGCGAAATACTATCCCTCTATCAGCGAAAGCAAACTCACCATCGAGCTGCGCGCCGCGAATGCCGACGGCTTGGTTGCCCGTGCTGAAGCCTTCTACGAGGATCGCGCAGTCGGTGCCGCCGCCACCGTCATCGAGGGCAAGTCCTGCTGTATTGAGATGAAGCTGGACGAGCTCCATCTGTGGGAAGTCGGTGCAGGACGGCTTTATGATCTCCGCCTCACCCTCGGCGATGAAGGTGACTGCGTAACCAGCTACTTTGGTATGCGTTCCATCGCCTGCGAGGACGGGGTGATGCTGCTCAACGGCAAAAAAGTCTTCCAACGACTGGTACTGGACCAGGGATTCTACCCCGACGGCATCTACACCGCCCGTGACGAGAGCGAACTGATCGCCGATATCGAGCGTTCCCTTGCCTGCGGCTTCAACGGCGCACGCCTGCATCAGAAGATCTTCGAGCCCCGATTCCTCTACCACTGCGACCGCCTGGGCTATATCGTCTGGGGCGAGCACGGCAGCTGGGGGCTGAATATCGCCCGTCCCGAGGCATGGCAGGGCTTCCTGCCCGAGTGGCTGGAGGCGGTCAACCGCGATTTCAACCATCCTGCCATCATCGGCTGGTGTCCCCTCAACGAGACACAGCTCAATCAAAATCCCGAATTTGTCAAAGCCATCAGTGCGCTTACCCGCTCCACCGATCCCACACGTCTATACATTGACGCATCGGGCTGGCGTCATGTAGACGGTGTTTCTGATATCATCGACCTCCACTGCTACGAGCAGGATCCCGACAAGTTCGCTGCTTACCTCGCCCCCACCGCGCGCGGTGAGGCGATCGAAATGTCCCACAATGGCGCAGGCTACCGTGCCTGCCCCACCTTCGTCAGCGAATACGGTGGTATCCGCTGGGCACCCGCCGAGGACAAGGGCTGGGGCTATGGGCAAGCGCCGCAGAGCGAAGAGGAGTTCCTCGACCGCTTCACCCGCCTGACCAAAGTGATCTTGGACAATCCCCGCATGGGCGGACTGTGCTACACCCAGTTCACCGACGTGGAGCAGGAGGTCAACGGGCTCTACACCTACCACCGCCAGCTGAAATTCGACGCGGCCATTCTTCGCGCCGCCCTGACGGCTCCCGCTGCCGTGGAGGAAGCATGATGCGCCGCGCCGCCGCTCTCACCCTTGCCCTGGTGGTGATTCTCCTCACCGCCTGTGCCCCAAAATCCGTCTCTCAGGGAATGGCCACCGCCGATGGCATGACCTTCCTTGTCTCCACCCTGACCGATGAGAAGTCCGGCTCTGTGGCCGTCACCGTTACCGTCACCAACGGCACCGGCGATATGCTCTATTTCACGGCTGCCGAGGTGGCAGATACCGACGGAAAAACCTCCGCCGCCTACCTCTCCATGGCAGTGGAAGGAGCCGCCGACCGCACCAAGCTCACTCCCACCGGAGTGACCCGCCGCCTGCCCGTCAGTCCCCGTGAATCCTACAGCGAGACCTACACTTTCACCGTCTCCCTCCCTGCCATCCTCACTGTCTCGGTGTCAGCGGCGGCCAACCTCAGCGCGGCTCCCGCCGAAACGCAGGTAGAGTTCAATTTGAAGTAAGACACGGGGCGCTGCCCCGCCCCCGCTTAAGGACCTTTTTGAAAAAAGTCCTTAAGAATCCCCAAAAACTTTCATAAAAAGCATGACCTTTGTGCGCATCAAATTTGATTGGCACAAAGGTCAATTTACTTATTTGGAAGTTTTTGCGGGTTCTTAGGGCGCTTTTTTCAAAAAGCGCCCTAAGCGGGGCTTGGGGCAGAGCCCCAAGGTCTTTTATTTCTTGGAAGCCAGGTACTCCTCGCGGCCAAGCTCGTAGAGGTTGTTGCCTTCGCTGTCGATGATGACGACGAGGGGCATATCCTCGACGTAGAGCTCGCGGAGAGCCTCAGCGCCCAGATCCTCGTAGGCGATCAGCTCGCACTTCTTGATGGAGCGGGCCAGCAGTGCGCCTGCACCGCCAATGGCGCCAAAGTAGACACCGCTGTACTTCCTCATGGCCTCAACAACCTCGGGCAGGCGTGCTCCCTTACCGATCATGCCGCGGGCACCCACGCTCATCATGGTGGGGGCATAGGCATCCATACGACCGGAGGTGGTGGGGCCTGCGGAACCGATCACCTGACCGGGCTTCGCGGGGGTGGGGCCAACGTAGTAAATGGTAGCGTTCTCGGGATTGAAGGGCAGGGGATCACCCTTGGCGAGCGTCTCGCACATCCGCTTGTGACCTGCGTCACGGGAGGTGTAGATGGTACCGGTCAGCAGAACTTCATCGCCTGCCTTGAGGGTCTTGGCCAACTCGGGGGTCAGAGGAAGAGTGATTTTCTTTGCCATATCAGAGCACCTCCGTCTTGTGGCGGGTAACGTGGCAGTTGATGTTAATTGCGCACGGCATACCTGCAATGTGTGTAGGCAGAACTTCAATGTTCAGACCGATTGCCGTGGTCTTGCCGCCGAAGCCCTGGGGTCCGATGCCAAGGGCGTTGACCTTCTCGAGCATTTCCTTCTCCAGATCAGCGTAGTAGGGATCGGGATTGGAGGTGTCGAGGGGACGCATGATCGCCTTCTTGGCAAGCAGAGCAGCCTTGTCGAAGGTGCCGCCAATCCCCACACCGATGACCATGGGAGGGCAGGGGTTGGGACCTGCGGTCTCAACTGTCTCGATGATGAAGTCCTTGATGCCCTGCAGCCCTGCGGAGGGCTTAAACATACGGATAGCGCTCATGTTCTCGCTGCCAAAGCCCTTGGGACCGACAGTGATCTTAATCTTGTCACCGGGAACGATCTCGGTGTAGATCATGGCGGGGGTGTTGTCACCCGTGTTGCCGCGGCGAACGGGATCAGCCACGACAGACTTGCGCAGATACCCGTTCTTGTAGCCACGGCGCACGCCTTCGTTTACGGCCTCGGTCAAATCACCGCCGACAATGTGCACATCCTGACCGATTTCCAGGAATACGCACGCCATACCCGTATCCTGGCAGATGGGCAGATTTTCGTTGTCTGCAATCTCAAAATTCTCAATAATATTGTCCAGCACGCCGCAGGCGATCTTGCCGTCCTCGCAGGCGCGGCAGTTTTTGATGGCGCACTTGACATCCTCGGGCAGATGATTGTTGGCATCGATGCAAAGCTTCTCGATGACATCAATGATTTGCTGCACCTGAATCTCACGCATTGTGACATTCCTCCTCAAATCATGTATTTTCTTTTTGGAAAGTTTTTGGGGATTGTCAAGCCCCTTTTTTTAAAAAGGGGCTTGACCGGGGTTTGGGGCAGAGCCACATTAAAGCATAAACGAATTGATCAGCTGGCTGGCCAGTACGATCAGCACCAGCGCAACGGGATAGGTGGAGGCATAAGCCGCAGCCACATCATCGGTACCGGCGACACCCACCAGAGTCCCCAGTGCGGGAGTGGAGGTCATTCCGCCGGTGATGGAACCCAGATTGTTGAGCAGAGCCAGCTTGCATACCTTCTTGGCGAAAAGATAGCCCACGATCATAGGAATGACGGTCATCACCACACCGGCGATGAAGCCGTAGACGATGATCATCACGCCGTACTCGGAGTTGCTCACCTGCTCGACCAACTCAACGCCGCCTTCCACACCTGCACCGATGAGGAAGAGCATCAGGCCAAACTCACGGAAAGCCTTCAGCGCGCCCATCTCAACCTTGAGGCTGATGCGGCCGAGGCGACCGAAGTGGCCGAGAATCAGCGACATGATCAGCGGTCCGCCCGTCATACCCAGGGAGAAGCAGGATCCGCTGAAGCCGTCGGCAGAAAGCGGGATCTTGATGGAGCCCAGGATGAGACCCAGCACAATGGCAAGGCCGAATGCACCGAAGCCAAACTCGTCAAGCTCAATGAACTTCTTCTTGCCCTTGGTCTCGGCAGTTTCCTCAGCATCGGCAGACTTAGCAGCCTCATCCACTGCGCCGATCAACTCACGCTCCTTGGCCATGTTAGCCTTCAGCAAGCGGGGCATGATCTGCACGAAAAGTACCACGCCCACCACGCCGAAGGGATAAGCCACGGCGTGCCCCAGGGAGACCATGCCCACCTGATCGGCGGCCATTGCCTCAACGGCAGCCTTGGAGGCCGAGAAAGCGGGGGTGGAGGTCAGTGCACCCGACAGAATTCCGGTGGCGTAAGCGGGACCGATTCCGGGGATCAGGGCGAAGAGAGCGGTAACCAGCGCACCCATGAAAATGATCAGCACACCCATGGGAACATAGGACTTGGCGTTCTTCTTGAGGTTACGGAAGAACTTGGGACCGGCAATGCAGCCCACGGCGGTGACGAAGAGCACCAGGCCCATATCACCGAGAAATCCGAAAATGTCAATCTTTGCGTCCGAGGCATCGGCCATAAAGAACTTGGAAAGCAGAGGAATATCAGCCAAACCGGGCAGAGTGCACAGGTAGCCGAAAAGCAGAGCGAAAAGGAATACGCCTGCGGTTCCCAAACAAAGCCCCTTGACCTTAATGCTGCCGATAGCGTAGCCGATGAAACAGATCAGAAAAGCAGAAAGAAAGACCACCGCCACCTGACCGGGGTTAATCAATTTTGCGATAAATTCCATGATGTATAAATCTCCTACCTCAAATTATCTCTCGTGGCGTGCATAGCGGGGCAGGAGCAGGGGCGATACGTCGCCCGTGTCAAGACCGGCCTCAGCCAGCGTCTTTGCATACTCGTCAATATGAGCCAGAGTCAGCTTGCCCAGTGCAACTTCCTTGGCACGGGCAGCAGCAGCCTTACCTGCCTGACGACCGAAGACGATAATATCAAGCAGGGAGTTGCCCATGAGACGGTTGCGGCCGTGAATTCCACCCACAGCCTCCCCGGCAACCAGCAGGTTATCAATGGTTTTGGTAAAGCCCTCGCCGCCGATCTCCAGACCGCCGTTCTGGTAGTGCAGAGTGGGGTAGATCAGGATAGGCGTGGTGCGCATATCGATGCCGTAGTTCATGTACATACGCATCATGGCGGGGATGCGGCGCTCGATAGTACCTTCGCCGTGGAGCATCTCGATCATGGGGGTGTCAAGCCATACACCGGTTCCACCGCCGGGGGTGGGAACGCCCTTGCCGCGTGCAGTGCACTCACGGATAATGGAAGCAGCAGACACGTCGCGGGTTTCCAGCGGATGCATGAAAGCCTCGCCCTCTACGTTGACCAGCATTGCGCCGATGGAGCGTACCTTCTCGGTGACCAGTGCGCCGAAAATCTGGGAGGGGAAAGCAGCACCGGTGGGGTGATACTGGATGGTATCCTGATAAAGCAGAGGAGCGCCTGCGCGGTAGCCCATCACCAGACCATCGGCGGTAGCACCGTAGTGATTGGAGGTGGGGAAGCCCTGATAGTGCAGACGACCTGCACCGCCGGTGGCGATGATAACCGTCTTAGCCCGTGCAACCAGGTAATCGTCGGTCTCCATATTCTGCAGAACAGCACCGGCCACACGGCCGTTCTCATCCTTGATCAGCTCAACGGCAGAGGTGAACTCTACCACGGGAATACCGCGGTTGATGACCTCGTCGCGGAGGGTACGCATAATCTCAGCACCGGTGTAATCCTTGCAGGCGTGCATACGCTTGCGGGAGGTACCGCCGCCGTGGGTGGTGACCATGGTGCCGTCGGTCTGCTTGTCGAACATCACGCCCAGGTCCCCCAGCCAGTTGATGGCATCGGGTGCTTCCATGACGAGACGGCGAAGCAGCTCGGGACGGGCAGCAAAGTGACCGCCGCCGAAGGCGTCGATGTAGTGCTGAACGGGGGAATCGTTAGGCTTGTCGGCAGCCTGAATGCCGCCTTCTGCCATCATGGTGTTGGCGTCACCGATGCGCAGCTTGGTGACGATCATGACATTGGCGCCTGCCTCATGCGCTTCGATGGCAGCAGAGCTGCCCGCGCCGCCGGCACCGATAACCAAAACGTCAACGTCGTAGTCGATCTTGTCAAGGTCAATGGTCTTACCATAAAGGCGGGAGTTGGAGTGCAGCAGGGTGCCCAGCTCCAGCGGAACCTTCTCACCCTTGTTGGGGCCGATCTTGATCTCGGCAAAGCCGGCATCGCGGTAGTCGGGGTGGAACTCGCGCAGGAGGGCATCCTTTTCGTCTGCGGTCATACGGCGGGGCTCAACGCCCATGCGTGCGGCACGGGTGGCCTCCACCTTTTTGATGGATTCAAGCATTTCGGGTGTAAGCATTGTTTTCCCTCCTTATTTCTCGATCTCGCGGGTGTTGTAGAGCTCTTTCATCTCGGTGATGGGCTTGCCCATGATCTGCTCGATGAGGGCGTCATATGCACCTTGACGAATCTCCTCAACGCGGGCACGGAGGTGCTCGGTCTCGGGTGCGAGGTACTTACCGGTCAGACGGCGGGCAAGCTCACCCACCATGGGATGCGAGATACCTGCGGGGCAGCGGGTAGCGCAGCAGCCGCAGCCGACGCAGTCGAAGGACTCATCAGCGCAGGCTCCAAAGTCACCCCGCTGTGCGTAGGCAATGTACTGCATGACATTGATGCTCTGGGGGCAGGACTTGGTGCAGGCGTTGCAGCCAATGCAGGCGTAAATCTCAGGATAAAGCTCCATCATGATCTGCTGGGTGGGCTTGATCTCGTTGATATCGTAGGTGCGCTTGTCGGTGGGATAGAAGGGGATGGAAGCGATGTACATGCCCTCCTCAACCTGCGTCTGGCAGGCGAGACAGGTCTTAAGCTCATTCTTCCCCTTGATGCGGTAGATGGTGGCGCAGGCACCGCAGAAGCCGTGGCGGCATCCGCAGCCGCGCTTGAGGGTATAACCCGCATACTCCATGGCAGTCATGATGGTCAGATCTGCGGGCACGCTGTACTTCTTGCCGTACAGGTAGATATTCACCATTTTTTCCATTTTCATGGTACTCCTTCATTCAGTATCGGCGGTCCCGGCCCGTGACACCGTCACGGGCGGTCCGCACAAGATTCATCTGCCGTCGTTTCGGCAATCAATACTCGGGGGGCAGCTCGTCAACCTCATCGAAGCGGAAGACGGGGCCGTCCTTGCAAACATACTTGGAACCGATGTTGCAGCGGCCGCACTTGCCCACGCCGCACTTCATGCGCAGCTCAAGGGTGGTGTAGACCTGATCGGTGGAAAAGCCCATTTCCTTGAGGGCGGCGAGACAGAACTTGATCATGATGGGAGGTCCGCAGAGCAGAGCGATGCAGTCGTTCTTGAAGTTCAGCTCCTTGAGGTAGGCGGGAACGAAGCCGACGTGGCCCCCCCAGCCCTCCTGCTCGCGGTCGATGGTCAGGTGGACGTTGACGCCCTCGGCCTTCGACCAGACCTCCTCGATCTCCTTGCGCTGAACCAGATCGTCAGCCGAGCGGGAGCCGTAGAGGATATCCACACGGCCGTAGTCGGCGCGGTTGTCCAGCACATAGTTAATGACCGAACGGAGGGGAGCCAGACCGATACCGCCGGCGATGAAGAGCAGGTTCTTGCCCTTCAGCTCGGTATCCACCGGGAAGTTGTTGCCGTAGGGACCGCGAACGGTGATCTGGTCGCCCACCTGCAGGGAGTGCAGGTAATCGGTGAGCTCGCCGCACTTTTTGATGCTGAATTCCTGATATTCCTTATTGGTCGGCGAAGAGGTGATGGAAAACATGGCCTCACTGATACCGGGAGCGCAGAGCATGGCGCACTGACCGGGCTTGTGCTCGAAGAGCTTGCCTCCCTCGGGTGCGTTCACGCGGAAGGTCTTGACATCGGGAGTTTCGTCCCGGATGTCGGTGATGACGCCCACCATGGGGATCAGGGTGTCAAGGGTGTAATTGTCGTGGCAATGGCAGGTGCACTCGCTCATTTCGTTTCCCCCTTTTCTGCTTTTTCAAAGGCACGGATGACCTTGACGATGTTCAGGGAAGCGGGGCACTTATCGACACATCGGCCGCAGCCCACGCAGGAGAACATTCCGTCGTTGTTGGTCGGGAAGTAGACCAGCTTGTGCATGAAGCGCTGACGGAAGCGCTGCATCTGGCTGGTACGGTTGTTGCCGTGTGCCATCATGGTGAAGTCGGAGTACATACAGGAGTCCCAGCAGCGGAAGCGCTGAACACCGTTCCCGGTGGTGTAGTCCTTGATGTCGTAGCACTGGCAGGTGGGGCAGACGAAGGTACAGGTGCCGCAAGCGAGACAGCTCTTATACAGGGTATCCCACACGGGCGAATTGAACTTTTCGTCGGTCTTGCCCGCGCCCCATCCCTCCAGCGAGAGATCGGCGTAGGGCAGCTTGGTCATGATATTCTTGGTAAAGGTGCGCGCATTCTCAAGAGCAGTCTCATCCTCGGCGGCAGCTGCGGTGAGCAGGTCACCGGCAAGCACGGTGAGGGCCTCACCCTTCTCGGTCTGTGCCTGCCACATGAAGCTGTCCCCCACGGGCCAGATCACCACATCGGCGCCGGCGGGCGCGGTGGGATCGATGCCAAAGGCATGGCAGAAGCAGCTCTCGGAGGGAGCGGCGCAGGCCAGAGCCACCACGGTGCCGTGGGCACGGCGGGCGGCGTAGAAGGTGTCAATGGGCTCGGAGAGGAAAACTTTATCCAGCACCTCGATGCCCCGCAGGTCGCAGGCCTTGATGCCAAAGAGCACGAAATGCTCGTCGGTCAGCTTCTCGGGGGTGACGGTGATCTTCTTGTCCTCGGTCTTACAGGTGTAGAGGTTTTCACTCTGGGGGAAGAAAGCATCCTTTGCCGATTTCACGGTTTTGAGGGTGTACAGATCAACATCCGCACCCTCTTCCCAGGCGGCGAAGTTGGTCTGCCCCGCCGTCTTGACGGGGAGGATCAGGCTCTGCTCAGCGGCGATGCGGGCGTAGAGCGCGGGCATTGCCTCACGGGTAATTTTCATCATAGCCATTATTTGGACCCCCTCTCACTGACGATGCCGGGCTCGGCATCCTCGAAGGTGTAGCTGACCAGGGGCGCGCGCTGATCTGCGCTCTCGCCTGCCTGATAGTCGCCGTAGAGCTCATTGATATCCTTGATGAACTTACGGTTGAAGAGATGGAGCGGGATGCCCTGGGGGCAAACGCGGCTGCATTCGCCGCAGTCGGTGCAGCGGCCGGCTACGTGGAAGGCGCGGATGATGTGGAACATCTTCTCCTCGAAGGAGGTGGTGTTGGCCTTCTGTGCGGAGTCGAACTTGGTAGAGTCGAAGACGCACTTGCGGCAGGAGCAGGCGGGACATACATTGCGGCAGGCGTTGCAGCGGATGCACTTGGACAGCTCAGCTCGGAAGAAGGCGAACTTCTCCTCGGGGCTCATGGCCTCGATGGCCTCAACCCCGGCCATACGGTCGGCGTCGCGGGTGTCGGCAGACTCGCCGATCAGCTCGTCGTAAACACGGTGCTCCTTGCCTTTGCAGACATGGCAGCGCTCCAGACGGATATCCTTGCAGGCAATATCGAAGTCACCGTAGATGGTGCTGACCTTCACGGCATCGGGAGTTCCGGTGATTCCGGTAATTCCGGTGATCCCCTGTGCCTTGATTTTCTCAATATCCAGCTTGCCGCGGCAGCCGACACCGATGATGTACGCCTTGTCGCGGTCAACCCTGTGCTCGGTGAGGAGCTGGTTGAAGCTGTAGGTATCGCAGGGCTTCAGGAATACCAGAGTCCTGCCCTCAAGCTTAGACGCCTCGATCATGTACTTGGACAGGTTTGCACCGCAGAAGCCGTTGTAGACGAAATCGTTCAACTCATCGGCAGAATTGAAGTAGGCAACCTCGGGGTTGTAGTCCATGTCGCCCCGGCGCCAGCCCAGCACGCGGACGACGGTGCCATCGGCCAGCAGCTCTTTGGCGCGGTTAATCAGTTGTTCTTGCATCTCAGATCCTCCAATCTCACGTTGGGACCCAGCTCATGGATCTTCGCCGCAAATTCGTTCATGGTGGTGGAGAACTTCACGCCCTCAGCGGCAGACACCCACTCCACGCGGGTACGTCCGCTCTCAACGCCGAGGTAATCCAGCATCGAGAAGAGGAGGGTCATACGGCGGCGGGCGTAGTAGTTGCCCGTGCTGTAGTGGCAGTCACCGGGGTGACAGCCGCAGATGATCACACCGTCCGCGCCCTTCTCAAAGGCACGGAGAATGAACATGGGGTTGACGCGGCAGGAGCAGGGCACGCGAATGATCTTGACCTCGGCAGGATAAGCCAGACGGCTGGAGCCCGCAAGGTCTGCGCCTGCATAGCTGCACCAGTTGCAGCAGAAGGCGACGATTTTGGGGGTAAATTCCCCGGTTTTTTCGTTTACCGGCATATTGCATCCACCTCCGCGATGATCTGTCTGTTGGAGAAGCCCTGCAGGTCCATAGCACCCGACGGGCAGGCGACGGTACAAGCGCCGCAGCCCTGGCAGAGGGCGTTATTGACCACCGCCACGCGGCGATCCTCACGGATACCGTGGTCGTTGATGAGTTTCGTCTCATAGGAGATCGCACCGTAGGGGCAAACGTTTGCACAGGTGGAGCAGCCGTTGCAGAGGAGCTCATCAGCTTTGGCGGTACAGGGGTTCGTGGTCAGTTTATCCTTGGCAAGCAAACCGATCGCCTTGACGGCGGCGGCACCTGCCTGGGCGACCGTCTCGGGAATATCCTTCGGTCCCTGGCAGACGCCAGAGAGGAAGATCCCCGCGGTCGGGGACTCAACGGGACGCAGCTTAGGATGCGCCTCGGTGAGGAAATTGTTGGTATCGATGCTGGCGGTCAGCATGGTTGCCAGCGGGCGGACCGAAGGATCGGGCTCGATGGCGGTAGCCAGGACCACCATATCAGCCTTCAGCTTGATCTGCTTATTGTCCAGCAGGTCGGAAGCCTGAACCAGCAGGCTGCCGTCGGGCTGGGGAGCAACCTTGCCCACCTGACCCTTGATGTAGTTGACGCCGTATTCCTCCACCGCGCGGCGGTAGAACTCGTCGAAGTTCTTACCGGGGGTGCGCACGTCGATGTAGAAGACGGTAACCTTCACATCCGGGTACTTGTCGCGAATGAGCATGGCGTGCTTTGCGGTGTACATACAGCAGATCTTGGAGCAGTAGGGCTTGCCGCGCTCGTCGGAGCAGCGGGAGCCGACGCACTGCACAAAGACGATGTGCTCGGGGTGCTTGCCGTCCGAGAGACGCTCGAGGTGGCCCTTGGTGGGACCTGCGGCGTTCATCACGCGCTCCAGCTCAAGGGAGGTAATGACATCCTTGGACTGATTGTAGGCGTATTCGTCGTATTTGTCCAGCTTGATGGTGTCAAAACCGGTTGCCACGACGATGGCGCCGTACTTCTCGGTGATAATTTCATCCTTCTGCTCGTAGTCGATAGCACCGGCGGCACAGACCTTGGCGCAGACACCGCACTTGCCGGTTTTGAACTTGATGCAGGCCTCGCGGTCGATGACGGGCACATTGGGGATGGCCTGTGCAAAGGGGGTGTAGATGGCCGAGCGGGTACCCAGACCGCGGTTGAATTCGCTGAGACTCTTCTTGGAGTGGCACTTCTCCTGGCAAACGCCGCATCCGGTGCACTTGGTAGCATCGATGCTGCGGGCCTTCTTGCGGATATCCACGGTGAAGTCACCCACGAAGCCCGAAATCTTCTCGACTTCGCTGTAGGTATAGATGCGGATCTTCTCGTGTGCTGCAGCCTCCACCATCTTGGGGGTGAGGATACAAGCCGAGCAGTCCAGGGTGGGGAAGGTTTTGTCGAGCTGTGCCATACGGCCGCCGATGGAGGGCGTCTTCTCGACGATGTCGACTTCATAGCCGGCGTCAGCGATGTCGAGCGCCGACTGAATGCCCGCGATGCCGCCGCCGATGACCAGGGCACGCTTGGTGACGCGGCTCTCGCCGGGGAAGAGGGGTGCGTTGAGGTTCACCTTGGCGATTGCCGCACGGGCAAGGATGATCGCCTTCTCGGTACCCTCTTCGATGTTCTTATGAATCCATGAGCAATGCTCACGGATGTTGGCGATCTCTACCATGAAGGGGTTGATGCCTGCGCGCTCGGCTGCCTTGCGGAAGGTAGCTTCGTGCATACGGGGGGAGCAGGAGCAAACCACGATCCCCGTCAAGCCCTTCTCAGCCACAGCCTGGGCGATCTTCGCCTGGCCTGCTTCGGAGCACATATAGGGATAATCCTCGGCGTGGACGACGCTGGGCTCACGCGCAGCCATCTCCACAACTTTTTTCACGTCTACCGTTGCCGCAATGTTGCTGCCGCAATGACAGACAAATACACCAATTCTCTGCACTCTGCTTACCTCCTGTATCTTCTGAACGCGCTGACCAGAAGCTGCTGAGGCAGCTCGGGATCAAGCAGCGCGGGAATTTCGTCCGGGCTCAGGTAGTCGCCGCCCTTTTCGCGCTCCACAATCTGGCGCGCCGCGTCGATGAGCTTTGCGGGCTTGACGTTGCGGGGGCAGCGCTCGATGCAGGCAAAGCAGGACAGGCACTTCCACAGGGACTTTGATGCCGCCAGGGCCTCAATGTTCCCGTCCTGAACGTAGGAAACGAACTGATGGGGCTTGATATCCATCTCGTCAAATGCGGGGCAGGTGGCCGAGCATTTGCCGCACTTCATACACTTGGCAGGGTTTGCACCGCTGATCTCGCGGATCATGGCAGCCTGTCTCTCGGTCTTGGATACGTTGCTCATGCCTCGATCCCCTCCTTTACGCCCAGCGCTTCAGCCAGCAGCTCGGTGAAGTATACCACCGGCAAGCCGTTTGCCGTCATGTTGAGGTTGTAGCGGCAAAGGGGGCAGGCGGTGATGAGCATCTCGGCACCGAAGCCCGAGGCGCTCTCCTGAATGGTGTCGGTCATGCGGGTGGCCATTTCCTTCTCCTTGAGGGAGATGTAGCCGCCGCAGCACTCGTTGCGGTAAGGGTAGACCACAGGCTCAGCCCCCAGTGCACGGATGAAGTCCTCCATGACGCGGGGGTTCTCGGGATCATCAAAAGCCATGATCTCACCGGGACGGAGAAGCAGGCAGCCGTAGTAAGCGCCGATCTTCTTGCCCTTCAGGGGATTGACCACCTTCTTGGCCAGCGCATCAAAGCCGACACGGTCGCGCAGGACCTCAAAGAAGTGGAGCACGTTGGTCTCACCGGTATAGGGCGTGTCCAACTGCATGTAGTTGTTGGCGCGGGTACGGATGTCGGCGACATTCTGCATATCGTCGTTCACCCGCTTGATCACATGGTGGCAGGCTGAGCAAAGGGTGACAAGCTCACGACCGTGGTCGCGTGCATCGGCCAGAGCGCGAACCGAGGACAGCTTCGTGGCAATTTCATCCGAGCCCAGGGGATAGACACCGCCGCAGCATTGCCAGTCTCGAATCTCTTCCAGCTCGAAGCCGAGGGCCAGAGCCGAAGCGCGGGCATAGGCATCCAGCACTTTTGCCTTGTTCTTCAGCGTGCACCCGGGGTAGTAACTGTACTTCATACTGTTATCCTTTCGTAAACGGTAACGATTTGACGAATTTTTCACAAAGGATAAATTCGCTTATTGCGCGGGACAGGGCCTGTGTTTCCACAAGCCCGTCTCACGCAAGCATCGGTCAGGTGACCGCGCTTTTTCTTTCACGGTGTTATGCGGCACGGCAAAGCACACCGCACAGCACCGAAAATACAAACTTATTCTCCCCTCGGGAAGATATACTGCGTCAGACCAAGCTCATCGCCGATACCGTTAAAATCCACAACAGTCCCGGAGAGAAGATCATGGTCAATGCGCTCAACTTTGACTGCGCAACTTCTGTGATGCCAGAAGACTCAGCACCTCGCGTATCGCGCTCAAGAAGAACATCCGTGCAGCTCTCCGCATCCTTGCGCGGGATTGCTTAGCCGACAAACCAACCGGCGTCCCTTTGCCCGATCTATAAAATATTCTCATTGCAAACGAATTGCGCGTATCCGAGTCAAAGCGCATACAAATAAATTATACATCAAAGCAAAAAAAATTGCAAGACCAAGCGTCAAAAAATGCACCTTCTTTTGATAAAATTCTCGCTTTGTCTATAGAAACCAACAATAATTTCGAGTCTTTTGGGGATTTTGTCAAAACGCCTTCGAAAAGCATCTCTTTTTTCGATTGTTTTCTTAACAAAACATCATCTTATATGTTGCAGCATCATTATATGTTCGTGTGTTTTTTCTTGGTTCCATTGACATTTTTCGTCCAAAAGCCGCGCTCTTACGGTAGGAAGTTCTTCACCCCCTTCTCATTAAATCCTGAACACCGCCCCCTTTTTTCTGCGTCTTTTTTTCTGCAAACTTGCAAAAAACACCCCCAAAGCTCTTGACAGGATAACATTTTTTGTGTACAATGTTTATATGTATTTCTAAAATAGGGGATTTGTCGCTCTTTTTATTCCCTTTCAAAAATACATCTATAAACAAATTCAATGAACAATCGAAACCACAAGGAGGTGCTATATGCAGTATCTAATCGGTGCATTGCTTGCCTTCATTGTCTCAGCACCGATCTTCTTCTTCTGCGGAACAGCGTATCGTAAACGCGTTGCAGAAAAAGAGATCGGCTCGGCAGAGGAGCAGGCAAAGAAGATCGTAGAAGACGCGGCTCGCGAGGCGGAAGCCAAGAAAAAAGAGTCGCTGATTGAAGCAAAGGAAGAAATTCTTCGTTCCAAAAACGAAGCCGACCGCGAAATCAAGGAGCGCCGCAACGAGGTATCCCGCCTCGAGCGCCGCATCACCCAAAAGGAAGAAACCCTTGACCGCAAGACCGAAGCACTTGAGCGCAAGGACGAGCAGCTGACCAAAAAGCTGCAGGAAAACGACCTGCTCCGCGAGCAGATTGAGGAAGTCCTGCGTCAGCACACCGCAACGCTTGAGCGTCTGTCGGGCATCACCGCCGAGCAAGCCAAAGACGAGCTGATCTCCCGTATGGAATCCGAGGTCAAGCACGAGCTGGCTCAGCGACTCGACGAAATGGAAACCCAGTTCAAAGAAGAGGCAGACGACCGCGCACGCAACATTCTCTCGCTGGCAATTCAGCGCTGCGCCGCCGATCACGTGGCAGAAACCACCATATCGGTCGTTCCGCTGCCTAACGATGAAATGAAGGGCCGCATCATCGGCCGCGAAGGACGCAATATCCGTACTTTCGAAACCCTGACGGGCATGGAGCTGATCATCGATGACACCCCCGAGGCCATCACCATCTCGGGCTTCGATCCCATCCGCCGTGAGATTGCCCGCATTGCGCTGGAAAAGCTCATCTCGGACGGTCGAATTCATCCCTCCCGCATCGAGGAAATGGTCGAGAAGGCACGCCGCGAGGTCGATGCCGTCATCAAGCAGGCAGGCGAACGTGCCACCTTTGAGGTTGGCATTCACGGGCTCAATAATGAGCTGGTCAAGCTGCTCGGCCGCTTGAAATTCCGTACCAGTTACGGACAGAACATGCTCAAGCATTCAACAGAAGTCGCTTATCTGGCAGGTGTCATTGCCAACGAGTTGGGCGTCGATGCCACACTGGCAAAGCGCGCAGGTCTGCTGCATGATATCGGCAAGGCGATGACGCAGGAGGTCGACGGTTCGCACGTCGAAATCGGTGTCGATATCGCCCGTAAGTACCGCGAAAACAAAGATGTTATCCATGCCATCGAAGCCCACCACAACGATGTCGAGCCCCGCACCATCGTCGCTGTCATCGTTCAGGCCGCAGATGCCATCTCTGCCGCCCGTCCCGGTGCACGCCGCGAGGATCTGGAGAACTACATCAAGCGTCTGCAGAAGCTCGAGGAAATCTCCTGCAGCTTCGAAGGCGTGGAAAAGGCCTTCGCCATTCAGGCAGGTCGTGAAATCCGCATCATGGTCAAGCCCGAGACCGTCACCGACGAGGGCATGAAGCTCATCGCCCGTGACATCGCGCACAAAATTGAAAGTGAGCTCGAATATCCCGGACAGATCAAGATCAACCTTATCCGCGAAAGCCGCGCTGTCGACTACGCGAAATAACCCTAACGTGTCACATTTACATAGAGTCCAATCGCCATCAAAAGCGGGCATCCGCTTGAAATAGATCGACATTGGGACCAAATGCGTCACCGCCGCGGCACTCGGATTATCCGGGTGCCGCATTTGTTTTCAAAAAATGAACGCGACAAAAAATTTCCCCGCAAATGCAACCTTTTCCCGCCCTGCAGGGTATTGTAAGTAAAGACGTCTTTGGGGCACCCGCCCAAGACAGGAGGTGTAAGACAATGATCAGCGAAGACCAACGCACCGCTGCCGTTGAGCGTTGGGGCAGTATGGTCTGGCGGCTCGCACTCGCCCGTATGGCAAATGTCCACGATGCAGAAGATCTGTTTCAGGAAGTCTTTCTGCGCTACTTTCGCCACGAAGCGCAACTGGAAAGTGACGAGCATCGCCGCGCGTGGCTCATCCGCTGTACCCTCAACCGCGCCAAAAGTGCCCATTCCGCGCCGTGGCGGCATCGGGTGCTGCCGCTGGATGTCGCGGTGGAAATCGGTGTCAGAGATGATCGCCGCGAGGTATATGCCGCCGTCCTTTCCCTGCCCGAAAAATACCGAACCGTCGTGCACCTGCATTATTTTGAAGGTCTGACCATCGCCGAAATTGCCGCTCAGATGAACTGTGCCGAGGGCACGGTCAAAGCGCAGCTGCATCGCGCCCGGGCGCAGCTGAAGGACGCACTCGGCGACATCGAACTTTAAGTTTGGAGGAAAACAATGAAACGCTACAAACAAGCCAATCAAGACATCCGCCTCCCCGAGGATCTGGCAGCACGTACTGCCGCCGACACGCCCCGCAAATCCGCCGCACCCCGCCGTGTCATCGCGCTGGCAACGGCCGCCGCTCTGCTCATCGGTGCCGTCGCGGTGGGGACAGCGCTTGTCCGCAGAGATGACACGGGGGAATTCAACCATCTTACCTTCGGTCCCGATGATACAACGCAATCCCCCGCGCTCACAACCGATGCACAGATTCCCACCGAAACAACCGAACAAATCTCGGGACTGCTTCCCCTGCAGCTGACCAAGGTCAGCCACCCCGAGCAGGCGCAGTATCCGTTGGATGATGTATACCTGTCCTCGCCCGAGTACGAACTTTGGCGAAAAGAGCATAATGCCCGCCTCAAGCAGCCGGAGGGCTATGATGAAGGTGTGCATGAGGCCTCGGTGGCACTGATGCAGCAATTTCTGCCCTCCACCGCCGAGAGCGAGGGCCAAAACCGCGTCCTCTCCCCCCTCAACCTCTACCTTGCCCTTGCCATGCTTACCGAAGCCACCGACACCACCAGCCGTGCCGCTCTGCTTGATCTGCTGGGGGCCGATTCCATCGATACTCTGCGCAGCCGTGTCGCATCGATCTGGAACGTCAACTATGTCGACGATGGCCGCGTCACCTCCCGCCTGGCCGCCTCGCTCTGGCTGGCAGACCGGCTCTCCTACCGTGCCGATACGCTTGAGTGCCTGGCCAAAAATCACTACGCCGAAACTTATCAGGGAAAAATGGGCACCGAGGAGATGAACGCCGCCCTGCGCAGCTGGCTCAACAAAAACACAGGCAACCTGCTGACCGAGCAGGCAAACGGCGTCTCCTTTGATCCCCTGACCGTACTCGGTCTGGCAACCACCATCTATTACAAAGCAAGCTGGGACAACAGCTTCAGCTCAAATCTCACTGCCGACGACACCTTCCATACCACATCGGGTGATATCACCGTCTCCTTCATGCATGACAGCGAACACGCCTACTGTTATTGGGGCGACGGGTTCACGGCAACCTACCGCTCTCTCGGTGACGGCAAGATGTGGCTGATCCTGCCCGATGAGGGTGTATCCCCCGATCAGTTGATCGAAGCCGGCGATATCTTCACGCTGACGCAGGACTTTGCGCAGAATTGGAGCGACAAAAAGCACCTCCGGGTCAATCTCTCCCTCCCCAAATTCGACGTGGTCTCGGACATGGATCTGACCACGGGGCTCGCCGAGCTGGGGCTTGGTGATCTCTTCAACCCCGCCTGCGCCGACTTCTCCCCCATCACTGATGATCCCGCACTGCAAGATCAACTCGCCCTCTCGCAGGCAAAGCACGCAGCGCGCGTAAAAATTGATGAAGAGGGCTGCGAAGCCGCCGCTTACACGGTGATGGTGCTCACCGCGACCGGTGCGATCATCGCCGATGAGATCGACTTTGTCCTCGACCGCCCCTTCATCTTTATCGTCACCGGATCCGACAACGCCACCCTCTTCGCCGGTGTGGTCGAAACGCCGTAAATCCGCAGAAATTATCCCACACGCAGGGCGTCGCGCACCACAGCGCGACGCCCTCTTTTTTGGGCCGCACAACATCCTTGCACACAAAGGCAGTAAAGTTCAGATTTTCTGCAAAAAACTCTTGATTTCTGCCAATGTTGGAGGTATAATATATATTGACGATTTTTGTTTATCTGGAGGGAATTTCCATGTCGAAACAAATTACCAAAGCCATTATCCCTGCGGCCGGACTGGGCACCCGTATGCTCCCCATCGCCCGTGCCGTCCCAAAGGAAATGCTCCCCATCGTTGACCGCCCCGCCATCTCCTATCTGGTCGAGGAAGCGGCCGACAGCGGGATCACCGACATCCTCATCATCACCGGCCGCGGCAAAGGTGCCATGGAAGACTACTTCGATTACAATCCCGAATATGACGCTGCTCTCCGCGCAAAAGGCAGAGATGCCATGGTGGAAGAAATGCACGCCATCTGCAATCGCGCCAATGTTACCTTCATCCGCCAGAAAGAGGCGCGCGGCTTGGGCCATGCCGTTGCCTGCGCCCGCACCTTTGTGGGAGATGATCCCTTCGCCGTGCTTTATGGCGATGATGTGATCTTCTCCGAGGTGCCTGCCACCCGTCAGCTCATGGATGCATACACGCGCTACGGCCGCTGTGTAGCAGGCGTCAAGCCCGTATCCGCCGAGCTGATCTCGCGCTACTGCTCGCTCAAGGCCGAGCCCATCGCGGGCAGTGACCGCGACTGGTTTGTCACCGACATGGTGGAAAAACCCCGCCCCGAGCAGGTCTGGACCAATCTTGCCATTCTCGGGCGCGTGGTCCTCAGCCCCGAGATCTTTGACATTCTCGACCATACCGCCCCCGGTGCCGGCGGTGAGATTCAGCTCACCGATGCCATGCGCGTCCTCGCGCAGCGCGACGGCATGACAGCAGTTGATTTCGAAGGGACACGCTTTGACCTGGGCTCCAAGCTCGGTCTGATGTGCGCCAACGTCACCCGCGCCGCGGAACATCCCGAAATCGCCGAAGAATTCAAGCAGTTCCTGCGCGAATTTGCAAAAACCCTTTGACCGAAAGATTCCGTTCGCTCCCTTGAATATGACAGAAAGGTAAAAACCATCATGGAACGAATCAGCAAAATCAATTATTATCTCGACATCGCCCAGACGGTGGCCGAACGCTCGACCTGTCTGCGCAAAGCATTCGGTGCCATCATCGTCAAAAATGATGTCATTGTCTCCACCGGCTACAACGGTGCCCCCCGCGGCAGAAAAAACTGCTGTGACTTGGGCTGGTGCCTGCGCGAAGAGATGAACATCCCGCGGGGCGAGCGATATGAGCTCTGCCGCTCGGTACACGCCGAAGCCAACGCCATCATCGCCGCTCCCCGCGAGCAAATGCTGGGTGCTACCCTCTACATGACCTGCATTATGCCCACCGACGGCGCACTTGTCCCCGACACCTGCTCCTGTATGATGTGCAAAAAGCTCATCATCAACGCGGGCATTGAAACGGTCATCATCCGCGACACTCCCACCGAATATCGCATCGTCCCTACCCAAGATTGGATCACCGAGGATGACAGTCTCTCGGGCAAATTCGGTTATTGAGAAAGGTTATCCCCATGAAATACCCCCTCCGCTTAATCATTCTTCCGCTCCTTGCACTGACGCTGGTACTGAGCGCCTGCGCCAACAACACCATTGCTCTCACCGAACAGGATGGGCTCTATATCAACGAGAAAGTGGGCGTCTCCTACGCCATTGCTCCCGCATACTATGAGCCGCAATCGGTCGGTGAACCCTATGCCATGATGAAATTGGGATCAATCGAGGTCACCTTTTATCATGTCGGCGACCTCGATCCCACCAAATGGCTGACCGAGGAATATTCGGGATCGGCTACCATGCTCGTTTCTTCCGATATCACTCTGCCCGATCTGAACGGTTTTGCGCCAGACACCATTCACCTCTGCGTACAAAGTGAAACGGTCTGGGAATTTGCCACGGTAACCGATCAGGCAGAGATTGACGAAGTGGTTCGCGTCTACACCGAAGGGGAGTCTGTCTCCCATCCCGGCATGAATCCCGATATGACACTGCGGTTTAAATTTTCTTCTTCCGCATATCCCGACATTTACTATAATCTGATCTGCCTCGACTACGGCGATTCCCGCTATCTCTACGACAGAGAGACCAAACGCTGCGTCGAAATCGGCGATTTGCTCAGCAAATACATCGATGGCAAATCGGTCACCACGGCAGCGCCCGACACAACTGCCGAACCCAACGCATAATGGATATTGTACTTCGCGCCATCGCTCCGTCCGATCTCGACACCATCGCCGCACTGGAGCATCAGAGCTTCCCCGATCCGTGGGATACATCGGGGCTTGGCTTGCTGCTTGCCCCACCCTATGGCGGCCTTTGCGCATGGCTGGACGATACCATCGCCGGCTATATCGGCTGGCTCGCCTTCCCCGCCGCGGGAGATATGCCCGCCGAGGCAGAGATTACCCGCATTGCCGTCTCCCCCGCCCTGCGGCGGCGCGGAATCGGCCGTGCATTGCTCTCTGCCATGACCGCACAGCTCACCTCCGATAACACCCCCCTCACCGTACATCTGGATGTGCGCGAGTCCAACATCGCCGCACAGTCGCTCTATGCCGCCCTCGGATTTACGCCATGCGGCAGACGTCCCCGCTTCTATGGGGAGGAAGATGCACTCGAAATGGTCCTGCATCGCCCCTGAACACCTCTCGCAAGGAAAGGATACCATCAATGCTTATTCTCGCTCTGGAAAGCTCCTGCGATGAAACCTCTGCCGCAGTGGTAGAGATGGATGAAGGCTTGCGCCGCATCCGATCCAACCACATCGCGTCCCAGATCGCCGTGCACCGTCTCTACGGCGGTGTCGTGCCCGAAATCGCCAGCCGTGCACACATCGAGGCGATCTCTGCACTAACGCAAAATGCCCTCGATGATGCCGGCTGCACCCTCGCCGACATCGGCGCGATCGGTGTCACCGCTTCCCCCGGGCTGATCGGCGCTCTGCTCGTCGGCGTCAACTTCGCCAAATCGCTGGCGTATGCCAATGATATTCCCCTCGTCCCCGTCAATCATGTCCGCGCCCATGTGGCGGCGGCACTGCTCGCCGATCCCACCCTCACGCCCCCCTTCCTTGCGCTGGTTGTCTCCGGCGGACACACCTCGATCTATGCCGTCGAGGATTACACCACCTACCGTCTGCTCGGCGGAACCCGCGATGACGCAGCCGGGGAAGCGTTCGACAAGGTCGGCCGCGTGATCGGTCTGCCCTATCCCGGCGGCGCCGCCATGGACCGTCTCGCCGCACTGGGCGATGCGCGGGCAATTGCATTCCCGTCCCCCGCGCTGGCGGGCGATACCCTTGATTTCTCCTTCAGCGGGCTGAAAACAGCTGCGCTGAATTATCTCAACGGCGAGGCACAGCGCGGCAATCCCATTACGGTTTCTCCCGACGCCCTCACTGCAGGACGTGCGGCAGATCTCGCCGCCGCCTATACCGACACCATCGTGCGCGCCATCGTCAAAAAAGCCGATCAGGCAATGACCGCGACGGGGGTATCCACCCTTGTGCTGGCAGGCGGTGTGGCGGCAAATTCTCATCTCCGCGCGGGGCTTAACGCCCTCTGTGCAAAACGCGGTGCCGCCCTGCGGATGCCCCCGCTCTCGCTCTGCGGCGACAATGCAGCCATGGTCGGCGCACAGGCGTATTACGAATATCTCGCCGGTGTGCGCGGCACAACGGCGCTCAATGCATCGGCTTCCGATTGAACCGTCACAGCAGATTTTAGTTGAGTAGAAACAAAAATTTGTCAAGGGGTTTTGACAAATTTTTGGGCAAAAAGATAAAATTCGTCAGTTTCACCGAAAGTGACTTTCTGCCCTCCCCGCAGAAGGCTTTCCACAAACTTTCCCACAGCCTGTGGAAAAACTCTCGGTTTTTCTCAACCAAGGACTTTTCCCCAATTTTTTGTCCGTTTCCAGCTGAAAAAACCCAATAAATTCAGCCTTTCTGTGGAAAAAGCTGTGGGAACTGTGGAAAAGTCACCATAAATCACCCCTGTGGAAAACCATCTCGGCAACCGCACACCCCCATCCGACACCCCAAAGTGGGAATTTGGGCAATATGCTGAAATGTCATTTTTTTGCTCGATTTTCCCTTGATTCGAACGGAGGATTTTTTGTGAACGATTTTGATCAAACCTATCTTGACACCACTGATCGACGGGCAGATGATCCTGCCGCCACCGGTCGGCTCGGTGTTTCCCCCGCCGTTATCAAGCGGCTTCCCCGTTACTATCGTTACCTGCGCGAACTGATTCGTCAGGATAAGCTTCGTATCAGTTCAAGCGAGCTCTCGCGCATGATGAACGTCACCGCCTCACAAATCCGACAGGATTTCAACTGCTTCGGCGGCTTCGGACAACAGGGGTACGGCTACAATGTGAAATATCTCTATGTGAAAATCAGCGAAATTCTTGGCGTCAGCCGCCACTTCACTGCCATCATCATCGGCGCGGGCAACCTCGGCCGTGCGCTGGGGCGCAATCCCATGTTTGCCAAGCGGGGTGTTGTCCCCACCGCAATGTTTGACGTGGATCCCGCCATGGTCGGCAAGCGTGTCGGTGAGCTGCCCGTCTTTCATATGGATCAGCTCGAGCAGTATCTTGCCGAAAATCACACCGATCTGGCGGTATTGACTCTGCCCAAGGAATGTGCGGCCGATGCCGCATACCGCCTCGCTGCAGCCGGTGTGCGCGGTCTGTGGAACTTCACCGGAAGTGAGTTCGCCCTCTCCGACTTTGATGTGCGGGTGGAAAATGTCCACCTCGGCGACTCGCTGATGACCCTCTGCTATGAGCTGAATCTGATGCACACCGAAGAAGAACGCAAAAAGTAATCGACCGCAAAAGAAAGGATACATCGATGAAGCTGACCTTCAATTACGGACAGCAGGTTGTCGTGCTTCCGCTCGAACCTCTGCTGGCAAGAGCAGAACAAGCAACAAAGCGTGATCTGAAGCTGCTCCTTGTGCTGGCAGCCGATGCGCGCGTCAGAGAGGATTATACCGCCGAGGCTGATCGCATCGCCGCCGAGGCAGGCGTGACTCGTGCCCAGCTCGATCAGGCGCTGAGCTTCTGGCAGGGAGCGGGTGTCATCGACGTTGAGCGCGGCGAGGAAGAGGTCGATCAGGTGACGACTGCCGAGCCAAAGCCGACCGCGAAAACGCTTGAGCGCGCCCATACGCTGCCCGACTACACCAGCGAACAGCTCTCGCATCTGTTGGAAACCCGCACCGAAGCAAAATCCCTCATTGACGCAGCGCAGCAAACCTGCGGCCGAATGTTCACCACGATGGAGGTGAGCATTGTGCTCGGCATGCTCGACGCGCTGGGACTTGAGGAAGAGTACATCTTAACGCTTTTGGCATGGTGCACCGAGCACGGAAAAAAATCGCTCCGCTATGCCGAGAAAATGGCAATCTCCCTCTGCGATGAGGAGGAAATTCGAGATGCCGAGGCCCTCAACCGATACCTGCGGGAGAGAGAGGCAAAGGAGGGCGTGATCAGCCGCCTGCGCACCATGTTCGGGGCAGATGCGCGCTCCCTCACCCAAAAGGAAAAGAACGCCATCACGCGCTGGCTGGACAGCTTCGGCTACGGGGAGGAGATCATCTCCCGCGCCTATGAGATGACGGTCAACGCCATTGCCAAGCCGTCCATTCTCTATGCCGACTCGATCCTGACCCGCTGGCACAGCGAGGGGCTGACCACCCTTGACGCCATCGATGCCGACGCACGGGCAAGGGGCGAGGGCACAGGCGGCTCGACCTCCAGCTTTGACACCGACGAATACTTCGAGGATGCCCTCAAGCGAAGCTATTCGTAAGCCAAACCGACAACACTTGAAAGGACACGGAAAATGGGATACAACCGCGAAAATTTCCGCCGGATCAAGCAAGAATACGAAACAAAATATCTGCAGGCGCGCGCTGAGGCCGAGGTGCGTCGGAACGAGCTCCACGCCCGCTTCCCCGAGGTAGCCGAGATCGATGCCGCCATGCACGAGCTGGGGGTTTCCCTGCTGCGCACTGCGGTGGGCGGAGGTCCCGATGCTCCCGCCAAGCTCACTTCCCTGCGCGAGCAGAACGAAGCGCTGCAGGCCGCCCGCGCCGCATTTTTGACCGAGCAGGGCTATCCCGCCGACTACTCGGAGGTGCACTACGCCTGCGATAAGTGCGGCGACACGGGCTACATCGACACCCGTATGTGCGAGTGCATGAAGCGCGCGCTGACCGCGGCTGGCTTTGCCAGCTCGGGACTGGGGCATCTGCTCGAAACGCAGTCTTTTGAGAATTTCTCGCTCGACTACTACCGCCGCGTCCCCGAGCAGTTTTCCGCCATGCAGCGCAACTACGACATTCTCTACCGCTACGCGCACGAGTTTACGGCGGGACAGTGCCGCAATGTTGCCCTCTTCGGGGGAACGGGGCTGGGAAAAACCCACCTCTCCACCGCCGTTGCCCGTGTGGTCATCGAGCGGGGCTACGATGTCTGCTACACCACCGCCATCGACCTCATCGGCGACTACGAATACGACCGCTTCAAGGGCGGACGCGAGGACTCGGCTGACACGCTGGCGCACTACGCCGACTGCGACCTGCTGATTATCGACGACCTGGGCACAGAGGTGGTCAACCAGTTCACCGTCTCGGTGATCTACAACCTCATCAACACCCGTCTCAACTGCGGACGCTCCACCATCATCAGCACCAACCACTCTCCCAAAGAGCTGCGTGAGCGCTACTGGGACCGCATCACCTCCCGCATCTTCGGCGAATATCAGGTGCTCGTTTTCTCGGGTACCGACGTGCGTGCGCAAAAATTGCGTCAGTAACGAAAATATAACGGGAGGTGCGCACATCCGTGCAGCACCTCCCGCGCTTTTGTTTGATTCTATTCATCCACGGAGGAAACCCACTATGCAGAACAAAACCCAGACATTCACCGTCGGCATCATTGGCATGGGGCTGATCGGCGGCTCCATGGCACGGGCTTATACCGCCGCCGGACACCGCGTATACATCCACGATCTCTCCCCCGAGGTCTGTCTGCAGGCCATGGCCTGCGGTGCAGCCGACGGAGAGCTGGATGCATATCTCGGTTTGGGTGGGCATCTCGACTGTCTTTTCATCGCCCTTTATCCCGAGGCAACCGTCAAGACCTTGACCGATCTTGCCCCTCGTTTGGATTCGGGTACCCTCGTCATCGACACCTGCGGCGTCAAGCGCACCGTCTGTGCTGCCTGCCACGCCATCGCGGCGGAGCACGGCTTCACCTTCCTCGGCGGGCACCCCATGGCGGGCAGCCATTTCTCGGGCTTCGCGGCGGGACGCGCCACCCTCTTCCGGGATGCATCCATGATCCTCGTTCCGCCGGAGGGGATGGACAGCGCATCAGCAGAAGCCGCCATTGCCCGAGCAGAGCAGCTGCTCGCCCCCCTCGACTTCGGCTCAATCACCGTCTGCACGGCTGAGCACCACGACGCCATGATTGCCTACACCTCGCAGTTAGCCCACGTTGTCTCCAACGCCTACGTCAAAAGCCCCACTGCCCAGGCTCACAAAGGCTACTCGGCGGGGAGCTACAAGGATCTGACCCGTGTCGCCTACCTCAACGCCCCCATGTGGACCGAGCTGTTTCTGGACAACCGGGACAACCTCATCCGGGAGCTGGATGGCATCATCGCCGCCCTTGGCCAATACCGCGACGCCATGGCCAACGCAGACGCAGACCTCCTGTGCACCCTGCTGGAAGAAGGCAAACGCTGCAAGGAAAGCGCGAAATAAAGACCGCGGGGAGGAGCTTTTTGAAAAAAGCTCCTCCCCACACCCCTCCTCAAAAACTTCCAAAAAATTAATTCTGCAGTTTTTTGTAGGGGGGTTGGGGGACACTTTTTTTCAAAAAAGTGTCCCCCAATTAATTTAACCCGCTCTTAAGATATCGTCGGGCTTAACGGCAAAGGGGACCTTTGCGCGGTAGATCATCAGCGGATGGGGGGTAGCGTCGATGGAGTTGCCCTCCTCGTCCCACAGCTCATCCAAGGTAAAGGGGAGGCCCACTCGACCGGGGGTGAGCAGCTCCACCGCGTCCCCGCGGCAGGCTTTGTTGTGCTGGATGAAGGTAGCGATGCCGGTCTTGGGATCGTAATCCCGAACGGTGGCAAGGTAGGCCTTCTCCCGCAAATATCCCGGCTGGGTGCAGGTGTGATCGACCTGCGCGGGATCGTCGAAGAAATAGCCGGTGCAGTACTCTCTGTGGGAGACGCTCTCCAGCTCCCGCAGCCAGGCGGGATCATAACAATAGGGCGCGCCCCCCGCTTGTGCTTCCAGCCAACGGTCAATCGCCATGCGGTAGGCGTTGGTCACCACGGCAGTATAGTAGGCGCTCTTCATCCGCCCCTCAATCTTGAAGGAGGCGACCCCCGCTTCCATGAGGGCGGGAATGTGCTCGATCATGCACATATCCTTGGAGGAGAAGATGAAGGTGCCGCTCTCCCCCGACTCGATGGGCATGGGCTCGTCGGGGCGCTTTTCCTCCACGATGGCGTAATTCCAGCGGCAGGGCTGGGTGCAGGCGCCGCGGTTGGCATCCCGCCCCGTCAGCGCATAGGACAGCCCGCATCTCCCACTGTAGGAGATGCACATGGAGCCATGGATAAAGGTTTCCAGCTCTATGGCGGGATCCAGCTCGGCGCGGATGGCACGGATCTCGTCCAGCATCAGTTCCCGCGCCAGCACAATGCGGGACGCGCCCAACGATGCATACGCCGCACACGCCGCAGCCGAGACGACCGACGCCTGGGTGGAGACGTGCAGCTCCACATCGGGCAGAATGCGCCGCACCTCGGCCATGACGCCGAGATCGGCAACGATCAGCGCGTCGGGGCCCACCTCACGCAGCGCGTACAAATACTCGCGCAGGCGGGGGTAGTCGGCATCCCGCGCCATGATATTCACCGTAATGTGCAGCCGCTTTCCTCTGGCGTGAACGTACTCTGCTGCCTCGGCAAGCTCGGTCAGGGTGAAATTCCCCGCCGCCGCACGCATACCAAACGCCTGCCCCGCACAGTATACCGCATCGGCACCGTAGCGGACAGCCGCCTTCAGCTTCTCAAAATTCCCCGCAGGGGAAAGCAATTCGGGCATGGTTTTACCTCCTTGGAAGGTCTTGGGGCCCTGCCCCAAACCCCGCCGGAGGGACTTTTTGAAAAAAGTCCCTCCGGACCTCCTCAAAAACATGCAAAATGTTTTTTCATGAAAGTTTTCGCGGGAGATGGGGGGTGTGGGGGGAAGGGGGAGCCTTTTTCAAAAGGCTTCCCCTTCCCCCCGTGACCTTATCTATAATTATCCTCAAATTCAATGGGCTTCCCTGCAGCATCAGACGCAAAGGCAGCCTCCATGACCTTCATCACCCGCATCAGCTGACGGTGGGTGACAATCTGGGGCTCGATACCATCAATGGCGCGGACCAGATTGCGATAGAAATCATGGACATCCGATGCAGGACGCTCGATGTCGTAGCTGACCGTCGTCTTTTCGTCACGGGGAGCCATGGTCTTGGTCAGGCCTGCGGCGGTAACCACCGGCTTGACATCGTTCTCCTCCCAGGTTTTGCAAAGCACCACATGGGTTTTATCCCGCCAGTCGTCGATGATGGCGGTGCCGTCCATGCCCGCCATAAAGAAGCGGGGGAGCGAGATAAAGTGGCGGGTAGCCACCTCGATGTGGCCAACACAGCCACCCGCAAAGAAGATGTCCAGCTTAAAGCCGTCATCCACCTCGTCATTGGTGAGGTGGTCGCAGCGGCAGTAGATTTTTTCAATTGCGCGGTCGTCCACGATGCCCAGCATCTGGTCGATGAGGTGCACGCCCCAGTCGTAGATCATGCCGCCGCCGTGCTCCTTCTTGCCGCGCCAGTCGCCGGGGATGCCGCGGGAGCCATGGTAGCGGGATTCTACCGTAAACACATCCCCCAGCTCTCCGCTATGGTAGACGCCCTTCATCATGAGGTAGTCAATGTCCCAGCGGCGGTTCTGGTGGGTGGTAAAGAGCCGCCCGGTGCGCTCGGCCGCATCAATGATCTCCTGCAGATCGGCAGAAGAGAGGGTGACGGGCTTCTCGGACACTACGTCCTTGCCCGCTTCCATGGCGGCGATGGCCAGGGGCTTGTGCCACTCATTGGGGGTGGCAATGGTCACAAAATCAACAGCCGGATCGGCCAAAACAGCTTCAAGGGAAGGGTAGGCATGAATGCCGACTTCCTCGGCGGCGGCACCTCTGGCCGGATTGATATCATATACGCCCAGCAGATTGACCACATCACTCTCCCGCATATAACGAGTGTGCCAGCCGCCCATTCCGCCGTAACCGATTACCACTGCATTTTTCTTCATCAGGATTTCCCCCATTTCTCTGCGGCAAGCCGCAGTCAATTTTTTGGTTCTATCTGTATTATAAGACATATCCTGCACAGATACAAGTCATAAAAGGGCATTATTTGGACAATTTTTGCTGTTTTTCTGTCCAAGTATTATTTGCGAAGCGATTGGGGCAAATAGCCGTTGTCGATGACGCGGTACAAAATATTGTACATATCCCCCAATGTGGAATAGTTGCCATAGGTGTGCCATGTCCCGTGTGTGGCATGAAGCTCCTCGGTATAGTCCTCAAGCAAATAAACATACCCGTTGTAATAGCTCGGTCCGAAATGATACATTGTGGGGATAAAGGTCACCGCCTCATAGGTGACCACCCCGTTGGTGCGTACCAGCTCGAAGCCGAAGATACCTCCCAGCATATTCCGGGCATACTCCATGGCCGAGATGATATTGCCCAGCGAATAAATACAGAGCGTTTTGTTCCCCTCTTTTCCCGTCAGCTCGGCAATGGGTTGCAGGGTATGGGAGTGATGCCCAAGGATTACCGTCACGCCGAGATCTGCCATGAGCTGAGCCAGGCGTGTCTGCTCGTCCGTAGGAGTGTGCACATTCTCAGTTCCCCAGTGAATGGAGACGATCACCGCATCGGCAAGCTGCTTTGCCTGCTCCACCTGCCGTGTGATCTCAGCATCACTGATATAGGGCACATACAGCGTGGAATCGGCGGGAAGAGAAATATAATTGGTGTGCTCGGTATACGCCAGCAGGGCCACCGTAAAGCCATCCTTCTCAATGACACGGATATTGTTATAATCGGCCTCGTTCTCATATGCACCGATGGTCACCGCATCAAGACTTTGCGCAAAGGAAATTGTCCCCGCATAGCCGGCCGCACCTTTATCAAGCATATGGTTGTTGGCAAGGCCGATAATATCGAAGCCCATCTCCACCAGATCATAGCCCAAATCCTGCGGCGAGTTGAACCGGGGATAGCCGGAGTAACCGAACTGCTCTCCCGCCATTGGCGTCTCCTGATTGATGAAGGCAAAATCGGCTGCGGCGATGATCGGCTCGATATACTGAAAGGCGGGCTTGAAATTATACGCGCGCCCCCCTGTCACCGCACGGTTTCGCGCATCGATGTAGATACAGGGATGTACCAGATTATCCCCCACCGCGGCAAAGGAAATGCGGATCACCTCATCGGGAAAGCCTTCAACCGCAGGAGAGAGCGGATTTGTCTCATCCCCCTCCAGCGTATCCATCCCCGCAATCGGGGGCGGCGTCTGGGGTGCGCAGGCACACAGCACCAAAAGACAAGTGAGCAGGCAGACAAGCACACGACATCCGAGCATCATCAGGCGCGCTCCTCCTTTTTTCGTTCGGTCATCAAGCAACCGTAATGGTATAGGCGTTGGTATAGGACTCGCCCGCGCCAAGTTTGATCATATCGCGCTTGGTGGCAAAGTCGCCGCTCTCGCCGTCGTAGTCCGCCATGCCAACCCAAGGCTCGATGCAAACATAGGGTGCCTCGGTTTTGGGTGCGTGCCAGATGCCGAGATAGGGCATATCGGGGAAAGATACCGTGACTGCACGGTCGCTCTTGTCCGAGCGAAGGCTGACGGTACGGCAGGGATTTTCAAGGAAAAAGGCATCATTGTTAAACAGCGTGTGACGCAGGGGAATAATCTTCCCATCCACCAGATGCGGGAAGGGGACCGACGGATTGCGCGTCAGATAGCAGGTATCGCTGAAGATGAGCTGGCGCAGATCATTCTTGGCGCAGGCAAACTCAAGGCGCCAGTCGTCAAAGCTGCCCTCGCCGCCCAGGGGCACATGAAATCCCGGATGTCCGCCCACAGCAAACGGCAGGGGCTCATCCCCCTTGTTTTCCACATGGAAGGTCGTGCGAACCGTCTTCTCCTCCAGTGTATAGGTCAGCGTCAGAGCAAAGGCGAAGGGGTAGATTGCACGGGTCTTCTCATCGTCGGTGAGACGGAAGGAGAGACTGTTCTCGGTCTGCTCGATCATGGTGTACTGCGTTTTGCGCGCAAAGCCGTGACAGCCGATCTCATAGGTCTTGCCCTGCCAGGTATACTTGCCATCGGTCAAACGCCCGCAGATGGGGAAGAGATTATAGGCGTGTCCCGACCAATAGGTGGAATCGCCCTGCCAGAGATATTCGGCACCGCGGTGGACGATCGACCACAGCTCGGCACCCATATCGTTGACGGTAACGGTCAAATGCTCATTTTTCAGCGTGTACAGCATAAAATAAATTCCTTTCGGCAAATGTACGGTAAATTTGCGGGATAAGTCCCGCATCTGCTCCTATTATAGCACAAATTTCCAAAAACTGCAAGGGGTTGGAACCGAAACGGAATCGTTTTCCCGCCGCGCCGTATAATCCCACGCAATCGCGGATAAACTATCGCCGTATCCCCAATATACGGCAGCCGCCATCCGCCGAAGCGGCAGTCGGGATGCAATCCTTTCGGCGGAGAAAGAGAGCTATCCATGGATAAATTCACAAAAGGCTGTACTGCCATTCTGCTCTGCTGCCTGATGATAGCGGTCTGCGTCTGTTCTGTCAGCGCACAGCCCACCTCCGATGGACTTTTCGGCCTGCCCCGCGCCGCAGAGAGCGTTGTCGGCGATGTGACGGGCGCAATCAACGATGCAATCGGTGAAGTCACGGGCGGCATGGGCACCGATACCGCCACGGGCGATGCCGCCGGCGGCACAACCGACGGTATGATGGGCGACATGACGGGCGGCACCAATGTTCCGCAGGATTCCGCGGGCGTGGTAACCGAGCCCGAGTCAGATCCCGTCACGACCGCCAACAGCACGACAAATGATTCCCAGAGCGGAACCGAAACAACCGCCGATGAGTCCGGCAGCGGCGGCAGTTTTGTCGGCATCATCATTGCCATCATCGCCGCCATCGCCGTTGTTCTGCTTATCATCGCGCTGATGCCCAAAAAGAAGAACGACTGATCTGCCGCGTACAAAGTCCAATTAAACAATATCTTTTCACTGAAGCAGTGGGGGAAACTTTTTTTCAAAAAAGTTTCCTCCACACCCCTATTAAAAAACTTCCATTCGGGGATTTTCGCCATGACGGGCGGTTATCTGTAGCGCGCAAGCACCGCCGCATATGCGGGATTTTTCAGCAATTCCGCACGTCTGCCCCGCTCTGCGTGCAGACGGGAATTGACCGTCCATGCCAACAGGTCATCCCCCTCGACGGACGATGCCCGTCTGTCCATATAGGCGTGCTTCAGCGGCGCATTTTCCCGTATACATTCGCCGAGCTTCTGTGTCGCCTCGAGATGTTTCTCCATGACCGCGATGATGGCCTCCTCCCCGCCCCCGCGGAAGTTGAGGTCATTTTCCATTCTGCCCAAAAACGATTTTGCAAGCAGCGCAAAGCATACTTCCCCCGTTTGGGCATATGCGTCAAGCATCAGTTCCCCGTAGCGCAGTGCACGCTCGGTCTTCTCCTGCATGGTGCGCGATCGGTCGAAGAACACACTCCGCCCCAGTTTGTCGCCGGCAAAATCAATGAGCGCATACAGATTTTTGTGCAGATGCTCCAGATACTCGTCGCTGTTCTTGGCAAACAACTGCTCGCTCTTCTGCCCACAGGTGGAGAACCAATCGGTGAATTTGGTTCGATAAATCTCCAATGCTTCCTCTGTCCGCCCCTCGGCGTGGAGGATCTTCGCACGCATATTCCACGCATTGAGTCGAAGTGTTTCCTCGGTGCTGCCCGCAAGAATTTTCTCGCAGATTGCCAAAAATTCCTCTTTGTACGCCAATAGCACCGACGGATCGTTGTCTGCCATATCACCGGCGAGATTCCACATATAGTAGTGCATGATCCAATCATTGTTCGGATAGTCGTGATATGCCTGTATAATGATCTCCCGCGCCTTTTTAGGATCGCTGTTCCAATGCGTGCGGTAGAGCGCGATGACTTCGTCGATCTCGGTCTGTATCTTCTCCTGATCGTAGCCCATCAGCTCGTCGAGCGTTACGCCAAAGTAATACGCCAGCGGCTGCAGCAGGGTAATATCGGGATAAGTCTCTCCCCGCTCCCATTTGCTGACCGCCGCACAGGTGACGTTCATTGCCGCCGACAGCTGTTCCTGCGTAATGCTTTTTGCGGTACGCAAGCGTTTGATATTTCTGCCAATGGTCATTTCCATTGCAATACCTCCAAAATAAAAGTAAGCCGACGTCTGCTCCTGCTTATAGTATAGCAGAAAAATCGCCAAAGTAAAGGTATTGTTGGGACAGTCAATGTTGAGCGGAAGTTAAAAAATCATCGTCTGCGTATATATGACCGTATTCATCTATTCTGATCACAGTCACTTTCTTCCCGAGCCGCGCAAAGAGGGAAATTGTGTGCAGCGTCCCCCGCGACTTTCCATCCCAAAATGCCAGCACCGCTTCGGCATATTCAGCAATCTGTGCATTGCGCATCAACGGCGCCCCTCTCCCATATTTGGCATAATCGGGCAAAAATTCGGTCAGACAGATTTGCCTCTGCCCGGCATATTCAGCCGCCAGCCGATCGATTCCCCTCGCTCCGCCCGAGACAATTTCCGTCACATCATCGGAAAGATACTCCCCGATATTGGCAACCGTCAATCCCCTTGATCCCACAATTGCGAGTTTCATATCCCTCTCCGTTGAACATATTTTGAATGTATTTTATGTCTATATCCAACATAATACCACAAAACAGGTGTAAAGTAAATACGAAATAAATGCAAATTGAGGTTAATATGGCGACAAAAAGCTTATCCATTCGTATTGAAGAGGAAATGCTCGACAAGCTGCACGTGGTTGCCGATTACGAGGGACGAAGTGCAAACAGTCAGATTTTAATTCTGATCCGCGACTGTATCGAAGCATACGAACAGAAGCACGGCGAAATCAAAACAGGAAAACGGTAACAGCAAAGAACGCGAGAGCGGCACACAATGTGTGCCGCTCTCGCGTTCTTTATTTTGCCGCCGTCGACTTCTCCTGCTTGACCTTGTGGTCAATGACATGGCGGGAGGCAAGTTCTGCCTTGATCTCGTCCAGCGAGATTCCCATCTCCACCATCATCACCATCACATGATAGGTCAGATCGGCGATCTCATAAATGGTCTCCCCTCGGTCGCCGCCCTTGGCTCCGATGATCACCTCGGTCGACTCCTCGCCCACCTTCTTGAGAATCTTGTCCAACCCCTTCTCAAAGAGGTAAGTGGTGTAGGATCCTTCCTTCTTCTCGGTCTTGCGCCCCTCAATCAGCGTCATGAGCGCCCCAAGAGAGAAGCCCTCGGGCTCCTCCCCCTCGTGGAGCAAATCCACAAAGCAGGAATCATTGCCCAAATGGCAGGCAGGTCCGCTCTTGCGCACCTTCACCACCAGGGCATCCCGATCACAGTCCGCGGTAATGGATACCACCCGCTGTACATTGCCCGAAGTCTCCCCCTTGCGCCACAGCTCCTGTCGCGAGCGGGACCAGAAACAAGTCCGCCCCTCGCGCATGGTGATCTCCAAGCTCTCTCTGTTCATATACGCCAGCGTCAGCACCGCACCACTGTCCGCATCCGTCACAATGGCAGGAATCAAACCCTTCTCGTCAAATTTCAGCGTATCAATCGACAACATATCCATATCTCCTTTATGAAAGTTTTCGCGGGGTCCGGGGCGCCTTTTTCAAAAGGCACCCCGGTAGGGTTTGGGGCAAAGCCCCAAGGTCTTACACCCGCATTTCAATCCCGTTCGCCCGCAGCAGCTGCTTCAGCTCGGGAATCTTCACCTCGCCGAAGTGGAAGATCGAGGCAGCAAGCCCCGCATCCACCCCGGGCAGGGTGTTAAACAGCGTCACAAAATCCTCGGCACTGCCGGCGCCGCCCGAAGCGATCACAGGTACGCTCACAGCGTCACACACGGCGGCAAGCAGCTCCAAATCGAAGCCGCCCTTCACCCCGTCGGTGTCCATGCTGTTCACCACGACCTCGCCGGCACCCGCATCCACACAGCGACGGATCCAACCGATGGCCTCCATCCCCGTGTCTTCGCGACCGCCCTTGGCAAACACGCGGAACTCGCCGCCGGCACGCTTCACGTCCACCGACAGCACCACGCACTGGTCGCCGTAGCGCTTCGCCGCCTCCCCCACCAGGGCGGAGTTGCGGATAGCTCCCGAATTCACACTCACCTTGTCGGCACCGCAGGCCAGCACACGGGCGAAATCGTCCACCGTGTTGATGCCCCCGCCGACCGTCAGCGGAATGAAAATATTGGACGCCACCTCGCGCAGAATGTCGGTGAAAAGAGCGCGCCCCTCGGCCGAGGCGGTAATGTCGTAAAACACCAGCTCGTCGGCGCCGTTTTCGCTGTAGTAGCGCGCCAGATCGACGGGAGAGGAAACATCCCGCAGGCCCATGAAGTTGACTCCCTTGACTACGCGGCCGTCCCGCACGTCAAGGCAGGGAATGATGCGCTTGGTGATCATGCGTCCGCCCCCTTTGCGGCGGCCAGCGCTTCCTCCAGCACCAGATCGCCGGTGTAAAGGGCACGGCCCAGGATGGCGCCGTACACCCCGATCTGCCCCAGCGCACGCACGTCGGCAAGGGAGCTCACGCCCCCGGACGCGATGACGTTGAGAGAGAATTTCTCCTTCAGGCTGCGGTAAAGGTCAAGATTGGTGCCCCGCATCGCCCCGTCTCGGGAGATGTCGGTAACAATTACCGTCCCGATCCCCAGCTGCTCCAGCCGAGCAATGAAATCCATACCCTCCATGGCAGAGGTCTCGGTCCAGCCCTTGATGGCAACCTTTCCGTCCCGCAGATCGACGCCCACCGCCAGCTGTGCGCCGTAGGCCTTCGCCGCCGACTCGAGAAGCGACGGCTCGGTAATGGCCGCCGTGCCGAGAATGACACGCTCCACGCCGAGCGAGAGGTAGCGCTCAATGACCTCAACCGAGCGCACGCCGCCCCCGATCTCGATCTTCAGCTGCCCCGCCGATGCGATGGCAGAGACGGTGTCAGCGTTAGGCGTACCGCCCGATTTCGCGCCCTCAAGATCCACCAGATGCAGCCACTCGGCTCCTGCGGCGGCGAAACCGCGGGCAACGGCGGCGGGATCGTGGGAGTAGGTGGTCATCTGCGCATAATCGCCCCGCAGCAGGCGGACGGCACAACCGTCGTACAAATCAATGGCAGGCAGGATATACATAGATACTCCTTAAATCAATGATATTGGGGCTCTGCCCCAAACCCCGCCGGGGGTGCCTTTTGAAAAAGGCGCCCCCGGACCCCCGCGAAAACTTTCAAAAAAGACATATTGGAAGTTTTTGCGGGTTCCAAGGGAGCTTTTTTCAAAAAGCTCCCTTGGTGGGGTGCAGGGGCAAAGCCCCTGCGTCCTCACGTCTCACAAAATGCGCGAAGAATACGCAGTCCCACGTCGCCGCTCTTCTCGGGGTGGAACTGGGTGCCGAAGACGTTGTCCCGTGCCACGGCGGCGGTCAGGGGCACGCCGTAGGTGGAGGTGGCAATCACCGCGTCATCGCAGCCCATGGCGGCGAAGGAATGCACAAAGTAAACGTAATCCCCTTCGTCAATGTAGCGGAAGAGGGGCGATTTTTCCTTCCCGGCGGGGAAGTCCAGGGAATTCCAACCGATGTGGGGCACCTTCAGCCCTGCCCCGATGACGGGCGCGATGGGGCAAACTTCGCCCGGGATCAGCCCAAGCCCCTCGTGGGTGCCGTACTCGTGACTGCGCCGGAACAGCATCTGCATCCCAAGGCAGATCCCCAGCAGGGGCTTGCCCGCCTCGGCTTCGGCGCAGACCACAGCATCCAGCCCCGTAGCATGGAGCTTGGCGGCGGCATCGGCAAAGGCACCAACCCCGGGGAGCACGATGCGCTCAGCCGAGCGGATCACCTCCGCATCCCCCGTCACCACCGTCTCCGCGCCCAGCGAGCGGAAGGAAGCATCCAAGGAGAAAAGGTTGCCCACGCCGTAATCAATGATGGCAATCATCACAGAACCCCTTTCGTGGAGGGGATCTCATCTCCCACCACAGCCACGGCCTGCCCGAGGGCACGGGCAAGCGCCTTGAAGCAGCCCTCGATGATGTGGTGGGTGTTGCTCCCCGCCAGCCTGCGCAGGTGCAGGGTGATGGGAAAGTGGCGGGTAAAGGCAAGCAGGAACTCCTCCACCAGCTCGGTGTCAAAGCTGCCAACCTTGGGATTCAGCGCGCCCAGCTCGGTGCAGAGCATGGAGCGACCCGAAATATCCAGCGCGCAGAGGATCAGCGCCTCGTCCATGGGCAGAAGCATCGAGCCGTAGCGTGCGATGCCGCGGCGGTCCCCCAGGGCGCGGTCAAAGGCCTGCCCGAGACAAATGCCAATGTCCTCCGCCGAGTGGTGGTCGTCCACCTGCACGTCCCCGTCACAGCGAACGGTGAGTCCAAACCCGCCGTGGCGGGCGAAGAGGGTCAGCATATGGTCAAGGAAACCGATTCCCGTGGAAATGTTCACCTCGCCCCCGTCAAGAGAAAGGGTCAAGGCAATGTCGGTCTCCGCCGTTTTTCGTTGAATTTCAGCCTGTCTTGTCATCATTGCAACATCCTTCCAAATGTAATTCAAAAATCAGTTTGCATGCTCGATCTCACGGATTGCGGTCAGCAGGGCATCCATCTGCGCACGGGTGCCCACTGTAATGCGCAGGTACTCCCGCACCCGCTCACCCGAGAAGTAGCGGACCAGGATCCCCCGCTCCCGCAGGGCAGCATACATCCCCTCGGCGTTGCCGTCTGCGGGACGGGCAAAGAGGAAGTTGGCCACCGAGTCGGTGAGGGTAAAGCCCAGGGCGCGGAGAGCCTCCGCTGTATAGGCACGGGTCTGGGCGATTTCGGCACAGCGGGCAGTGCAAACTTCGTCACGGTCGAGAGTTGCCGCCCCCGCCGCCAGTGTCATGCGGTTGATGTTGTAGGGATTGGTGGAATATTTGATACGGTTGAGGTCGGCGATAATCTCGGTCGACGCAATCCCGTACCCCAGCCGTCCGCCCGCCAGCGAGCGGGATTTGGAGAAGGTCTGCACTACCAGCAGATTGGGGTGCCCGGCCAGCAGAGAAACCGCCGACTCGCCGCCGAAATCCACATAGGCCTCGTCGATGAGCACCACACTGCCCGGATTGCTCTCGCAGATGTGGGCGATGACCTCGAGGGGCAGCGCAAGTCCCGTGGGGGCGTTGGGGTTGGCGATCACCACCATAGCCGTGTCCACACCCATGAAGGCCTCGGTATCCACCGTAAAGTCGTCCTTGAGGGGAACGATCACCTTCGGGATGCCGTAGAGATCGGCATACACGGGGTAGAAGCCGTAGCTGATATCGGGGAAGGCCACGGGGGCATCGGGCCCGCCGTAAGCCTGGAAAGCGAAGGAAAGAATCTCATCCGAGCCGTTGCCCAGAATGATCTGCTCGGGCTTTACGCCGTAGCGCGCCGCCAGTCGGCGTCGGAGCACCGTCCCCTTGGGGTCGGAGTAGAGGTGGCAGTTTGCCGCCTCGGCCGTCGCCGCCGCCACCACCTCGGGCAGAGGAGGATAGGGAGACTCGTTGGTATTGAGCTTGATGTATTGCTGATCGGTCGGCTGCTCACCCGGAACATATGCCTTAAGCGAAGCGTGCCGCCCATGAAGAAAATTCGACATGATAAACCTCGGATTTTACAGATTAGTTCTCGCCCCGGCCTCTCGCCTCGGCACTGCGGGCGTGCGCCTCCAGCCCCTCCTTGCGGGCGAAGAAGGCCACATCGTCGGCCACAGCGGCCAGCGCCTCGGGGGTGTAGTAGGTGAAGGCCGACTTCTTGACGAAATCGTCCACCGACAGGGGGCTTGAGAAGCGGGCCGTGCCGCTGGTGGGCAGGGTGTGATTGGGCCCGGCGAAATAATCGCCCAGCGCCTCGGGGCAGGCACGCCCTAAGAACACCGACCCTGCGTGACGGATCCGCGCCAGATAATCAAAGGGATTGTCCACACAAACCTCAAGATGCTCGGGTGCAATCTCGTTCGAGACTTCAATCGCCTCCTCAATCGACTCGGCCACAATGATCTTGCCCCGGTTGTCAATGGAGGTGCGGGCAATCTCGGCACGGGGGAGGAGCGGAATCTGCCGCTCCAGCTCTGCCTGCACCGCTTCTGCCAGCGCCGCACTATCGGTCACCAGCACAGCAGACGCCAGCCTGTCATGCTCCGCCTGGGAGAGCAGATCAGCCGCCACACAGCGAGGATCGCTCGCCCCGTCGGCGATGACCAAAATCTCACTCGGCCCCGCGATCATATCAATATCCACAAGTCCGTAAACCTGCCGCTTGGCCTCAGCCACATAGGCATTGCCCGGACCCACGATTTTGTCCACCTTGGGCACCCGCGCGGTGCCGTAAGCCAGAGCCGCCACCGCCTGTGCGCCCCCCATCTTGAAGATACGCCCAACGCCGGCAATGTGCGCCGCCGCCAAAATCACAGGATTGATCTTCCCGTCAGGGCCGGGAGGGGTTACCATAATCACCTCGTCTACCCCCGCAATTGATGCGGGAATGGCATTCATCAGTACCGAGGAGGGATAGCTGGCTGTGCCCCCCGGCACATACAGCCCCACCCGCTCAAGGGGGATCACCCGCTGGCCCAGCACCACGCCGGGCTGATCGTTGATGACAAAATCATGGCGTACCTGACGGCTGTGGAAGGCACGGATCCGCCGTGCTGCCTCACGAAGCACATCCAAAAACCGCGGCTCAACCGCCGCAAGTGCCTCGGCCATCTCTGCCTCACTCACCGTGGGATCCTCCAGATCCGCCCGGTCAAAGCGAGCCGTATATTCACGCAGTGCGGCATCGCCCCGAGCCCGGACATCGGCAATAATGGCCGACACCGTCCCCGATACATCCGCACCGCTCTCCCCCCGCGCAAATATCGTCGCGCGGTCGGTCTCCTTCATCGAATAAATCGGAATCATATCTATCCTACCTCAATGTCTGAAAGTTTTTGAAGGTCCCAAGGAAACTTTTTTCAAAAAGTTTCCTTGGCAGGGGCGCGGGGACGGCGTCCCCGCATCCTCATCTCACCAGCGCATCCCTCAGCGCATCCAACTGCGCTTGGGCGAACTGGTAGCTCACCCGGTTGGCAATCAGCCGCGCACTGATGGGCACAATATCCTCAATGGGTTCAAGATTGTTCTCCAAGAGCGTCGTCCCCGTCTCCACAATGTCCACGATCACGTCGGACATCCCCAGAATGGGGGCCAGCTCAATGGAGCCGTTGAGATGAATCAGCTCAATCTCCCGGCTCTTCTGCGCATAGTGCGCCCGGGCAATGTTGGGGAACTTGGTCGCCACCCGCAGGGTGCGCTCGGTGTTGTCCCGCCAGCCCTTCTTTGCGGCCACCGCCATGCGGCACTTGCCCACATCCAGATCGGCCAACTCATATACCGCGGGAGCATATTCCAACAGAATATCCTTCCCCGCCACACCAATGTCGGCGGCACCCCGCTCCACATAAATAGCCACATCCGAGGGCTTTACCCAGAAGTAGCGCACGCCAACCTCTTCGTTCTCAAAAATCAGCTTTCGGCTGTTCTCCAGCACCGCGGGACAGGGATAGCCGGCCTCGGCAAAGCGGGCATAGACCTTCTCGCCCAGCCGCCCCTTGGGCAGCGCAATGTTCAACAATTCACGCATTGACCTCAAGCCCCCTCTCGCTCAGATTCATCCGCGCGCGGTACTTCAGCCCCAGGGGCGCCCCCATGGGCTGTACCCGCACCGAGCGGCCGTCGGCCGACAGGGCGCGCACCGCCTCGGCCACCGCCATAGGTGTACATTCGGGCGCGTAGGTCAGAAGCAGATCCACGTCGTATTCGTTTTCTTCTCCCCCCAGCCGTTCCAAAAGCCCAAGGTTGATGGCAAAACCGATGGCACCACCATCCCGACCGAATCGCTGAGCCAAGCGGTCATATCGACCACCCGAGAGCAGCTCGGTGGGCAGCTGACGCAGATAGCCCTTGAAAATTACACCATTATAATACTGCAGGTCGTTGACCAGCGAGAAATCCAGACGCAGACGGGAAGCGCAGTCGTGGAGGGCCAGCATACCGGCGATCTCCTCCAGCTCCCGCAACCCCTGTGCCGCCGCTTCGCTCAAGCAAAGCCCGCGGAGCACCTCCAGTGCCTCGGCAAAGCTGCCGCCCAGCTGCATCAGCGCGGCCAGCCGCTCCGCCGACTCGGCAGAGATACCGCAGCCGCCGCAGAGGGCGCGCAGGCCGTGGGGATTCTTCTCCCCGATGCAGGTCAGCAGCCGCTCTCTGGTGTCGGGATGGGCATCGGCGGGAATGGCCTCATCCAGCAGCGCCGACACAATCCCCATATGGGAGAGCGTCAACAGATAGTTCTCATCCACCAACGCCAGACTGCGGGCAGCCAGCAGAACCACCTCGCCCATGGCATAGCCGTCAAGCTGACCGATACACTCAAGCCCCACCTGGGGAATCTCCTTCAGCGCACCGCCCACACTGCGGTAAACCGTTTCATGATAATATAGCTTCTCCAGCCCATCGGCTCCTGTCACGGCGTTCTTGACAATGGACAGCGTCACGTCGGGGCGCAGTGCCATCAGCCGTCCGCCCGCATCCGAGAAGGTGACGATATTGTCTCCGCCAAGGAATCTTTTGTTGGCCACATAGAGATCGTATTCTTCAAAGGTGCTCATCTTATATCGCTTGTACCCATACCCATGGTAAAGCGAACGGAAACCCAGCAGAGCTTCCTCTTCTTTGGTTCGTTTAATCATGAATTTGCTCCTGTCCCATACAGCGTAATCAGTTTATTATAGCACAAAATTTCCGCAAATGCAAGAAATTTACCGTGCAGAGCAACATTTATGCGCTATGCGGATATTATACCGCACTTTAGCCTGTTAGTCAAGTAAAGTTTTGCGTTGTTTTTAACGAAATATTCTATCAAGTTCGAAATTATTCTGTGCATCCAAACAAATTGGCACAAATGAAGCAAAAAACGCTTGCAAATTCAGCGGGAATATGGTATACTGTTAAAGCTGTGAACAAGGCCCGTTGGTCAAGCGGTCAAGACGCTAGCCTCTCACGCTGGAAACATGGGTTCGATTCCCGTACGGGTCACCAAACGTAACAAATCCGAACTATTTCGCAGGTCGAAATTGGTTCGGATTTGTTTTTTACTATATTATTTGAATTTAAGCTGACATTGCCGCCGAGAGTAGCCAAACAGTTACTCTCGGCGGTGATGCTATTACTTCAATACCACATATGTTGTAGGCATTTCAAGAGGATGCCAAGAAGTGCTCAAAAATTGTCTCTCAATGAGAGTTGTTGCGGGAATACATACAGCATTTATAAATTTGTCAGTTGAAGCAATTCCATTTACTTGATCCTGCAAATGTTTAGGCGTATGTGCACTCAATATACGAGCTGTTGTGTTATCCATTTCGCTAATGACTGCTGAAAGACGATCGCGGACAAACTGTTCAGCAAAACCTGCGATTTGATTGAATTGTTTGGTTGTATAGATTGGAACAGTTACTTTAAAGGAATTATCCGTTTTGATAACATAACCCTTCTTTATCATTTCTGCGATAGCTTCAAGATCATATTCGCTAAACGTCATTTTTTCGCCTCGGCAAATATCGCAAAAAATATTGATATACCTCTCATTACCATAAAAATCGTGATGATCTCCTTGGCGATTTCCTAAACTCAAATAATCAAAGAAATTTATGCTATCCCCCTGTTTACTGTCCACACCACAATAATTAAACATGTAGTTTTGCGGTAGTTTTTCCAAACACCAAAGGAAAGCATTTTCACCCCAACTAGTTTTAGGTGTATTGACCACTTCGTTATTTATCCCACAAATCTTTCTAAATAAAATGGCAATCAACTGCCAACGCAATGTATTCTCCGAAAAATCATTGTTAATAAATCCTATTGCCTTATAATCCGCCATCTTTTCTTCAATAAAGCTCTTCATTTTATCAGCAATAATATCGTGATACTTTGCAACAGCGCGCGAAATCTCGTCGGCACACTCAGTGGAAATAATAACTATATTTGCTTTGTAGCGCTTACCATCCTTAATTATAATCTTTTTATCTTCAAGTGCCTTGATTTCATCGTCAAGGTATGGAAGCGGAATTCCGGTTTCAAGACTGATCTGCTGAACAGTCAGCGCGTCATTATAACAAGAACTAACAATATTTTGCTTGATTTTACTCTGCATAAAATCATAAAAACGATTAGGGCCTTGACCGTGGTACATTGGATGTAATGTTTTCGGATTGTAACTAAGTTGTCCAAAATTTCTTTCCATGTTCATTCCTTCTTTCAGTATTTTTCGTGATTTGAATAGCAGGTACTTCACCATGCTTTCGGGAATGTCAAGCGCAGATGAGATTTCAGAACAAGAACATCCATCGATGTAATATAAAATTGTTGCTTTCCTATATTTTTCTGATAGCAATGTCAATTCCCGGCGAAGAAGATATATGTCGCCGATGTTATCTTCGGTGAAATCATCTTCAGACGCGATATCTTCCGTTAATTCACAGGTATTATTTTTCAATTTTTTTCTGTACCACTGCTTATAAACATTTCCTGCTACGCTCCACATAAACGCGTAAAAGGCATTGTCGTCGCGAATATTTCCAGCCGACTTTATCAACTCACACAAAATGTCTTGTGACAGATCTTCAGCTTCTTCTCGCGTAGGCGTTTTTACCATACAGTACGAGAATATCGTTTTAGACACCTCGATTATCTTCTCGCGAAGCTCGTTCTCAGTCATCTGCTCACCTCCTTGTTTGTTTTTAGAAGCTTCTGCCTTAATAGTGAAAGAAAAATGATTTGGTTAATATTTGTCGCAAATATTATACCATAAATCTTTGAATTCGTCTATAAAAAGCCTCCGGCCAAAGATATCGAGGGTGCTGCGCAATTTACGCAGCACCCTCGCATGATTTTATCGATTGGGCACAAATACAATGTCACGGAAATAGTAGCTCTCCGTCGTCCCGCGGGGAATCTTGCCCAGCTTCCCATCGGAAGAATAACGTCCCGCTTTGGGTTCAGTGATCAAATAGGCATTCTCGGTTGGATTGGCCAACTGCTTCTCGCCCCACATATACAGGCAATCGGGACCGGAGGACACCGAAACCACATACTTTCGCCCCGCCTTGATTTTCACTGCTTTGGGCAATTTGAACTCACGCCAACCCTCATATCCGGGGATAATCTCCCATGCATAAATCTCGGCACTCACCAGCTCTCCCGTCTCATCGTCCCAGAAGCTGACATAATGGGTACCCTGCTCATTGAGCGTGGTATATATGCGCACGGCAGGGATTGTTCCGTCCACCTTCGCCGAGAAAACAAAGCCAAGCTCATTGCGGTAGCCGTCGCCGTCTCGCTCATAGGTTGTGGGATTATCCGCAAACAGTGTGGTGCCCTCGGTGGTGAGATCAGGATCCAAATCCACCGTCAGCGTCGCATTGTCGATGCGCGCCCAGCCCTCTTCGGCGGCACCGCGCTCGATACCAATGTGATAATTACCGGTCTCGGGCACCGTAAACGTCAGCGTAGTTTTGCCCCAAACAGTTTGATTAAACGGCTGAGCGGCGATCAGCGCACCGGTCTCCAGGTCGCGGACAAACATTTGGCAGCTTGCCCCGCTGCTCTGCAGGTCAGCCGTGAAGAGATAGGTACAGCCCTCCATCAGCTTGAGCCCCTGATAAATAGCCGCGTCCCCCTCATCCAGACAATCGATATACCCATACCAGCTGCCTGACTGCCCGACGGCATCGTTTCCGGCACCGGCAGAAGCGGCATTGGTGTTGGTCTTCACCGACCAGAATACTTCGCCCGTATGCTCGAAATCTCCGTTGCGCAGGCTGGTCATACAGTCAAAACCGCTGATATCGCTGATCGGCACCGAATAGAAATTGTCCTGTACCTTAGTATATTGGTTGTTTTCGAACCGCACCTGTTTAATGGGGGTGGCCGCCGTTATGCTGTCATAGGGATCATCCGGCCAGATGCCGATGGTCTGGAAATCGTTGTCATGCACATAGATATTGCTGATCTCCACCTCGCGCAGATCGGGTGCGCTCGCTCCCCACGGAATAAACGCAAAGGTTTTACAGTTGAGATTGGTCAGGCGGCAAATGTTATTGTCGATCTCAATGTTCTGCGACGGCTGCGGATGCTCGGATGAGCACCAATAGCCCTTTCGCGGATCACGGTACGCCGAGCAGACATATACCGTATCATCGCTGGTGGTGAGGGAACAGCCCGTTACCCGCATATTCTGACAGTTGACCATCGAAATGCCGTCCCCGTTGCGGTCGGTCGGATCTTTGATGGTGATATTTTTGATCAAGCCATTGTCGCACTGATAGGGCTGGATGGCATAGCTGTTGTACTGCTGAATGGTGATGTCGGAAATTTCAAATCCGCTTGTTTCAAACATACCGATCGGGCACATATGCATGGTATCATCACAGCTCTCGCCCCGTGTCATCTCGATCATGCCCTTACCTGTGATTTTAACATTCTTCGTCCCCTCTCCCGCATAAATGAAGGGGAAATTGACCGACCATGCATGGTTCCATTTCTTGCCCGAGTCTTCCACATCATGACCATACAACGGTTGAGCGGTCACATATTTACCGTTTTCGAACTTCACATAATCATCGGGATCATCGCTTTGCTTGAGCTTAGCGTTCTTCTCAAAGAAAAGGGTAACATTGCTCTTAAGAATGATATTGCCGCTGAGGAACGTCCGGTTTGCGGGCAAAATCACCGTGCCGCCCCCCGCCTGCTCCGCCGCATCAATGGCCGCCTGGATTGCGGCACGATCGTTGGTTCTTCCGTTACCCTTTGCGTTGTACGGCGCATCGGTAACTTTCACACAAAATGCAGGCTCAACGGGATTCTCGGGAGCCGATGTCGTTTCGGGCGCTGCCGTCGTTTCGGGCGCTGTTGTTGTTTCGGGCGCTGTTGTTGTTTCGGGCGCTGTTGTCGTTTCGGACACTGCCGTCGTTTCGGGCACTGCCGTCGTTTCGGGCACCGCCGTCGTTTCGGGCGCTGCCGTCGTTTCGGGCGCTGTTGTTGTTTCGGGCGCTGTTGTCGTTTCGGGCACTGCCGTCGTTTCGGGCACCGCCGTCGTTTCGGGCGCTGTTGTCGTTTCGGGCACTGCCGTCGTTTCGGGCACCGCCGTCGTTTCGGGC
>JAFQVV010000039.1 GCA_017407835.1 Clostridia bacterium
CACCGTTGAAAAAGAAAAACCGCATCTGTGATGCGGTTTTCTTTTGGTGGAGATAAGGGGAGTCGAACCCCTGACCTCTTGAATGCCATTCAAGCGCTCTCCCAACTGAGCTATACCCCCATATGCGTGCGTACAGTGTCATCATTCGATCGCACGGAACGCCCGCGCTGGTCGAGATGACAGGATTCGAACCTGCGGCCTCTTGGTCCCGAACCAAGCGCTCTACCAAGCTGAGCCACATCTCGTTGAATAAACAGCTTTGTTATTATAGCATAGTCCCGCGAATTTGTCAAGGTATTTTTCGGTGAAAAACAAATATTTTTCCGATGTGTTGGTTTTCAGAGGGCTTAAATTCGGGTGCACAGACAAATTGCGGCATAAAAAACGGGGGTGCCGCGCAAGCAGCGCAACACCTCCGTTGAAGGCTATGTGTTAAATATCCAGCGCGTTGATGACATCGCGCAATGCCTGGGCACTTGCGTGCAGCTGCGTGAGCTCGGCGGCGGTGAGGTTGTAGAGAACCTTGCCGATTGCACCGTCGCTGCCGATGGTGTTGAGGATACTCAGGCAGACGTCCTCAAGACCGTACTCGCCGTGGAGCATGGTGGACACTGCCATGGTGGTATCAAGGCTGCCGAGGAGTGAGCGGCAGAGATGGCAGACCGAAGCCGAGATGGCATAGTAGGTTGCACCTTTACGCTCGATGATACGTGCGCCCGATTTGCGGACATAATTCTCGATTTCCTCAAAATCCATCACCGGATAATCGCCGGGACGGCCGACCAGAGATTTTTCAAATTCCTTGATCGGAATGCCCGAGATGTTGACCTGCGACCACGGAATAAAGGAGCTGTCACCGTGTTCGCCCATCACACAGGCGTGGACATTATGCTGGCTGATCTGATAGTATTCGGAAAGACGCTGACGCAGGCGTGCGGTGTCAAGCAGTGTACCTGTTCCGATGACGCGATGTTCGGGAAGCCCCGAGCAGCGGCAGACGGTATAGGTCAGAATGTCAACGGGATTGCTGACAATGATATAGGTCGCATCGGGGGCATAGCGGGTGATCTGGGGAAGAATTTGCTTGGTGATATTGACATTGGTCTGTGCCAGTTCAAGGCGGGTCTGCCCGGGCTTGCGCGCAATACCCGAGGTCAGGATTACGATGTCGGAATTAGCCGCATCCGAATAGTCTCCTGCATAAATGGTCATCGGCGAACAGAAGGGAACGCTCTGACGGATATCCAGCGCTTCACCCATAGCTTTCTTTTCATTGATGTCAATCATGACAATTTCGGTTGCATAGCCTGTCATCACAAGGGAGTATGCAATCGTAGAACCGACGCTGCCGGCGCCGATGATAGTTACTTTTCTCATGGGGGTGCTCCTTTAGTCGTATTGTAAAATATTGTACCTTTTTTGACAAAAATTTGCAAGTTAAAAAAAACATAACAGCATTACCTAATTGATATAATGCGTCAATGTTTTAACAATCTTTTGGCGTTTTCCCATGTTGAGCCGAATGCGAAATCATGGGAAAAGCCTTGCGTTTGGATGAATTTTATGGTACAATATTGCATACTGATCAAACAGGAATAATAAAATGGAGATATATTGATGAAACTATCTGTCAGATGTATGGTATGCCTGTTGGCATCTGCCATTTTGTTTGGTGCGGTCGGATGTACGAGTGCGGTATCGTCATCGGTTTCTCCGACCGAAGCCATTACCCCGCCCGCAACCGAGGCGCAGCCGAGCACCGATCTGCCGATCGCCTCGCCAATTGACAGCTCGCGCATTCATTTTGTTGCGGCGGGAGACAATATTATACATGAAGCGGTTTTTACCGATGCTAAGCGGAATGCTGCTGTTTTAGCCTCCACAGAGGGAGGAACGCAGACATATGCTTTCGCCTCAATGTACGATGGCATCGCCGATTTGATCGGTGGGGCTGATTTGGCCTATGTCAATCATGAGTCTCCCATCTCTTCCCGCTATGCTGTGGCGGGGTATCCCGATTTTAACTCCCCCGCCGATGCGGGGCGGGATCTGCTTGCGGTTGGGTTTGATATCATCAACATTGCCAATAATCATATGCTCGATATGGGCGAGGCGGGGCTGAACGACAGCATTGCCTATTGGCAGTCGACCTCCGCGCAGGCAATTCTGGGAGCCTGCTCCCGTGCCGACTATGATGCCGACAACCTGCGCATGGTTGAGATTGACGGGGTAAAAATTGCCTTCCTCAGCTATACCACGCTGATCAACTGGTCGCACGCCAACGCACTTTCAGCCGCCAGCCGACACATTGTTCCCTATGCCAAGGATGCCGATATCAAGCGGCAGATGGCGGCGGCACGCGAGAGCGGTGCGGATTTGATTTTTGTTGCCATGCACTGGGGAGATGAAGGAAAATTCCAGCCAAACGCTGAGCAGAAGCGCCTGGCTCAGCTGCTCGCCGACGAGGGGGCGGATGTCATCCTCGGCAGCCATTCGCATAATATTCAGCCCATCGAGTGGCTCGAGGGAAGGGATGGCAACCGTACGCTTGTTTCTTATTCGACGGGCAATCTGATTTCCACCATGCTCTACAGTTACTATATGGTAGGTGGGCTCTTGACCTTTGACATTGTCAGCGAAACGGGAAGTGATCCCTATATTGACAATGTGGTGTTTGTTCCGATCATGACGCATTATTCCATGACCCGTGACAGCCTGGCGCTCTATCGGCTCTCGGATTACACCGAGGAGCTTGCCGCCGCACACGGTGCGCAGCTCAACGGCAGATTCACGCTGGATACGCTTTGGCGATATGTCACCGACACCATTGCTGCCGAGTTTTTGCCGTAACCTGACCTGTCGGCGGAATTTATGGTTCCCCCGCAAAAACCTCTTGACATTTTGTGTGTTTCACGATAAAATATAAATAGAACCTCGAGAACGAGAGATTGAGAAAGGAGATATTTTCCATGAATGAAGAACAACTGGACTACGAATATTATACTTTGACCGATGAGGACGGAAACGAGTCCGAATTTGAGCTGTTGGCTGCCTGCGAGCTGGAAGGCGTGGCATATTACGCGCTGGTTCCCGTTGAAGACAGCGATAATGAGTTTGCGGAATATGTCGTTCTTCGCCGCGAGAAGGACGAAAACGGCGAGGACATTTTGGTCACCATCGAGGATGATGATGAGTTTGACCGCGTTGCCGATTATTTCGATGATTTGCTGCAGAGCGAAATCGATTACGACGCAAACGCACCGCAGGAGTAAGCTAAGACTTTTTATCACAAAATAACTTCGCACGGCATATCCTGCTTGGTGCGTGATGATCGAATATTCGGAACCTACAACAGAAATTTGGAGTCCGACTTCTTTGTTGGGGATGCAGACCTCCCCCGCCACCCTCTTTTGACGGTGCCCGGGGACGTTGGGAGCGCAAACACAGAGAGAGGACACCACCTTGCGTAGAGCAGGGTTTCCATTTTCGATCACACGGCCCGGTGGGATTTTGTTTTTTTTGTGCTGAGTAGGGGGTACATAATGAGAAAATTCACGCGGTGTTTTGCCGTTTGTTTTATCATGCTTTTGTTTGTTTGTGCCGTGGTGTGCCTTCCCATATATGCCGATGTGGGCAATATGGACTGGGGTGCAGATGGCGGATATGACTATGGCGGGGGATACGACTACGGCGGCGGATATGATTACGGTTACGGCTACGGCGATTACGGGTACATTGACGGCGAGTCAATCGTGCTTGACTTCGGCTCGGTTGCGGTAATCGTGGTTGTGATTTTGATTGTTGTGGTCATTCGGACCAAAAAGGGGGGCGGATCGGGTTCCCATACCGCACCCACCGCATCGCAGCGCCGCGTGACGCAAACGCAGAGTGCCGCAAATACGCTTACGCAGGCGGATGAGCAGGCGGTGATCGATGCGATCCGCACGCGAGATCCCGACTTCGCGGCTGAGCAATTCAAGGCATACGCCGGGGATGTTTTCCTGCGTGTGCAGGAGGCATGGGAGGCGCGTAACTGGGCGATTATCCGCCCGTTTGAGAGCGATAAGCTTTTTAACCTCCATCAGCGTCAGCTGCAGGAGTATATCGATCGCAAAAAGACCAATCATATGGACGAGCAGTACATCAGCGCAGTGCGGTTGGCCGAGTTCCGTGAGGACGGGGCAAACGAGGTGCTCACCATCCGCTTGGATGCCACACTGCTGGACTACACCACCGATGATGAGACGGGTGCTGTCGTGCAGGGCAATACCTACACCAAATATGCCCGTGCTTATCGGTTGGCGTTTATTCGCTCCAAGGGGACGAAAACCTCAACGTCGGGCAAGCTGACCGCGCACGCCTGCCCCAGCTGCGGGGCTGCGCTTGAACTCAACGCCAGCGGAGTATGTGAATACTGCGGAAATGTTGTAACCAGCGGTGAGTACGGCTGGGTGCTCAACGAATATAATAAATGGTAATGTAAAAGAAGAAGAGACGCGCCGTTGGCGCGTCTCTTCTTCGATTTTGCGTTATGCATTCTCAAACAGCTTGACACAGTACATGCCCACTTCATAGGCGAATTTAGCAGCGGTGGGGCGCATGGCGTCGGGAACACCGTTCATGAAACCGTGGCATTCGTAGGTGAAATCCCCCGTGTAGCCAATTTCCTTGAGCAGGGGCATGATCTTCTCCCACGGTGTGGTGCCGCGGACAAAGGGGATATAGTGATCATCGTGGAGCTTATCATTTTCCTGCACGTGTGTTGCTTTGAGACGGTGACCGAGCTTGCGCAGCGGAACGGTTTGATCGCGGTAGACCAGTTCGGCGTGGCCAAAGTCCCAGCAGCCACCGCAGGCGGGATCATTGATGCCGTCGATGATGGCAATCTGCTCCTCTACCACGGCGGTAAAACGGCGCTTGGTTTTGACGGGATTGAATTCAGCCATGTTCTCAACAGCGATGCCGGTGCCATACTTGGCGGCAAGCTCAACCTGCCAGCCGAAGAAATCCAGGTTGGCGCGCAGATTTTCCTCGAAATTCAGCTCAGCCCGCTCGGTTGCGGTCTGCGCATGATTGGTCACCCACTTGACACCGAGCCGTGCGCTGGCGATGATGGTCCGCCGCACCGATTCGCGATACCATTCGCGGTATTCGTCGGTGAGAGGAGAGATGTCGGTGCGATACAGGTTGGAGTCAAAGGGGGTGTGCGATTGGGTAAAGGTGACACCGAGCTTGGCGGCATGATTGCCGACTTCGTCAACCCATGCTTCCCAGTCGTCCCGGCAAAGCTCGTGTCCGCTTTGGCGCAGCCCTGCACCGCAGAAATTCAAATCGATGACGCGAAATCCTGCTGCATAACAGAGATCGATGGATTCGAGCATAGGCGTACGTCCGCCTTGACGGTGGGAGGGGAAAAGACAGGTGGATGTGGAAAGGTTCATGATTGCCTCCGAGAGATGAAATTACAAGCATCATATGCTAACATTATACGATAAGCGGGGGATGATTGCAAGCATCCGGCGTAATTTTGTCAAAAACATCTTCCTTTTCGGGAACATTTTCGACTTTTTCCCGTCTTATTTTTTGCAAAGATAACAAAATGGAGGCTGCCGGGATGAAAAAGAAATCTTTTGTTTTTTTGTGTGCATGTTTGGCTGTTTGTGCCATTTGGATGACTGCGGCGTTTGCCGTTGAAGAAGGTGCTTGGCTTTGGCCGAGCAGTTATGGGTATACCGATACCATATGGATATAAAAAGGTGCCGCGCAAATGAGTGCGGCACCTCTTTATTGATCGCCCTCGGCGAGAGATTCAAGTTTTTTTCGATAGCTTGCCATGTCGATGCCCTCACCGCGCAGACCAGCACCGATGAGAATAACGATCTTCTTTGGCTCGGGCATGTTGGCTCACGGTGTATATTATTTTTGCGGGAGGAGCATCCACCGAGTTAAAGCTTGTCTGCGATTGCCGCGTAGAGGTAATTGGCATACTCTGCAAATCCACCATCGTTGGGGTGGAGATAAAGGTCAGCAAAATAGGTTTCATCATGCGGCACAAAGTCAAAGCAGGAGATGACGGTTATATTGGCAAATTCAGCAGTTAATTCGCGGATATCCGCATCCACTTGGCAGAATTCGCCGTACTTTTTTGGTGTGTGCAGATCCTTTCTCCAGATGGGAGTGAGTGCGAAAATTTTTGCGCTTGGATAGAGCCGGGTGAGATTGGTGAAGAATGCCTTTGCATTTCGGAAAAAGGTTTCTCGATCAATGCTGCTCCAGTCGTTGGTTCCGTACGCCACGGTGATATAGTCTGGCGTAAAGGGTACGCGCAGTGCGGCAAGCTCACCGACAAAAATTTCTCCGCCGATGGCCAGGTTGATCTCCTCCGCGCCGATACGGTCGCAAAGCTGTGCCGTGTAGCGCATCGACGGGCGGAGCACATCGTATCCCTGGGTAATGGAATCACCGAAGGCGAGGAGCTTTTTGCTTGGTTTGATCGGGGAAACAAAAGCACCGTCATCGATTGACAGTTCCTTGATCCATGTTTTTGCCGACCACGGCAGATATATGCAAACACGCTTCTCCCCCTTGCCCAGCGAGAAGGTTTGGGAAATTTCTCCCAAGGGCAGCTCTACAGTAGAGTAAGCCTGAGGAAGCTCCAAGTTTGAAAAATTATCCAGATAACCGATGGGTTTTTCGTTGACAAAAACATCAAACGAAAAATATTTTCTTGTACTGTGATTCTGAACCTCTGTCTTTAAGAAAAGATGCTCACTGTCGGTAGTAAACATCAGTCTTGCGCCGGCGGAGCAGAAGGTTTTGTGATAAAAATCAGTGCTTCTTTTCTGATAAAAATCCTGTTGTTCTTTGGTAAAGCGGTGGGGGACAAGGGCGCTGTTTTCCTCTTCAATTCGAACAGCTCCCGTGATCAGTGCTTTGATTTCACTGTGGTTTAATTGCATGGATACATCACCTCAAGGGGAATTATAGCATACAAAAGTGAGAATGGCAAGAATTTAGGCGAAAAATTTTCCTCGAACGGGGCGTGTTCGAGGAAATTAGAAAATTCAGGTCAGACCGATGGGCAATGCGGTGAGCAGGTTGGAGGTGGCAAGAGAATCCAGTCCGCAGAGAATCAGTACGCCGTCTACTTGGTTTTTCTCAAGGAAAGCCGAGACGGTCGAGGCGCGGTAGTAGCGCAGATCAAGGATCTCCAGATTATAGTGCTGCGCCAGGAAGGGGACAACACTGTGTGCAAAGCTGTCCTTGATGAGCAGAAGGGTTGGTTTGTCGGGATTCTGTGTGTCACGGATCCGCATATGCGCGTTGTTGGAAGAGAGGAATGCCGCATATTTATCCTTTTTCTCCAGATAACTGCGGTCATAGAAGCCGTTGAAAGAGGAGATCATCTCATCGCCCGCCAGAATTTCCAGCGTGCAGGCGTCATCCCCGTCCCAGCGGTAGAATTCGATGCATTCCGATTCGGTCCCGTAAAAGCCGGAGGCCGAATAGGTGGTACCCAGAAACTCGGTCGATGCGATCTCAACGGTAAATTGCTCGATGGGCGTGGGCGTATATCCGTAGAGCGCGGCAAGCTCGGCATAGGCGTAATAGGCACCGCGTGTTGTCCAGTGGTGGTCGGTGCGATACCAGACCGATTCTCCCGCCGCAGCGCGTGTGCGCAGGAGTTCGCGCAGAGAAAGCAGGGGCTGCTCGGCGGCGTAAGCATCGATCAGCGTCCACACTGATTCGGCACGGTCGTTTTGGTAAACGGCAGGGAAATAGCTGTCCAATACGTCGATCGCACGGGGGGCGAGCGCAAAGGTGACGGGGAGGTCAACGCCTTCACGGAAAGCAGTAACCGCATCGAGATTTTGCGTCAGCTGATCAAGCTCACTCTCACTGTATTCGATGCGTTTGATCAGGTAGCTGTCCTTGGCGGCAATGACTGCGTTATTCTCCCCCTTGCCGAGCAGAAGCTCCATGCTTGCTTTGGCGGCAACCAGCTTGTCGCGGAAGGGGAATTGATCGGTGTAAAAATCCTTGAGCTCTGCCATAAAGCGTCCGTCCCAGAGGCGATCGAGGAATTTTCCTGTGGAGGAGAGCCGGGGGAAGGTCTGCAGCACATCATTTTCGGTCTCGGAAAAATCACGATGGGGAATGCAGTAAATACCGATCGCAAAGGAGAGGATAAGCAGGGCGCATATGACGATGAGCGCAATATCTCCATGCCGTGTGGCGGGGGAGAGACCGCGCTGAATTTGTATCAAGCGATCCGCTTCCATATCAGCGGGATGTTGCTTTGCCATAATATTCATCCTTTACAGCGTAATGGTGGTGGAATCAGAAGCGATAATATAAGAAGGGGCTGAAGCCCGATGCCACCAGATAAACGGTGCCGGCGGCAATGGCTGCGATGCAGGCGGCAGATGCGGCGATGCGCACCCAGCGTCTCTGCGCGAAGCCGCGATAGAAGAGACGGCGTGGCAGGGGTGTGCAGGCGATGACCACGATTGCGAGGAAAATGAGGTTGCGCAGCAGGTCGTAGAGATCGGTGCCCGAGGCGAATCCTGCCGCACCCACGCCGAACATGGCACCGAAATAGCGCCATGCCTCGGCACCCGACGCAAAGCTGTCGGAGGCAGTGAAGATCAGCCAGCCGATGATGACAAAGACCATGGTGTACAAACGGCGCACAGCCATCGGCAGCTTGGCGAGGAGATTGGTCAAAATCAGTTTTTCGAGCATCAGCAGGGCGAAGTAATACCCCCCCCAGAGCACAAAATTCCAGCTTGCACCATGCCACAATCCGGTCAGTAGCCAGACAACGAGGGTGTTGCGCACCAGCTTCCACTTGCCCACACGGTTGCCGCCGAGCGGAATATAGACATACTCGCGGAACCATGTGGAGAGGGAGATGTGCCAACGCCGCCAGAAGTCGGTGACTGAGGTGGCGGTATAGGGGTAGTCGAAGTTCTCCAGAAAGCGGAAGCCCACAATTTTGCCCAGACCGATTGCCATATCGGAATAGGCTGAAAAATCAAGATAAATCTGTGCTGTGTAGAAGAGAATACCCATCCACGCAGCAATCACCGTGCGGCTGTCGGCGGGGATGGCGGCAAAATCCGCCCAGAGCGCACCTGCCACGTCGGCCAGCAGAACCTTTTTGGCAAAGCCCGCGCAGAAGGTGCGGATGCCGGACGAGACCATCAGCACAGAATGCTCGCGCTCGCGCAGCTGCTCGTCAACATCGTGATAGCGCACGATGGGACCTGCGATCAACTGGGGGAAGAGCGTAACATAGGCTCCGAAGGCAACGGGATCGTGCTGTGCTCTCGCGTCGCCGCGGTAAACGTCGATGACGTAGGAGAGCGACTGGAAGGTGTAGAACGAGATGCCCACAGGCAGGCTCAAATTCAGATCGGGGAGAAAGTCAAAGAGGGGGATGAGGCGCAGGTTGTCGGCCAAGAAGTTGTAGTATTTGAAAAATCCGAGGATGGCGAGGTTGAGCACGACGGCAATCACCAAAACCGTTTTGGCGCGCGGCGTTCCCTGCCAGCGTCCCACAAGATAACCGCAGACATAGTCGAGCGCGATGGTGGAAATCATCAAAAAGAGATAGCGCGGTTCTCCCCACCCGTAAAAAATCAGGCTGACGATCAGCAGGACGGCATTTCGCCAGCGCAGCGGTACGGCATAATAGCAGATGAGCGTGATGGGCAGGTAGAGAAAGAGAAACTCAAGGCTGGAAAAGACCATAGTTGCCCCTTTCGAAAAATGAACATAGATTTTCCTTAGTATACCAAAGCTTTATGAACTGCCTGTGAATTTTTGGCGCAAAACGAAAAAAAGGGAGAGGGTGCCCTGCAGCACCCTCTCCTATGAAACTCAGTGGAGATAATCCATAATATCGATCTGCAGCATGCCCATCAGACGGGTGAGCAGCACACGGTAGCGCATGTAGCTGTGGTAGCGCAGCCCCAGCTCCAGCATTTTTTCGTTGACATGAACCTCTTCGGGCTCGATGGCGGCACCGGCGGTTTTCATCATGCGCACCATATCCTCGTCGGTGGGGAGGATGGTGAGGATCAGCTGCCGAATCTCGGGCCACTTTTCCTTGAAGCGAGCGAGGTCGATCTTGTCGGTGATGGTGGGGGTGTTGACCTTCATCATCTCGTCCACCATCTTTTCGCCGAAGACAGCCTTGACCTCATCCCAGTCGGTGGGGTCGGGGATGGGATCGATCTCGGTCACCCGTTCGGCAATATTGCGGTAGATGCGGTTGATGAGCACGGTGGCAACGCCCACCTTCTTGCCGTGGAACTCGGGCCAGATACCCTGCAGGAGCTTGTTGCACTCCCAGAAGTGGGAGACCACGTGCTCGGCACCTGAGGCGGGGCGGGAGGTGCCGGCCAGCTTCATGGCAAGACCGGTGAAGATCAGCGCCTCCATGATCGAGCCTGCGGTTTCCTCGTTGGCATCGGTGACGTGCTCGCCCATGGCCACGACCTTTTCCACAGCCTTCAGGGTGAGGTCGGCAATGGCATCACAGTAGTACTCCCCGATGAGAATGTTGGAGATCTTCCAGTCCACGATCCCGATGTACTTGGCAATGATGTCGCCAAAGCCTGCGGCCTTCAGCTCAACGGGAGCGGCGGCCAGAACCTTGGTGTCGGCGAGAATGATCTCGGGCTGCTCGACAAAAATGCTGCGCTTGAAGTTGTTTTCAATGATGGGGGCGGAATCGGAGGCGAAGCCGTCCATCGAGGGGGCGGTGGCAAAGATAGCCAAACGCTTGCCTGCCCGGAATGCGGCGACACGGCAGATGTCGTTGATGGAGCCGGTGCCCACCGAGAGAATGGCATCGACATCGTGGCAAAGCCCCTCGACCTCACATACCGATTCCATGCGTGCATATTTCATATCGGAATAGATCAGCTTTTTGATATCAAAGCCTTCTGCGACAAGGCTCTCGAGCAGGCCTGCCGATGCCGCGAGTGCATTTTCATCGGTGACCAGGAGGATCTTGCGCGGAAAGCCCGCTTCAGCCAGAACCTTACCCGTTCGGTGAACCAGACCCGAGCGGATATCCACCAGTTTGGTCGCAAATGTATGTATTTTGCCGCAGGGGCAATCTTTCATATCGGCTAAAATTTTATTCAAATCCATGTTGATCTCTCCTTGTGTGGAAATCATGTTTGGGTGCGATTCGCCGATCGCATACACCGTTATTATACGGTTTTGGTTGTGCTTTGTCAACGCTTGGCGGAATTTTTTGCGGATTTCGGACGGATATTTGCGTGATTGTTGCCGCTGTGGATGTCACCTTCGCTGTCCCCTGCCGATCATTGCCGATATATCGGCGGGAAGAAGCGCATCCGAGATCACTTCGTCGACTTCACTGATGCTGCCCATGTTGTAGATGCATCGCTTTCCGATCTTTCCACTGTCACAGAGCAGGATCTTTTTGTCTGCCTGGCGTAACATCACCTTCCGCAAATTTGCTTCTTCAATAGCGTTGTCGGTCATTCGCCCCTCGCGGTCAAGTCCGTGGCAGGAGAAAAACAAAATATCAGCGTTAAAATTGCGGATGAAATCCTCCGCCTGCTCACCCACATAGGAATAGGAATGAATGATCATCTGCCCGCCTGTGCAGAAAGTGCGGATATTGGCTTCAGCGAGCAAAACGGCAGTTCTGGCACCGCTGGTGATGACGACCAGATTTTTATACTGTGCCAGATGCGGGACCATATGGTATGCGCTGGTCGAGCCGTCGAGCATGATGGTCATGCCGTCCTCGATTCGTTCGGCGGCACGCCGCGCGATATCCTGTTTGGTGTCGCTTCTCTCGGAAATACGCATGGAAAAGGGAATCTCGCAGAAGCTGTTAGCAGGGTTGAGTACGGCTCCTCCGTACATTTTGGTGATGATGCCCCGATTGTGCAGTGCGGTAAGATCGCGCCGGATGGTCGGTTCGCTGACATACAGCTTTTGTGCCAGCTCCTTGACGCTGATGTCCGGGAAGTTTTTGAGTTCGTCAATGATTCTGCGCTGCCGTTCGCCGATCAGCATAGTTCTGCCCTCCGTATGCATATGTGTGATGATTTGTGATTGATTTTGCGCACGAAAATGATTATTTATCTAAAAACGAAAAAAATATTGACTTTTTGATCAATTTGTGTTTAGATTATAATACAGATCAATTCATTTGTCAACCAACCATTTGCAGAAAAGGAGAAAAGCCCATGAAAACGACAGCGGTCAGATTGCACGGAGAGATGGATCTCAGAATCAGTGAGATCGAGCTGCCCAAAACAGGGAAGGGGGAGCTGTTGATGCGGGTTGTCGCGGATTCGGTATGTGCCTCTACCTATAAAGCGGTAAAGCAGGGCAGCAGACACAAGCGTGTCCCCGACGGCATTGAGCAAAATCCCGTGATCATCGGGCATGAGATGTGCGGTGAAATTGTGGAGGTGGGCGAGGGACTGGAAAATGAATGGAAAGTCGGACAGAAGATTGTCATTCAGCCCGCGCTGAAGCTGGAGAGCGGATTTGATCCGGGTTATTCCTACACCGCCTTTGGCGGCAATACCGTCTACACCCTCATTCCGTCCATTGCACTTGAACGGGGCTGTGTCATTCCCTACAACGGAGAGGGCTATTTCGAGGGCGCACTGGTTGAGCCGCTGGGCTGTATTTTGCGGGGATTCAAGGGGTTCTATCATACCGATTATTCCACATATGTGCGCACCGACGGCGCGAAACGCGGCGGAAAGCTTGCGATTCTCGGCGGGGCGGGTCCGATGGGAATTGGCGCCGTTCTGCTTGCCGTCGGATATGCGGGCGTCAGTGAGGTTGTGGTGACAGACATCAATGCCGAGCGCTTGGCAGATGCCGAGCGCAAGTGTACGGCTGCATATGCGGCATCCCGCGGCTGCAAGCTGACTTACGTCAATACGGCGGATATGGCAGATCCCGCGGCATATCTGTCCGAGCTCTCGGACGGCGGATTTGATGATGTTTTTGTTATGGTTCCGGTTGCCGGGCTGTTTACTCTGGCGGAGCGGATTTGCCGCGAGGACGGCTGTGTCAACTTTTTTGCCGGTCCTCCCGTGCATGATTTGCAGGGGTCGCTCAACCTCTATCGCGTGCATTATGACGGTATTCATGTGGTGGGGACTGCAGGCAGTATTCCCATCGATACGGCAGAGACGCTGGAGCTCATTGAAAACGGCAGTCTCAAAACGAGCCCGCTTGTCTCGCATATCCTTGGTCTGCGTGCTGTGCCCGAGGCAATTTTTGCCATGGAGAAGCCGGACGGTGCAAAGAAGGTCTGCTATAACGAGCTTGACATTCCGTTGGTGGCAATCGATGATCTGGCAGAGCTGGGCAAGACCGATCCGCTGTACGGTGAGCTGGCAAAAATTGTTGCGGCAAATGAAGGACTGTGGTGTGTCGAAGCCGAGCGTTATCTGCTCGCTCACGCGCCCCGCATCCGGTAAGGAATTGAACGATGAAAATTATTACACTCACCCTCAACCCTGCCTTTGATATGCACTGCCGCATGGAAGATTTTGTGCCGGGACATGAAAATCTTGCCGATATTACAGCAGTGGAGGCAGGCGGGAAGGGCGTCAATATTTCCCGTGCGCTGGTGAGATGCAGTGTGGAAAATACGGCGCTGGTTGTGCTGGGCACAGAGAACAGCGATGCCTTTGAGCGTGCACTTTCCGCCGATGGCATCGCCTATACGGCGATTGCAGTGCCGGGCAGAATTCGGGAAAATATCACTCTGCATCCCGATCATGCGCCCGAGACGCGTATCAGCTTCCGCGGCTTTTCGGCAGACCAATCCCTGCTTGCGCAGGTTGAAGCATTGCTTGATACACAGATTGAGGGCGATTCGGTGCTGACCTTCACGGGTAGTCTGCCCTCGGGAATTTCTGCGGCCGATGCACGCAGCTTCCTTTGCCGAATGAAGGCAAAAGGGGCAAAGATTGTGATCGATTCGCGCTCATTTACGCTGGAAGATATTGCCGCTGTCCACCCATGGCTGATCAAACCCAATGAGGAGGAGATTGCCATGTATACCTCAATGGCGGTGACTGATCTGCGCAGTGCGGCAGCGGCGGCGATGCAATTACAGCAAAGCTGTGCCGAGAATGTGATGATCAGTCTGGGTGGTGCGGGGGCTGTTCTGGCCGCCGGGGACGGCTGTTGGGCGGTACAGGCGCCGAGGGTTGATGTGAAATCCACCATCGGTGCGGGGGACAGCGCAATCGGCGGATTTATCGCGGCTGCCGAAGAGGGCTGTACTTCTCCTGCATTGCTCAAGCGCGCTGTCTGCTATGGGAGTGCCGCCTGCATGACTGAGGGGACGCGACCTCCCCACCTCACCGATGTGGAGATGCTGATGACACAGGTAAGTGTATATTCGGCAGAATAAAAGTTTCCCCCGAAGCTGAAACTCGGGGGAATTTTGTTTTGCTTTCGTTGATTTTTCACGGGAAATTCACAGATTCTTCAATCAATCTTTAGGTTCGGCTGATAAAATAGACATACTCAATCCAAAGGAGGGGAAATATGGCCTATCAAACGGTGTTTCGGCGATACGAATTAAAGTATTTGCTCACCATTGAGCAAAAGCAGATCATATTGGAAGCCATGCGGCCATATATGCAGCTGGATAAGTACGGCAGAACGACGATCAGGAATCTTTATTATGATACCGATCATTACAGATTGATTCGGCGTTCGATGGAAAAGCCGGAATATAAGGAAAAGCTCAGAATTCGCAGCTACTGTCAAGTCTCCGAGGACAATCCTGTTTTTGTAGAGCTGAAAAAGAAATATCAAAAGGTTGTTTACAAGCGAAGAATTTCCCTGCCCGAACAGGATGCGATGCGTTGGATAGGCAGAGAAGTGCCCTGCCCGACAGAGACACAGATATCCCGTGAGATCGATTATTTTGCGGATTTTTATGGCGGGCTTCACCCGACGGTTTTTCTTTCATATGAACGCGAAGCCTATTTTGCGCGGGACGGCGGCGATTTCAGAGTTACCTTTGACGATCATATTTTGTGTCGTCAGGATGATCTCTCGCTGAGAAGCTCCGCATACGGCACCCCCATTCTTGAGGAAGGTACGGTCCTGATGGAGTTGAAATGCTCGGGCGGCATTCCGCTTTGGATGACGGGGGTTTTGTCGAAAGAGCATATATATAAAACTTCATTTTCAAAGTACGGAACCGCATATCAATCGTTGATTTTTCCGCAAATCTATTCAACAAAATTGACAGAAACAGAGAGGATTTTTACTTATGAACGCAATCTTTAAGGGCTTGTTCGATGCAGAACTGGCAAGTGTGATCAGCCTGACCGATTTTTTGCTTTGTCTTGCCGTTTCCCTTGCGCTCGGTCTTTTGATGGCTCTGGCGTATATGTTTAAGACAAAATATACCAAAAGCTTTGTGATCACGCTTGCCCTGCTTCCCGCAGTTGTGTGTGTTGTGATTATGATGGTCAATGGAAATATCGGTGCGGGTGTTGCCGTGGCCGGTGCATTCAGTTTGGTTCGATTCCGTTCCGCACCCGGCTCTGCCCGAGAGATTGTTGCGATTTTTCTTGCGATGGGCACAGGTCTTGTGGTGGGCATGGGGTATCTTGCCTTTGCCGCACTGTTTGCCTTGATTATGTGTGCCGTGTTCGTTCTGTATAACAGCTTGAATTTCGGAACAAAAAAATCTCATGCAGCATATAAAACGGTGAAGATTACCATCCCCGAGGATCTTGACTATACAGGCGTGTTTGATGATATTTTTGCGGAATACACCACCGAGAATGAGTTGATCAAGGTCAAAACCCATAATATGGGGAGTATGTTCCGGCTCACATATAATGTTACCCTTCGTGATACAATGAAGGAAAAAGAATTTATTGATCAATTGCGCATCAGAAACGGCAATTTGGAGATTATGGTTTCCAAACAGGAGAATACCCAAACAGAGCTTTGAGGCGGCAAGAGGAGTTGGCTATGAAAATAAAACTGATATCCGCAATATTGGTTCTTATGCTGCTGGTTACCGGATGCAATGCCGCGGGCAACGGAGATGTCGGCATTCCCGATAATGAGACTGTGGGCGGAACGACTGCCAACAATCGGCCTTCCAGCGATACCGGTGATTCGACGCCGGGGGAGACGGCAGATCTCGGGGATGACGGCAAGACATTCGGCGAGGCGGTGGAGGGGATGGGTGCGTATGCCGGCTATTTTGAGGGGGAATCCTCCGACATTACCATCAAGTGCTTGTCGGGCACAACCGGTGCATATCAGCTTGAGGGCACAACGCTGACCTTTACCCGAATTGCCCAAGAATCGGTTTATTCGATTTCGGGCACCTTCTCCGGAAATATTGTCATTGATGTTGGTGACGATTATAAATTCGACTTGGAGATGCACGGCCTCTCTCTTATCAGCCGGGAGACCAATCCGATTTTGATTGTCAGCGGTGACGAGGTTACCCTGACTGCCAAAAAGGATTACGAAAATTATATCTATGATATGCGTCCTGCCGTCGATTCGGCAGATGACACACGTTATTCCGGTGCAATACACGCCGATGTGGATCTGGAAATTGCCGGGAAGGGAAGCCTGACGGTGATCTCGGAAAATAACAACGGTGTTCACACAAAGGACGATCTTCAGGTCAAAAATCTCACACTGCTTGTTGCCTGTGTGGATAACGCGCTCAAAGGAAACGACAGTGTTGAGATCAATGGCGGAAATTTGACCTTAATTGCTTCTGCCGGTGATGGCATCAAAACCACAAACAGCAATATCTCCGATAAAGGCAATCAACGGGGAACGATTACGGTTGTCGGGGGGACGCACACCATATATGCCGCTTGTGACGGAATTGATGCCGCATACGATGCAATCATTGATGACACTGCAACTCTGCTCAACATCTATACCGATAAATATTCAAACTATTCCAAAGAAGTTACGGCAGTGTCTTCTGCGGAAAATTATATTCGATTTACAAGCAACCAGTACAGCTATTCGGTAAAGTACTACAATTCTGACAACGATTTCGTATGGGTAAATGCAGAGTATCACTCAAAAGTATCCGGGGGCAGGACCAATTATTATTACTATGTATTCCCAAAGATGTCCGGGTATAGCAAGATGCAGTTCTTTATCTATTCGTCCGATATGGCGCAAGGGCAAGAGGAGGAGTATCTTGTTGCTTCCGATTATTTGACACCCAACAGCGGCTGCGATACATTTGCACTGACAAGCCGCGGAAATCAGCTCTCCTATAATTGGACGAATTACACGACCTCTATCCAAAGCGGCGGGTTTGGCGGATTCGGCGGATTTGGGGGAATGAACGACGGCAACACCGATAAGGGCGACCATTCAACCAAGGGCATCAAAGCCGCAAACGAAATTGTCATCCGGGCGGGTAAGGTGAACATCAAAGCATATGATGACGCACTTCATGCAAACAATGACACATCGCTTGAGAACGGAGCTTTGCCGCTGGGCAATGTTACGATTAACGGCGGCGTGATCACCCTTTACAGCAATGACGATGGCATTCATGCTGACGGCAAGGTCAATATTATGTCGGGTACTGTAAGCATAACCAACAGCTATGAGGGCATCGAAGGAAATCAGGTGAACATTTCGAGCGGCTATATTTCGATCATTGCCAAGGATGACGGAATGAACGGAACCACCACGGAAGGGACGGCTATCTCGATTGGGGGAGGAACCGTCTATATATACTGTACAGGAGATGGAATTGACTCCAACAGCAGAACATCGTACAGCGGAATCTCTTTTTCGGGCGGTAAGACGGTTGTCATCTCCAACTCTTCGATGAACTCTGCCATCGATACCGAAAAGGGATATGCGTATACCGGCGGTGCGGTTATTGCCATTATGCCGCGCGACGGAATGTCGAGTGAGGCCACCCATTGCTCGAATTTCTCGAGCATCGGAAAAACCACAAGTATGTCTCTTTCTGCGGGGGATTATCTGATCGTTGGCATTGACGGTACGACAGCTGCGGTAAAGATGCCCAGCAGCCTATCGGCATATGTGATTGTTTTGGGTGACAGTGCTGCTTCCGTGAAAACCGAATCTTCGGTTTCTGCCGAGTTTGATGATAACGGTGTCGCTTGGTATTGACAAATGCAGGGGTGCCGCGCGAATGAGCGCGACACCCCTTTTTCATGTAATTGCTTCAACGATACATTTGTTATTATTGCTGCAATCATGTAAAAGTTATTCGCTGAGGTCTGTTCCCCAAGCTAAACAGGACAAAAAATAACCCCTTGAAAACTTTGTGTTTTCAAGGGGATGGCGGAGGGTGTGGGATTCGAACCCACGTGAGATTGCTCTCAAACGGTTTTCAAGACCGCCTCGTTATGACCGCTTCGATAACCCTCCCTGTGCGGGAAAGCTTTATTAGTTTAACACATCTTGCCGAAAATGTCAAGGGGAGACGGCGAAAAAATCAACGGGGCTGCCATGTTCGCACAGCAGCCCTGTTTGCTCAATATCGGTTGTCAAAAACACGGGTGGATTTTTTCTCGCTGCGGGGAAGATCGCCGATATCCACAGGCTTGATCACCGCCTGAATGCCGATCTTGGCCTTGAAGCGTTCGCCGATGACGGCTTCCATGGCGTGCTTGTTTGCCCCCTCCTCAACCTCGACAAAGAGGGTGCAGACATCCTTTCCCATGAGGTGATCGATCATAAACTGATACTCGCTGGATGCACCGGCGAGGGTGGAGAGCAGCTCGTCGATCTGGCTGGGGAAGATGTTGACGCCCTTGACCTTCACCATGTCGTCGGTGCGGCCGAGGATGGTGTCGATGCGGGGATGGGGATCGCCGCAGGGGCAGTCGCCGGGGATGATGCGGGTCAGGTCGTGGGTGCGGTAGCGAATGAGGGGGGCGCCCTGCTTGCGCAGGGTGGTGATCACCAGCTCGCCCAGCTCGCCGTCGGGGACGGGCTCGCCGGTCTTGGGATCGATGATCTCGAAGTAGATGAAGTCATCCCACAGGTGCATCCCACAGGCGTGCGAACAGCTCATACCGATGCCGGGACCGTAGACCTCGGTGAGGCCATAGATGTCGTAGAGCTCAACGCCAAGCTCGTCGGCGATGCGCTGGCGCATTTTTGCGCCCCAGCGCTCTGAGCCAATGATGCCTTTCTTGAGGTGGATCTTATCTCCGATGCCCCGCTTGGCGATTTCTTCGGCCAGCAGAAGTGCGTAGGAAGAGGTGGCGCAGAGCACGGTAGAGTGCAGGTCCTGCATCATCTGCAGCTGCTTATCGGTGTTGCCGGGACCCATGGGGATGACCATGGCACCCAGCCGCTCGGCGCCTGCCTGGAAGCCGATGCCTGCCGTCCACAGACCGTAGCCGGGGGTGATGTGCACCCGATCCAGGGGCGTGAGCCCGGCCATGCGGTAGCAGCGCTCGAACATCTCGGCCCAGTCGGCCACGTCCTGGCGGGTGTAAGGGATGATGACGGGGATACCGGTGGTGCCGGAGGAGGAGTGGATGCGCACCACCTCTTCATCGGGCACGGCCTGAAGCCCCAGGGGATAGGCATCCCGCAGGTCACCCTTCCAGGTGAAGGGAAGCTTTTCAAAGTCGGTCTGGCTCCGGATGGATTCAACATCAATCCCCGCCAGCTTGCGGGCATAGAATCCGTCCTGAGCGGTGAGACGGCGAAGCTGTTCTTTAATGAGGGCAAACTGGGTATCGTTCATTTTCATGGCAGTTACCTCCGGCAGATGTAGTCGATAGCCCCCAGGTTGAGGGCGTGGAATTTTTCGGGGAGCCGTTCACGGACGGCGGCGCGGAGCTCATCGGGGGTGATCCCCAGCGCATCGGTTTTTGCCGCGGCGGCAAGGAGGGCGATGTTGAGCACACGAGGAGAGCCGCAGGCGACGATGATCTCCTCGGTGTCGAGGATGATCAGATTTTCCACCTGTTCGGCCAAATAGGTCAGCATATCCGCCCCGTTGTAGCTGCTGCCCGAGAGGGAAGCGGTGACGGGGGAGATGGGAGCGCGGCTGACTACGGCAGTTCCACCGCGGCGGAGGTAGGGAAGACAACGCACCGCTTCGGCCGGTTCGAAACCCAGGAGCAGGTCGGCAGATCCCCGGGGAATGAGGGGAGAGTTGATGTGGTGTCCCACCCGAACGTGGCTGACCACACAGCCCCCCCGCTGAGCCATGCCGATGGTTTCGCTGGTGCGAACCTCAAGTCCCCCTCGCATGGCGGCGTAGGCAATGAGCTTGGAGGCAAGGACGGTACCTTGACCGCCGACGCCGCAGAGAAGAATGCTTCTATTCTGTTCCATGTCAGCGTACCTCCTTTTTTACGATGGCTCCGGTAGGGCAGTACTGGGCGCAAAGGGAGCAGCCAAAGCAGAGGGCGGGATCAATTCGCACCTGCTTGCCCTGCCGCACGGTGGCGGGGCAGCCCAGTTCACGCACACACTTGCCGCAGCCGATGCAGGCATCGGTGACGGTGTAGGTTGCGTTGGGCTTAGTCACGGCAATGCAGGGGGAGCGGAAGATCAGCGCTCGAACGCCCCGTTCACCTGCGGCGGCCTTCACTGCATCCACAGCGGCGGCCTGGTCCAGCGGATCAACGATGCGCAGAGAGGAGACACCCAGAGCTTCCAGTACTCGCTCGATGGAGAGCTTTGCCGTCATTTCCCCCATCATGGTGCGCCCGGTGCCGGGGTGGGGCTGATGCCCCGTCATGGCGGTGGTGGAGTTGTCCAGTACGGTCAGGACAATGTCGGTGCCGTTGTAGACGGCGTTGACCACCCCTGTCATACCCGAGGCAAAGAAGGTGGAGTCACCGATGAAGGAGAAGCAGACCGCGTCCTTTTCCACCCGGCGCAGGCCCTGTGCGATGGTCACGTCGGCACCCATGCAGAGGCAGGTGTCCACCATGTCCAAAGGAGCGGCGTTGCCCAGGGTGTAGCACCCGATATCGCCGCAGAAGTAAGCCTTCTGCCCCAGCTCCTTCATGGCCCGCTTGACGGCGTAGAAGGAAGCGCGGTGGGGGCATCCGGCGCAGAGCACGGGGGGACGGACGGGCAGAGCAGGAGGCTCTGCCCGGTTCTCCGCTTTGGGGGCGGGCAGGCCAAGGAAGGCGGCGATGGCGGTGCGGAGCTGCTCCACGCTGTTCTCGCCCGCCTGAGGCATGGTGCCGTCCAGCTTGCCCCGGACGGTGACGGGCAGATGTGCCCGTCCGCAGCAGAGCAGCAGGGCCCGCTCAATCACAGGGTCAAGCTCCTCGGCCACAAGGATCTCGTCCTTGTCCCGCAGGAACGCGGATGTCAGTTGCTCGGGGAAGGGGTAGGGGGTGGCAATGCGGAGCAGGGGGACGTTCTCAGCTCCAAGCTGTTCCAGCGCCTCTTTGACATAGGCATAGCTGATGCCCCCGCAGGCAATGGCGCGGCGGCCGCCGGCGGTGTTCTCGGCGGTGTTGAGGGGATAGGCCGAGAATTTTTCGTCCAGCTCCCGCTCACGGTTTGCCAGCTTGATGTGGTTAAGATAGGATGCCCGGGGGAAGATCACCCAGCGGGCGGGGTCCCGGACGAAGCCCTCGGGGGTATTGCGGAGGGGCTTGTCGGTGCGCTCCACGGGGGCGCATCCGTGGCAGACCCGGGTGGTGGGGCGGAAGAGCACGGGGGTACCGTACTGCTCGGAGAGGGCGAAGGCATCCCCGATCATGCGGTAGGCCTCCTCGGGGGAGGAGGGATCGAAAACGGGCAGATGCGCGAAGGCCGCAAAGGTGCGGGTGTCCTGCTCGGTCTGGGAGGAGATGGGGCCGGGATCGTCGGCGGAGACGATGACCATGCCACCCTTGACACCCACATAGGCCAGGCTCATGAGGGGATCGGAGGCCACGTTAAGCCCCACCTGCTTCATGGTGACCAGCGTTCGCGCCCCGGCGTAGGCGGCTCCCGCCGCCACCTCAAGGGCGGCCTTTTCGTTCACCGACCACTCCACATATACATCGGGATTTTCCTTCTCCCGGCGGCGGGCTACCGTCTCTAAGATCTCGCTGGAGGGGGTGCCGGGATAACCCGTCACCACATTGACCCCCGCATCGAGAGCCCCCAGGGCAATGGCCTCATTGCCCATCAGAAATTCGGTTGACATCAGTATACACTTCCTTCTCGGCACGCAAAACAAAAAACTCCCGTCCACAATAGGACAGGAGATAACCTGCGGTGCCACCTAAATTTATTCTTGCGAATACGCTCACAGCACACATCCATGTGCTTCCCCGGGTAACGGTGGGGGACCGTCGCACCTACGCGCCGCCCTGCGGCATCGGCTTGCCCTCGTGAGCCCATTCGTCCCAACCACAGCACCGCTTTCCACCAGCCAGCGGTTCTCTTTGCCTGCGGAGAAGGGAGTACTCTCCTCACTCATCGGTTTGCAATATATCGTTATTATATCGCACTCGACAGAATTTGTCAAGTACCGCGTGGGATTTTGCCGGGGAAAAGGGAAAGAAAAACGCCCCGGCAGGCCTGCCTGCCGGGGGAGAAGAATCGGGCCGAGGGCATAAATTGCTGGAAGCGCTCATTCCCCCCAATACTTGCGGTCGAGGGAGCGGAGCTGGATGGCCTCGGCGATGTGGTCGGCGCGGATGATTTCACTGCGGTCCAGGTCGGCGATCGTTCGAGCCACCCGTACCAGGCGGTCATAGCCACGAGCCGAGAGCCCCAACTTGGTGTAGGCGCTGCGCAGGATCACCTTCCCCGCATCGTCGGGGGTGCAGTATTTGAAGAGCAGAGGTGCGCTGAGCCGGGCGTTGGAGAGCACCTTGTCTTCGGCCATGCGCTCACGTGCGAAGGCCCGTGCCCCGTTCACCCGTTCCCGGATCACCGCCGAGGTTTCAGCGGAGGGGGCAGCCGAGAGATCGTCAAAGGAGGGGGCGGGCATCTCGATCTGAATGTCGATGCGGTCAAGCAAAGGTCCGCTGATGCGGGAGATGTACTTGCGGATGTCCTCCTTCTTGCAGGTGCACTTGCGGGTGGGATGGCCGAAATATCCGCACCGGCAGGGATTCATGGCACAGACCAGCATGAAGGACGCGGGGTAATAGACCCGTCCCGCGGTGCGGGTGATGGTGACACCCCCATCCTCTAGGGGCTGGCGAAGGGAGTCGGCCACCTGACGGTTGAACTCGGGTAGCTCGTCAAGGAAAAGCACGCCGTTGTGGGCGAGGGAAATCTCGCCGGGCATCGGATTTGCACCGCCGCCCACCAGCGAGGGAGCGGACATGGTATGATGGGGCGAGCGGAAAGGGCGTGCCGTGAGGAGAGATACCCCCTCGGGCAGGACACCCGCGATTGAGTGGAGCTTGGTGGATTCGACCGCCTCGGCAAAGGTGAAGGCGGGGAGGATGGAGGGCAAACGCTTCGCCAGCATGGATTTTCCGGTTCCGGGCGGGCCGATGAGCAGGATGTTATGCCCGCCCGCGGCGGCAATTTCCATGGCGCGCTTTGCCATGACCTGTCCTTTGACATCGGCAAAATCCAGCGGATGGGAGGCGGCAGCCTGCAGAAACGCATCGCGATCGGCGACAGAGGGTGTAATTTGCGCCTTCCCGCAGAGGTGTGCGAGCAGCTGAGCGACATTACGCACGCCGTAGACGGTGAGCCCCTCCACCGCGGCGGCTTCGGGGGCGTTGGCTTCGGGGACAAAAACTTCGGTCTTTCCCGCTGCCTTTGCTGCCAGACACATACACAACACGCCCCGCACAGGACGGATTTTACCCGAAAGAGAAAGCTCGCCGATCAGACAGGCGCGGTCGATGGGATATTCGGCGGGGAAGGCCCCGGCACAGCGCAGGACGGCCGCCATAATGGCCAGGTCAAAGCCGGCACCTTCCTTGCGGCGGTCGGCGGGCGCAAGATTAAGCGTGAGGGATAGATCGGGGAAGGGAATGCCGCTGTTCTCAATGGCGGCCCGTACACGTTCTTTTGCTTCGCGCACTGCTGCGTCGGGCAGACCGACAAGTTCAAATTGCGGAATGCGCTCGGCAGAGCTGCACTCGACTGTAACCAAAAAACCGTCAACGCCGAACAGTCCTGCGGCGTAAATGACCGAAAGCATAGCAGTCCTCCCGTAAAGTCAGTGATGTGAGCGGATCACTCGATGGCGTCGATGTCGTAGGGTGTCCGCTGGTAGACAAAATAGTTGAGCCAGTTTGAGAAGAGCAGATTGGCGTGTCCGCGCCAGACATTGCGGGGCTGGAGGGATGTGTCGTTGTTGGGAAAATAGTTGTAGGGAATATCAATGCTCAAGCCCCGCAGGGTGTCGCGGAAATATTCGAGCGAGAGGGTGTCATGGTCATACTCGGCGTGACCCGTGATGTAGAATTGTCTGGCGTTTTTGTCGGCAACGATGTAAACTCCTGCACGCTCCGAGCGTGCGAGAATATCCAGCTGAGGGCATGCTTTGATGTCAGATTCATACACCGTGGTGTGGCGGGAATGGGGGGCAAGGAAGACCTCATCAAAGCCGCGGAGCAGCGGGTGGCGGGGACAAACCGCCTCGTGCTCGAAAATGCCGAACATTTTCTCGGGCAGTGCGTGCTTTTGAATGCCGTAGTGATGATAGAGTCCCGCCTGTGCCGCCCAGCAGATATGCAGGGTGGAGTAGACATGCTTGCGCGACCAATCGAGAATGGCGCAAAGCTCATCCCAATACGCAACATCGGTAAACTCCAGATTTTCCACGGGCGCACCGGTGATGATCAGCCCGTCGAACTTTTTATGCTTGACGTCAGAGAAGCACTGATAGAAGCTTTCCATATGCTCCTCGGAGATGTGGGTGGCACGGTAGGTTTCGGTGCCGAGCAGAGTCAGCTCTACCTGAAGGGGTGTATTGGAAAGCAGACGAATCAACTGCGTCTCGGTGGCAATTTTGGTGGGCATCAGGTTGAGGATGGCGATACGCAGCGGGCGGATATCCTGCGTCTGCGCACGGTTTTCCTCCATGACGAAAATGTGCTCGCTCTCAAGAATTTGTGCGGCGGGCAATCCGCCGGGAATTTTAATGGGCATATGAGAGTGCTCCTTTGATTTTGAAGAAACTTTACTCTTCATTATATCAAATTGCGGCGGGAATGTCCATAGTTTTTTTGCTTTTTGCTAAAATTTTCTGCGTAAAAACAAAGAGAACGACCGTCCGATGGGACAAGCCGTTCTCTTTGGTCAGGTTAGGGCGAGGTTGATGATTCGCAGTCCTTGCTTTTGTGCGTTGGCAATGGTAAACGCAGTACCGCCGACCTGCCGTGTGCAATAGCAGACACAGATCTGACTGTCCTCCAACAATTTCAGATTCCGACGTTTCATGCATCCGCTCGTGTAATGCTCCTGCAGAAAGGTGACACGGTCGGCATCTGCCATGATGCGGCGATAGGCGAGCCGTTCCTCTTCCGGCCAACCGCGGGTTTGCCCGTGGCAGGGCAGGATCAGCTCGAGCCGAATAAAGTCAAACCGTCGGCGCATCTGCAGGACATGCTCGGCGGCGATACGGTCGAATCCCACCGCTCCCCCAGCGCGGAAATGATAAATTTTCTCGTCGATAAGACGATACAGACAGTCATCTAACCGCTGCTCAAGGTCAGACAGTACGGCATCGGCAATGCGGCGATGTCCGGTAAAACAACAACTTGTCATGATCTGACCTCCGTGAATCAGATTGTGAAAATCGCTTATTTTTTCTGCGGTTCGGCGTGCAGATCGCTGCGCAGGAACTTGATGGCTCGCTCAACCGAATCGCGGGAATTGCCCCAAGGCTCCTCTTCGTAGCGATAATCAAACTTTTTGCAGAACCAGCTGACATCTGCCGACAGGGTATCCAGATATCCCTCGACCACAGCCGATGCCTGGCGGACAAACTCGCCCTGACGCTTCTTAGGCAGGCGCGCGCGGGCATAATCGAGCAGGCGGCGATAGTGCGGCAGACAGAAATAGGGTTGATTCTGCAGTTTCCGGGGGAAGTCTTCATCCTGCTCCCAGAGCAGAACCGCTGTCTCAATCATATGGGTGAAGTGATAATTGATCCGCCCGCAGACATAGCAGTCCTCCTCCAGATCGGCGATGCGCTTGGCAGGCTTTGCCCCCGCACCGCTGATCAGGGCGCCGGGGCCCCCCGCTGCGATCTCGCGCTTGAGCTCGTTGAGATGTGATTCAAGGGTGAGCGCCATGCCGAGACGGTTTTTGCGGACAAACATCATGTCATAATGCGTGCGGCAAAAGCCCTGTTTGTTGGTTTTGATGCGCACATCGGGTTCCATCATGGATGCGCCGAGAATGAGATCAAGCTCGTTTTCCTCCAGCTTTCGCCAGAGCGCGCAGAATGGACAGCCGTCGGCGGCGTCAAATGCTTCATTGACGGGAATGGTATAGATCTGTTCCATGGCAGCTCCTCGAAGAATTTTTGGGGATTATTCCCGTGGGATAGGCGACAGTGCGCTTACAGCAGAGAGCGGCGCAGCTCTTCACCCGATTTTGGGGAGAGATATGCGGGGGGAATATCGAGAATGGTTTTGCAGCCCGTCTCACCTGCCTGTGCGAAGCGATGGGCGGCACGGGCACAGGCGACGAGAACCGACGCGGTAAATTCGGGATTGGAGTCAAGCTTAAGGCTATATTCAATCAACGCAGTATGCTCGGCATTCAGCCCTGTTTTTCCGCTGCGGATCACAAATCCGCCGTGGGGGATTCCGCTGTGCTTCTCCCGCATTTCGGCAAGGCTGATGAAATGCACAGTGGTATCATAGTCGGCAAAATAAGCGGGCATAGTTTTGATTTCGTGCTCGATGCGGGCAAGATCAGCTCCCTCGGCAGCCACGACAAAGCACTCGCGGGTATGTTTTTCCCGGGTGGTCAGCGTGGGGCAGGAGCCGCTGCGCACTGCCTCAAGGGCGGCCTCAACGGGGATGGTGTATTGCCGTGCATCCACAACGCCCTCAATGCGGCGGATGGCATCCGAGTGGCCCTGGCTGACGCCCTTGCCCCAGAAGGTGTAATCGGCACCGTCGGGCAGAATTGCCCCTGACAGCATGCGGTTGAGCGAGAACATACCGGGATCCCAGCCGACCGAGATGACAGCGACTTTTCCCGCATGGGCGGCAGCGCGGTCAACGGCGGCAAAGTGCTCGGGAATTTTGGCGTGATTGTCGAAGCTGTCCACAACATGGAAGTGTGCGGCAAGTGCGGGCGTCTGCGTCGGCAGATCGGTGGCACTTCCGCCGCAGAGGATCATCACATCAATGGCGTCTGCCATTTCATCGGCGCGATCGGCTGCAAGCACGGGGACGCCTTCTGTCTGAATGGTCAGCGAGTCGGGATTGCGCCGTGTAAAGACAGCGGCAAGCGTCATATCACTGTTTTGCCGAATTGCCGCTTCGACTCCGCGGCCAAGGTTGCCATAACCGAAAATACCGATACGAATGCTCATGTGATTTACCTTTCTGCGGATGTTCACCGCACCAAAAAAATACTTTCTAATTTTACCACAGGAAAGCGATTTTTGCAACGGCTTTGCACAAAAAAATCAAAAACAATTCACTTGATGTGCGGAGATGGCGCGAGAAAAATATAATTTGTGAAAATTGCCTATTACGTCGCGCGAAAAAATATGGTATAATAGCAATGAACGATCAACGCGCAGTTTGCTTAGCGGAACGTAAGTCCGGTTGAAGCAGACTGCGCGTTTTTGTCGAAAATTGATTGGCAGGGGGATATGCAGAATGGAATTTCGGATCAATGAGGCAGTGTTGTACGGTGCAGAGGGGGTCTGCCGCATTGCGGAAATCTCTGAGCAAAATTTTATGGGTGAGCCGAAACGCTATTATGTGCTCAAGCCGATCTATGCGGGCAGATCGACGGTGTTTGTGCCCATAGATAATGCTGCACTGACGGCAAAGATGCGGCGGGTGCTCTCCCCCGAGGAAATTTATGCGCTTATCCGCGCCATGCCCAATGAGGCTGCACTCTCGATTGATGACGACAACGCCCGTCGTGAGCATTGCCGCGAAATCATCGGGGCGGGAGATCGCGCAGAGCTTGTCGGACTGATCAAAGCATTGTATAATCGGAGGTTGGCACAGCAGGCGAAAGGGCGAAAACTGCACTTGGCGGATGAGCGTCTTCTGCAGGATGCGGAGAAGATTCTCTATGATGAGTTTGCCCATGTGCTGCAGATCAAACGGGACGAGGTCCTCCCCTTTATTCTGGAGCAGATCAACGTCGGGACAAAGGGATAATGGTATAACCTCGGGAGATACGATACGAAACGCTTTTTCGCCGATTTTTCTTTCCCATTTTGGGGCGTGCATACGGGAAAGCAGGCTTGTTCACAATAAGTTAACAATTTGCGCAACTTTTTCCCTGCATCCCTCTTGCAATTTCGGGGAAAATCCTGTATAATAAAATGTAACTTATGCGCGGAAGAATTTTCGCGAAAATATTGATGTTTTACGTTGGAGGTAATCACTTATGGTAGTAGCCGGCGATTTCAAGAACGGCATCACTTTCGAGATGGATGGCCAGGTTCTGCAGGTTATCGAATTTCAGCATGTTAAGCCGGGTAAGGGCGCGGCTTTCGTCCGCACCAAACTCAAGAATGTCATTACGGGTGCCGTGATCGAGCGCACCTTCAGCCCCACCGATAAGTATGAGAATGCTTATATCGAAAGAAAGGAAATGCAGTATTCCTACAACGATGGCGATCTGTATTACTTCATGGATATGGAGACCTTCGATATGCTGCCCATCAACGGGGACAAGCTGCCTGACAGCTTCAAGTTCGTTAAGGAAGAGATGATGGTCAAGCTCGTTTCCTACAAGGGCAACGTGTTTGATATCGAGCCCCCCACGTTTGTTGAACTGGCTGTTACCCAGACCGATCCCGGTTTTGCTGGCAACACCGCAACCAATACCCTCAAACCCGCTACCCTGGAGACCGGTGCTGTAATCAAGGTTCCGCTCTTCATCAACGAGGGCGAGGTTCTCAAGATCGATACCAGAACGGGTGAATATCTCTCCCGTGCATAATCAGGAGGAACGAAAATGACGTTGACTGAGAAGGCTGCATATCTCAAGGGATTGGCAGAGGGTACTGCACTGGATGCCGCAAAGCCCGAGACTAAGCTGATCAATGCCATGCTCGATCTGATCGGCGATCTGACCGAGGCACTTGACCGGCTTGAGGAGACAACCGACACGCTGCACGACTATATCGAGGAAATCGATGAGGATTTGGGCGAGGTCGAGGAATTCATCATGGACGAGTTCGGCGATGATGACTGCGATTGTGATTGCTGCTGCGACGACGATGACGACGAAGATGATGAATATTATGAGATCACCTGTCCTTCCTGCGGCGAGGTTATTTGCTTCGATGAGACGGTAGATCCCGCTGATCTTGTCTGCCCTGCTTGCCACGAGCATTTCGACTGCATCTGCGATTGCGATGCATGTGCCGAGTGCTGCGAGGACGAGGAAGAGGACGACGAGTAAGGCTTCACAATTGATGATCAATCCCCCACAGGGCAAGCCCTGTGGGGGATTTTTTATCTGTATCCCATTGGCATATAAGAAATTGTCGGGACACTGCGGTAAATTTACAAATTGTTTTGACAGATTGCTCCGAATGTGATATAATATATTGTAATTACCCATTTTTTAGGAGGAAGCGCAAAATGGTCACCATTACCGATGTGCTGCCCGGCTCCCGTGCCGCGCGAGCAGGGATCCTGCCGCAGGATATTTTGATTTCCATCAACGGGCACAACATCCGCGATGTGCTCGACTATCGGTTTTATCTCACCGAGCGCTGTGTTGTTCTCACCCTGCACCGCGGGGCTGAGCTGCTGGATGTGACCATCCGCAAGGGTGAGTATGATGACATTGGCCTTGAATTTGCCACGCCGCTGATGGATGGCAAGCACTGCTGTGCCAACCGCTGCATTTTCTGCTTTATCGATCAGCTCCCGTCAGGAATGCGGGACACCCTCTATTTCAAGGATGACGATTCCCGTCTGTCCTTTCTGCACGGCAATTATATCACGCTGACTAATCTCGGCGACCGCGACATCGACCGCATCATCGAGATGCACATTTCCCCCGTCAACGTGTCGGTGCACACCACCAATCCCGAGCTGCGCTGTACCATGATGGGCAATCGCCGCGCGGGAAAGACGCTGGATTATCTCCGCCGACTGGCCGATGCGGGTATCGCGCTCTGCGGGCAGATTGTGCTCTGCCGGGGCATCAACGACGGCGCTGAGCTGGACCGCTCTATGCGGGATCTGGCAGAGCTTGCGCCTGCACTGCGCAGTGTGTCGGTGGTGCCTGCGGGGCTGACGAAATACCGTGAGGGATTATATCCCCTCTCGCCTTTTACCCCCGAGGAGTGCGCGGCTGTGATCGCACAGGTGGATGCCTTTGCCCGGGGATGCATGGAAAAGCTGGGAACACGGCTCTTTTTTTGCGCCGACGAGCTGTATCTGAAAGCAGGACTTGCACTGCCCAATGACGAATATTACGAGGAATACAGCCAGATCGAAAACGGTGTGGGGCTGTTGACTTCTCTTTGCCACGAATTTGATTTTGAGCTGAATTTCATGGGGGCTGAGCTTCCTCGCGTGCTGAATCGTACCGTAACGGTGGCCACGGGGGAGGCGGCTTACCCCACCTTGTCCGCGCTGACGGCACGCCTGATGGATAGGGTACAGGGACTGGAGATTCGCGTTGTCGCTGTTCGCAACAACTTTTTCGGTGAACTGATCAATGTGGCAGGTTTACTGACAGGACGGGATTTGGCAGAGCAACTGTCGGGGCTTTCGCTTGGCGAGGAACTGCTCCTTCCCCGGGTATGTCTGCGCGCAGAAGGCGATTTGTTTCTCTGCGGCATGACACCCGATGAGCTGTCTGAGCGTTTGAAGGTTCCTTTGCGTTTTGTCCCCAATGATGGGGCCGAGCTGATTGCGGCGCTGCTGGGAAGAAAATGTGGACTTGCATAAGGAGGAATTGAAGATGAGAAAATTTGGTGTTTTTTTGCTGGTACTCGCATTTCTGTTTACCGCCTGTTCGCCGGTCGAAACGGATGGGGAAGAGCAGAGCACTTCTGCCGATACGACGATTGCTGCCGAACCGATACACATTACTGAGATTATCATTGAGGAATCCTCCGCTTCGCTTGGCGGTGATTCGGAGAAAATTCTTCGTTATCCCGTGGTGGTTGGGGAGGGGACCGATGCACTCAACGAAAATCTCAAGCGCCATGCCGAACAAATGTATACCATACATGCGACAAGTGTGCATACTCTGCTTGCCGAAGGAGAAACCTTTGTTTATGCGGTGACATCGGTTGAAACCAAACGCTTTGATGACACACTGCTGTCATTCCTCTGCCGTGCAGAGTACACTTCTCCCACCGATGGAATGCCCAAACAGTTTGTATATACCTGCAATATCAACCCCACTACCGCCGAGATTTATTCTTCCGATGTACTGATTACCGATTGGACGGCACTTGCCCAGCTGCTGCGTGCGGGTAAGGGTGAGATGGTGTGGGGAAGCGAGGAGCTGCTTACGCAGATTACTTGGGATGAACTGCTTATGCAGATCAAGCCCGAGTACGGCATCTATCCGGCTGTTTGTTTTAACGATGGGGGAGTTGTGATTGGTTTTGATGTGCTCACCCTGCTTGGCGGGACGGCGGGTTTTTGTATTTCCTATGCTGACGCGGCCGATTGCCTGGCTGTCTCTGCACCGCAGAATTGACTTACGCAAAGAAAGGAAGTTATCATCATGGCAAGACCGATTATTGCAATCGTAGGGCGCCCCAATGTGGGGAAGAGCACCCTTTTCAATAAACTCATCGGCGAGCGACGCGCCATTGTGGAGGACACCCCCGGCGTGACCCGTGACCGCATCTACGGCGAGACCGAGTGGAACGGCCGCGGGCTGATCATCATCGACACCGGCGGTATCGAGCCCAAAACCGAGGATCTGATCATGGCGAAGATGCGCCGCCAGGCCGAGCTGGCCATTGAAACCGCCGACGTGATCATTTTTATGTGCGACGTGCAGGCGGGGCTGGTTGCCGATGACCGCGATATTGCCGTCATGCTCAAGAAGAGCGGCAAGCCCGTCATTCCCGTGGTCAACAAATGCGACCGCATCGGTCAGCCGCCGATGGAGTATTACGAATTCTACGAGCTGGGCTTCGAGCAGGATCCCATTTCGCTCTCCTCCCTCCACGGCAGCGGAAGTGGCGATCTGCTTGACGCTGTGGTGGCTGCTCTTCCCCGGGCAGAGGGAGAGGAAGAGCCCGATGACCGCATCAAGGTTGCTGTCATTGGCAAGCCCAATGCGGGTAAATCCTCCATCATCAACCGCATTCTCGGGGAGGAGCGGCTGATCGTGTCGAACATCGCCGGCACCACCCGTGATGCCATCGACACCACCGTGGACAACGAGTTTGGCAAATACACCTTCATCGATACCGCAGGCATCCGCCGCCAGAGCAAGGTGGACGACAAGATTGAGAAATACAGCGTGCTCCGCGCCCACATGGCGGTGGAGCGTGCTCAGGTCTGCCTCTTGATGATCGATGCCACTGAGGGTATCACTGAGCAGGACGAGAAAATCGCGGGCATCGCCCACGAGGCGGGGAAGGCCACCATCATCGTGGTCAATAAGTGGGATCTGGTGGACAAGGACAACAACACCGTCAATTCCTTTATCCGTAAGATCTACGATGCCCTGTCCTATATGACCTACGCCCCCATTCTCTTCGTGTCGGCCATGACCGGCCAGCGTGTGGTCAAGCTCTTTGAGCAGATCAACTACGTCCACAACCAGACCAATACCCGCATCTCGACGGGTATGCTCAACGATGTGCTGGCCGAAGCCACCACACGGACTCAGCCGCCCTCCGACAAGGGAAGACGGCTCAAGATCTACTATATGACACAGGTCAGCGTGGCACCTCCCACCTTTGTGATCTTCTGCAACAGCATTGAACTCTTCCACTTCTCCTACCGTCGCTATATCGAGAACTGCCTGCGGGATACCTTCGGCTTCCGCGGCACGCCGATTCGCATTGTCATCCGCGAGAAGGGTGACACCACGCCCCTGGATTGATGGAGATGCATGATAGCTGCCATGAGGTGATCCTCGCCGACGGAAGCCAATGTGACATTTATGTGCTTTCCGACGAAGATTTCGTGGTGTTCCGTACTAAGCCTGCCCTCGGACCCGATCTGAGCCTGCTGGGGCTTGGCGGGAAGCGGCGGTCGATTCGTTACCGCTTCGAGAACGGTCAGCTGTGGCTTGAGACGGTGATGGGCGAATTCCGATGCCGTCTCTTCCGCTCTCTGCCTGTCATTGACGGGGTGACGGCGATGCGGAGCTGTGAGGTCGATGCCGAGTCCCCCTGTGATAATCCGCGGATGTGGCAGTATACCCTCCGCCGTCCCGCGGATTTTACCGGAACGATGCTCATCGGGCGCGACTTCGATATGCGCTTTTGGCCGAAGAACGAGTACACCGAGAGAGTTCCGTGCAATCCCGATGTTTACCGTGTTGTCGAGCGGTTGAGCTTCACCGCAGGCCGCCTGACCAGCCGCGAGCAGATCAAGCCAGCCCCCGATGCTCAAATGATGAAAGAGAAAGGATAAGCTTATGTTTATCGATCAAGTACAAATATACTGCAAAGCCGGTGACGGCGGAGATGGCGCGGTTGCCTTCCACCGCGAAAAATATGTGGCACGGGGCGGCCCCGACGGCGGCGACGGCGGCCGGGGCGGCAATGTGGTCTTCCGCATTGATGAGGGCTCCAACACCCTGCTGGCCTTCCGCTACAAGCGCAAATTTGTGGCAGAGCGGGGGGACAACGGCAAGGGAGGCAAGTTCCACGGCAAAAACGGCGGGGACATTGTGGTAATGGTTCCCCCCGGCACCCTGATCCGGGACGCCAAGACCGGCAAGATCATCAAGGATATGTCGGGCTGTGAGGACTTCATCTGCTGCCGCGGCGGCCGCGGTGGCTGGGGCAACAAGCATTTTGCTACCCCCACCCGACAATTGCCCATGTTTGCCAAGGGCGGCACCAAGGGCGAGGAGCGTGAGCTGATCCTCGAGCTGAAGATGCTGGCCGATGTGGGGCTGATCGGCTTCCCCAATGTGGGCAAGTCCTCCATCCTCTCTCGCATCTCGGCGGCGCGCCCTAAGATCGCCGATTACCATTTCACCACCCTCTCTCCCAACCTGGGTGTGGTGCGCACCAATGATGAGCACGGCTTTGTGGCGGCTGACATCCCCGGGCTGATCGAGGGCGCGGCGGATGGCGCGGGGCTGGGACACGCCTTCCTGCGCCATGTGGAGCGCTGCCGCCTGCTGCTGCACGTAGTGGATATCTCGGGTTGTGAGGGGCGTGATCCTGTGGAGGACATCAAGCAGATCAACACCGAGCTGGCCCGCTATTCGGCATCTCTTGCCGAGCGCCCGCAGATTGTGGTGGCCAATAAGTTTGATTCCCACAGCGACGATATGGTCGATTTGAATGCCTTTGAGGCGTATATTGATGAGTTGGGCTGTGAGCTGATCTACGTCTCAGCTGCCACGGGGCACAATCTGGATGAGATGGTGCAGATGGTGGCCGAGCGCCTGCGTCTGCTGCCTCCCCTCACCATATACGATGCCGAGTTTGACGCGGCCGAGGGGGCTGTTGCCGCATCGGGCGAGCGCAAAACCGAGATCAAGATCGAGGACGGCGTCTACGTGGTGGAGGGCGAATGGCTCTACAACCTGCTGGGGCAGATCAACTTCAGCGACTACGAATCTCTTGCCTTCTTCCAGCGCGTCCTGCAGAAGGGCGGCGTGATCGAAGCTCTTGAGAAAGAGGGCGCCACCGACGGTGATACAGTCCGCATCTACAACTTTGAGTTTGACTTTGTGAAATAAGAAAAAGATGAGCCGCACCGACAGGTGCGGATAATCTTTTTGACAAGCGAAAACCACCAGCAGTGCTGGTGGTTCCAAAAAGCTTTAGCTTTGCCCAGTTTATTTATCCGAGCGAAGCGAGGAACCCGCCCCGTTGCAAATAATAAAATTTAACTGTCAAAACGGCTATAGATACTTACTATTTCAATAGTGGTAGGGCAATTACCGCAAGTGGCGGATTTTTCGACGAGCCTATAGGCTCAGCGTGTGGAATGCCCCACGGGGGCTTGTGCAAGCCACCGGCACGTCCGGTGGTTATGACTACGCGCTGCCCCACGCCCCATCGGGGGAACCTTTTGGAAAAGGCTCCCCCAATCCCCCGCGAAAACTTAGGGGAAGGGAGCGCTTGGCGAAAAGCGCTCCCTTCCCCGATTGCTTTATTCGATTTCCGTTACGGCATAGCCTGCTTTCTCTACCGCTTTTTTGAGCTTTTTGAGAGAAACCTTCCCCGACACGACCACCTCGGCGGTACCGCTCTTATGATCGGCAGCGGCAGCGGAGATGGCGGGGAGAGCCTCCAGGGCGGCTTTGACGGAGGCCTCACAATGTCCGCACATCATGCCCGTGATATGAAGGGTACGGGTGGTAATCACAGCTTTGTCGTGGCGCGATCGGTCTCGGGAAGCATCGTGGATGCGGCAGAGGTTGAGCCGAAGGGCATTGGTGACTACGCAGAAGCTGGAGAGACTCATGGCGGCGGCACCGAACATGGGGTTCATCTCCCAGCCCAGCCAGCCGATGAACAGGCCTGCCGCCAGGGGAATACCGATGATGTTATAACAAAAGGCCCAGAAGAGGTTTTCCTTGATGTTGCGCAGGGCGGCACGGCTGAGCCGGATGGCGGCGGGCACGTCGGAGAGCCGACTGTGCATCAGCACCACATCGGCGGCCTCGATAGCCACATCGGTGCCGGCGCCGATGGCGATGCCGATGTCGGCGCGGGTGAGGGCGGGGGCATCGTTGATGCCGTCCCCAACCATGGCGACCTTGCCCTGTTTCTGCAGGTCGCGGATCACCGCTTCCTTCCCGTCGGGGAGCACCCCGGCGATGACCTCATCCACCCCCACCTGCGCGCCGATGGCGCGGGCGGTAACTTCGTTGTCTCCGGTGAGCATGACCACGCGGATGCCCATATTGCGCAGGGCGGCGATGGCGGCGGGGCTGTCCGCCTTGATGACATCGGCCACGGCAATCAGTCCGGAAAACTCGTTCTCCCAGGCGAAAAACAGCGGAGTTTTGCCTTCATCCGCCCATTTGCTCGCCATCGCCAGTGCATCGGCGGGAATTTCACAGACAGCACCTACAAAGGCGCGGTTGCCGCCGAAGAGGAGGGAGCCGCCGTCGGAGATTCCGTTCATGTGGACGCATCCTTGCAGACCACGTCCGGGGATGGCGCGGAAATCGGTGACAGGGCAGGGGGAAAGCCCCTTTTCTTTGGCTTTCTCCACAATGGCGGCTGAGAGGGGATGCTCACTGAGCGATTCCAGTGAATAGACCGCGGTGAGGAAATCCAGCGTTTCGGTTTCCTCCCGCTGGCGGGAGCAATAAATATCGGTGACGTGGGGCTTTCCTTGGGTGATGGTTCCGGTTTTGTCCAGAACAACAATGTCTGCTTTTCCCGTCTCCTCCAGAGATACAGCGGTTTTGAAGAGGATGCCGTTCCGCGCCCCCACGCCGCTGCCCACCATAATGGCTACGGGAGTGGCGAGTCCAAGCGCACAAGGACAGCTGATCACCAGCACCGAGATGCCCCGCGCCAGGGCATAGCCCACCGTCTCTCCCAAGATCAGCCAAACGGTGGTGGTGACAAGCGCGACCAGCATGACTGCCGGGACGAAGATGCCCGACACGCGATCGGCGATCTTGGCAATGGGCGCTTTGGTAGCAGCGGCATCGCTGACCATGCGAATAATCTCAGAGAGGGCGGTGTCCTCTCCCACCCGGGTGGCCTCGCAGCGCAGAAAGCCCGACTGGTTGAGAGTGGCGGCATAGACGCTGTCCCCCGGTGCTTTGTCGGCGGGGATGCTCTCTCCCGTCAGTGCGGATTCGTTGACGGCGCTCACACCCTCCAGCACGGTGCCGTCCACAGGGATGCTCTCTCCCGGGCGAACAACGAAAATATCTCCCCGGTTCACCTGAGATGCGGGGAGGGTGACCTCCTTCCCCTCCCGCAGAAGGGTAGCAGTTTGGGGGGCGAGCTTCATCAGCGACCGCAGCGCATTGGTGGTTTTTCCCTTTGCGTGGGCTTCCAGCATCTTTCCCACCGTGATCAGAGCCACGATCATGGCGGCTGACTCAAAGTAAAGCCCGTGGAGGTGATGGGCGGCTTCGGCAGTGCTCGGGGCTGCTGTCATGGCAAAGAGGACGGCGGTGCTGTAGGCGAAGGCCGCGCCCGAGCCGAGTGCAACCAGAGTGTCCATATTGGGGGTGCGGTGAAGCAGTCCCACAGTGCCGCTGATGAAGAACTTTTGGTTGATAACCATGACAATGCAAGCAAGGATCATCTGCAGCAACCCAATGGCGATAGGATTATCAGCGAAAAACGCCGGCAGCGGCCAGCTCCACATGGTGTGTCCCATGGAAACATACATCAAGAGGGCGAGAAAGCCCAGGGATGCAATCAGGCGACGGCGCAAGGCGGGTGTTTCTCGGTCGGTCAACGTATCTTGGTTGGTATTGGTGCTGTTCCTGTCTGTGGCAGGCGAGGCACCTTTTGGGGAGGCATCGTAGCCGGCATCTCTGACGGCGGCAATGACGGCGTCCGCCGAAGCGGTTCCTTCGACTCCCATGGAATTGGTCAGCAGGTTGACCGAGCAGGTACTGACTCCTTCCACGGCGGAAACCGCTCTCTCTACCCGAGCTGAACAAGCGGCACAGCTCATGCCTGTAACAGAGTACTGTTCCATATATTTGCTCCTTTGTTTGCTTATTTCATCAGTTTTTGCAGAGTATCTGTCAGTTCATCGATGACGGTATCATCGCCTTCACGCAGCTCTCGGATTACACAGCCCCGAAGGTGCTGGGCGATGAGGATGCGGTTAAAGGCATTGATGGCTGCATTGACCGCTGCCGATTGGGTGAGAATGTCGTTGCAGTAGGCATTCCTCTCCAGCATCCCGCGAATCCCGCGAATTTGTCCCTCAATGCGGTTGAGGCGGTTGATGAGATTGCGTTTGTCTTCCTCGGTGCGTAGGGTTGAGCGATGTTTGGCAGAACAACAATCGGTATGGTTCATGATTATATCTCCTTTATATACCCCCGTGGGGTATATAAAGTATACAATATGGAGCAAACTTTGTCAAGATCAAGCTTTCATAATTTGGTTGTATATTATGCCATTTTCGTATATAATTCACTTTGTTGCCAACCGAATAGATGAAATCTGTGTTGATTTGGAGCACTGCCGGCGCAAATCAAACGATGGGGATGTCGCGCCGATTTGCGTGGCATCCCCATTTTTATTTATTTTTTCTTTGTATAAATGCAAATGTTTCACACTGCCGTTTGCCGGCAAAACGATCATTTCGTCGTAAGATTGAGATATAATTGCTCGTCAAAGGGGGAATACAGTCCAGCATCTTCGAGTGTGCCAAGAAAGGTAGAAGTGAAATCAATCTCTTCTATCAAAAGCCGATAACATTCGGTGGCTGCTGCATAGTCGGTTTCGCTCATGTAATAGATCTGCAGTGCTATAACTGCCGAAGTGGCATAGCTGAGGTTATAGGCAGGAGAGTTCATCCCTTGCCTGTGCCAATAGGTTTTCAGGTGACGCTCTAAGCTGCCGCCGATTTTGTCGATGCCATATTCTTGGATCAGATTTTCCATGATCGCAGTCAGCTCGTCAGCAGTATAGGTATGGGCATCAGGATCGGAATAAATGCGTTCGTCAAATTCATCTTTAACTGTAGCTAAAATGGTTTGATATAGGATATTTTCGATCTCATATACCTCAAAACTATCGTAGGCACGGCTGTCAATCACGTCTCGCAAATAGCGAAGCATCAAAAGCGAGTTAGCCTGTGAATGTACCTCTGACATATCGTAGGATATGTTGGCGTTCACGCCATGAATAGTATTTTTGCAATAATGTCCCAATTCATGGCTGACGGATATAAGATCCAAACAGCTCTCGTGAAAATAGCATACAGGGTCATCTCCGCAAAACATAAAACTTGCTTTTTTTTGTGAACCCGGTTGATCGCCTATGATTACATGACCTTGTTCAAGGGCACTGCGCATTGTATTACCGATTGAATCCGGAAGGGAGTCAAAATAGAGAAATAAATAATTCTGATCGAATTGATCAAAGGGTAGGCTATAATAGGCATCCGACTTTCTGCGTTGGAGAAACCCCAGAGAATTGTACATGGCATCGGAACGAGCGTGATATTCAAGATAAAGCGGAATCAGATAGCGCTTGACATATTCACGAAATTGCTCACGCTCCTCTTTTCCATAGTCACGATAGAGTTGGTGTCGTGTTGTATATTCATAAAAATCGTCGCATCCATAGGATTGTGCATAGGTGCGCGATACACACAGATATTCAGTAAAGATGCCATGGATTTGCTCGGCTGTTCCCTTGAAATTGTATGAGCAAAACTCCGCATAAAGTTCACGCTCCCGCAGATAGTAATCATCATTGTCAAAATATACCGTTAAGAGAGGACCGTGTTCCTCATCCACAAAGCGCTTCACAATCGGTAAGCGTGCTTTTGCGGTGTTGAGTATGCCCCCTATACAGGACCAATATTCACCGCGTATCTGAGTATATATTTGCTCTGCATATGTGTAGTTTTCCTTTGCGGTTATATCCGTTGTGTCATACATATAAAGATAATCGGCGATGTCTCTTTGACGATCAAACCAATCCAATGCTGCTTTCATCTCATATAAAGCATTTTTTAACTCTTGGGGACTTGTTTTTTTTTCGTTGTAATAGATGTTCTCACAGCGATCAACGCAATCGCGAAAATTTTTGATCTTCGAATCTTTGATGTTCGAATCCGAGAGTGAAAAATGAAGCGTCTTTAACAGTGTGTTTTCGCGCACAGAGATGCCATTTTCCCAAGTGGACGGAGAATCGGATTCAAATCCATTCCCAAAAATTTCGCACGCAGAAAGAGATAGTAAAAGCAGCATCGCTACAAGCAGTCGCCCAATTTTCATGTTAAGTCTCCCTTTGATTGATTGTAATTATTATACAGTATATTTTTCTTCATGTCAATTGCGCATTACAAAAGGCAGAATTGCTTCATCTCGATATTTATAACGATTCCACCAAGACATAGCATCATTGATTATCATCAAAAAAAGAAATCCGAACCCTTCGCCTACCGGCTTTGGGTTCGGATTTCTACTGTTTGGTGCGAATGGCGATACAGAACTTTTTGAAAAACCCAGTAATATCAATGGTTTTGAGACTTTCGGACAACAAATTTTCTTGCTTTTAACTTCATAAAACCCTATATATTCAAGGCGATTGTTGAAAAACGGTCGCCTTTTTTCATACCCAAATGACCCTATTAAAAAATGTATGAATTAGGGTGGAAAAACCGTTGCTTCTTCCTCTGTATCCTTCGCTTTATGATGGGCGTGGGTGTTTTCCTATGCGGAAGATAACGGAGGCATACAGACGGCAAAAACACCTAAAAACAACAATTTCAAATTTCATATGAAGGAGGTATAAGGTATGGAAGTTTTCAGAGTTGAGCGAAACACTGGATACACC
>JAFQVV010000040.1 GCA_017407835.1 Clostridia bacterium
CCCAGGTTGCCATGTCCCAGGCCAACTTTGCGGTTCTCGGCAACCGAGCCGGGGATGCAGAATGCCTGCAGACCGATACCGATGGCGGCAGCGGCGTCGGAGGCCTTGGTGCAGCCCTTCTTGATGGCGATGGCAGCGCCTACGGTGTAGGCCCACTTTGCATTCTCGAATGCGATGGGCTGGGTTTCTTCTACGATCTTGTAGGGGTCGATGCCCTTGGCATCGCAGATGGCCTTGCACTCGTCGATGGAGGAAATGCCGTATTCTTTCAGTGCGGCGAGGATCTTCGCCTCGCGTCTCTCGTAACCTTCAAAATGTGCCATGTATATTTCCTCCTTCAATTATTCCTTGCGGGGATCGATGTACTTGACGGCATCGGCGAAACGGCCGTAGGTACCCTTGGACTTCTCATATGCTTCGTTGGGCTCCATACCCTTCTTGATGAAGTCGGTCATCTTGCCAAGCGAGACAAACTCGTAGCCGATAACCTGATTGTTCTCGTCCAGAGCCATTCTGGTGCAGTAGCCCTCGGTCATCTCCAGGTAACGAACGCCCTTTGCCTTGGTGCCGTACATGGTACCTACCATGGAACGCTCGCCCTTGCCCAGGTCTTCCATACCTGCGCCGATGACAATACCGCCCTCGGAGAAGGCAGACTGGCTGCGGCCGTAGACGATCTGCAGGAAGAGCTCGCGCATCGCGGTGTTGATGGCATCGCAGACGAGGTCGGTGTTCAGGGCCTCGAGGATGGTCTTGCCGGGGAGGATCTCTGCGGCCATGGCGGCAGAGTGGGTCATGCCCGAGCAGCCGATGGTCTCAACGAGAGCTTCCTCGATGATACCGTTCTTGACGTTGAGGGACAGCTTGCAGGCGCCCTGCTGGGGAGCACACCAGCCCACACCGTGGGTGTAAGCGGAAATATCGGAAATCTCTTTTGCCTGAATCCACTTGCCTTCTTCCGGAATGGGAGCGGGACCGTGGTTGGGGCCTTTTGCAACCGTACACATTTTCGCGACTTCAGCGCTCATTGCGTACTCGCAGGAAAATTCATTGCTCATGTCTATGTCTCCTTTAATAAAATGATAAACTGTTGATCAACGGCTTTACCGCCTCGGCGTAAAGCCCACCGATGAATGCTCGGCCGTTTTCGTTGGGATGAACGCCGTCGGCCGAATAGTAGAGCGGTTCGGGCTGTGTTTTCAGAGCCCGGGCAAAATGCTCGTCCAGCGGGATGAACACATCGGCAAACTCATCGGCAAGGGAGCGGATCACAGGGAGAAGCCTCTGCAGATCTTCTCTCATGCCGGGCTTAACCTCAGCATCCAGAAGGAAGGGCGCAAGCATCACGATTTTGGCGCGGGATTCCCGGCGGATGCGGGAGAGGATCGAGCGGTAATTCAGCTCGATCTGCGCATCTGTCGTGGCGATTTTGCCCGCTCCGTACCGATGCCAGATGTCGTTGATGCCGATCAGGATGGAAATGACATCCGGATCAAAGGCAAGCGCATCGGCATATAAGCGATCGAAAAGCTGACTTGTGCGGTTTCCACTGATGCCGAAATTGATGAATTCAAACGCAATGTCGGGATGATTTTCCCGCATCTGCGCAGACGCATATTTGGGATAACCGGGACCGACATCATGATAATTTCGCTTATCTCTGCCGGCATCGGTAATGCTGTCGCCCTGAAAAACAATTTTCAGCGGTTTCACGGGATCTTACTTGATCACTTCGCCGAAGCACTTACCGAATGCGCAGGCGGCGTTTGCCTCGTCGGTATCGATGTGCATGGCGGCGGCGAATTTTTCGCTGACGCGGACCACAACATCATCAAAGACAAGCGAGCGGGCGGAGTCGATCTTTACCTTAACGATCTGCTTGTCGGCAACGCCGAATGCCTCTGCATCGGCGGGGGTGAAGTGGATGTGACGCTTTGCGGCGATCACGCCCTCGGCGATCTCAACCTCACCGCAGGGACCGACGATCTTGCAGCCGGCAGAACCGGCAATGTCACCGCTCTCGCGGACGGGAGCGTCAACGCCGAGGGTACGGGCATCGCTCAGTGACACCTCAACCTGGGTAGCGGGGCGTGCGGGGCCGAGGATGATGACGTTGGCAATCGACTTCTTGGGGCCGACGAGAGTGACGCGCTCCTCGCAGGCGAACTGGCCGGGCTGGCTCAGATCCTTCTTGTGGGTAAGGGTAGCACCCTTGCCGAAGAGGATCTCGATGTGTTCTGCCGACAGGTGGACGTGGCGGGCCGAAGTTTCAACAAGAACTTTGTTTTCCATGGTAAACATACTCCTTTTCGGGAAATAAATTTCATTCCAAAATATTATAACACAAATTTCGCGCCGTGTAAATGGCGTGAGCGAAAATTTTCCCTCGGTTCCGCGAAATTTGACAGGGCAGGGGGATTTTGGAGGCGTGGGGCAGGATTTTTTGTGATTTTTGCCGCATATGGGGCGAAATGGAGCGGAGTCCAATGCATAAAGGGCGGTGATGCGGGAGAAAATAAGGCAAACGGCGCAGCCTGAATGGGACGTCGTAAAACAATGAGGAGGCATGCGTTTTATGCTGATGGATCGGATTTCGCTTTTGCTTGTGATCGTGGGCGCACTGAACTGGGGCAGCATTGGCTTGTTCAAGTTTGATCTGGTGGCCTGGATTTTCGGCAGTCAGACGTCGCTGGGCAGCCGCATCGTATATACTGCGGTGGCGCTGGCGGGGCTGTGGTGTATCTCACTTCTGTTCCGTTCGAGAGAAGAAGAGCTGGATATGTGAGGAGAAATCGTAAAAGGGGAGCTGTGTCGTTGGATCAGCTCCCTTTTTTGCTGCGTTTTTGGGGGGAATACTTTTTTTGCAAACAAACCTGCTGTGTCTTGTCTTTTTTTTGCCAAAGTACTTGACGGCACAGGAAAAAAAGAGTATAATATTTATATTGTCGCTTTACCATGCGAAAATCTTATGTGATCCGTTACGGAGGTTTATGATGAACAGAGTTTACAATTTTTCTGCAGGTCCCTCTATGCTCCCCCTGCCGGTGCTGGAAAAGGCAGCATCCGAGCTTGTCTGCTACGGTGATAGCGGAATGTCGGTCATGGAGATGAGTCATCGATCTCCCGACTACGATGCCATTATCAAGGATGCTGAGGCTAAGCTCCGTCAGCTGATGAACATTCCCGACAACTACAAGGTGCTCTTCCTGCAGGGCGGCGCATCCACGCAGTTTGCGGCAGTTCCCCTGAACCTGCTCTCCGAGGGCGGATATGCCGATTACATCGTGTCCGGTCAGTTCTCGGGTAAGGCTTACACCGAAGCACAGAAGTACGGTGACGTGAAGATCGCCGCTACCTCCAAGCCCGACAACTTTACTTACATCCCCGCTACTACCGCCGAGTCTTTCCGTGCAGGGGCTGATTATGTCCATGTTTGCTACAACAATACCATCTACGGCACCAAGTTCCCCGAGATTCCCGATACCGGCGATATCCCGCTGGTGGCTGATATGTCCTCCTGCATCATTTCCGAGCCGGTGGATGTGTCCAAGTTCGGTGTGATCTACGCCGGTGCGCAGAAGAACATGGCACCTGCCGGTCTGACCATTGTGATCGTCCGCGAGGATCTGCTGGGGCGCGCCCGTCCCGAGACGCCCTCGATGCTCGACTGGAAGCTGATGGCTGACAACGATTCCATGTACAACACGCCCCCCTGCTATGCTATCTACATGGCAAAGCTGGTTTACGAGTGGATCCTTGACATGGGCGGTCTGGAGGAGATGAAGGCACGCAATGTCCGCAAGGCAGCTCTGCTCTACGATTACCTGGACAGCCAGGATTACTACATCGCACCCGTCAAGAAGGAAAGCCGTTCGATGATGAATGTGACCTTTGTGACCGGTGATGCTGATCTCGACAAGAAGTTCGCATCCGAGGCGTCTAAGGCAGGTCTGAAGAACCTGAAGGGTCACCGCTCGGTGGGCGGTATGCGCGCGTCGATCTACAACGCAATGCCCGAGGAGGGCGTGGCCGCTCTGGTCGAGTTCATGAAGAAGTTCGCCGCCGAGAATCCGAAGGCGTAAAGACCGTGGGGCGCTGCCCCACACCCTGCCGGGGGGCTTCTTGAAAGAAGCCCCCCGGACCCCCTAAGAACTTTCCAACAAACTTATTTTTTGAGGTATACGGTTATGATGAATATTCAGCTGCTCAACAAGATCGCGGCGGTGGGCACCGACAAGCTTGACCGCGCGGTATACAATGTGGGTGCCGATCTCGAGGCGCCCGATGCGATTATGGTGCGTTCCGCCGCCATGCATGACATGACCTTCGGCGAGAATATGCTGGCCATCGCACGCTGCGGTGCGGGTGTGAACAACATTCCCGTTGACCGCTGCAGCGAGGAGGGTATTGTGGTATTCAACACGCCGGGTGCAAATGCAAACGGCGTAAAGGAGCTGGCCATTGCCGCGCTTCTGCTGGCTTCCCGCGACATCGTGGGGGGCATTGCCTGGGCGAATACGCTTGCCGGGACCGAGGGGGTTGCCAAGGCGGTTGAAGCCGGCAAGTCCAAGTTCGGCGGCTGTGAGCTGGCGGGCAAGACGCTGGGCGTTATCGGTTTGGGAGCGATCGGCGGTATGGTGGCAAACACCGCAACCCATCTGGGGATGTCGGTTGTCGGCTGCGATCCCTACCTGACGGTTGAGGCGGCTTGGAGCCTGCGCAACAGCATCAAGCATGCGAACACTTATGAGGATATTTACCGCGAATCGGATTACATCACCCTGCATGTTCCCGCGACCCCCCAGACCAAGAAGATGATCAACGCCGAGACCATCGCCATGATGAAGGACGGCGCACGTCTGATCAACCTCTCCCGCGCTGATCTGGTGGATGCAGATGCCGTGAAGGCGGCTCTGGCCAGCGGCAAGCTGGCGGCCTATGTCACCGACTTCCCCACCGAGGAGACGGTGAACGTGCCCGGTATTGTGACCATCCCGCACCTTGGCGCCTCCACCGCCGAGAGCGAGGACAACTGCGCTGTGATGGCGGCAGTTCAGCTTGACGACTACCTGCGCAACGGCAACATCAAGAACAGCGTCAACTTCCCCAACGTATCGATGCCCCGCACCCCCGGAACCCGCATCTGCGTGATGCACGAGAATATTCCCGCTATCCTCTCCAAGATTTCGGGTGTTATGGGCGATCTGCACATCAACATCGACAACATGATCAATAAATCCAAGGGCAACAATGCCTACACCATGCTGGATGTCAACGGCGAGATTCCCGCCGATGCTGTGGCAAAGCTCCACACCATCGAGGGCGTCGGTCGCATCCGCGTCATCGCGTAAGGCTGTCCCGCAAAAAAGATCTCCGCACCCGATGGGTGCGGAGATCTTTTTTGGCTCAGCGCGGAAAAACTCGCTCTTGCGGAAAGGGATACCCGCTTGTCGTCACCCCAATGGCTTTTGTCGAATATACTGAGCATAGCGCGGATGCGCGAATTGTGAAGAATAAAGGTGTGAATGATATGGGATATCGTTTGTGCGACCTCGCACCCGGGCAGTGGGGCGTGGTGGCTGCATTGGGGACGGAGGGCGGGATGCGCCGCCGTCTGCTTGATCTTGGATTGGTTGAGGGGACGGAGGTGCGCTGTGTCGGGCGAAGCCCCGCGGGAGATCCCTCGGCATATTTGATTCGGGGAGCGGTGATTGCCATTCGCGCAGTGGATGCCGTCAGTGTCGAGCTTGAGGAGGTGGCGGGGGATGTGTGAGCGAGTGATTGCACTGGCAGGCAATCCAAATGTGGGAAAATCAACAGTTTTCAATTGCCTGACGGGGATGCGCCGGCATACGGGCAACTGGTCGGGCAAGACGGTGGACCTCGCATCGGGTCGCTTTGCGACGGCGCAGAACGCATACATTCTGGTCGATTTGCCGGGGACCTACTCGCTTTTGGCGCACTCGGCCGAGGAAGAGGTGGCGCGGGATTTTTTGGGGAGCGATTCCCCCGACGGGGTGGTGATTGTGTGTGATGCCACCTGTCTTGCACGCAACCTCAATTTGGTGCTGCAGGTGATGGAGATCGCCCCCACGCGGCCCACGGTTGTCTGCGTGAATTTGATGGACGAAGCGGCGGCAAAGGGGATTGCGCTTGATCTGGATGCCCTTTCCGATGAACTCGGTGTTCCCGTTATCGGCATGACGGCGCGCCGACGGGGGGAAGCAGCACGCCTCGGCGAGGCGTTGGATGCGGCGTTTTCTGCACCTGCACGCACGCAGCCCCCGACGCTCCGCTATTCCGAGGAAATTGAAGCAGTCATTGCCGAGCGGGGCGGAGCGCGCTGGCAGGCGATGCAGGCGCTCAGTGATGACTCTGACATGGCGGATGGGATTGTGTCGGCACTGCTTGCCCGTGCCGAGCAGATCGCCGATCGTGCGGTGCTCAGTGATCGCTGCCGATCGTGCGGCTATACGGCGGCAGATCATCGCCTTGATCGCATTCTGACCGGGCGGCGCACTGCCTATCCGATTATGCTGGCGCTGTTGTTTGTGATTTTATGGCTTACCGTTGCGGGGGCAAATTATCCTTCGGCTTGGCTTGGGGCGGCATCGGCTTGGGTGGAGACGAAATTGAGCCTCCTTTTGCGGGCAATGGATGCTCCCGCATGGCTGCACGGTGCACTGGTGGAGGGGGTCTGGCGGACACTTGGGCGGGTGGTATCGGTGATGCTGCCGCCGATGCTGATCTTCTTTCCCTTTTTCACCCTGCTTGAGGATGCCGGCTATCTGCCCCGCATCGCCTATAATCTGGATCGCCCCTTCCATGCCTGCCGCGCCTGCGGCAAGCAGGCACTGTGTATGTGCATGGGCTTCGGCTGCAACGCCGTGGGGGTGGTGGGGTGCCGGATTATTGACTCCCCCCGTGAGCGGCTGCTTGCCGTTCTGACCAACAGCTTTATCCCCTGCAATGGGCGCTTTCCCACGCTGATTGCGTTGATCACCGTCTTTTTCGTCGGCAGCGGCGGGCGGTGGAGTGCACCACTTGCCGCGCTGTTTCTTCTTGGACTGATTTTGGTTGCGGTTGCTGTCACATTTGGCGTGACGCGGCTGCTTTCCTCCACGCTGCTGCGGGGCGTGCCCTCGGCGTTTACCTTGGAGATGCCTCCCTATCGACGTCCGCAGGTCGGGCGGGTACTGGTCAGTTCAATCATCGACCGCACGCTGTTTGTGCTCGGCCGTGCGGCGGCGGTGGCAGCCCCTGCGGGATTGGTGATCTGGATCATGGCGAACGTCACGGTGGGGGAGGTCAGCCTGCTCGGATGGTGCGCCGATCTGCTGGATCCGCTCGGGCAGCTGATGGGGATGGACGGCGCGATTTTGCTGGCCTTTATCCTGGGGCTGCCTGCCAATGAGATTGTACTGCCCATCCTGCTGATGATTTATACCGCGGGGGGAAGTTTGGGGGAGATCGGTACATGGCAGGCACTGGGAGAGGTTTTGGTCAGCCATGGCTGGGATGGCGGGACTGCGCTCTGTGTCATGCTCTTCTCGCTCTTCCACTGGCCCTGCTCTACCACACTGCTGACCATCCGACGAGAGACAAAAAGCATACCCATGACCATCCTGTCCGCTCTGCTTCCTGCTGCGGTTGGCGTGCTGCTCTGCGTCGCAGTAAATGTAATCCTTGGGTGATTGGGGCGCTGCCCCAAGCCCCGTCTAAGGGGGCTTTTTGAAAAAAGCCCCCTTAGAAATCCCGCAAAAACTTTATATCACCCCATTTGTGAAAGTTTTCGCGGAGGGGTTTGGGGAGGAGCCTTTTTCAAAAGGCTCCTCCCCAAGGTCTTATTATAAAAACAGTTCCAGCAAAAACACTACCGCACAGCAGATGACGGATACTTGAAGCAAGCTGCGGCCGAGCCATGCCGCGGCAATACCCGCCAGCAGAGCGGCCAGTCCCGCAATGGGAGACGCGGTGGCCGAGAGAATGGCGGGGAAGGTCATCACCGCCAGGGTGACATAGGGAACATAGTAGAGAAACGAGCGGATGAAGCGGTTTTTGATCTCGCGGCGGATGAGGGTGAGGGGAAGAACGCGGACCAGATAGGTCCCCGCCGCCATGATGAAGATGTAAATATAGGAGTTGTGTTCCATCATTCGCCCTCCGTTTCATTCGATTCGTCCTTGATGGGGCGAAGAATTGCGGCACCTGCCGAGAGAAGGAGGGTGAGCAGAATGATGCGGAGTCCCTCGGACAGTTCGGAGATCAGGGGAAGGGCTGCAAAGAGCGCGGAGGCGCCCATGGAGAGGGCGATCAGCCCGCAGAGAAAGCGGTTTTTCCGCGCAGGGGGGACGATGACGGCGAGGAACATTCCGTAAAGCCCGACCGACAGCGCGCTGACCATGCGGTCGGGGAGGATGTTGCCCACCAGTACCCCCAGCGCACTGCCCAGCGTCCAGCCTGCGACGGCAACACCGAATGCGCCGTAGCTGTACCAGGGTGAGAGATAGCCCTCCTGCGCCATCGAGATGCCGAAGACCTCGTCGGTCAGTCCGTAGCCCAAAAGCATCCGATGAATGAGGGGGGTGCCGGGGGCAAGCTTTTGGCTCAGCGCACAGGACATCAGCAGGTAACGGGCGTTGACCACCACCTCCATCACCGCCACCTCAAAGTAAGCGGCGCGGGCGGCAATAAGGGTGAGCCCCGCATATTCTCCCGCCGAGGCGTGGTTGGTGAAGCTGGTCAGCGCTGCCTGAAACACCGTCAGCCCGGCATTGCGGGCGGCAATACCCAGGGTGAACGCGACGGCAAGATAGCCGAGCATGATGGGAATCCCGTCCCGCATGCCCCGCTTCAGCGAGGTTTTGATCGGAAAATTCATAGTTGACTCCAGATATCGGAAAATTTCTCTCATCATTGTACCGCAAAACGACAAAATAGTCAAGGGGGAGGGGGATTTGTGAGGATTATACAAAATGGCAAAAAAATTCGTTAAATGTGACAGAACAGTTTTTCTTGACCGGAAAAGGATTTTTTTTGGTAAAATAAACATGGAGGAGCAGACCACCGGTAGACTGCCCCATAAAAATCAAAAGGAGGACTTTTCCATGAAGAAAAGACATCTGTACATCATACTACTTGCCTTGCTCACCTCGCTTTTGATGCTTTTGCCTGTTTTCGCAGAGGGAATGCGCGGTGCTGTTTCCGAGGAAAAGCCCGCTGGAGAGGAACTCTCCCAAAGGATTACGCAGCTGGAGAGTGTCGAGACCGATCTTGAAAAGAAGGCGGCTCAACTTTCCGCCGAGGTGGAGGAGATTACCCGCAGAATTACACAGTTGGAGAGCGAGAAGGATGCCCTTGAAAAGGAGACCGATCAACTCTTGTCTGAGCACCTGCGGCAGATTGGAGATGAGCTGACCAATCTGAGAGAACGCCTTTCGATGATGGAGGCCAAGTTAAACAACGAAAAGGAGTCCATCAACCAAGTACAGAAACTTCGCGAGGAGATTGAGCGGGCGAGGGCGCAGATTGCGTGTGTACAGAACAGTTATGATCTTGCCTGCACTGCTGAACCCGAAGTCCCCGCCCAAACCGAATCTCCCACCGAACCCGACTGGGGAAAGATGTTTGATCTTGCACGGGCGCAGATCAGCTGCCCCGGCCACCTGTTCGGTGAACCCCAGCCCTATTCCGAGACCATGCAGGTGAGATGCTGTGTGCTCTGCGGTTACGAGACTTACGGATGTATCCATGAGTATGGCAAGTGGGTTCAGTACAGCGATGTTCAGATGGTTCGCAGATGCCAGTTATGTTTACATACTGATGCGATACCGATGCAGCGATTCAACTGCACCCATGAAGGCTGGGAATGGACCGATATCGCCGAGCACGCGCAGATGCGGCAATGTCCGACCTGCAATGAAATCGAGTACAGACAGAACCCCGCGCATGTGCACGAGTATAGCGAGTGGGGCAAATATTCCAAGGAGCGAATCGGGCGTACCTGCCTGACCTGTGGCCGCGCCGAGTTTTTGACCGGTGCACAGTAAACGGCAAATTCCGTGGGGCGCCGCCCTATGCCCTGCCGGGGGAGCCTTTTGAAAAAGGCTCCCCCTTTAATGCGACGTTTGGCCGGTTCTCCGGCCAAACTCGACGGAAAGACGGACGCTAATCGTCAGTCTTTCCTGCACCCGCAAAACTTCCAACAAATGATATGACCTTTGTGCCAATCAAATTTGATGCGCACAAAGGTCATCCTTTTTTCATGAAAGTTTTTGCGGAGGGGTTTGGGGAGGAGCTTTTTTCAAAAAGCTCCTCCCCAAGGTCTTATTTTACTGTTAATCTCCCGTTCTCTACATCCACCGTCAGTGTGGTGTCGGGGGAGAGATCTTCGCCGATGATCTTGCGGGCAAGGAGAGTTTCGATCTTCGACTGAATAAAGCGTTTGAGGGGGCGCGCTCCGTAGATGGGATCGTATGCCGTGTCGATGATGTGATCCCGCGCGGTGTCGGTGATGGCCAGTCCCAACTGCTTGGCGGCCAGGCGGCGGCGCAGATCGGCGATCTGCAGGTCCACAATGCCCCGGATGACCTCACGACCCAGGGGACGGTAGAAGACAATCTCGTCCAGACGGTTGAGGAACTCGGGGCGGAATGCGCGCTTCAGCAGAGCGCTGACCCCCTCGCGTGCCTCGGTTGAGATTTCACCGTTTTCGTTGATTCCCTCGAGGATCATATCCGAGCCCAGGTTGGAGGTGAGGATGAGAATGGTGTTCTTGAAGTCCACTGTGCGGCCGCGGCTGTCGGTGATTCGCCCGTCGTCCAGCACCTGAAGCAGGACGTTGAAGACATCGGGGTGAGCCTTCTCAATCTCGTCGAAGAGCACCACCGCATAGGGACGGCGGCGGACGGCCTCGGTCAGCTGACCGCCCTCGTCATAGCCCACATACCCGGGAGGCGCGCCGATCAATCGGGAGACGGCGTGTTTTTCCATATATTCGCTCATGTCGATGCGGACCATGCTCTGCTCGTCGTCAAATAGGGCAGCGGCAAGAGCCTTGGCCAGCTCGGTCTTGCCCACACCCGTTGGACCGAGGAAAAGAAAGGAGCCGATGGGGCGGCGGGGGTCGTGAATCCCTGCGCGGGAACGGAGAATGGCATCGCACACCCGCTCCACCGCTTCATCCTGTCCGATCACCCGTTCACGGAGCTTGTCGTCAAGGCCCAGCAGCTTCTCCCGCTCGCCTTCCATCAGCCGCGCCACCGGGATTCCCGTCCAGCGGGCGACAACTTGAGCAATTTCCTCTTCGGTTACCTTATCGCGGAGCAGAGTGTTCTTTGCCTCGGCGGCTTCGGCGCGGGCTTCCTCTTCGGCAAGCTCTGCCTTGAGCTGGGGCAGTCGGCCGTACTTCAGCTCGGCGGCACGGGCGAGATCATAGCTGTTTTGTGCCTGCTCGATCCGGGCGTTCACCTGCTCGATCTCCTCGCGGATTTTCTGCACCTTCCCGATCGCTTCTTTTTCGTTGTCCCACTTTGCCTTCATCGCCGAGAAGCGCTCGCGCAGGTTGGCCAGCTCCTCTTCGATCTGCCGCAAATGCTCGGCAGAGAGTTTGTCGGTCTCTTTTTTGAGGGCAGCCTGCTCGATTTCCAGTTGCATGATCTTATGGGAGAGCTCATCCATCTCGGCGGGCATCGACTCCATCTCGGTCTTGATGACAGCGCAGGCTTCATCCACTAAGTCAATGGCTTTGTCGGGCAGGAAGCGGTCGGCAATGTAGCGCGCCGAGAGGGTGGCGGCGGCGATCAGCGCGCCGTCCTGAATTTTGACGCCGTGGTAAACCTCGTATCGTTCTTTCAGACCACGCAGAATCGAAATCGAGTCCTCAACGGTTGGCTCATCCACTTGCACCGGCTGGAAACGGCGCTCGAGTGCGGCGTCTTTTTCAATATATTTGCGGTATTCGTCAAGGGTGGTGGCACCGATGCAGTGCAGCTCGCCGCGGGCGAGCATAGGCTTGAGCAGATTGCCCGCGTCCATGGCGCCGTCGGTCTTGCCCGCCCCCACAATGGTGTGCAGCTCGTCGATGAAGAGGATGATCTTTCCCTCGCTGGCTTTGATCTCGTCCAGCACTGCCTTCAGCCGTTCCTCAAATTCGCCTCGGTACTTCGCTCCCGCTACCAGCGCCCCCATGTCGAGCGAGAAAAGGGAGCGGTCGCGGAGATTGTCGGGCACATCCCCCCGGACAATGCGCTGGGCCAGCCCCTCGGCGATGGCGGTTTTGCCCACGCCCGGCTCGCCGATGAGACAGGGATTGTTCTTGGACTTGCGCGAAAGAATTCGGATAACGCGCCGAATCTCCTCGTCCCGCCCGATGACGGGATCGAGCTTCTGCGCGCGGGCAAGCTCGACCAGATCCTGCCCGTATTTGTTCAGCACATCATAGGTGGCTTCGGGGTTGTCGGTGGTGACATTCCGCCCGCCCCGCGCCGACTTGACGGCATCGAGGAATGCCTTTTTCTCCACCCCGCAGGCGGTAAAGCTCTCCTTGAGCGAGGACACCTTCTCGATCAACCCCAGCAGAAGATGCTCAACCGAGACGTAGCTGTCCCCCATTTTCGCCGCTTGTACTTCGGCTTCGTTGAGTGCGGCTTCGAGCCCTCGGGAAATGTATACCTTTTCCCCGTCGCCGCCGCTGCTTCGCGGCAGACGGGCGATGATCTCGCGGGCACGCGCAGTCAGCGCAGAGACATCAGCGCCTGCGCGTGCGAGCAGTTCGGCACACAGCCCTTCCTGCTGTTCCAGCAGAGCCAGAAGAAGATGTGCCTCCTCAATTTGCGGATTGCCGTTTTCCCGAGAGATCGACTGGGCGGTCTGTACCGCCTCCATGCTTTTCTGTGTGAATTTTTGCAGATTCAATTTGCTCCTCCTTTTCGGTGGGTGCTCAGAGCACCAGAGTGGATTCGGTCAGGTAATCGCGATAGATTCGTTCGACTTCGACCGCGGCGGCGGACGGATCGTTTAAGTGATAAAAGTAGGCTTTCAGCGCGGCATCAAAGGTGCGGATGTAGGCAGCAATCAGCTCGCCCAGTGTCTCACTCCCCGCCGAAGCGGTGTCGGCTCCCCTTACCACGGCGCGCAGACCAAGCTGACGCAGGTATTTTCCCCCATCCTCCAGCCGGTCATGCACGGATGCGCCCAAAAAACGCTCCTCCACGCTGTGCCAGAGCTTGTAAAACTGCAGCAGATAGAGCAGCAGAGTGCTGTTCTGGGTGCGCAGGGTTACGCGCAGTTCCCCAAACGCCCCGTCGGCGGCAGGGGCGCGGTAAAGCTCCACGCTGTAGCGCAGGGTGGGGTTGTACTTGAAATCCAGTGCAGAACGCAGGGCGAAGAGGGAGTCTGACTGCGTCATCTGCACATGAAAGCTGTCCCGCCCGTCCAAGAGTGCCTCCATCCGCCCGAAAATATCCCGCATCCGCTTCTCGGGGGTGACGTAGGACACGTATTCCGCCAAAATCTGATTGATCAGCCCCGAGCGGTTTGTCCCCTTGTGATAGGCCAGCCGATCGATCGCGGCCACAACATCCTCGCTGAGTACGAGGGAATATACAGTTTTCTTCATCCCATTTCCACCATCCCTTTCGTGTTTCTGTGAAAAGTATAGCACGTTTTGTTAAACTTGTCAATAGGTTTATATAAATTAGTTTACGAGTTATTATTTGCAAAAAGAATGTGGGAGCCGCTTTTTGAAAAAAGCGGCTCCCACACCCCCCTGCAAAAACATTCAAAAAAGGGTATACGGAAGTTTTCGCGGGTGTTCGGGGGCGCCTTTTTCAAAAGGCACCCCCGATGGGGTATGGGGCAACGCCCCAATTAACTCAGAATCCCCAAATGTTCCAGTAAAATTTTTGTTCCCATCAGAATCAAGATGATCCCGCCCGCCAGCTCGGCGCGGGACTTGTAGCGTGCGCCGAAGACATTGCCCAACTTCACGCCCACCCCTGAGAGGGCGAATGTAATGATGCCGATGAAGCTCACCGCGGGCACGATGTCAACGCCAAGGAAGGCAAAGGAAACGCCCACCGCCAGCGCATCGATGCTGGTGGCGATGGCAAAGGGGAACATGGTTCGGCAGTCGAAGCAGTCGTTGAGCTTCTCGGCGCCGCCGAAGGATTCGCGGATCATGTTTGCGCCGATCAGTGCCAGCAAAACAAAGGCGATCCAGTGGTCGAACTGCTTGATCGCGTCCTCAAACCTTGTGCCCAGCAGATAACCGATCAGCGGCATCAGCGCCTGAAATCCGCCGAACCACAGCCCGGTAATGATGGCGTGTCGAGGCTTGACCTGACAGACCGAGAGTCCCTTGCAGATGGCGACGGCAAAGGCGTCCATGGACAGCCCGATGGCAACAATAAATAATGCACCCAAACCCATGATGATATCCTCCGAAACAAAAAATGACCTACCTGCCCTGCGGACAGATAAGTCTCATCATTTCATGCCGAGCCAGGCTTTCGCCAGTTTGTTGACACGGCAGCGCTTTCGCGCCGACTACTCCCTTAACTATACAATATATTTTATCATATCACAGACATGTTAGTCAAGGATAACTTCATTCCAAGCATTGTGCCGAGTGTACAAATTTTATTGCTCCGAGGGCGAAGAAAATGTCGGGGTGATTGTCGGAAAAATATTGAAATTTGTACAGAAGTCTGATATAATTAAACAAAGTTATCTCAACAAAAAACGCATGATTTCGGAGGGCTGTTTTTGATGAAACGCCAGCTGTCTGTTTGTGCGCTGACCGAGCTCCGCGACGGCCGACGCCTGTTTTTGCTTTGTTTTGTCGTTTACTGCTCGGTTTATATCGGACGGCTGAATTTGGCCGCCGTCATTACCGAGATTACGACCACAGGGATTTTGGAAAAGGATTCAGCCGGCTTGATCAGTACGGCTTTCTTTGTTGTTTATGCCGCAGGCCAGCTTGTCAACGGATTTGTCTCTGACCGAATGTCGCCGTTTTTCCTGATTGCCTCCAGTCTGGGGCTTTCTGCTGCGGCAAATTTGGTGATGTTTTTTGCCATGTATACCGGTGCTCCCTTTTGGTGCTATATGTTGATTTGGGCTGCAAACGGTGTTGCACAGTCTGCAATTTATCCTACGCTTATCCGCATTATTTCGACGGTTATGCCGGAACAGATGCAGATAACGGCAGGGGCAAACTTGTTTGCTTCAACTGCTGTGGGGACGATGACCTCCAATCTCCTTTGCTCTGCGATTATGAAATACTGGTCTTGGCAGTTTTGTTTCCTTGTCCCGGCACTTTGGCTTGGCTTGGTTGCAATGTGTTGGATCGTTTTTTCTCGGTTTTTCAGCGCGAAATGTGTGTCGCGGGTTGAATATACACCGAATTCCCGGGAGAGCGGCAAGGCAAGCGTCAAGCCCAAGCATGATTTGATCGGGCCGATGGTCATGTCGGGTGCATTTGTCATGATGATCTCGATTGGTGCTTTTTCGATCGTGAAAGAGAGCATCACGGTTTGGTCACCCACCTTGCTGACCGAAATTTTTTCTGCCGAGCCCAGCTTTACGGTGGCAATTTCAACTGTTATTCCACTTGCGGCGATTTTTGGCGCGATGATAGCCCGCTTTATTTTGATGAATTGGCTGCATGACGAGATGAAATCAATCTCGTTCCTCTATGTGCTGGTTGGTATTGGGCTTGTGCTGGTTCTCACGGCAGGGATGCATTCTATTTGGACGATGCTCGTTCTGTTGGCTGTGATTATTGTCCTGCTCACCGGGATCAATACGCTGTTTATGGGAATCATTCCGCTTCGATTCGGACGCTACGGTATTGCGTCTACCATCACAGGCGTACTCAATTCGATCAGCGCGATCGGAAACGGCGTTGCGGCTTATCTGACCGGTTTGATGGCGCAAAGCGGAGGCTGGAACCGAACAATTGTATTTTGGCTTGTCTTGGTGGGCGTTGCACTGCTTGTCTCGCTTCTGCTGATTCGGCGCTGGATGCGGTTCAAGCAAATGTAAAAATAAGGATTTTCTCTCAAATGTATAGTCAAATGGAATCGCGCGTAATATACTGACTATTGAATTATGTGACAAGGAAAGGGAATTCAGTATGGTTTTAACGCCTAAACAAACCACCATCGCCTATCGCTGTCCGCACTGCGGCGCGGGCATTATGAGCGCGATCGGATTTTTTTCGCTTTCGGGCGATATGCTCAAACTCAAATGCGATTGCGGCGAGAGCGAGCTGATCATTCAGCGTTCGCGCGACGGCAAAATTCGCTTAACTGTTCCCTGCATTTTATGCGCTAAGCCGCATCAGTATACAATATCTTCTTCTCTTTTCTTCGGACGGGAGCTGTTCACGCTCTCCTGCCCTTATTCCGATCTCCATTCCTGCTTTATCGGCGAGACCAATCATGTCAAAGCCGCATTGGCGAAAAATGAGCTTGAGCTGCTCGAGCTGCTTGAGGAATCGGGGGTGGAGAGCTTTGACGCGCTCCACCGCGACAGAACACTGACCGATCCGCAGATATTTGACATTATTCTGTTTGTGATTCGTGAACTTGAAGCGGAAGGGCAAATCAAGTGCCGCTGTGCCGACGGCGGCGAATACGAGGTCGAGGTGCTGGATGACTGCATCCGCGTTTACTGTACAGTCTGCGGAGCCGAAAGCCGTCTGCCGACCGACAGTGTACTCTCCGCCAACGCGTTTCTCAATGCGGACAGCCTGACGCTGGAGTAAGCCCACATAAGCCGAGGCAGTGCTCGACATATCTGCACACTTTTCGCGCAGGGACATATGATGACAGTGTAGGGCGGAGACGCCCGACAAATTCATCAAAGGAGAACTGACCTATGAATAACTGCCTCTGCAATCTCTTCGATAACAATTCCTGCACTTGGCTGATCATCCTCATCCTGATCATCCTCTTCAGCAACAATGGTTGCGGCTGCGGCAATGGCTGCGGCAGCACCTTCAGCAACGGCTGCGGCTGCGGCTGCTGAGTTAGCGAACCAAATGCGGGGCTGGCGTTTTAACGCCAGCCCCGCAAAAATAGCGGCAAAGCCGCTCCCTGCCGGTAGAACAGTAATTCGCAATTTTCTTGGAACAGGCATGATTTCGGTCATGCCTGTTCTTCTATAACTTGTTGGAGGCTTTTGACCTCAGCCTTGCGGTCTTTTGTTCTAAAGAAATGGCACTTGCTATTATGAGAAAACGGAGAATAGCAAGCACAGCAGGTGTGCGTACACTCTGCGATTTCAGACTTGGCAAGCAATGCACCGAGGTACCCACTCGTGCGTACTTGTTGGGAAACATCCCAAACCCTTTAACAATTTCAAAGAAATTGGCTACGCACCGTTGGTGCTGAATTCTACGCATCGACAGTTATGTTCCCGGTTTGAATTTATGTCCGCAAACTTGGCAAACATTTACGGGTTTTCCGCTTCCTAAGAATCCCCATACAATAGAATATCCGCGGTTGATAGTAGCAATAGCGGTTGCGCCACATTTAGGACATTTGGGAATCTTTTTTTCTTCAGTAGTGGGGACCTGAACATTCATAGAAGCTTCTTGTTTTTTGGAAACTCTAACAAAAGGAACACTACAATTTGGGCAAAAGCTCAGTTCGGGATTCTCGGTTGTTCTCCCACAAGATGGGCATTTCCTAAAATTTGAATAATAATTTGATTGGCTGGTATATTTTGCAACTTTATCTTTCATTACCAAATTAAATTCCAGTTTATTTTCACCCTCAAAAACTTCGTACTCGATTCCGGCATCGGTAAATTCTTGAGCCAACTTTTTAATTTCTGTAATGTTTTCTTTAATAGAAATCACAAGCGGCAAATTCAATATTGCTACTTTAGCATCTTCAAGACTGTAATGGAATTTGTTCTTTAACGTAATAATCATTTTAGCATTGCTTCCGTTACAGTTTATTATCTTGAAAGAGTATTCCTTTTGATCTGATTTTACTTCTGTATTACTCTGCTTTTCCACGGTAGTGCTCTTTGCCTTTTCATTATTAAGCAAGGACAATGGATAACCACAATGAATACAAGCAGGAGCTTTATCTGAAATCTCTTTTCCGCATTCTGGACATTTTATAAGTGCCATATTTTTTCTCCTTAACGCTTAAATCTGTTTGAAAACTTAGGATAAAGATTACGACAAACATTTAACATTTGTAACTGTTCGTCAAGTTGTTTGCTTTCGTTTGCAGTTAATCTATTCACAAAAGCTTCCTGTTCGTATCCTGTAGCAAGCACCTTATAATCTTGTGGTTCGCAAAACTTATTCATTTCTTCCAGCAGCTCAACTAATTGAATTTTATCATTATCGGATAATTCTTTTTGGTTATATATAGATTGCATTTTCTTGTTGATTTGATATATTCTATCCTCAAAAGGATATTTTCCTATTTTTTCTACGTTACTAACACCTAAAATAACAACAATATCTATCCCGTTGTCTTTTTCAATAACATAACCAAATCTTGGAATACTCTTGTTGAAGATATCTCTCATAAAATCCATTTTTAATTCCCCTTCATTTTCTTATTTATTACTATCCAAAATCACGTTGTTTTTAATTTTGGTAAACAGTTTAATTGTTCAACAACCAATCTGCAATATCGACAATCCTCACACCCTCATATTGATACTCATCGTGTCGAGTACGAGCAATGACCATCTTGGGATACGCATCCTTGATTTGAAGCAACGGCGAAACCTCACGCTCAAAGGTCTTGTCATCGCTGATGTTGTCAGAAACCTGTATATAAATCTTCTCGTTACGTTTGATGGCAACAAAGTCGATTTCTTTCTTGTAAAGCACACCGACATAGACCTCGTACCCTCTGCGGAGCAGCTCTATGGCAACCACGTTTTCAAGGATTCTGCCGTAGTCCATATTTTTCGTGCCGAGCTTGGCATAGCGGAAGGTATGGTCACTCAGATAATACTTGTCGTTGCTTGAAAGATACTTTTTGCCCTTGATGTCGTATCTGCGAACTTTATAAAAAGCAAAGGCATTGCACAGATATTGAATATAAGAACTAATGGTAACGTGGTTAACCTTTTCCTTTAAGCCGTTGAATGTGTTCGTGATATTTCGTGCAGAGGTCAAATTAGAGATATTGTCCATAAGGAAATCCACAAGTCTGTCCATCAACTGCATATTACGGATTTTATATTTCTTGCGAATATCACGGACAATCAAGGTGTTGAAAACGTCGGCAATATAGTCATACTTGGCTTCTTGATCTTTATACAGATAGGAACCGGACATACCACCCTCAATCATATACTTGTCAACGGCGGCATACTTGTCGCTGTAACCAAAATACTGCATATATTCGCTGAACGAGAACGGGAATACCTTGATTTCAAATGTTCTCCCTGTAAACAACGTCGCAAGGTCAGAACTCAAAAGGAAGGCGTTTGAGCCGGTAATATAAATATCAAATTTTTCGGATGCGTGCAGACCGTTGATTGCTTTCTCAAAGTCGGTACACATCTGGACTTCATCAATCAAAACAAAATTTTCTTTGCCCGCTGCATACTGCGAATTGATGTAGTCGTACAAAGGTCTGTACTCAAGTAGATGGTCAAACTCCGGTAAGTTGAAGTTGATTTGAATGATGTTGTGGTCGGGTACATTCTGTTGGATATAATTTTTGAACGCTTCCAGCAGCTTGGACTTTCCGCTGCGGCGAACACCCGTGATGACCTTAATATCCGGAGTGCCGATTACACCCGTAAGTTTTTCTAAATAATGATTTCGAGCAATAAGTTTCATGGCACATCACCTCACGTATAATATTATACCACGGCTTCTTACCATTTTCAACAGATTTTCAAAAATGGTAAATAGAAATTTGCGGATCGGTTGTGTTTGTCTGTTTGGACATTAGAACTATGCCCGTGGAATATTGCTGCTCCCATGGGCATAGTGATTTCAAGTGTTTTGGATAGAAAAAGAACGATGCTAAGTCTTTCGACTCGACATCGTTCTTTTCGTAGTGGTTTTCCAATCCTGTCAGACAGATGCCGTAAAATTATATTTTTTACGGAATTACTGTCGTATCGGCACACGGGAAATAAGCCGCTTTGCGTGGGAAAATCGGTTTTATCCTAGGATATGTGTCGAGCGTCCGATTCGCCGCAGAACTTCCATCAAGGGCACGGCAAGTACCAGTGCGAAGGCAAAATTGCCGATGGCGTGCGGGATATCAAAGGAAATCCCTGCAAGCCAGTAAGCAAGTGCCGTCGACGGACCTCCTGTGATGAGCCACGGGATGGCGGTCAGTGCACCGAACGCAAAGCCGTACACCCCCGACAGGGCAGCCCAGCCCAGCGCGCGGAGGGGAGGGCGGACGGTACGTTGGGGGATGAGCATGACAATTCCCCACAGGATAAACCAAATGTAGAGATAAGACATCCACCAAATGCCGAAGCCGTAAAGCAGGCCCTGCAGAAGGACGAAAACTCCGATCCCGGGCAACGCGCCGAACCGGAATACCCGTGTCCAGACAATGACGAGCAAAGAGACTAACTCAATGTTGGGCAGCCCCGCCAGCACGATTTGCGAAATGTGCAGAATTGCGCCGAACATTGCGCCAAGCACCAGCGACAGCAGACGTCCTTCTGCCGGACGGCGAAAGGGTTTGGCCATCGATCAATACCCGACAGTCAGTGTGATCTCGAACTTGTCCCCGTCGGCGATGGGTGTTGTGTCCACACCGGTGAAGAGGGCTTCTCCCCCTTTGGTGAAGCACCACCATTCCTGGTTGCTCTCATCGACGGTCACGCCGGCGACCGTTTTGACAAAAAGACCGTACTCGCTCTCATCGCCGGCAATGAGCGACTTTTCCTCGAGCGCCCCGCGCAGGTATTCCGCGTCGGTGGTGATGGTCTCGGTGGTGGTTGTTCCGTCGGCGAAGACAATGTCGACGGTGATGGTTTTCTCTCCCGGCTGTGTCTGCGCGTCTGCGCATCCTGTGCAGAGTGCCATAGCCGCGATCAGCACTGCAAGGAAGAAGAGCGAAACCGAACGAAGTGTGTGTTTGCATGTGTTGTTCATGATTCGTAATTCCTTTTCTTTCTTTGATGTATTTTTGCGCAGAGGACACAGCTGCGGCAAAGCCGCTCCGACACGCGCGGAACTGCATACACGGGGGCAAAGTCTTTCGGCTGAGGGTGTGTCGGCGATAGCCGACGCTGCACTGCCGCCTTCCCGCCTTTCGGCAGTGGACACGATATTCGCGGCGAATATCGGGCAGCACATCAAAACCCAACACGGCGACGGGTTCGCGGCGGATTCGCACCGCCTTCCTTCCTCCCCCTCCCTGTGCGGAATTCAGTATAGCACGAAGCGCGAATTTTGTCAGGTTGTATCTTGTGTGAGGCAGAACAAAAAACGGGTGCCGCGCAAATTTGCGCGGCACCTGCTTTATGTATGGATTATTCGCCGAGGAGCATAATCTTGCCCTTGACGGCACCGGGTGTTTTGTAGAGTGCGAAGGCTTCGTCAGCCTGCGAGAGGGGGAATGCGCGGTGGATCAGCTTATCCGAGAAGCGGAGTCTGCCGTCGGCGAAGCAGTCTGCGCAGATCTGCCACTCGACGCCCGGATAGGGTGCGGAGTAGCTCATCCAAGAGCCGGTCAGCTTGAATTCCTTGCGGTTCATGCACTCCCAGAGCTTGGGGGTGAAGGTGAGGTCAACGTGCGGTGTGCCGATGAAGCAGACGTGGGCCTTGTTTGCGGCAAGCTCGAATGCCATCTTCATGGTTGGCGTGGCACCTGCCGTCTCAAAGACGTAGTCAAAGCCGTGACCGTTCGTCAGCGCTTTGGCCTGCTCCATGAAGTCGGGCGCGGAGGTGTTGATGGTTGCATCGGCACCCAGTTCGCGTGCCAGCTCCAGGCGCTCGTCGATCAAATCAAACACAACCACTTTGCGGCCGCCGTAGATGCGAGCCCACTGTGCCGTGAACATACCGATTGTACCGCCGCCGAGCACGGCAACATAGCCGCCGCCGGTAAAGTCGTTGCACATTACACCGTGCAGTGCAACAGCGGCAGGCTCAAACATTGCCGCCTGGATGTAAGGGATGGAGGGGTCATATTTGATGGCATTGCGCGCGGGGATAACTACGTATTCGGCAAAGCTGCCCTGCTCACGCGAGCCGATAAAGCTGTAGTGGCGGCAGAGCGCATAGTTGCCCTGCTGACAGTCGGCACATTCCATGCAGGGAACCAGAGGTGCACCCGACACCGTGTCGCCCACAGCGACATTGGTCACGCCCTCGCCGACTTCAACCACATCTCCCGCGAACTCGTGCCCAAGCACGATGGGGAAAAAGTGCGCACCGTTGTGCAGGACACGCGGAATATCCGAGCCGCAGATACCGCTGGCGCGGACACGAACCTTGACCGTACCCGGCTTTACCTCGGGCGTCGGATAATCATCATATCGGATATCTTCATTTCCGTAAAGAACAGCAGCTTTCATTTGTATCTCTCCTTAATTTGTTGATGGGCAGGGGCTTTTCCCCTGCACCCCACTCAGGAAACTTTTTGAAAAGTTCCCTGAGAACCTTCAAAAACTTTCATAAAAACAATTTTTGCAAGTTTTTGCGGGGGTGTGGGGCAGCGCCCCACGTCCTTAGCCTCGGCAGACGGCGATCTTTGCCTTCACCAGTTCGGTGACGCGTGCCATGCCGGCCTTGCCGTATTTCTTGGGGTCGAACATATCGGGATCGGCAGCCAGGGCAGCTTTGATGCCGTCCGAGTAAGCGATACGCAGCTCGGTGGCGAAGTTAACCTTGCAGATGCCGGCAGCGATGGTTTCGCGGACTGCCTCATCCGACAGACCCGATGCGCCGTGGAGAACGAGGGGAATTTCCACCACGCGGCGGATGGCGCGCAGACGGTCAACGTCGAGCACGGGGGTGCCGACATAGACGCCGTGTGCGGTGCCGATGGCAACGGCCAGCGAGTCAATGCCGGTCTCGGCAACAAAACGGACGGCATCCTCGGGATCGGTATAGCCGCAGCCGTCCGACTCGAGGTCATCTTCCTTGCCGCCGACCTTGCCCAGTTCGGCCTCGACAGGGATGCCGCAGGGATGTGCGACGTTGACGACGGCGCGGGTGACGGCGATGTTGTCCTCAAAAGCGCTGTGCGAGCCGTCGATCATCACCGACGAATAACCCGCATGGATTGCCTGAACGGCAAGATCAAAGGAGGAGCCGTGGTCGAGGTGCAGGCAAACATCGACCTTTGCTTTGGCGGCTGCCGCGTACACGTTGGCGCGGTAGAGGTCAAGTCCCGCATATTTTACGGTGGAGGGGGTGGTCTGGATCATGACGGGGGCCTTCATTTCCTCGGCTGCGGCGATGATGGCCATGACCATCTCCATGTTTTCTGCGTTGAATGCACCGATGGCATATCCGCCCTTCTGTGCATCAAGCAGCATCTTCTGACTGGTTACGTATGGCATAATTTGTTCCTTTCTATGTTGCTTGCGTTGATCGTAACATTATGATGTTTATTATAGCACGGGCCATCGGCATTGTCAAGAGGGCAGATGCGCCCCAAGAAGATTTTTGTAAACTTTTACCTTTTATATGAAATACCTTTGACAGCGCGGCGCGCTTATGGTATACTAAAATACGACGGATTGTGCCCCTTTTTTCGGCACTTGCCGTGATGTTTGTTCGTATACGTCGGTTGTGCCGCGCATAGATTGGAGCGTGGACAACTTTTCATCCATAATCAAGAAAGGACACCGCCCATGGAAACGCACGATCTGCAGTTGCTCTCGCCCAAAATCGCCAGCCTTCTGCTTGCGGCGATGATCTTGTTCTCTCCTATTGTCAGTACACTCACCGCCTGCACCGATTCATCGGCTGCCGCCGACGCCAATGCCGCACAGCCGACACTTGACCGTGTTGAGCCGATTGAATATGTTGCCCCCGAGCAGGGGGGAGAGGGGATTCTCAACCCCGATGCCGAGGTGCGCGGAGTTTGGATTGCCTCAGTGATGAATCTGCATTACCCCTCGAAGGCGGGACTTGACGCGCTCACCCTTGCTGCCGAGCTTGACGCCATTCTCGACACCTGTGAGGAAAACGGCTTCAATGCCATATATTTTCAGGTTCGTCCCACAGCAGATGCCCTCTACCGTTCAACGCTTTTTCCCACCTCTCGCTATTTGACGGGGGAACAGGGGAGTGAGCTGCCTGATGGATTTGATCCGCTGGCATATCTGCTTGAGGAAGCACACGCCCGCAATATCCGCGTGCATGCATGGGTTAATCCTCTGCGCGTGACATCGGGGTCAGCGTCCAAACCCGAGACCGATGTCGAGGCGCTGGCCGAAAATCATCCTGCGCGGCAGAATCCCGATTGGGTGATTCCTTATGCCGACGGAAAGCTCTACTTTGATGCCGGGCTCCCCGAGGTTCGCCAGTACGTCATTGACGGTGTCGCCGAAATTGTACGGAATTATGATGTGGACGGCGTGATCTTCGATGATTATTTCTATCCTTATCCCACCACCGAGAAAGTGGACGGGAAATCGGTCAAAGTTGCCTTTGACGATGATGATACTTATGCCGCATACGGCGGCGGAGCCGACCGCGATGATTGGCGGAGGGAGAATATCAATGCCCTCATCGAGGGGTGTTATCTGGCCATCAAAGCAATTGATGAGGAGTGCCTTTTCGGCATTGCGCCTTTCGGCATTTGGCAGAACGATGACGGTGAGAACGGCGGCAGTGCTACATCCGGTCTTTCGGCTTATGACGAAATTTATTGTGATGCGCTTGCTTGGATTGAGGGTGGATATATCGATTATATCGCACCGCAGATCTACTGGCGATTCTCGACCGCCGTCGCACCGTATGATGTGCTGGTTCGCTGGTGGAACGCGCAGGTGGACGGAACAGGTGTCGATCTGCTTATCTCGCACGGCGTTTACAATTATGCGACATGGACCGATCCTGCCGGTGAGCTGAGCCAGCAGATCGAATATGCCCGCAGCGAGCTGGGCTACCGCGGCAGCATACACTACGGCTACCCCGATATTGTGGCGAACACGAACGGGCTGACCGATGAGCTGCGCGCGATGTATGCCGAGGAGATCATCTATACCGATCCCGTCTCCAACGGCGCCAAGCTGCAGGTTACATCCCCCGCCAACGGCGCGTGGATTGATGGGGCATCGACTTATCTCATCGGCTCTTCCGACCCGACAAAGACGCTTCTTTTTGACGGGCGTCCGGTCAGCCGCACCAAGAGCGGCTACTTCTCGCTGTATGTTGATCTCGCTGAGGGCGAGAACAGCTTTGTCTTTACCTATGACGGTGAGGAAATTCCCTATGTTATCAATCGCGGGATCCGCCCGAGTACGGGCGGTACGACAACCGAGACGCTGGATGGCTATCTCATCCGCGTGGGGGCACCTGCTTCCGACGTGAGTGCGGCGGCGGGCAGCAAGCTGACGCTTTCCTGTACCGCTCCGACGGGCAGCACAGTGGTTGCCATTGTGGGCAATCAATCGGTTACGCTGCAGGAGGAGGGCAAGTCGAGTGGACGTAAGGATTATACCGCCGCCGTCTATTCGGGCAGTGTGACACTTCCCGCTGCCGCCGAGGGAGAGATTTATTCGCTCGGTACCATCACCTACCGCGCGAGCCGCGGCAATGAGAGCGCAATTATTCGCGGTGCCGATGTGCGCGTCATGGGAAGCGGAGCTGTGATCCCCGTTGAAGTTACCCGTGATCATGCCGAGTTGAAACTGGGCTACAACACGTGGTACTATGACGACTTTACCCCCCAGGTGGCGGGGATGCGCGATTACGCCGTCTCCCAGGCGAACGGATACTATCTGCTTCGCGTGGGCGGGTATATCGCCCAAACTAATGTCCGTGAACTGGATGCCGGCACCGAGATCGATATCGCGGCCATCCGCCAGATCGCGGTTGGCACGGCCGAGGGAAATACCGTTATCTTAATTGATGCCAAGAACACCATTCCCATGAACGGCTACTGTGAAAACGGCATCTTCTATCTCTCGCTGTACAATGTGGACACGAGCTGGACGGGTGAGATTCAGATGCGGGATAACCCCCTCTTTACCAAGGCCGCTTGGGCGAAGAGTACCAAGGCAAACAGCATCAAGCTGGCGCTGACCCTGCGGGATCCCGCGAATTTCTACGGATTTGAATTTGACTACGCCGAGGGGGGCATGACGCTGGTTTATCTGCGCAATCCCCAGGTGCTGCCCGACAGCGATACACCGCTGACGGGTAAGACCATCGTCCTTGATGCCGGACACGGCGGAAGTGACAGCGGTGCAATCGGCCCGCAGGGTGCGGGCAGCGGCATTGCCGCAGTGGACGAGGCTGACCTCAATCTTGCCATCACCCTCGCCGCGGCAGAGGAGCTGCGCCGACTGGGTGCGAACGTCATTCTGACTCGTGATGCCGATGTGACGGTGGATATCAACGCCCGCGTCATTCTGCTCGATGAGCTTGAGCCCGATCTCTCGATTTCGATCCATCAAAACTCCATGCCCTATTCCACCGATATCACCCGCGTGCGCGGACTGGTCGGGCTTTACTATGCCGATGCAGGGCGCCTTTTGACCGAGTGTGTCTCTGCTTCGACGGCGGCGGCGCTCAACCGCTATGAACGGGACCCCGCCGAGCAGAGACTGGCGCTTTGCCGCAATGCGCGCTTCCCCTCGACATTGATTGAGGTTGGATTTATTACCTGTGTCGAGGAATATGAAAAAATGCAGAACGCCGACGTGATCGCCGCAACGGGCGAGGCAATCGCGCAGGGCGTGCTCGACTACTACGCCGCACAGGCGCAGTGGGCAACCTGACCACTCGCCCGAAGATGAACCATGCATACAATTTATGTTCTGCTCTCGCGCAGCAATACCAACTGCGCACGGCTGATCCGTCTGATGACGGCCTGCCGCTATAACCACAGCTCGATTTCGCTCTCGCCCACGCTTGACTGCTTTTACAGCTTCGGGCGGCGGCGGATCAACAATCCGCTCATCGGCGGGTTTATTGAAGAACGTCTGCAGGCGGGAATTTTTGCCCGTAATGCACATCAGCCCTGCGCACTCTATGCGCTGGATATCTCGGATGATGCCTATGCGCGTCTGGAGCGGAAGATCGCGGTCTGCACCGAAAATTATCCTGCTTACCGATACAATTTTCTCGGCGCGGTACTGACCTATTTCGGCATTCCTCTTGAGCGGAAGCATCACTACCTCTGCTCGCAGTTTGTGGCGTATATGCTGGAACTCAGTGGTGCCTGCACGCTTCCCCGCCCCGTGTCGCTGATGCAGCCGATGGATTTTACCGCCATTCCCGAGCTTCGGCTGATTTATACGGGCAAGCTTGGCGGTGCGATTTCCCACTTGGACGAAAGCCGTGCGGAAATCGGGACATACTAATTCAATATCCGCCGCCCATGGGACCGGCGGAGGATGCATATCAAACAAAAGAAAGGAAGAATAACAATGGCTATTTCGGTAACAAAGGAAAATTACGCAGAGATTACGGCAACAGAGCTGCCTGTTCTGCTCGACTTCTGGGCGCCCTGGTGCGGCCCCTGCCGTATGCTTACCCCCACCATTGATGCGATTTCGGAAACTTGTGACGCACTGGTGGTCGGCAAGGTCAATGTGGATGAGCAGGTTGAGCTGGCGCAGCAGTTCGGCGTGATGAGCATTCCGACGCTGGTTGTTCTGCGGGGCGGCGAGGAAGTTGCCCGTTCGGTCGGCGTTCGCAGCAAAGCCGATATTCTTGCCATGGCGGGAATTGAGGCGTAAACGAAGAGAGGGTGTCGCACTTGCTTGTGCGGCACCCCCTTTGTTTTGCCTTTTTGTAAATGCGGTTGACATTTTGCCCGGTGTTTGTTATACTATAGGTAATTATTCTACATAACAGGGAGAACTTCCATGAACGATATCAAAGACATCAGCCTTGCCAAGTCTGGCAAAGATAAAATCGATTGGGTGCGCAGCTATATGCCCGTCCTCTCCCGCATTGAGGGGGAATTTATCAAGACAAAACCCTTCGCGGGGATGAAGATTGCCATGTCCATTCACCTCGAGGCAAAGACTGCTTACCTTGCTAAGGTTCTGCGCAATGGCGGTGCCGAGGTTGCCGTCACCGGCTGCAATCCCCTCTCCACCCAGGATGATGTTGCCGCCGCCCTTGCCGCCGAGGGATTTACCGTCAATGCTTATCGCGGCGTGAGCGAGGCACAATATACCGAGCATCTCAAGCGAACCCTCTCCATCGTCCCCGATTTGATGATCGATGACGGCGGCGACCTGACTTCGCTGCTCCACGGGGATTGCCGCGCCTACGGCCGCAACCTCATCGGCGGCGCGGAGGAGACGACAACGGGCATCCACCGCCTGTTTGCCCGCCAGGCGGCAGGTCAGCTTGACTACACGATGATCGACGTCAACGACGCCGACTGCAAGCATCTCTTCGACAACCGCTACGGCACGGGGCAATCGACGCTGGACGGCATCATGAACACCACCAATCTCATGATCGCAGGCAAAACGGTGGTGGTCGCAGGCTACGGCTGGTGCGGCAAGGGTATTGCCATGCGCGCCAAGGGCATGGGTGCCGTGGTCATCGTCACCGAAATCGATCCCGTCAAGGCGATCGAGGCGGTCATGGATGGATTTACCGTCAAAACCATGGATGAAGCCGCTCCTTTGGGCGACCTGTTTATCACTGTCACAGGCTGCTGCGATGTGATTCGCCGCGAGCATTTTGCCGTGATGAAGGACGGTGTTTTGCTGGCCAACAGCGGTCATTTCGATGTGGAGGTGGACAAGAAGGCACTCGCCGACATGGCGGACACCGTGTGGGAGCGCAAGCCCAACATCACCGGTTACCATATGCCCGACGGGCGCTTCCTCAACCTGCTGGCCGAGGGACGTCTGGTCAACCTTGCCGCGGGCAACGGTCACCCTGCCGAAATTATGGATATGTCCTTTGCCATCCAGGCCAAGAGCCTTGAGTACCTTGCCAAGACCAAAGGGACGCTCCAGAAAAAGGTCTACGCCGTCCCGCGCGAGATCGATGTGGAAGTCGCCGCCATCAAAGCCGCAGCCCTCGGTGCCGGCATTGATGTGCTCAGCGAAGCACAGAAGGCATATCTGGCGAAGTGTGAATAAATAAAGACCTCGGGGAGGGACTTTTTGAAAAAAGTCCCTCCCCGAACCCCTCTTCAAAAACTTTCATAAATAAAATTTGCTGCAGTTTTTGGGGGGATCCAAGGGGGTACTTTTTTTAAAAAGTACCCCCTTGGTGCAGGTGTGGGGCGCACAGCCCCATGACCTTATATCAGCTCGCCCAAAAGCGCCTCCAGCAGGACGCCGTCACGGACGGGTGTGCCTGCGGCGAGGGTGTGGGCGATGGCGCGGCCGGTGAAATGTGCGGCAAAATCAGCGGCGGTCTGTAGGCGGTCGGCGGTTAGTTTGCCCCGCTGACGCAGAAGGCGTCCGAGGAGCACCGAGGCGAAGAGATCGCCTGTGCCGGGGTAGCCCGCACTCACCCTCTCGTGCGAGAAACAGAAGCGATCTCCCTCCACCGAACCTGCGACGCTGATGACACCCCCGTGGGGCAGACCGGTCAGCAGAACGGCGGGTGCATCGAGGTGAGAGAGTCGATCAAGCAGTTCGTCAGCAAAATCCCGCACTTCGGGTGCTGACAGCTCGGCGGTGTCGCGGTAGGGCAGCCCGCAGAGCAGACAGGCTTCGGTGAGGTTGGGGGTGATGAGATCGGCGTGCGCGCAAAGCTCGCGGACGCGATTAACCATCTCGGGGGTGTAGGTCGAGTACAGCAGCCCGTCGTCCCCCATGACGGGGTCAACGAGGATCAGCGCACCCTCACCAAATTCGCCGATAAAACGGGAAACGGTGTCAATCTGCGGAGCCGAGCCGAGAAAGCCGGTGTAGATTGCGTCAAAATCGAGGGATAGCGTTTTCCAGTGCGCGGCGATTTTCTCCATTTCGTCGGTCAGATCGGCGAAAAAGAGGTCGGTGAAGCCGCCGGTGTGTGTGGACAGCAGCGCGGTGGGCAGGGGAATGGGCTGAATGCCCATGGCGGCGAGGGTTGGCAGAATGACGGTCAGCGCACAGCGCCCGACGCAGGAGAGATCGTGCAGGGCGGCGGCGCGGGGTAAGCGGTTTTGGTTGGACATGGTCGGATCTCCTTGTATTGATCATCTCACATCATAGTATAGCGCAGAATGCCGCCCGACGCAAGGGGCAGGGGAAAAATATCCCTTCTTTTGCGGATTATGTCGGGGGCAGGATCATGTTGATCCCTTTTTGCAGGGTGGCATAGTCGAGCGCCGACTGTGCACCGGCGACGATATTTCCCTCCGCATCGATGAAGTAGGTGGTGGGAATACCGTAAACGCCGTAGACTGTGGCGGCGTTTATATCGGTGTCATAGTAAACGGGGAAACTGTAGCCCGCACCGCTGACATAGCCCCATGCCGAGTCAACCGTTTCCTGCTGACCATCGGTCAGATTGACCATGAGAAAGTGGATGCGGTCACCGTATTCGGCAAAGGCTTGGTCAAAATCGGGCATCTCACTTTTGCAGGGGCCGCACCAGCTTGCCCAGAAATTGAGAATGATGGGGCGGCCGATAAAGTCGGAGAGACGGTGGGGATTTCCTTCCCGATCGTAGACGGTGAAATCGCGGGCGGGAACGGTGGTGCCTTTGTTCTCCGCTTCGGTGGTCGATGTGTCCGACAGTGCCGATGCCGCAGTGGTCGATGTTCCCGACGTCTCCGATGGGGCGTTGGTGAAGAGCACATCGGGGGCGGCATCGTCTGCCAGATCGCGGTAAAGAACGGCGGCAACGACGATCACCAAAACCATGACAATGGCAATGATCAAAAAGCTTTGTTTGCTTTTCATAGAAAACTCCTTTCGCGGATGGCGTTCAGCTCAGCAGGGCGAGCCATTTCCCCATCAGCCCGACAGCCATCAGCAGACCGATGAGAATGAGCAGCGAGCCGCTGATCAGGTTGATGATGCGGTAATGCGCCTTGATGCGGTCGAAGGTGGTTTTGAGCCGATCGATGAGAAGTGCGCTCAAAATAAAGGGCAGACCGAGACCGATTGAGTAGGCGAGGAGCATGAGGATGCCGATGACGGCAGATCCTTGCTGTGACGCCATCAGCAGAGCCGAACCGAGGAAGGTGCCGACACAGGGCGTCCAGCCGACCGAGAAGACGAGACCAAAGACAAAGGCGGAGAAGAAGCCGAGCGAGGTGGTATGCGCTTTGCCGCGAGTTCCGCGAAAAAGATTGATGCGCAGCACACCCAGATAGCACAGACCGAAGAAGATGATGATCAGCCCCGAGATCAGATCAACGATGCGCCCATAGGTGCGCAGGAATGTGCCGAGTGAACCCGCCAGCGCGCCCATTGCCACAAAAACGGCAGTGAAGCCGAGGACAAAGCCGAGCGCCGAGCGCAGGGTCTTTGCCGTAGTCCGCTCACCGCCGCCCGCAAAATAAGAGACATAAACGGGCAGCATGGGCAGCAGACAGGGGGAGATAAAGGTGATAATGCCTTCGAGAAAAGCGATGAAGTACTGCATAGGCTCTCCTTTCGACGTGGATATCTACAGTATAACACATTTGCGCCGATTTTTCCAGCGCAGAGAAAATTTTTACAAAAAGGGTGCCGCACCGACCGGTGAGGCACCCTGTGTGCACAAAGCGTTTATTCTTTTTCGGCAAGCCGACGTGCGCTGACTGCACCCTCGGGGCGGATATCACCCGCTTTGAGCAGGGCGATTTTGGTCAGCATGGGGCCGATCAGCTCATAGATGAGGACGGCGAAAAGGGTGATGTTGGCGACCAGCAGTCCGTCGGGGCCGAGTGCCGTCGACTTCATCGCCATGCCGAGGGCAACCCCCGCCTGCGGCAGGAGGGTTACGCCGAGATACTTGACGATGTTGGGGTCACACTTGACGGCGCGTGCGCTGATGTAGGCACCGCTGTATTTGCCTGCCGAGCGGGCGAGGACATAGACGACACCGATCAGCACAATGGCAAAGTCGCCGAAGACCGACAGCTCAAGCTCGGCGCCGCTGAGGACGAAGAAGAGAATGTAGAGAGGCGCCGTCCATCGATCCAGACGATCCATCAGCTCTTCGGAAAAATCACAGATGTTGCAGAAGACGGTGCCCAGCATCATGCAGCTGAGCAGGGAGGAGAAAGCAATGTGAATGCCGCCGATGTTGAAGGTGAGCATTGACAGCGCGACAGTGAGAAAGACGAAAGTCACCGAAACGGCCAGACGCTTGGAGCGCGAGTGGAAGAACCGCTCGGTGAGGCTGAAGAGGAAGCCCATCAGCAGACCAAGCCCCAGCGAGAGGAGAACCTCGAGGATGGGCTCGAGAATGACGGACGCGACATTGACGTTGCCCAGCGTCAGCGACTTGGCAACACCGAAGGAGATGGCGAAGAGGACAAGACCAACCGCGTCATCCAGCGCGACAACGGGGAGTAGGATGTTGGTCAGCGGACCCTTTGCCTTGTACTGGCGGACAACCATCAGCGTGGCGGCGGGCGCGGTGGCGGCGGCAACGGCACCGAGGACAATGGCGGCGGGCAGAGAAAGCTTGTCGGGCATGGCGAAATGCAGCCCGATCAGGACGCCGTCAACCACGAGGGTGGTCACAACGGCTTGAAAGATCCCGATGACAGTTGCCTGACGGCCGATGGATTTGAGTGCGGAAAGGCGGAACTCATTTCCCATGGAGAAGGCGATGAAGCCAAGGGCAACATCGCAGATCAGCGAGAAAGATTCGACATTTTCCATGCTGACAAAACCAAGTCCCCCAATGCCGAGTCTGCCGAGCAGATAGGGACCGATGAGAATACCCGCCACCAGATAAGCGGTAACGGCGGGAAGCTTGAGGAGTTTAGCCCCACGCGAGAGGAGAAGCCCCGAAAGCAGGGCGATGGATAAGCTGAGCAGGATTTCCATGATAAAATCTCCGATAAGTATTTGATAAATTATATTATGATGTAAAATGATAAAATCATCGAACTGACACATTATAGTACAAAACAGAACAAAAGTCAAGCCCCGGGAGAATTTCTTTTTTCTTTTTGTTCAGTTCGGAGATATGGATGCAGGATAGGTGCACCAATCCGAACCGATCCATTGATTTTATGAATTGATTAAACAAATATTGAGAAAAAACATGAGGAAAATTAAATAAATATCCAAAAACCTCTTGACAAACAATAAAAACACTGATAAAATAAACACATATTCCAAAGGCGTTTGAGCAGAAAAAAGTAAGGCGGCAGCGGAGAACAGAGAGTTGTCGGTTGGTGCAAGACAATGATCCGTACCGTTTGAAGTTCCTTCTGCGAGCCGTGTGCTGAACCGACAGTAGGTACAACGGGGGCGACCGTTACATCGCAAAGACATATAGCCTTATTAGCCCTCTCTCGTAAGAGCGAGGGGAAAGCAGAGTGGTACCGCGATCTTCATCGCCCCTGTTTGTCGGGGGCGATTTTTGTTTTTTGGCTGATTTGCCATTGATATTGATGTAAAAAGTAGAGCATACTTTTGCATATATTCATCACATTTGGAGGAAAAATAAGATGAAAAAGATTCTTTCCGTTATGTTGGCTGTCCTGATGACAGCTTCTCTCTGCCTCTGTCTCGCTTCCTGCGGGGAGAGTAAGACCTATACCGTGGGTATCTGCCAGATCCAGCCCCACCCCGCACTTGATGCCGCAACTCAGGGCTTTAAGGATGCCCTCATCGAGGCACTGGGTGAGGAAAATGTGACCTTTGTTGAGCAGAACGCCCAGGGCGATTCCAACACTTGTACCACCATCATCACTGACTTCGTCACGAAGAAGGTGGATCTGATCCTGGCGAATGCGACTCCCTCGCTGCAGGCGGCTGCCAACGGCACTACCACCATTCCCGTTCTCGGCACTTCCGTTACCGAATACGGCACCGCACTGGATATTGATAATTTTAACGGTCTGGTTGGCGGCAATGTGTCGGGTACCTCCGATCTCGCGCCCCTTGATCAGCAGGCTGAAATGATCACTGACCTCTTCCCCGACACCAAGACGGTGGGCATGCTTTACTGCTCGGCTGAGCCCAACTCGGCTTATCAGGTCAAGGTAGTCCGCGAGCTGCTTGAGGCAAAGAACATTACCGTTGCCGATTTTGCTTTCTCCGACTCCAATGATATCGCCGCTGTTGCCGCTGCTGCCGCTGCCGCATCCGATGTCATTTATATCCCCACCGATAACACTGCTGCAACCTGCACCGAGGCCATCAACGGCGCGGTTCTGCCCACAGGAACGCCCATCATCGCCGGCGAAGAGGGTATCTGCTCGGGCTGTGGTGTTGCGACTCTTTCCATCAGCTACTATGATCTCGGCGTGACCACCGGTAAGATGGCTGCGAAGATCCTGACGGGCGAGGCTGATATCGCCGAGATGGAGATCGCATATGCCGAGAACTTCACCAAGAAGTATAACCGTGCCAACTGCGAAGCACTCAATGTAGACATCGCCGCGCTCGAGGCAGCGGGCTATGTTGCCATTGAAGATTGATTTAATTTTTCCCGCACAGGCAGAAGATGAGGTTGCCGCACGAAAGTGCGGCAGCCCCATTCTGCTCTATGCAATCTCCATACGAAAGGAAATATATGCATGTTTTTGGACTGGCTTGGCGCATTGCCGGGTGCTTCGGCGCAGGGAATGATCTGGGGCATTATGGCAATCGGCGTCTACTTGACATATCGGATTCTTGATCTGGCTGACCTGACGGTTGATGGCTCGATTTGTACGGGGGGCGCGGTCTGCGCCGTTTTGGTGACAAGCGGGGTTGACGTTTGGGTGGCAATGCTGGCTGCCTTTGCGGCGGGCTTGCTCTGCGGTCTGATCACAGGTGTTCTCCATACCTTTATGGGAATTCCCCCAATTCTGGCGGGAATTCTGACGCAGCTTATGCTGTGGTCGATCAACCTCAAAATCATGGGCAAGGCGAACATTGCATTACCCATTCGCAAATATGAACTTTTGCTGGCGCAGATCAAGACGCTGCAGTCGATTTTGGTTTTGCTTGCATTTGTGGCGGTGGTGGTTGCCATTCTCTATTGGTTCTTCGGTACCGAGCTCGGCACATCGCTGCGTGCAACCGGCAACAACCAGAGCATGAGCCGTGCGCAGGGCATCAATACGGATTTCACCAAGATCCTCGGTCTTGTGCTCTCCAATGGAATCGTTGCTTTCTCGGGCGCACTGCTGGCGCAGTATCAGGGCTTTGCCGATATCAACATGGGGCGCGGCGCCATTGTCATCGGCCTTGCTGCTGTGATCATCGGTGAGGCGGTTGTCTCGCGCATCTCCTCCAACTTTGCCGTGCGGCTCTGCGGCGTGATTTTGGGCGGCGTGATCTATTACTTTGTCTATCAGACCGTCATCTTCCTCGGTCTGGATGCCGATCTGCTCAAGATGCTGTCGGCCATAGTTGTTGCTGTCTTCCTTGCTGTACCCTATTGGAAGAAGAGATTCTTCGCAAAACCGCATCGTACCAAGGGAGGAGAGAATCATGCTTGAGATCAAAAATCTGACCAAAACCTTCAACCCGGGCACGGTCAATGAAAAGGTCGCCCTGCGCGACCTCAACCTCACCCTGCGGGATGGCGACTTTGTCACGGTAATCGGCGGAAACGGCGCGGGAAAATCCACCCTGCTCAACGCAATTGCGGGGGTGTGGAAGCCCGACTGCGGCAGCGTGATCATTGATGGAGTCGACATTACCTCGATGCCCGAATACAAGCGGGCGAAGTTCCTCGGCCGTGTCTTTCAGGATCCTATGCTGGGGACCGCCGCCGATATGCAGATCGATGAAAATCTCGCGCTGGCCAAGCGCCGGGGCAAACGCCGCGGGCTGGCGTGGGGTATCCGTGCGGCAGAGCGCGCCGAGTATCGGCAGCTGCTGTCGACGCTTGACCTCGGCCTTGAGACACGCCTGACCTCCAAAGTGGGGCTGCTGTCGGGCGGTCAGCGGCAGGCGGTGACGCTGTTGATGGCATCCCTCAATCAGCCCAAGCTGCTTCTGCTCGACGAGCATACCGCCGCACTTGATCCCAAAACAGCCGCCAAGGTGTTGGAGATTACCGATCGCATCGTCAACGAAAGCCAATTGACTACCCTGATGATTACCCACAACATGAAGGACGCCATTGCCCACGGCAATCGCCTGATCATGATGCATGAGGGACGGATTATCATCGATGTTGAGGGCGAGGAGAAGAAAAAGCTCACCGTTGAACAACTGCTTGATCTCTTCAGCCGCGCCAGCGGCAAGGAATTTGCCAACGACCGCGCGATGCTGTCTTGATTTTAACTGAATATACCGTAAATCTCAATCCCCCGCAGAGCATAATTGGTCTGCGGGGGATTCCATGCGATGTGCAATTTGCTGAATTTGCAGTGGCGGGATTCGGAATGGGGAAAAGTGCTTGCGCGCTCTCGCATAGGTATGATACAATAACACCAAGAGGTTGTGCTTTGCGGAGAAATGATGACAGCCGCGAGCAGAGCAAAATACTTGGAATACAGAGGGAAACGCCAAATGAGAATGACAGCATGCTGCAAAAAAATATTGGGGTGGATGCTTTTGGTTTGTATGCTTCTTTCAGCGGCACTTGGATTGACCGCATGTGATGAAGCTGATATCGGGGCAGCCAATCCGCCCGAAACGACGGCAGTGCCCGAAACGACGGCAGTGCCCGAAACGACAACAGCGCCCGAAACAACAACCGCGCCCGAAACGACGGCAGCGCCCGAAACGACGGCGGTGCCCGAAACGACGGCAGTGCCCGAAACGACAACAGCGCCCGAAACGACGGCGGTGCCCGAAACGACGGCAGTGCCCG
>JAFQVV010000041.1 GCA_017407835.1 Clostridia bacterium
AGCTTCTTGCCAATGTTCGCAAGTACACCGATCCGCAAGAACTGACCGCTCAAATGGTGAATGATTTGGTTGACAAAATAATAGTCCACGCTCCCGATAAGAGCAGTGGACATAGAAAACAAAAGATTGAAATTTACTACAATGCTGTCGGCATCATTGATTTGCCTACCATCAAAGAAGACGATTGCATCGCCCTGCATGGCAGATGCAAAGGCAAAAAGATAGCCGTATGAATAGCAAAAGGCAGTGTGACCTTTTCGGTCACACCGCCTCTTACATAAATACTTCGTTATGGGGCTTGCGCTAAAGCTTCCTCCCTGAATTTTTTACATACCGCGCTTGACGTAGTGGGTGTGCAGCAGCTCGTGTGCCTTGTGGCTGCCGGGCTTGCCGAGGAACTCCTCGTACAGGCGGTTGACAGCGGGGTTGTCCTGCGACTTGCGCAGCTCCATCTTGGCGTCTGCGTTGTACAGAACCGATGCACGAAGCTCGCGCAGGTTGACGTTGTTGCGAACAACTGCGGGCTGGTAGGGCTGACCGCCGCCGTTGACGCAGCCGCCGGGACAAGCCATGATCTCGATGAACTGAACATCAAGCTCGCCTGCCTCAACTGCCTCAAGCAGCTTCTTTGCGTTTGCGGTGCCGCTGGCAACCGCAACCTTGACCTTAAGATCGCCCAGCTTGTAAGCGGCAGTTTTGATGCCTGCGATACCGCGGACATCCTCGAACTCCAGCTTCTCAAGCTTCTTGCCCATGATAACCTCAGCGGCCATACGGAGAGCAGCCTCCATAACACCGCCGGTCGCGCCGAAGATAGCGCCTGCACCCGAACCGATCTCGAAGGGAGCGTCAAACTTCTCGTCATCCAGAGCGCAGAAGTCGATGCCTGCCTTCTGGATCATGCGGGCAAGCTCACGGGTGGTGATGGCAACATCCACATCGGGAACGCCTGCGGCCGACTGACCGTCGCGGCCAACCTCAAACTTCTTTGCGGTGCAGGGGATAGCCGATACGAAGAAGATATCCTTGGGATCAAGACCCATCTTCTGTGCGTAGTAGGTCTTATACATTGCACCGAACATCTGCTGAGGAGACTTGCAGGTGGAGAGGTTCTCGGTGAACTGCGGGAAGTAGTGCTCGCAGTACTTGATCCAACCGGGGGAGCAGGAGGTGATGAGGGGCAGCTTACCGCCGTTGTTGACGCGGTCAAGCAGCTCGGTGGCCTCTTCCATGATGGTGAGGTCAGCGGTAAGGTTCATGTCGTATACGCCGTCAAAGCCCAGAGCCTTCATTGCGGCAACCATCTTGCCCTCAACATCAGTACCGGGGGCGTAGCCGAAGCTCTCGCCGATGGTAGCGCGGATGGAGGGAGCGGCGCAAATGGCAACGTGCTTGGTGGGATCGGCGATAGCATCCATGATCTTCTGGGTGTCATCCTTCTCGTAGAGTGCACCAACGGGGCAGGCAACGATGCACTGACCGCAGTTGATACAAGTGGTGTCTGCCAGCTTGACCTCGAATGCACAGCCGATGTGGGTGTCAAATCCGCGGTCGTTGGGGCCGATTACGCCGATGCCCTGCATCTTGTGGCAGGCAGCAACGCAGCGGCGGCAGAGGATACACTTGTTGTTGTCACGCACGATAGAGGGAGAGGAATCGTCGATCTCGTACTGAGTACGGGTACCGCCGAAGTGAGACTCCTCAACGCCGTAGTCGCGGCAGAGCTTCTGCAGTTCGCAGTCGGTGCTGCGTACGCAGGAGAGGCACTTCTTCTCATGGTTGGACAGGAGCAGCTCGAGGTTGAGCTTGCGGGCCTGCTGTACCTTGGGGGTGTTGGTGAACACTTCCATGCCCTCGTTGACAGGGTATACACAGGAGGTCACCAGACCACGTGCGCCCTTAACCTCAACCAGGCAGAGACGGCATGCGCCGATCTCGTTGATATCCTTGAGGTAGCAGAGAGTAGGAATGTCGATCTTGGCTGCTCTGGCAGCTTCCAGAACCGTGGAATTCTTCGGCACGTCGTATTCGCGGCCGTTAATTTTAATCTTTACCGTTTCCATTATCCACAATTCTCCTTTCTTACTTCTTCAGAATGGCATTGAACTTACACTTGCTCTCACAAGCGCCGCACTTGATACACTTGGCGGTGTCAATGACGTGAGGCTGCTTAACCGCGCCGCTGATGGCACCCACAGGGCAAACACGGGCGCAGGCGGTACAACCCTTACACTTGTCGGCATCAACCACATAAGAGAGCAGGCTCTTGCAGACGCCGGCGGGGCACTTCTTATCCACAACGTGAGCAATATACTCGTCGCGGAAGTAGCGGAGAGTGGACAGAACGGGGTTAGGTGCCGTCTGGCCCAAGCCGCAGAGAGAAGCAGACTTGATGTACTCAGCCAGCTCTTCCAGGCGATCGATATCCTCCAGCTCGCCGTTGCCCGAGATGATCTTGTCCAGAATCTCCAGCATACGTCTGGTGCCGACGCGGCAGGGGGTACACTTACCGCAGGACTCGTCTACGGTGAAGTCGAGGAAGAAGCGGGCGATGTCAACCATACAGTTATCCTCGTCCATAACGATCAGACCACCGGAGCCCATCATGGAGCCGATGGCAAGCAGGTTATCGTAGTCGATGGGAGTGTCGATCAGGTGAGCAGGAATGCATCCGCCGGAAGGACCACCCGTCTGAGCCGCTTTGAACTTCTTGCCGTTGGGGATGCCGCCGCCGATCTCCTCGACGACTTCGCGCAGGGTGGTACCCATGGGGATCTCCACCAGACCGGTGTTGGTGATCTTACCGCCAAGGGCGAATACCTTGGTACCTGCCGACTTCTCGGTACCCATGGAAGAGAACCACTCGGGACCGTTGAGGATGATCTGCGCAATGTTAGCGTAGGTCTCAACATTGTTGAGAACGGTGGGACGCTCGAACAGGCCCTTGACCGCAGGGAAAGGCGGACGGGGACGGGGCTCACCGCGGTTACCCTCGATGGAAGTCATCAGGGCAGTCTCCTCACCGCAGACGAATGCGCCGGCGCCAAGGCGGAGCGAAATGTCAAAGTTGAAGCCGGTGCCGAAGATATCGGTACCCAGCAGACCGTACTCACGAGCCTGCTTGATGGCGATCTCGAGACGCTGAATTGCGATGGGATACTCAGCGCGAACATAAACGAAGCCCTCGTCAGCACCGATGGCATAGCCGGCAATGGCCATTGCCTCGATCAGCGCATGGGGGTCACCCTCGAGGATGGAGCGGTCCATGAATGCACCGGGGTCACCCTCGTCGGCGTTACATGCAACATACTTCTTGCCGCCGTCCTGAACCAGGTTGCGGGCAAGCTGCCACTTGCGGCCGGTGGGGAAGCCTGCGCCGCCGCGTCCGCGGAGGCCGGACTTCAGGATCACATCGATAACCTCATCGGGGGTCATCTCGGTCAGCACCTTACCCAGTGCTGCATAACCGTCCATGGCGATGTACTCGTCGATTACCTCAGGGTTGATGACGCCGCAGTTGCGGAGTGCAACGCGCTTCTGCTTCTTGTAGAAGGTAGTATCGGAGAGCGAGGTGGCCGCATGGTGGTCACCGGTCTGCTCATGATAGACAAGGCGCTCAACCGGGCGGCCCTTGAGCAGATGCTCTTCCACAACTTCGGGAATATCCTCGGGCTTAACCATGCTGTAGAAGGTGCCGTCAGGATAAACAATCATAACCGGGCCGAGTGCACAAAGGCCAAAGCAACCGGTCAAAACAATTTTAACTTCTTCAGTCAAACCCTTGGCTTCAAGCTCCTTCTCAAGGGCATTGCGCAGAGCAATGCTGCCCGAGGAGGTACAGCCGGTACCGCCGCAGATCAATACATGTGAGCGAATCATAGTAACTTATTCCTCCTGCTTATTTGTTGCCGATAGTAAATTCATCAACGACGCGGCCGCCCTTGATGTGCTCGGCGACAACGCGGGCAGCCTTCTCGGCGGTCATCTTCACATAAGTGACCTTTTCCTTGCCCTCTTCGAAGATCTCAACGACAGGCTCATACTGGCAGATACCGATGCATCCCGTCTGGGTGACAGTAACCTTTTCGGTCAGACCTGCGCGGTTAACCTCGTCCACAAACGAGCTCAGCACGGGACGTGCACCGGCGGCGATACCGCAGGTAGCCATACCGACGACGACACGGATCGAGCCCGAACCCTCGCGGATAGCAACCTTGTCTTTCATTCTTTCCTTAATGGCAGCAAGTTCAGCTAAACTTTTCATGTGCTATCGCACCTCCGAAATAAATTTCATCAAAATATCAGACTGTTTCATCTTCGCTTCCGTCCCCGCCGCTGTACTGCTCACGCAGATAGGACTCAATCCACTGCATGACCTCGTACTCGCCCAGCGAGACATCCTCGCCCAACACTTCGCGCAGATCGGTTGTCTCCAACCCAACCGCAAGTGCAGGCGTGGTATGGCGGAAGCTGTAATCGATTTCCGGATGCCCTTGGATGATAACACTAAGGGTTTCAACCATATCTCCCAGCGGCGGAAAATCGATGCTTCGGGTATCGAAGGTGGCGGTCAAGGTCGTTCCGTGTCCCACGGGATCAACCGACTCATGCACCGAGGTGATAGTCACTTCTCCCCCGGTCTGCTCGGCAGCCAAGGTCAAAAGAGAGATGCCCATCCCCACCTTGCGGGTTGTACGTGTCGTATAGAAGGGGTCGCTGACCCGGCGCAGCACTTCCTCAGTCATACCGCAGCCATTGTCTGCGATGACCAGGGTCAGGCGGCCGTTTTCCTCCTCGGTCAGTGCAATCGTGATGTGCGTTGCTCCCGCCGAGATGGAATTCTGCGTAATATCCAGAATATTAAGCGACAGCTCCTTCATGGCTTACATATACTTTTCGAGAATACCGTCGAGATCAGCGGTGGTCAGACGGCCGTAAACATCATTGTTGATGGTGAGAACGGGAGCAAGACCGCAGGCACCGATGCAGCGGGTAGCCTCAAGGGTGTACTTACCGTCGGGCGTAGTGCTGCCGGGTTCAACGCCCAGCTTTTCCTCGATCTTCTTGATCAGATCACCGGAGCCCTTAACATAGCAGGCAGTACCGAGACAAACAGCGATGGAAACATCACCCTTCGGATTGAGGGCAAACTGTGCGTAGAACGAAACAATACCGAAGATTTCCTCCAGCGGTGTTCCGGTCTTCTCGGCGATGATCTTCTGCACCTCAATGGGCAGATAGCCGTAGATCTCCTGCGCTTCCTGCAGGATGGGCATCATGGCACCCTTGGTCCCCTGATGCTTTGCGATCACCTCAAGCAGCTTTTCCTCCTGCTCTTTGGTGCCGCGAAATTGAACTGTTGTCAATTTCTTTTTCATGGTTGCAAAATACCTCCTGTAAAAATGATCAAGTGATTTACATGGAATTTGAAAAATGTGATATGTGGCATACGCCCAATCGACTTTCGTCGACTATATCCAAATAATTATACAACAAAAAAGCAAAAAAAGCTATAGGAATTGTTGTTTTTCAAAAAAATTATACTTTTTCCACAAAAAATCAACGAGTTGTTTGTAAATTTTTTATCGATTATGCCATCTTCGTTTTGCTTCATCTGTGTTGTGCCCGCAGATAAGCAAACAAACGCTTAAGCAACACGTCATCATCCTCCTCAGGATCGCCGATTGCAAGCGAATTTACCGCCTCATTGATTTGCTCAATTCGATGTGCATCAGAGTTTGTGAGCGTAATCAAGGGAGTCAGCGCAGGATGCGCGGCCCGTAGCGAAGGGATGTTTGCTGCATCGTTGAACTCAACACAACCAAACCCCGGCTCAGGTGGGAATCCGCCCAAAATCTCAATCAACCCATTGGCAGGACGATCGACGTGCGCAGGAAACGGGACGCCCCCTTCAGCACGTGCGGCATCGGCAATCTCCTCGATGGAAAGTGAGGTCGAGTTGATCAACAAAATCGGCTCGGTGCCGACCACGGCATCTTCCTCATCGACAAACAGCTGATCACCGAAAATTTCCGGCTTGTTTTTGAAAGGCGGTATCATCGGCTGCACCCGCTGCCGCCAGAAGCGCATGGCATCCTCCAACCGCGGGAAAAGACATACAACATGCACAGATTCGGCAGATTCGACCTCAATTCCCGCCACAGGCAGAACACCGTAAGCATGACACGCCGCGAAGAAAACCGGCAGATTTCCGCAGGAATTGTGATCGGTCAGTGCCGCCATGCGCAGCCCATTCAGTGCCGCGACGCCCGCAATGGTAACGGGCGTCATTTCATTTTCGGCGCAGGGGGAGAGGCAGGAATGGATATGGAAGTCATAAAAACAAGCCATATTATTTCAGCAGATCAGCCAACTCGGCACAAAGTGTATATGCCGATTTCGGGCTGCGCAGCAGTGCAATCTCCTGCTCCCTTGCCTTGTCCAGCACGGCAGCGTCAATCTCGGCACCCTCGGCAATCAGGACGGCGGGCAGATCGCGCAGAGACGCGACTGCCAGAATATTGACGTTGGTCATAATGGTAATCCAGAGCATATTGCTCTCGGCTCGTCCCATCACCCAGCTCAGCAGATCTCCCGTATATCCTCCCGTCACTTCCCTGTCCTCGGGCAGCGGGGTCAACACTTCAAGGGCAAGACGGTCAATGATCTCGCTCAACTTCATCTTATTTCCTCCTCATGCATCTATCCGCCATCAATCCCCGTCATGTACCATGCGTCCCATCGTGCGCCAAATATCTTCGATCTGCTGACGCATACGAATCACACAGTCCGACTCATCAGCTTCACCGCACACGATATCCTCTGCCAGCGCATTGCAGTTGGGGGCACCGCAGGATCCGCAGTCAAGATTGGGCAGTGTGCCGCCGATTTGCTGCATGCGCTGCATTTTGCGCAGTGCCTCTGCGCGATCGGTATCCAGCTGCATAATCGGCTGATAATCGACCGAGGCACTCCAGAACAACTCGTCGGGAATCTGCTCCTCACTCTCGTTGACACGGTTTTGGGAAACAGGCAGATAGCGGCGCAGATTCTGCAGTCTGGCCTTCGCGATGAAGGGATTTTCCATATTCATCGCACCGCCGACACAGCCGCCACTGCAGGCGTTGAGCTCGATAAACTCAAGCCCGGCAAAATTTTCTTTTTCAATCTCGTCCAGCACTTTGATAACATTTTCGATGCCATCGGCCGCCAGATATTTATCGTTGAGCAGCGCGGACGACTCACCGCCGGATCCCGCCCAGCTGATGCCGATAATCCCCGAACGTGATGTAACGGTGGGCACATCAATCTTTTTGAGGGCAGGCACCAGACGGAAATAAATATCACTGATCGAGAGCACGCCGTCCACCGCACTCTTCTCCACACCAAGCGGATTTCTGGCATAGCTCACCTTTGCCGGGCACGGGGAGATGAACAATGCACAGATATCCCGCTCCTCCAGTTCGGGATGACGGCGCATCGCTTCTTTTTTCGCCATTCTCGCCGCAAGCTCGACCGGGGGAAGAATGGGCAGAACATTATCCAACAAATACGGGAAACGCACACTAATCAACCGCACCACCGCAGGGCAAGCCGATGAGATAACAGGCTTGGCAATGCCCGGACGGTGCAAATATTGACGGGTATATTGTGAGACGAGCTCGGCAGCCCGCGCCACCTCAAACACATCATCAAATCCAATTTGCAGCAAACCCGTCAGGATGTAATCCAGATCCTCCAGCTCCGCGAATTGTCCGTAAAGTGCGGGGGCGGGGATAGCAATCTTCCATTTATAGCGCGAAAAATCTTCAAGTCGGTCGCATTTTGCCAATTTGGCACGGTAAGGACAGAGGCGGATACATTCACCGCAGTCAATACAACGCTCGGATTTGATTACCGCATGACCGCCGCGAATGCGAATTGCCTCGGTGGGACAGCGCTTGAGACAGTTGGTACAGCCCTTACATTTTTTCACATCAAGCGAAACCGAATGGAGGTGGGCCTTATCTTCCATACAACACACTCCCCTCTTTCCGCTCAAGCAATATTCACACGCATGGTGACCGTTGTACCGACGCCGACTTCAGTATCAATCTGCATATCGTCGGTATACCGTTTCATATTGGGCAGGCCCATGCCTGCGCCAAATCCAAGCGAACGAATGTTATCGGGCGCGGTGGAAAAGCCTTCCTGCATTGCCAGATCAATGTTGGGAATACCCGGTCCCGTATCAGCAAGAATGATCTTGATGTGATCACCATAGATCTCAAGATCTGCCGAACCGCCGTTGGCATGAATCACCATATTGATCTCACCCTCATACATGGCAATGGCAACACGGCGAATGGTATCGGGCGAAATACCGAGCTGGCGCAGCAGCTTTTTCACCTGAACCGATGCCTTTCCCGCTGAGGTAAAGTCACCGCCGCTCACAGGAAAATGAAACTTCAAAGGTTCACTCATGTGTCATCCTCCTCCCCGCCGCCAAGCCCTGCCGTATACAGTTTTCCGCAAGCTGCGTACATCCGTTCCTCCGTGGACAGAAGAACGATACCGTTTTCCACCGCCAAAGCAATCATTTCCTCAGACGGCACTTTCCCGCGGACAAAGACAATGCAGTGCATGTCCATCATCATTGCAGTACGAATAACCTGCGGATTGACCAACCCCGTCAGCAGAACAGCCTGCTCTTTGACATAAGCCAGCACATCGCTCATCATATCGCTTCCGCAGGCGGATTGAACATTGCCGTCAAGCAAATCAGCGCCGCACAGCACCTCTGCCTCAAGCAAATCTACAATGCTTTGAATTTTCATACGTCCTCCATACGAAAAGGGCTTTCCCTTTCCTTTTCATGAGAAATGATTTATCCGGTGCACAACCGGGGGGCACACTTCTATTATACAGGAAAATGTCCAAAAAATCTATAGTTTTTTTGAATTTTTTTGGCTTTTTTCGGCTAATTTTTGCTTTTTGTCTTTACCCTGCACACAGACTTGACAAATCTGCGTTTTTGTGGTATGCTATTACCCACGCGGGTATGGCGGAATTGGCAGACGCGCAAGATTTAGGATCTTGTGTTCATTCGTGCAGGTTCGACCCCTGTTACCCGCACCAAACAGTAGAAATCCGAACCCAAAGCCGGTAGGCAGGGGTTCGGATTTCTTTATGTTACGCTTGGGTAAAAAAATCATCGATCAGACAGCCAAGCAGACTTGAAAGTGCGGGGAGAAGAGTAATATCGGGATAACACATCCCCGACTCCCATTTGCAAACCGCCTGCGCCGACACACCCAAAAGTTTCCCGAAAGCTCGCTGCGACAGGGCATTGGCATCCCGATAGTTCTTGATTTTTTTGGCAATGGAAATTTCATATACCGCGATTTTCTTCACGCTCCTTTATCCACAATCATACTTCCCCCATACATTGCTCGGTAGGTTGTTGTATTCGGCTCCATCGATACCAGCTTGCTCTTGACGGGCATTTCTTTTTTTATGATATTACGTTTCTGTGCTTTGCTCCAAAAGAAAAAGCACCCTCTCGGGTGCATTTGCGGCTGAGCGCCGACAGCAAGGCGCAGCGCGCCCATCCTGTCGGATCAAAAAAAACACACCCAAACCGGATGTGCATCAAAACTCGATCATATCATTGCCGCGCGGCAGAATATGGGCGACACACAACATCCGATCCACTCAAATTTTGTCATGTTCATCGCCTCCTTTGTTTGACTTTACAAATTGAATGTATTTATACTATAGCATATTTTCCAAACAATGTCAAGCCAAAATCATCTGCAATCCATCAACCATCGGTTAATACCATGCCTGCTGTCAAGCAATAAAAAGGGAGTCGTGGACGACCACGGCTCCCTCTTCTCTTTACGCAATGATTCTAAGCGCACCCGGCATGGCACAAATCACCGCCGTTGTTCCGCCCTCTTCGTATTCGCCGTCAAGTGACCATGGCATCGGCTTCGGTGTTGTCACCGTCAGACAGCGCACCCGCGTCAGCTCAAATTCGGGCGAAGCCGTGTAATCCCGCGAGGTCAGTGCATACAAAATACGGTTCAGCTCAACGATTGTCTTGGGCATGCGGATGAGAAGCACCTCAAACATACCGTCCGAGAGATCGACCAGTGAGGCATCCAGCTTAACCATGCCGCCGATGGATGTGCAATTGCTGACCGCGCCGAAGATATAGCTTCCCGCAAAGCTGCGCCCATCATCGGTCACAGCAGAAAGGGTAACGGGCTGAAGGGCAGGCAGATCCTTGATCCCTTCCAACACATATGCCAGGTGACCGAGCGCATTTTTTGCCGTCTGAGGGGCGGTATAGGAACTGGAGGTAAAGGCACCAAACGATGCAATGTAACTGAAATGCCGTTTGTCGTTAAAACAACCGATGTCGATCGAACGCGGCTCGCCCTTCAGCTGGAGCCGTGCAGCGGCGCCGAGATCGGCAGGAAGCCCCAGAGTTGCGGCAAAATCGTTGGTACTCCCCGCAGGAATATAGCCAAGGGGACAGTGCACACCGCCGCCCAGCATCCCGTCGATCACCTCATTGAGCGTACCGTCGCCGCCGCAGCAAATGATGCGGTCAAATTCTCCGCCGATACTTCGTGCAACCTCAGCCGCCTCCCCCCGCGCACTTGTGGTATACACCGTAACACGCATGCCTGCCGCACAAAGGGGCGCTATCATTTCATACAGCCCGTTTTTCGCCCGAAGTTTTCCCGCGGCCGGATTGACAATCAGTAAAATCGACATACTTGAAGCATTGAGCATAGCCATCCCCCTTTCGGTATCTGATGCCAGTATAGCACAGAGTTGTGAATAAATCCATCGAAAAATGTAGCCGATGACAAAACATTTTGCCATCGGCTGCATTTTATTTCCCATAAGCACGCCAGAGAAAGGTCACAATCTGTCCGCGGCTGCACACACGGTAGGGCGAGAAGGTGGTGGCCGAAGTGCCGTTTGTCACCCCTTGCGCCAGTGCCCAGTTGACCGCGCTCGCTGTCTCTGTTCCCAATGTCACATCAGAAAAGGAAACCACCGCTGTTTGCTCAGGTGAACCTGCACATCGCCACATATAAATCACCGTTTGCGCACGAGTGCACGGTTCATTTGGACGGAAGAGATCTCCCTCATCGAGAATTCCCTTCTCCAATGCCCACAGCACCGCATCGGTGTAATACTGACCATCCGCCACATCGCGGAAGGGATTGTCCGCACGGCTTGGTACGGGCGCACCCGACGCACGCCAGAGGAAGGTAATAATCTGTGCCCGGGTGCAGTCGCTCTCCGGGGAGAAGGTGGTTTCGGATGTGCCGTTGGTGACTTCCTTGCGCAGCGCCCAGCGAACGGCATCCGCATAATATGCATCATCAGCAACATCGGTGAAATTCCTCACCGCACCAATTCGCAGATATCCCCACTTTCCCGCTTCCCGGAACGCAAGCAGCCCCGCCGGATCATAGGTTAAACCAAGCGTTGATGTCTCTGTGCTGTATTCGGGGAAATAAACCGTCCATTCAACCGTCTCTGAGCCTTCCACCACAGGGAGAACACCATCCTGAGGACTGGCAATCAAGCAATATGCTTTTTCGCTACGTCTGTCGTAGACGCAGGCAATCCCCTCTTCACTGAACGCTGAAGCAGCGCCAAGCTCTGCTATCTCCCCGTCAGGGTTCTGCACCGTATAGCGCTTCCCTGTCCGATCAATATAAAACATTTCGCCGTCCTGCGAAACAGCACTCAAACCAAACGAAAAAGTGCCCATGAAATCATAGGCAAAGGAAATGACCGCCTCACCTTTTGTATTGACTGCGCCGTATTTGCCATCCGCCACGACCACCCAAAGTCCGTCATGGAAGAAGGTGCCGTCCAGATTCCAACGGCAATCGGCATAGGTGGGCAGAACAATCCATTCTCCCGTCTCCGCCATCAGGCCATAGCGATACGTAACCGCTCCGGTTGACGGATCTGCATCTGCCGATTTGACCACAATCAGCCCATCCCGCGGAGCATACACACAGGAGGGGCGGGCATCGCTGCCCGGAATTGCCGCATCAAAGACGCGAATAATCTCACCCTCTGCATTCATATAGAAGCATTGGTCGGTCAAAGCGCCATCGCTCCCCTGCACGTGCGCCGTCATCGGGATAACCCCATCGACCGATGGAGCGGACATCGAATAATGGGTAAACCCATCACTGCCCAGCGCCGCCGCCAAATCCTTTGGGCGAATTTGCTCGCCGGTTTTGGTATATGCAATTCCCCGGACATTGATCACCCCGTCATAACAGACATAGTTGTGTCCGTATGTACTGAGCATCTGCAGGGTTGCGGTCATATCAATCTCGGTCTCACCGTCAAAAAAAGCATAGGTCAGTTTGCGTGCTGCCCCGGAATGCGCAGAAATCAGATATAGCCGACATGTATTGGCATCCACCAGCTTTCCCGCCAGTACAACTCCCTCATTCTGAGAGCCCATCCAATCATAAACAAAAGGTGCGCACAGCTCTCCGCTTTCATCAATCAAGCCCCATTTTCCATTTTGCTTGACCGCTGCATAGCCGTCGCGAAACGCACCGGCTTCGTCATATTGGGCAGATATCTCCACCTCAGCCGAAAAATGCAGATCAGCCGCCGAAACCGATGGCAGCACCATTCCAAGGACAAGCAAACATGCAAGCCAAGCGGATATGATCCGTCTCTTCATCATCGCGCCCCCCTTCTCTCTTGTTCAAAATTATACCATATCCGACTGCAGGCTGTCAATGTCAAAAAAAACCTGCCTGCACTCCGCACGCCAAAAGGGCTGACGCAATGCGTCAGCCCCTCAAAAATGTTAGATTTTATAATATTCCACAGCCGAAGCGAACATACCGATATCGTAGAGTCCGTCGACATTGCGGTAGAGACCGTCACCAATTCGCTCGCTGTGTCCCATCTTACCGAAGACACGCCCGTCGGGAGAGGTAATTCCCTCGATGGCGGCGATGGAGCCGTTGGGATTGGAGCGGATATCCATGGTGGGATTGCCTGCCAGATCCACATACTGGGTGGCGATCTGTCCGTTTGCGGCCAGCTGTGCTACCACCTCGTCGGAAGCGAGGAAGCGGCCTTCGCCGTGGGAGATCGGCACGGTGTAGATTTCGCCAACCTGCGTACGGGCAAGCCAAGGCGATTTATTCGACGCGATGCGTGTGCGCACCATGCAGGACTGATGGCGGCCGATGGTGTTGTAGGTCAGCGTCGGGCAGTGGGCATCGGTGTCGATGATCTCGCCGTAGGGCACAAGGCCCAGCTTGATGAGCGCCTGGAAGCCGTTGCAGATACCTGCCATCAGACCGTCGCGCTGGCCAAGCAGTCGGGCAACGCCATCCTTGATCTGGGGGTTGCGGAAGAATGCGGTGATGAACTTACCCGAGCCGTCGGGCTCGTCGCCGCCGGAGAAGCCGCCGGGAACAAAGATGATCTGAGACTCCTCGATAAGCTTGGCAAAGCGCTCAACCGATGCGGCAACGCCGGCAGGGGTCAGATTGTTGAGCACCATGATCTCGGCCACGCCGCCTGCGCGTTCAACGGCACGGGCGGTGTCGAATTCACAGTTGGTACCGGGGAAGACGGGGATCAGCACACGGGGCTTCGCCACACCGATCTTGGGGGCGGGACGGCTCTCTGCGGTGAAGCTGTATGCCTCTATCTTCTGCTCAGGCATCTTGATGTTGCAGGCGAAGATATCCTCGAGGCGATCCTCGTAAATGCCCTGCAACTCGGCAAGATCCAGCGTCTCGCCGCGGCGGGTGAGGGTGTAGGCAAGGGTGGTCTCGCCCAGCGGGATGCCAACCTCTGCATCGCCTGCCAGCTCCAGAATGAAAGCACCTGCATGGCGGTCGTAGAGCATCGCGTCATCCACCCCATCAGCGAAGCGGAAGCCGAGACGGTTGCCCAGGCACATCTTGAGGATACCCTCAGCAACGCCGCCGCCCGTGGGGGTCCATGCGGAAATTGCGGCACCCGAGGAGAGCAGCTTGTGCACCAGGTCATAGTTTGCCTTGAGCGAAGCGGTAACGGGAATGCCGCGCTCATCATACTCGGGCAGGAGAAGGACGACACGGGAGGTGGGCAGCTTAAACTCGGGAGAACGGATCTCGTCGGTCTTGGCAGTGGTAATCGCGAAGGAAACCAACGTGGGGGGCACATCGAGCTGATCGAAGGAGCCGCTCATGGAGTCCTTGCCGCCGATGGCAGCGAAACCAAGATCAAGCTGTGCCGACATAGCGCCCAGCAGAGCCGCAAAGGGCTTGCCCCAGCGGGTGGGATTGGTGCCGGGCTTCTCGAAATATTCTTGGAAAGTCAGGTAGCAGTTATCCAGCGGTGCGCCGGTGGCGACCAGCTTGGAGACAGACTCGACGACTGCAAGGTAGGAGCCGGTGAATGGATCGGCCTCGGTCACAAAGGGATCGTAGCCCCAGCTCATCACCGAGCAGGTCTTGGTCTCGCCGTTCAGCACAGGGAGCTTTGCGGCCATAGCCTGGGTGGGTGTCAGCTGGTGCTTGCCGCCAAATGGCATCAGCACACTGCCAGCACCGATGGTGGAGTCAAAGCGCTCGGACAGGCCCTTCTTTGAGCAGACGTTGAGGTCGGCACAGAGTGCCTTCATCGCCTCGGCAAAGGAAGCAGGCTTCTTGGATGCAACCTTACCGCCCCGGGGAACTGCCACACGGGTTGCCTTGGGAGCACCGTTGGAGTTGAGGAAGTCGCGGGAAATGTCGCAGATGGTCACACCGTTCCAATGCATACGGAGACGGTTTGTATCGGTGACGGTGGCCACAATGGCAGACTCCAGGTTCTCGCTGGACGCCAGTGCGCGGAAAGTCTCCACATCCTCGGGGGCCAGCACCACAGCCATGCGCTCCTGCGACTCACTGATGGCAAGCTCGGTACCGTCAAGGCCCTCGTACTTCTTGGGCACAGCATTGAGGTCGATCTCAAGGCCGTCGGCCAGCTCACCGACAGCGACCGAGACGCCCCCCGCACCGAAGTCGTTGCAGCGCTTGATCAGACGGGTAGCCTCGGGGTTGCGGAAGAGGCGCTGGAGCTTGCGCTCCTCGGGAGCGTTACCCTTCTGCACCTCGGCGCCGCACACCGAGAGAGACTCGGCGGTGTGGGACTTGGAGGAACCGGTAGCACCGCCGCAGCCGTCGCGGCCGGTGCGGCCGCCCAGCAGGATGACAATGTCACCCGGTGCGGGAACCTCACGTCGAACATTCTTAGCGGGAGCGGCACCCACAACGGCACCGATCTCCATACGTTTGGCCACGTAACCGTCATGGTAGATCTCGTCAACGAGACCGGTGGCAAGACCGATCTGGTTACCGTAGGAGGAATAGCCTGCGGCAGCTGTGGTCACCAGCTTGCGCTGGGGCAGCTTGCCGGGCATGGTCTCGGAAATGGGCTTGGTGGGATCGGCAGCACCGGTAACGCGCATCGCCTGATAAACGTAGGAACGTCCCGACAGCGGGTCACGGATGGCACCGCCGATACAGGTGGCGGCACCACCGAAGGGCTCAATTTCGGTGGGATGGTTATGTGTCTCATTCTTGAAGAGGAGCAGCCAGTCCTCGTCCTCGCCGTTGACATCAACCTTGATGCGGACGGTGCAGGCATTGATCTCTTCCGAGACATCCATGCCGTCCAGCATGCCCTTGGCGCGAAGATACTTGGCACCGATGGTGGCAATATCCATCAGATTGATAGGCTTGGTGCGGCCCAGCTCGTCGCGGATGGCGATGTAACGGTCATAAGCCGCGGCCACACGGGGATCGGCAAGGTCAGCCGCCTCGATGGTCGTGTTGAAGGTGGTATGCCGGCAGTGGTCGGACCAGTAGGTGTCCAGCATACGAATCTCGGTAATGGTGGGCTCACGACCCTCGGTGCGGAAGTAGTCACGGCAGAAACGGACATCGTCCAGGTCCATAGCCAGCGAATACTTGCGCAAAAATTCGCGCAAACCATCCTCCTCCAGCGCGCAGAAGCCCTCCAGGGTATCCACGGTGGTGGGGATGTCATAGACCGTCACCAGCGTCTCGGGCTTATCCAGCGACGCCAGACGGGCCTCCACGGGGTTGATGACGTACTTCTGTGCCGCAGCGATGTCGGCATCGGTGAGCTTGCCCTCAAGGACATAGACCTTGGCGGAGCGAACAAGGGGGCGCTCGCCTTGCGAGACCAGCTGTACGCACTGTGCAGCAGAGTCGGCACGCTGGTCATACTGACCGGGCAGGAACTCCACAGCAAACACAGCACCTTCGGTTGCAGGAAGGGCGTCATAAGTATCATCGAGCTGGGGCTCGGAGAAAATGGTGCTGCAGCACTGACGGAAGAGTGCCTCGTCCATATTTTCCACATCGTAGCGATTGAAAAGGCGAACCTTCTCCAGCGCCGTCATGCCCAGCAGGGTGCGCAGATCATTGCAAAGCGAGTCAGCCTCGCCCGCCAGACCCGGCTTTTTTTCCACAAATATGCGATAAACCATTGCGGTACTCCTTACTGATTGATATTCTTGGCCTCACGCAGGGCGCGGGCACCGATGTCGGAGCGATGATAAGCCCCCTCGAAAGAAACGGCATCCACCGCGGCATAGGCGGCAGCAATGGCCGACTCAAGGTCGGCGCCCTTGGCAGTCACGCCCAGCACACGTCCGCCGGAGGTGACAAGCTCGCCGTCGACCAGCTTGGTACCTGCGTGGTATACCACGGCATCACCCAGCTTTGCCTCGTCCACCGTCAGAGGGCAGCCCGTGGCATACTTGCCGGGATATCCACCCGAAGCCACCACGACACAGCATGCCGCGCCGTCCTCAAACTCCACCTCAATCTCACCCAGGCGGCCCTCTTCGACGGCACGCATGATGGTGAGCAGGTCGGTTTTGAGCAGAGGAAGCACTACCTGGGTCTCGGGATCGCCGAAACGGCAGTTATACTCGATGACCTTGGGGCCCTTGGGGGTGAGCATCAGACCGAAGTAGAGGCATCCGCGGAAGGTTCGTCCTTCCGCCTTCATGGCGCGCACGGTGGGGATCATGATCTGCTCCATGCACACCCACGCTTGAGGCGTGGTGTAACAGGGATTGGGCGCGATGGTACCCATGCCGCCCGTATTCAAGCCCTGATCGCCGTCAAGGGCACGCTTATGGTCCATCGACGAAACCATCGGAACAATGCTCTCGCCGTCGGTGAAAGCCAGGACAGACACCTCGGGGCCGGTGAGGAACTCTTCAATAACAATCTGATTGCCGCTGGCACCGAATACCTTGTCCTCCATGATGGAACGGACAGCGTCCTCTGCTTCGGCACGATTCTGCGCGATAATCACGCCCTTGCCCAGCGCAAGTCCGTCTGCCTTGATGACGATCGGATACTCAGCGGTGGCAAGATAGCCCAGCGCCTGCTCGGGTGCATCAAACACCTCGTATGCAGCGGTGGGAATGTTGTACTTCTTCATGAGGTTCTTGGAGAAAACCTTGCTTCCCTCAATGATGGCCGCCTTGGCCTCGGGGCCGAAGCAGGGGATGCCCACCTCATGCAGACGATCAACCGCGCCCATCACCAGGGGATCGTCGGGTGCAACCACGGCAAAGTCGATCTTCTCTGCCACAGCAAACTCCACGATTTTATCAATTTCCTTTGCGCCGATGGGCACACAGGTGGCATCAGCAGCAATGCCGCCGTTGCCGGGCAGTGCGAAAATTTCGCTGACTTCGGGATTTTCTTTGAGCTTTTTGATGATGGCGTGCTCCCGACCGCCGCCACCGACTACCATCAGTTTCATAGCTAATCCTTTCTGTGGAGACCTTGGGGCTTTGCCCCAAACCCCACTTAAGGGACTTTTTGAAAAAAGTCCCTTAAGAATCCTCAAAAACGTTCAAATAAATTCCTGATTGAACGTTTTCGCGGGGTCCGGGGGGCCTTTTTAAAAAGGCTCCCCGGCAGGGGTGTGGGGACAGGTCCCCACGACCTTGACCTTAATGGTGGAACAAGCGAATGCCGGTAAAGGCCATTGCGATGTCGTACTTGTTGCAGGTTTCGATGACTTGGTCGTCACGGATAGAGCCGCCGGGCTCAGCGATGTAGCTGACGCCGCTGCGGCGGGCGCGCTCGATGTTGTCCCCGAAGGGGAAGAATGCGTCGGAGCCAAGAGCTACGCCGGTAACCTTGGAGAGCCACTCGGCCTTCTCGGCGGCGGTCAGGGGCTCGGGACGGGTGGTAAAGTAGTTCTGCCAAACATCGTCGCCCAGCACGTCCTCACACTGCTCGGAGATGTAAACATCCACGGTGTTGTCGCGATCGGGACGGCCAAGCTCGGGCTTGAAGGGCAGCGCGAGCACCTTCGGGTGCTGGCGGAGCTGCCAGATATCAGCCTTATTGCCGGCGAGACGGGTGCAATGGATACGGGACTGCTGACCCGCGCCCACACCGATGGTCTGGCCATCCACGGCATAGCAGACGGAGTTGGACTGGGTATACTTAAGGGCGATCAGAGCGATCACCAGGTCACGCTTGGCGGAATCGGGAAGATTCTTGTTGGCGGTGACCACGTTCTGCAGCATATCGTTGTCGATCTTGAGTTCGTTGCGTCCCTGCTCGAAGGTGATGCCGAAGACCTGCTTGCGCTCGAGAGGATCGGGGGTGTAGTTCTCGTCGATCTGTACCACGTTGTAGCCACCCTTGCGCTTGGACTTGAGGACCTCAAGTGCCTCGGGGGTGTAGCCGGGGGCAATGATACCGTCGGACACCTCGCGCTTGATGATCATGGCGGTGGTCAGGTCGCAAACGTCGCTCAGGGCGATCCAGTCGCCGAAAGAAGACATACGGTCGGCACCGCGGGCGCGTGCGTATGCGCAGGCGAGGGGAGACTCGTCCAGGCCCTCGATATCGTCCACAAAGTAGATCTTCTTGAGGGTATCGGAGAGGGGCTCGCCCACAGCGGCACCGGCGGGGCTGACGTGCTTGAAGGAGGTAGCGGCGGGAAGACCGGCGGCGGCCTTCAGCTCACGCACCAGCTGCCAGCCGTTGAGGGCATCCAGGAAGTTGATGTAACCGGGACGGCCGTTGAGGACGGTGATGGGCAGCTCGCCCTTTTCCATAAAGATGCGGGAAGGCTTTTGATTGGGGTTACAGCCGTATTTCAGTTCGAGTTCAGTCATGGTTTAGCTCCTTTCCAGCCGTCAGACGTTCTTGTTGATGATCACGGTATCGGCCTCACCCGTGGCAAGATCCACATAGGAGACGTACAGGGATACCTTGTTGTCCTCGTTGAGGTTTGCCCAGAGCAAATCGGCAAATGCAGCGGCATTGGGTGCATCGCAGATCACCCGGCGGGGCTCACCCGCAAAGGAAGGCAGGGGATCGAGATTTTCCTGGTAGGTATGGATGAAGTGACCGAAGCCGGCAACAGGGGCATCGTACTCGTAGAAGAAACGGTGGTTGCAGGCGGGATCACCGTCAGCCGACTTGAGAATGGACAGCTTGTAACTGCCGTCCGCGGCCAGCAGACCCGAGATGCGGGGGGTGTAGTTCGGGGGGTCGGGCTCGAAGCAGCGGGTGCGCAGACCGTCGGCGAAGGACTTCCCTGCCACCATGAAATCACGGATGGTATCGGTCTGGTCGCCGTTGGTCACGATAAGGCCGGCGTCGATCTTGCGGACAGGATGATAGATGATCAGTGAGGGATCAACCATCTTGGACTCGTCAAAGGCACGGGTACGGATGCCGTCGTCGGTGGTCTCGAAGACGCGGTTGCGGCTGTTGCCGCTGCGCCCCATGATGAAGTAGGCCACCACGCCGTATTTGTTGTCTGCCGAGCGACCCAGGATGATGCCGCGGCCGGGATATGCATGGGCGGCAAGGATGCCGTCAATTTTCTTTGCGTTCATGTTCGTATCTCCTTTATTGATCTGCTATCAGCTCTGCGCTGACCAGCTCTGCCGCACGGGGAAGCAGATACCACTCGGCTTGCTCCATGACGCGGCGCTGAAGGATTTCGGGCGTGTCGCCCGGCTCGATGTCCACGGCGCGCTGGAGGATGATCCGTCCGCCGTCGCAGATCTCGTTGACAAAATGTACCGTTGCTCCCGTCACCTTGACGCCGTATTCCAGGGCCGCCTCATGCACGCGCAAGCCATAGAAACCCTTGCCGCAGAAGGAGGGGATGAGGGAGGGATGTACGTTGATAATGCGCTCGGGCCAGCGGGAAACGAAGTCGGCGCTGAGAATGGAGAGGAAGCCCGCCAGCACAATGATATCGATCTTGTACTCAGCAAGTGCCGCCGAGATGCCGGCCTCAAACTCGGCCAGATCGGCGCAAGCTTTACGATCGACCACCACCGAAGGAACGCCGTGCTTTGCGGCGCGCTCAAGGGCATACACCCCCGGCTTGCTGGAAACCACCAGTTCGATTTTTCCGCTGTGAATCAGCCCTGCCTCCTGCCCGTCAAGCAGTGCCTGCAGGTTGGTGCCGCCCCCCGAAACGAAGACGGCGATGCGTGCGGTCCTCAGCATAACTCGATGCCGTCGCCTGCGGCTACTTCACCGATCAGATAAGCATCCTCGCCGTTCTCGCGAAGAATGCGGATTGCCTTGTCTGCATCGGCGGCAGGAACGATGACCGACATACCGACACCCATGTTGTAGGTGTTGAACATATCCCGCTCAGGAACGTTGCCCTCACGGGCGATCATATCGAAAATGGGGAGCACGCGGACTGCCTTGCGCTCGATCTTGGCGCAGAGACCGTCGGGAATGGCGCGCGGAATGTTCTCGTAGAAGCCGCCGCCGGTGATGTGGGAAACTGCACCGATCTTGACCTGCTCGTGGAGGGCAAGGATGGACTTGACGTAGATCTTGGTGGGGGTCAGCAGAGCTTCACCCAGCGTCATGCCCAGATCGTTATAGTAGACATTCAAGTCACGGTTCTCCACATCAAAGACACGGCGAACCAGCGAGAAGCCGTTGGAGTGCACACCGGTGGAGGCAAGAGCAATGACAGCGTCACCGGGCTTAACAGTGTTGTGATCGATGATCTTCGCGCGGTCAACCACGCCCACCGAGAAACCGGCCAGGTCGTACTCATCCTCAGGCATAAGTCCAGGGTGCTCGGCAGTCTCGCCGCCAATCAGCGCACAGCCTGCTTGGATGCAGCCCTCGGCAACACCCGACACAATGGCAGCAACCTTCTCAGGGAAGTTCTTGCCGATGGCGATGTAGTCAAGGAAGAAGAGGGGCTTTGCGCCGCAGCAGATGATGTCGTTGACACACATGGCAACGCAGTCGATGCCCACGGTGTCGTGCTTGTCCATGAGGAAGGCGAGCTTGATCTTGGTACCGACGCCGTCGGTACCGCTGACAAGCACCGGGCGCTGAATGCCGGTCATGTCAAGCTCGAACAGACCACCGAAGCCGCCGATATCCGAGACACAGCCTGCCGTCATGGTGGCGGCAACGTGCTTCTTCATCAGCTCAACCGCGCGGTAGCCCGCAGTAATGTCAACGCCTGCGGCTTTGTAGCTTTCACTGAAACTTTTCATTTTTGTCTATTCCTTTCGGTTCAATCGTTTTTGAGGTCAATTCGCTGCCAGCTTTTCCTGCAGAGCTGCGTCCTTACGGATCACAGCCTCGGCCATGGCCGCACGGGATGCGGCAAGCTTGTCGGCAAGTGCAGCATCCTCAACGGCGAGGATCTGAATCGCCAACAGAGCGGCGTTTGCCGAGCCGTCGATGGCGACGGTGGCAACCGGCATACCCGAGGGCATCTGCACGGTGGCAAGGAGGGCGTCAAGCCCATCCAAGGTGGAGGATTTGATCGGAATACCGATCACGGGGAGAGTGGTATTTGCGGCAAGCGCGCCGGCAAGATGTGCCGCTTTTCCGGCGGCGGCGATAATTGCGCCAAAACCCGCATCGCGCGCACCCATGGCAAAATTGCGTGCCGCCTCGGGCGTGCGGTGCGCCGAATAAACGTGAGCCTCAAAAGGAACGCCGTATTCGCGCAGAGTCTTGATCGCGCTCTCCACGACAGGAAGGTCGCTGTCGCTGCCCATGACAATTGCTACTTTTTTCATTGGTATCAACCTTTCTCGGTATATTTTTCGCTGCACGGCAGCGGAGAGGTCAGGATTTTTTTGCCTCGCTCTTTTTGGTGAGATAGCGAGACTTTTCTTTGCATACGGGGACGGAGGTAGGATATTTCCCGTCAAAGCAGGCGGTACAGAAACCCCGCTTACATCCGGGGACAAAGCGCTGAATGCTCTCAGGACTGAGATAGCCGAGAGTATCAACACCGATCATCTCGGCAATTTCCTCAACGGTATGTCCGTGGGCGATCAGCTTGTCGGGCGAATTGACATCGGTACCGTAATAGCAGGGATAGAGGTAGGGTGCCGATGCGACGCGCATATGCACCTCTTTTGCCCCCGCTTCGCGCAGAATGCGGATCGTATGCGCGCAGGTGGTTCCTCTGACAATGGAGTCGTCCACCAATACCACGCGCTTGTCCTTGACGGTGGAGGATATAGCATTGAGCTTGATGCGAACCTTATTCTCTCGGTCTGTCTGCGTCGGCTGAATAAAGGTACGTCCGATGTATTTGTTCTTGATGAAGCCGATGCCGTAGGGGATCCCCGACTGGCGGGCATAACCGAGGGCGGCATCAAGGCCGGAATCGGGCGCGCCGATGACCACATCAGCCTGAACGGGATGCTCCAGGGCAAGATATGCCCCCGCGCGCAGACGTGCCTCATGGACAGAGGAGCCGTCGATCACCGAGTCGGGGCGGGCGAAGTAAACATACTCAAACACGCAAAGGCTGGAGGGCTTCTGTCCGCAATGTGTCGTGATGGAGCGGAGACCATCTTGATCAATAACGATGATCTCACCCGGCTCGACATCCCGCAGGAAGGTGGCACCGATGCTGTCCAGTGCACAGGATTCGGAAGCAAGCACAAATCCGTCGCCCAGGGTACCGATGCAGAGGGGACGAAAACCGTGAGGATCACGGGCACCGATGAGCTTGGAGGGCGACATGATCACCAGCGAATAGGCGCCGTCCAGCACCTCCATGGCACCGCTGACCGCCATCTCAATGGAGGGGGCTGTCAAACGACAGCGGGTGATCTCATACATAATGACTTCGGTATCGCTGGTGGAATGGAAGATTGCCCCCTCCATCTCCAGCTTCTCGCGAAGCTCTGACGCATTGGTGATGGCACCGTTGTGCGCCACGGAAAGTCCGCCTTTGACATGGTTGGCTACCAGGGGCTGGGCCTCGGCGCGGGTGAAGGCACCGGAACCGTAGAGAACATGTCCCATGGCGATATTCCCCTTACCCAGCTTGCGCATCACCGATTCGGTAAATACATCATTGACCAGTCCAAGGTCCTTATGAGCGGTCATCACGCCGTCGTCGTTGACTACGATACCGCAGCTGGCCTGTCCGCGGTGCTGAAGTGCGTAGAGCGCATAATAAGTAGCCGACGCAACATCAACCTCATACTTTCCTTCCGGCATATAGATCCCGAAGAGACCGCACGCCTCGTGAATTTTGTCATTTTCCATCATTGCAATTTCACTCCCATATATTCAAGATCAAATCAAGCCAAAAAACGAAAAACCCGTCAAAATCGTACAGCTGTCCTTTAGAAATACAGCCTGATCCTGACGGTAGCGGAACGCGCAGATATAGAGCGAGAGGGCGGACACTTCAACGGAGACATAAACAAGTACAGGTCGTTTCCCTTCATCTTCATCTGCCAAATTCCCTTCTCTTTGATGAAACAAATAAAAATGCGCATCATGCTGAGCCGATGCGCAAAAAGCAAGCAAGCGCTCCGACCAAAAGACCGCAACGCTGCATTGCCCATAGCGCAGGCAATTTACGGTTGCCGCATAGAAACGCTCACACCGTATCTGCGAGCTTATATGGTCAATCTTCTTTTATAGTTTACCACATTTGGTGCTGTATTGCAAGTCTTTTGATAAAAAATTGTTCTTTCCCATAAATTCTGTCAATATCGAACCAAATCCTTGTGCCAAAAACGACAAAATGTGCGCCGCAATGATCTGCGGCGCACACATATTTTTCTGTTATCTTCTCATACCGCGAGCATCACGGCGCTGCGGCTTCTTGAGAATGCTCATGATATCATCGAAATCGTTGTCGGAAATAATCGAATCTCCATTGGAAGGCGAAACGGTATAGGTATCCTCAATGAGATCATCCATTTCTTCAACGGGCTGAGCGACAGGCTGCTGAGCAGGTGCTGCGGCCTGCTGCAGAGGCAGCTCACGGCGAGGAATACGCTGTTCGCCGACAGGCTGCTGATAAGCGGGGGCGGACTGTGCCTCGGCCTGTTTCTTCGGCTCAGACTGCTTACCGTTCGCACCGCGGGCCGCTCTTACCGAGGAAACCTCGGTCTTATCCTTTTTGAATCCGGTTGCAATCAGCGTTACCTTGAGGGTATCCTCAAGCTCGGGATCAAAGGCAGCACCCCAGATCACCGTTGCATCGGGATGTGCTTCCTGCGTGATCAGGCTGGAGCAAAGCTCGACATCCTCCAACCCAATGTCAGGGGAAGCGGTGATGCTCACCAGAATACCGTCTGCGCCCTCGATAGAAGTCTCAAGCAGCGGGCTGGAAATGGCTTCACGGGCTGCTTGTTCTGCCTTATCCTTACCTTCGCCTTTACCCACACCCATGTGTGCAAAGCCGGAGTCCTTCATGATTGCGGTAACATCAGCGAAGTCCAGGTTAACAAAGCCGGAAATATTGATCAGCTCAGAAATGCTCTGCACACCGCGGCGCAGAACATCATCAGCGCACTCAAAAGCGTTGGCCAGCGTAATGCGGTTATCAGATACCAGCTTCAAACGCTCGTTGGGGATGATCACCAACGAATCCACATAATTTTCAAGATCGGTAATCCCCGCCTCAGCCTGCTCCATACGACGCTTGCCTTCAAATGCAAACGGCTTGGTTACGATGGCGACGGTGAGAATACCCATTTCCTTTGCCACACGGGCAACGATAGGTGCGGCACCCGTTCCGGTTCCGCCGCCCATACCCGAGGTAATGAACACCATGTCGGTTCCGGCAAGGGCAGCCTTGATATCCTCAAGGTTCTCCTCAGCCGCACGGGCACCGATCTCGGGATTGGCACCTGCGCCATGTCCTTTTGTAATTTTTTCGCCAATAACAATTTGATTGGGGGCACTGGAAGCACGCAGTGCCTGACCATCGGTATTGATGGCGATAAATTCAACACCGCGGATGTTGGTTTCGATCATGCGGTTGACTGCGTTGTTGCCGCCGCCGCCCACACCTACTACTTTAATGCTTACGCCGCTGTCACAGCTGTCGTCGTGTTCAAACGTCATGTGAATATCCTCCCGATTTATATAGTCTGCTTTTTTTATCATTATCCTTTTCCATGGGGGTTGACAATATACCTAAATAATATAATATACGAAATTGCGCGATTTTGCAATACCTTTTACAAAATTTTATGCAAAATTTCCTCAACTTTTTTTCATTCGCGCCACAACATGGAATAATCTGTCACTTTGTCCAAAATTACACTGCTTTCTGCGGGATGAGAAATATCCAAAAAAGCACCTGTATTTCCGTCAAACATGCTGTCTGCCAAAATCTTTTCCGCCAATATGAGCTTAAGCTCCATATCGGAGCTGTCCCCCAGTGTCAGTGCATACTGCCCGTCCACAATCATCCGCACATCAAAACGGCTGTCCACCCTCAGCAGATCGGTTCGGACATAGAGCGGATTTACCGAATGGGTTTGGAGCAGCTCAAGCAGATACGCAGAATCAAACTGCTCGTCAAATACAATCTGTTTTCCCGCAATTGCAGAGCTGATCTTCGGCAGAATCAACCGCACCAAGCCGCGCGCAACATATCCCTCGGCAGAAGCGCCGCACTCCAAGACCACAAGATCGGCAGACAGGGCAAACCATTCGTCTTCAATTTCAAGATAATATGCCGCACTTCTTGGGGTACAGACCAACGCGACTGTGTTGGGCAGCCTGCGCTCGATACGCACATCACTCAAATAAGGGTTGCTCCGCAGAACGGCACTCCGCACAGCATCGGTATCAATGGCATACAGCCTGTCCTCATCGGAGAGATTCGCTGCTGCCAAAATCGTCTCATTCGGCTCAACACCCTCAATCACCACATGCTCAACTCTGAACATGGTCTCAAGCACACCGAAAATCAGTCCAAAGAGCACCGCGCCGATCAAAAGCAGAAGGAGAATCACTACACCGCCGCCAAGACGTGCGGAAAGAGTTTTCTTTGTGTGAGAAGCTGATGCGGACTGCTGTCTGTTTGTGGGGGATATCGGTCGTGCGCAAGTCATAGGGGCACCTCCTTCGTTCAAGCTTTTGTTCGAATCAAGCGACAAATTTCTTCGTAGATCACTTTATTTGCATCGGTTCGCGCAAAGGCGGAAATTGCATTTTCCATCCCCGAACGACGCTGATCATTTTCAAGCAATGCACTCACCTCGGCAAGCACACGCTCGGGCGTCAAATCTTTCTCTTCGATAAGCAGTGCCGCACCCGCATCGGCAAGCACTTTGGCATTTTTGTATTGGTGGTTAGCAGTCACATAGGGCGAGGGAATGAGCAGACATGCCTTATGCTGCACAGCAAGCTCGGACAGTGTCATCGCTCCCGCACGGTTAACCACAAGATCTGCCGCCGCCATCTGCTCGGGCATATCGTAAATATATTCGACCAGACGGAGGTTGTCCTTCCCTTCCAGTCCGTATGCGCGGAACTTTTCACGTGCGGCTTCATATTCCAGCGCACCCGTTGCGTGAAGATGCAGGACATCGGGGTGTGACAATCCATAATCACGCATCAGGGCAAGCATGGCATCGTTGATGGGTTCGGCACCCATGCTGCCGCCGCAGGAGAGAATCATGCGGCGATAGCCGCCGATACCCAGCTTTTCCCGCGCATCACTGCGGCTCATGGTACCAAATCGGCCGCGCAGAGGATTGCCCACAACCATCAGCTTTTCCTTAGCATCGAGATATTCCGCACTCTCGGCAAAATTCAGCATCACGCGGTCAACGTACCGCTGCAGGCGGCGAACCGTCACCCCGGGAATGGCATTTGATTCATGCACCGCGGTAGGGATACCCATACGCGCGGCTGCGACAAGCACCGGCCAGCAGGCGTATCCCCCCGTACCGACCACGACGTCGGGCTTGAAATCGGCGATAATCTTTTTGGCACGCATGGGAGAAACAAATGCCAGCCATGCCGCGCGAAGATTTGCCGGCGAGAGCGAGCGGCGGAACCCGCGCACCTCAACATGATAGAGCGGATAGCCCGCGGCAGGAACCAATTTATTTTCAATTCCGCGCGAAGTGCCGACAAAGGCAATCTCGGCGGCGGGATTATTTTGCTTGATTGTATTGGCAATGGCGATGGCGGGATTGACATGGCCTCCCGTTCCGCCGCCCGTCATCAGAACACGCATGACAGTGCTCCTTTCGATAAATCAACGCATTCAGCTGCGTTTTTGATAGGAATATCGCGAGACAGAGAGGACAATGCCCATCTCGGTCATCAAAATCACAAGCGATGTACCGCCCGAACTGAAGAAGGGCAGCGAAATTCCCGTGTTGGGAATGGTATTGGTCACAACGGCAATGTTGAGCGCTGCCTGCAGCACAACCTGAATGACAATGCCGAAGACGAGCAGTGAAGAGTAAAGGTCGGGAGCGTTGCGGGCAATGATATACCCCCTCCACGCCAGGGCAAGGAAAAGTCCGATGACAGCAAGGGCACCGATAAAACCGAGCTCCTCACAGATAATCGAAAAGATGAAGTCATTCTGCGGCTGGGAGACAAAGCCGTATTTCTGGAAACTGTTGCCCAGACCCACGCCGAAAATACCACCCGAACCGATGGCATAAAGCCCCTGAATGGTTTGAAAGCCCTTTCCCCGCGGATCCAGCCACGGGTCGAGCCAAACGGCAATGCGCGTCTGTCCGTAGCCCGAGACAAAGATCAAGAAAACAGCAACTGCGGCGAGAATTCCGCCAATAATCAGCAGATAGCGAACACGCACCCGCCCCATGAACATCATGACAACCGCGATCATGGCAATGATCAGCGTCCCCGAGATGTGATGCTCAAGCGCGACCAGACCTGCAATAAGCGCCATAATGATGCCGCAGCCAATCACGCCGTAGCGGAAGCTTCCCGCACCGCGGCGGTAGTCGGAAATTTTTTCTTGATAGCGCGAGATGTACCACGCAAGCGCCATGATCATCGCCAGTTTGGCGATCTCGGAGGGCTGGAAGGTCCCCACTCCGGGGATTGCGATCCAGCGCTGTGCCTCTCCTTCGGCAACCCCGATGCCCGGGATCAACACCAGCACCAGCAAACCAATTGCGCCGATATAAGCCGGCGCGGTCAGCCAACGGATACCGCGGATCGGTATGTAGAGACAGAGGAACATGGCGATAAGTCCAACCACCGCAAAGAGAAGATGTCGCTTGAAAAAGTAAAGGCTATCGTCATATTTGTAGCTCGCGTAGGAATAGCTTGCGCTGAAGCCCATGACCACGCCGAAGGCGAGCAGGGCAAGCACCAAAATCAGAAAAGGACGGTCGATGCCTGTCAGAACGCGGACATACTGTTCGTCTTCGCGGCGCTGCTTTTCTTCGAGCGCTGCCGTTTTCTGCTGTGCGCGGAGATCTTTCCTCGTCAGCGGCGCGGGATGGTTCGCCTGCCGTACGGGGGTGCGGACAGAAGGATCGCTCGGCGCAGGTCTTGTTTTCTGCTGCGGTTGACGGGTTTGCATGAGGATCCTCCTTTTTGAAAATTAACGATTAAATGCCGAAATATGCCAGCGCACAGGCAAGGACTGTGACAAGCGAGAAGACCGTGACGATCTTGATCTCACTCCAGCCGCACATCTCAAAATGGTGGTGAATCGGCGTCATTTTGAAGATTCGCTTGCCGTGAGTCAGCTTGAAATAAGCGACCTGCAGCATCACGGATGCCGTTTCGATGATATAAACGATGCCCATGACAACCACGAGCAGAGGTGCGCCAAGCATAAACGCGCCCCCCACCACAAGTCCGCCTAAAAACAGCGAGCCTGTGTCGCCCATAAACACACGGGCGGGATAGAAATTATAGACAAGGAAACCCAGCGTTGAGCCGATGACCAATGCCGCCCAAAGTCCGAGCGAAGGCTCGCTCCACATAAAGGCAAGCACGGCGAAGAAAACGCCGATCACCATCGTTACGCTCGATGCCAGTCCGTCTATGCCGTCGGTCAGGTTGACGCTGTTGATCATCCCCGTGATCAGGAGCAGTGCCACAACATAGTAGCCTGCGCCAAGTTCAAGCTCAACGCCGATATAGGGAATGATCAATGTCGTCTCAAGCCAGCCGCACAGACGCATCACAATCAAATACAGTGCTGCGGCAATCAGCTGCAGCAGGAATTTTTGATAAGCGCGCAGTCCTTCGTTCTGCCGTTTGAGCAGCTTTGCGCGATCATCGACCACGCCGATCAGCCCGCCGGCAAGAGCAAGACCGAGGGTGGGCAACAGCGGGAGCAGCAATTCGATTTTGCCCAGCAGAGCGCTGATCACACACGCCGCAGCCGAGACGATCAGCATCGCCGCAATGAAGGAGATTCCGCCCATGGTGGGAGTCCCTTCTTTGGATTTATGCCAGCGCGGACCGATTTCAAGAATCGGCTGCCCCATTTTTTTGCTTTTGAGAATCGGGATTACGCGGCGTGCAATGGCAACTGTCAGCACAAATGTTGCCGCTCCTCCCAGTATAAACAGCCAAAACAGATACATATCCATTGTCAGTCCCTCCTCAGCGCGCCTCCTCGCCGATGCGATGGGCATGCGCACGCAAATATGCAACCACTTCTTCGGCGGCAACGGCACGGCTTGCTTTCACCAGCAGAATATCCCCTCGCCGCAGTTCACGGAGCAGCATCTCCCCGCTGGTATCTTTGCGGGTGCAATCGGGATTGGCATACACACACTCAGCACGCATCCCACCATGGATTGCGCCCTGCGCAATTTCCTCGGCGATCTCGCCCAGCGTAAAGAGATAGTCAATTCTCCGCTGGGCGACATTGATACCAAGCTGATTGTGCATGAGCACCGCGTCACTGCCCAGCTCACGCATATCGCCCAACAGAGCAAAGGTGCGTGCCCCGCCGCGCTGACGCGAGAGCTCACAGAGCACATCCAAGGCAGCGCGCATTGATTCGGGGCTGGCATTATAGCAGTCCTCAATCACCGTTACGCCCCCAATATCACAGATATTTTGGCGCATATCGGCATTTTTGAAGCGGGAAAGTCCACGGCGAATTTCGTCATCATCCAATCCGCAGAGTACACCGACCGCATAGGCAAACAGGGCAGCATATACATTGTGCTGGCCCATCGTAGGTATCTCCACATTGGTGACGGCACGGTTATGGTAAATCAAATCAAAGGTTGTGATGCCAATACCGTAACGGATATTCACCGCGCGGAAATCGGCATGACGGTTGCGAATTGCCACAAAGACGGGATGTCTGCCCTCAAGCTCGGGCTGATACAGCAGAGGATCATCCCCGTTGCAGAGCAGGATGCCGTCTTGGCTGAGCCCGTGGGTGATCTCCAGCTTGGCGCGGCAGATGTTTTCCCGCGAGCCGAGGTGCTCCATATGCGAGGAGCCGATGATGGTCACAACGGCAATATCGGGGCGGGCGATGCGACTCAAATAATCGATTTCGCCAAACCCGCACATACCCATTTCAACCACCGTCGCCCGCGCATCGGCAGGCATATCCAGCAATGTCATCGGCATACCGATTTCATTGTTGTGATTGCCCTCGGTTTTATGTACACGATGGCATTCTCCCAACACAGCGGCAATAAATTCTTTGGTGGTGGTTTTGCCCACACTGCCGGTGACAGCAATCATTTTCCCCTCGGCGTGTGCGGCATAATCCTCTGCCAGCTTGCCCAAAGCCGCCAGCACATGATCAACCAGCACAACAGCCGCAGAAGTGGTCAGATCGTCGGGCAGGCGGGATGCCAGCACACAGCAGGCGCCATTTTTGACGGCGGCGGGAATATACGCATGGCCATCCACTCGCTCGCCCGGGAAAGCAACAAAAAGTGAACCGGATGTGGCTTCACGCGAATCGGTCACAACCGAGGAAAACGCAACAGAATCATCACAGCCAAAGCAGTGCAGCTCGCCCGCGACGAGCGAAGCAAGCTCGGCGGCAGTATATGATTTAAGCGACAAAACGCTTTTCATGGGCAAAATACCTTTCTATTTCAGTCTATCTTATACGTTGATACTTTATGCAAAATCAGATCAAAATCATCCGTCATACGAGGCCGCGGCAAGCCGAACCAGTGCCGCTTCATCGAAGGGACGTCGCCCCTCGGCGGTGATTTCATATTGTTCATGTCCTTTGCCCGCCAGCAGAATAATATCCCCTGCCCGAGCAGATGTAATGGCATACGCGATTGCCTCGGCGCGATTTTCAATGACGACGTGCGGTCGTTCACGATCAATGCCCCGCAGGATATCGCGAATAATCGCCTGCGGAGATTCACTGCGCGGATTGTCCGAGGTGACAATAACAAAATCCGCCATCTCACTGGCGATCTGTCCCATCGGCTTACGTTTGCTCGGATCACGATCTCCGCCGCAGCCGAAAAGCAGAACGATCCGTTCCCTGCCCGCCCGAAAATCCCGTGCAGTCCGCAGCAGATTACGAAGCGCATCAGGCGTATGTGCATAGTCGATGAAAACCGAAAACGACAGGTGTGAGGGAAGTTCAACACGCTCGATCCTGCCCGCAACGCTGCGCAGTCCGCACAACGCGTCCTGAACGGCAATGGGAGAGAGCCCCATTTCCAGCGCGCAGGCGGCGGCAAGCAAACTGTTCTCCACCGTAAATCGGCCCGGAATCGGAGAGCGAACGGCAAATCGTGCATTCCGAGCGTCAAGCAGATAGGCAATTCCGTCGGCCGCACACGAGACAATCTCTCGTGCACGATAATCAGCTTCTCCCTGTTGGGAACAGGTCCGCACACGCGCCGCACCTGCCGCCGCGACCTGCTCCCACGCGGGATCGTCGCGATTGACAATGGCAAGTGAACAGGCGCCGAACAGCTTCAGCTTGGCGGCAAGATAATTCTCCATGGTGCCATGGAAATCGAGATGCTCGGGAGTAAGATTGGTGAAGATCCCTGCAGCGAAGCGAAGAGGCGTGAGCTTGCCCAACGCAAGTGCGTGGGATGTCGCCTCAAGGATAACCACTTCCATGCCGTCGTCCCGCATCTCTGCCAGCATACGATAGAGATCGGCGGGATCGGGCGTCGTCATATTGGCAAGCGGATCCTCAGGAGTGGCGGCAAGCAGGCGATCACCCGAATAACAGCCAACCGTTCCGATCAGCCCCGTCCGCCAAAGAGAAGCACGAAACATTGCACAAAGCATTCGGCTGACCGAGGTTTTGCCATTGGTTCCCGTTACCGCAATCAGCTGCATATGGGCTGACGGATGTCCGAGAAAGGCATCCCACAGGCAGGCAAGAGCCGCCCGGGTATCTCGCACGCAAACGACAGGCAGCTGAAGTTCTCCTGACGGTTTATCCTCAAGCACAATCGCCGAAGCCCCCGCCGCAATCGCCTCACCGAGATAGGCATGGGCATCATGGTGCAGACCGCGGATGCAGACAAACAAGCTGCCTGCGCGCACTCTGCGCGAATCGGAAACAATGTCGTTGATTTCGGGGTCGGTCCCCGACGCGGCGGCGGGAAGTCCCGCCTCGCGCAGAAGTTCGGAAAGACGCATACAGCCTCCTGACAGTGAAATGTTGCTTTCACGTCCTTGGCTTTTGACGTCGCTGATTTGCTTAATCGGTGCCGTCCATGTAACGGAATTCCACCGTGACGATGGTTCCCGGCGTGACGACAGTATCGGCGGCAGGCGATTGAGAAACAACCACGGCGCCCGCACCGCTCTGATAGTTTTGTGTGCCCTCAATGCAAACATTCAGTCCCGCATCAATGAGCAGTTTATTGGCCGCACTTGCCGATTTACCCATGACATCGGGAACGGTAATTGTCGCGGCAGGGGTTTCCTCTCCCGTGTAGAAGATCACACGACCGGTGTTCTTTGCCAGCTGGCTTCCCCCTGCGGGAATCTGTGCCGTCACCTTAGTACCGTCTCCGACAACGGTATAGTCGAGTCCGACATACCCCATGCTGGTAATGGCATCTTCAATCAGCCATCCCGTATAGTCAAGCAGATTCACTTCCAGTTTTGCAATTTCCTCTTCGGTATAGCTCGCTTCAACACCCATATAGGGAAGAACAACTTCAAGGAAGTTCGCCACATACGGAGCGGCAACAATCGAGCCGTAGACACTGCCGTTCATGGGCTCATCGACCATGATAAGCACGGCGATCTGGGGATCCTCAGCAGGGGCAAACGCCACGGTCGAACCGACACGCAGGGTATCCTGCCCGTTTTCGTCCATTTTATCTCGTTTCTGGGAAGTGCCTGTCTTTGCGGCAACGCGATAACCTGCAACATAGGCGTTTTTGGCACCGCCGTCGCCCGACACGCCTTCCTCGAGAATATCAATCAGCGTACGGCAAGTCTCGGTACTGACCACTTGGCGGCGCACACTGTCCTCATAGCTCTCGATCACATTGCCATCATCATCAACAAACGCCTTGAGCAAATGGGGGGTGACCAGATAGCCTCCGTTTGCGACCGCACAAATTGCGGTCAGCTGGGCAATAGGCGTGACCTTGAAGTTCTGCCCGAAGGATGCAGTGGCAAGATCAACATTGCCCATCGATGAGTGGAAAATGGTTGACGCCTCACCCGGCAAATCAATCCCGGTTTTTTCCATATAGCCGAATGCATTGAAATAGCTGACGAACTTATCAATGCCCAGTCGTTGAGCAATTGTCATCAGAACCGGGTTGCAGGACTGCTGCAGCCCGACAGCGAAGCTGACATGCCCGTGTCCCGTCTTTTTATGGCAGTGGATGGGCTTTGACCACCCCTCAACCATCAAACTACCCGCGCAATAGAAGGAATCGGTGGGAGAAACCACCTGCTCCTCCAGACACATCGCGGAGGTAATGATTTTGAAGGTCGAGCCGGGCTCATACAGCTCAGTCACCGCCTTGTTGTTCCACATGGCATAGCGAAGTTCGGAAAGCAGAGCGTTGTACTCTTCACTGCCCTCAGCATATCCCGAATTTGCCAACACATATGCAGACGACTCATTGAGTGTCCACGGATCGTTGAGGTCGAAGTCGCCCTTGGTCGCTATTGCCAGAATCGCACCGGTATTGACATCCATTGCGATCCCACAGACACGATTGGCGGCACCCGAATCAATATAGGTCGCCTCAAGCTGCCGTTCCAGTTCATATTGAATACGCAAATCGATGGTTGTCACCAGATTATAGCCGTCCTCGGCTTCAATATAGCTTTGATATTTGAACGGCATCTCGCGGGCATAGCCGTCGCGGGCGATGATATAATATCCGTCCTGACCCGAGAGCTGTTCATCGTATTCCTTCTCAAGACCAAACAAACCCGTACCGTCTGTCCCGGTAAAACCAAGTACATGCGCGGCAAGGTTATCGTAGTTGTACGCACGGCGGGTTGTTGCTTCCAGATAGATCTGCGTCTCAAGCCCGTACTCGGCAATGAATGCGCGAACCGCATCGGCTTCTTCATCCTCGACATTGCGTGCAACCGTTTTATCCAGCTTCGTTACATCTGCTGCCAATTCAAGCACACGCTCAACCGTAACATCGAGAATCTCGCTCAAACCCTTGGCGATTAGTTCACTCTGCGTAATTTGCGAAACACTCTCGGCGGTCCCTCCGCTCTCTGCCAACGCAGCAAGACGCGCCTCTTCCGCTTCCACAATGCCGCGCGGCGAGATAAAAACACGCCAGACTGTTACATTGGTCGCAAGAAGCTCCATATTGGTATCGTAAATATCACCACGTTCGGCAGTAATCTTCGATTCGCGGGTGATCTGGTCGTTGACGATCTCCTGATATTCCTCGTAATTCCCGATCTGAATGGCAAGCACACGAAGTGAAAGCACCAGAAAAACGGCCGCAAAAATGGCAATAACGATTGCCGATCGTCTGCGTACGCGATGATCCACCGTAAGCTTCGCCATATGATTCACCATTCCTTCCGGAGAATTATTCTGCCGCCCGAAAAAGCCAAACGGTGAGGAGCATTCTGCTCTTCACCGCCAGCAAATCATCAAACGGCTTGCCCTGCATAAAGCATAATATGCTCATCCGAGGCCAATTATTCCGACCGCGGCCTGCTCTGCCCTCGGAAGGCTGTTAATTCACACCGACACCGATGGCGGAGAGCAGCGTCGAAAGTCCTACACTTTCCTTATCCTCGCTGTCAAATGCTTCAATCACGTCAATTCCGCTTACACTTATGTATTTCTTTGTGATCAGGTCAGTCCCGATCATGCCCAACTCGTCCACCGCAATCCGCTCGATGGTGCGCAGGTCATTTTTCTGATCCAGCGCACGGCTCAACTCACGTTCCGCATTGGCCAGTTCCGCGACCTGCGATTCGAGCGCATCCACCTCTTCGGCAGCTCTGCCGACCATTGCCGAACCCCAAACAACGCTGAGAATCATCATGGTGCAGACCATCATGCACAAGAGCATTGCCGTCGGCAGCGGTGTCGAGCGTGCCTTAACGGCATACAGCGGCACCTGCGTCACAGGAGGACGCGAATCACTGCGCTGAATCGCATTCTGCTGCGGACGAACCGTCTGCTGTGGGCGTGCTGCCTGCTGTGGGCGAGCATTCTGCCGCTGCAGATATGCTGTTTGCTGCGGACGAACAGTCTGCTGCTGATGTGCAAAAGAAGCCTGATTGACGCAAACTGCACCGATACCGCGGTTTGCAAATTTCACACGAAGTTGATCCTCAATGGGGAGATTGGACATCTGCTGGGATGTCTGCCGATAGGCATGGTTGCGATTGACTTGCTGCATCATGCGCGGGGGCTCCTTTCGTGTCGTTGTTCGTCAGAAGAATAATCATCCTCGGTTGCAACCCGCTCGGCAATCCGCAGTTTTGCGCTGCGGGAGCGGGGGTTTTCCTCCAACTCTTGCGCCGAAGGCAGGATGGGCTTGCGATGTGTCAGGGCAAGCGTCGGTTTATGCCCACACACGCAGACCGGGAAGTCGCGTGGGCAGGTGCATCCCGTCGCCAGACGGGTATAGGTCTGTTTAACGATTCGATCTTCCAGCGAGTGGAAGGTGATGATGGCAATGCGTCCGCCGGGGCGGAGCAGTTTCGCCGCAGATTCAATCGCGGGGGCGATCACATCCAACTCGGCGTTGACTTCAATGCGAATTGCCTGGAAACTCCGTTTGGCGGGATGTTGATCGTCGCGTGCACGCACGGGAATTGCAGCACGAATCAGATCGACCAGTTCTCCCGTTGTCCGGATGGGCTTGTCCGCACGAGCCGCCACGATGCAAGCGGCAATTCGCGGTGCGAACTTTTCTTCGCCATATGCAAAAAGAATTCGTTTCAGTTCTTCTTCGCTGTATTCGTTGACTACGGTATACGCGCTTTTCGTCGAACGGCGATCCATGCGCATATCCAGCGGCGCATCTGCCTGATAGGAGAAACCGCGCTCGGCGGTATCCAGCTGATAGGAGGAAACGCCCAAATCCATCAGCACGCCGTCAATCTGTGCAATACCCAGGGAGGCACACACATCGGCAATGCGGCAGAAATTGTCACGCACCACTGTCGCACGCGCACCAAGCGGTGCAAGTCTTGCGCTCGCCGCCGCAATGGCAGCCTCGTCCTGATCAATCGCAATCAGACGACCGGTTGTCAGGCGTGAAGCAATGGCAAAGCTGTGACCGCCGCCTCCCGCCGTCCCGTCAACATAAATGCCGTCGGGGCGGATAGCCAAGCCTTCAATACATTCATCCAACAGCACCGAGCGGTGCGAGAAATTGATTTGTTCCATAATTTCCTGCCCACTCGACTCAGAAGCCGATTTCCTTCATCTGCTGTTCCATGGCTGCCTCGTCTTCGGCGGCAACCATACGGTCGTAGCCTTCCTCCGACCAAATTTCCAAATAGCTTCCGCAGCCGATGATCACTGCACTTTTGCCCAACCCAACATAATCAACCAACGACTGGCTCAGCAGGATACGTCCCTGGGAATCGGGGGTTGCCTCAAGGCCGTTGCGCCCCCAGAATCGGTTAAGTGCACGGGTACTGCTTCTCGGCATCGACGCGAGCTTTGCCTCGATCTCCGCCCATTCGGCTTTGGAGTAAACGGTAAGAAAACGCTCATCCTGTTCGGAGCCGCGGATAACGATAAAGGTCTCGCCCAACTGTTCGCGATACTTCGCGGGAATAAAGAGTCTGTTTTTCGCGTCAAGCGCGTGTTTGTATTCGCCGCACAGCATCCGCCGCACCTCCTTTTTATGTGTCGTTTTCTTTTTGATGGGAGAAAAATCCGCCGACTCGGTGAAAGACAAATTTGATGGAAATTCAACATTTCGCGCCCAAATTCGCCACACTCCCCCACTTCCCTTTTATTATACAGCAAACCCATAGGAAATTGCAATAGGATTATTCAAATTTTACAAAAAAATTTTTTTCTTTTTGTTCGAAATTACCATATTTTTACTGTAAATTATTAACAGTTGCCGCTTCTATTGTAATAATTTTCCTTATTTTTCCTGTATATTCTTGTTCTGTTATTTATTACCATTTTCTTCTATTCCTCGACATTTTTCCGCAAATAAAAAAATTCCCCACTTGGGGCATCAAATAACGCCAAAAAGGGTGCCGCGCGAATTCGCGCGGCACCCCGCAAACAGATATCTCTTTTATTTACTCCAACCGCGCTTCGATAACTTCGATCAGCGCAGCAATCACACCCTCATTGTTTGAAGCCGGGCAGATCGCTGCAATCTCCCGAATCATTGGCATGGCATTGGTCGGGCAGACTGCCACATCGGCAGCACGCAGCATGGCATAATCGTTCTCATAATCCCCCACCGCATAAATGACGGGAGGTTGTTCGTCCATCGCACAGCAATCGCGCAGGCACTCCAGCAAAGTCGCTTTGGAAACACCGCGGGGCATGAACTCAAGGATATCGTGTGACGAGCAGGTCAGCGAAAACACCCCGGGCCAACGCCGCTCGGCATCGGCACGCAGTCGGGACAGTTCCGCCGCATCTCCGCGCGCAACCGCTTTGTAGCAGTGCACCTCCCCCCACGTTTCCACCGAAATAACCCGCGTAATTTCCCGCATTCTGCGCAGATCGCGCGCAATCAGCCCCGTCAGGTTCTCTGTCAAAAAACCGGTCTCGGTGGTTGCCCGAAAGCCAAGCGAAGGATAATCACGGTCGATAAGCCGCTGCAGCTCCTGCACCAATGCGGTATCCAGATAATGCGCCTCGATCACCCGCCGCTCTGCGAAATCATAGAGATACGCACCGTTGACGAGAATAGCGGGGGCATTGGCAAGTCCGGCCAGCTCGGGCATCATGATGAGAAAATCCCCGTGCATACGTCCGGTTGCAAAGGTGAAGTGTCCCCCCTCGCGCTTGAATGCCTCAATTGCCCGCACATTACGCTCGACAGGGCACCCATCCGAACCAAGAAAGGTTCCGTCCATATCGGTGACGATCACAACATGATCAAATTTCGCCATGGTTATTCTTCCTTTTGCGTTTTTGTTCGATCAGCCTTTACGCCGCAAAATCTCAAGCAGAGCGGCAAAATCGGGCGGCAGTGGTGCCGAGAAACACATGGACTCCCCGGTTCGTGGGTGAGTGAAGCGAAGCTCTCTTGCGTGCAGGCACTGTCCGCAGAAAAGATCGGCATGCTGACGGACAAAGGGAACCTTATCACCGCCGTACACGGGATCGCCCAGCAGCGGATGTCCCAGCGACGCCATATGCACGCGAATTTGATGCGTCCGTCCCGTTTCCAGTCGGCACTCAAGATAGGAGAAGCCGCTGTAGCGCTCGAGCACATGATAATGCGTCACCGCTTCACGCGCCGACGGCGATCCGTGCAGAACCGCCATTCTCTTGCGATCGGTGGGGTGCCGCCCAATGGGCGCATCGACCGTGCCGTCATCCTCACGCAAATTGCCGATGGCAAGCGCAGAATAGACGCGGGAGATCGCGTGATCCTTCAATCCTGCTGCCAGCGTCAGGTGGGCTTCATCGTGTTTTGCCACCACCAAAAGTCCGCTGGTATCCTTATCGATGCGGTGTACGATACCGGGACGAATAACCCCGCCGATCCCCGAAAGCCGCTCACCGCAATGCCATAGCAGCGCATTGACCAGCGTTCCGCTCGGATTTCCTGCCGCGGGGTGTACAACCATGCCTGCGGGCTTATTGACCACGATGATGTCGGCATCCTCGTAGATAATATCCAGCGGAATTTCCTCAGGTTCCGCCGCAGAGGGGACGGGATCGGGCTCATTCACCTCCACCGCTTCCCCACCCGCCAGTTTGAGCCGTTTGGGAACGGGTTTGCCGTCGATGCGAACACCGCCGTCCTCGATGAGACGGACGGCGGCGGAACGAGTGATAGAAAGCGCATCAGCCAGCCACACATCCAGCCGCAGACCTACGGCCGATGTGTCAACCGTCAACTGATGTGTTGTCATCGGCTTCCTCCTCTCGGGCGGAATCGGCTTCGGCTTCGATTCTCGCCGCTTTCGCCTGCTTTGCTTCAAGACGCGTCTCGCGGACCAGCGCCAAGAACATGAGCCCAACCCCGATGCAGACAAAGGAGTCGGCGACATTGAACACAGCAAAATCAATCAGCGTAAAGTCGATGAAGTCCACCACATAGCCAAGCAAAATGCGGTCGATCATGTTGCCGATACCGCCGCCGGTAATGAAGGCAAGCGAGATAACGGTCAGCTTATCTTTGGGCCGCGCCGCAAGAAAATAGGCAATCAGGGCAATGATCAGCAGAGTCGAGGTGATCATGAAAAGCCAACGGTGATCCTTGAAGCTGCCAAACGCCGCGCCGGTATTTTCCACATAGGTAAAATGAAGCACATCCTGCCACAGCGGGAAGGACGCATTGCCCTTGAGATAGGTCACCGCCAACCACTTGGTCAGCTGGTCAAGCCCAACAGCGCCGATGATAACAAGAAGCCAATAAAGCATACAAACCTCCTGATGTAAGGTCTTGGGGCTTTGCCCCAAACCCCGGTCAAGGTTTTTTTGAAAAAAGCCCCTTGACAAACCCCAAAAACTTTCAGGCAACGCCCATTCAGAGCGTATCAGAAAGTTTTCGCGGGGGCGTGGGGGAGCCTTTTTCAAAAGGCTCCCCCACAATAATTACTCAATTGCAGCGCGGCAGCGGTCGCAGAGGTGGCCGCCCTCGGCGGTCTCGGTGCCGTCGGTGGTGTACATCCAGCAGCGGTCGCAGCGGACACCGTCGGCCTGCTCTACCAGCACGCCGGCAATCCCCTCGGAGGTGCACTCGGTAAAGGCACCATCGACAGGCGCACCTTCGGTCAGGCTCACGCCCGACACGATAAACACAGTTTTCAGCTCGTCGCCAAAGGCACGCAGGATCTCGGCGGCTTCACCGGTGCAGAACACCGTTACTTTTGCATCCAGCGACTTACCGATCTTCTTGTCGGCACGGGCGATCTCCAGCGCCTTCATCACATCGTCGCGCAGAGCGAAGAGCTGATTATAGCGGTCGGTCACCTCAGCAAAGGGCTCGGATGCATCGTAAACGGGCATACGGTTGAGCAGGACGCTGCGGCGATCCTCGTCGGCGGTGTGGGGCATTGCCTGCCAGATCTCCTCGGAGGTGTGGGCCAGCAGGGGTGCCAGCAGACGCGTCAGTGCGGTCAGCACGCGGAACATGGTGGTCTGTCCTGCACGGCGAGCGGCAGAATCGGCGCGCTCGGTGTAGAGACGGTCCTTGGTGATATCAATATAGAGTTTGGAGAGCTCGACGGTGCAGAAGTTGTTGATGGCATGGTAGATGATGTGGAACTCGTAGTGATCGTAAGCCTCAACGCAGGTCTTGACCAGGCGATTGAGGGAGCCCAGAACCCACTTATCGATGTCCAGCAGCGCATCATCACTGACCAAGTCGGTCTCGGGGTTGAAGTCACCCAGGTTGGCCATCAGAATACGGGCGGTATTGCGGAGCTTGCGGTAGGCATCCGAGAGCTGCTTGAAGATCTCCTTGGAGCAGCGGACGTCCACGTGGTAGTCGGCAGATGCCACCCACAGGCGGACGATATCGGCACCGAACTCCTTGACCAGGTCAGCGGGATCAACGCCGTTGCCCAGCGACTTGTGCATTGCTCTGCCCTGGCCGTCCACAACCCAGCCGTGGGTGAGAACCTGCTTGAAGGGCGCACCGCGGTCAAGAGCACCCACAGAAGTGAGCAGAGATGACTGGAACCAGCCGCGATACTGGTCGGCTCCCTCCAGATACACATCGGCGGGCCACAGCTCGGGCATATCCTTCATCAGCGAAGCAAAGTGGGTGGAGCCGGAGTCAAACCAGCAGTCCAGGGTATCCTTCTCCTTGTCAAAGGTCTTGCCGCCGCAGTGGGGGCAGGTGAAGCCTTCGGGAACAAGCTCCATGGCTTCCTTCTCGAACCAGATGTTGGAGCCGTGCTCATCAAAGAGAGCCGAGATCTTAGCGATGGATTCTGGGGTGGAAACGGGCTTGCCGCAGTCCTTGCAGTAGAAGACGGGGATGGGCAGACCCCAGCGGCGCTGACGGGAGATACACCAGTCGGCGCGCTCGCGAATCATGCTGACCATGCGATCCTCGCCCCATGCGGGGAACCACTCCACCTTCTCGATTGCCTTGATGGCCTGATCCTTGAAGGATTCCACCGAGCAGAACCACTGGGGGGTTGCACGGAAGATAATGGGCTTCTTGCAGCGGTCATGGTGAGGATAGGAGTGGATAATCTCTTCGGATGCGAAGAGCGCACCGCTCTCGCGCATATCCTCGAGGATGATGGGATTGGAAGCCTCGGTGGGCAGGCCTGCGTACTTGCCGGCGTAATCGGTATGGCGGCCGTGGTCATCCACGGGAACCACCAGATCCATGCCGTAACGCATACAGGTCTGATAGTCATCGGCACCGAAGCCGGGGGCGGTGTGGACACAGCCGGTACCCGAATCCATGGTGACGTACTCAGCGTTGACCAGGCGGGAGGTCTTGTCCAGGAAGGGATGCTGCGCCAGCATATTCTCAAAGAACTGACCGGGATAGGTAGCCAGAACTTCGTAGTTTTCGAAACCGCCCATACGCATGGTCTTCTCCATCAGAGCCTCGGCCATGATGTAGGTCTCGCCGTTCTCTGCCTTCACCAGCACATAGCTGTCGCGGGGATGCAGACAAATGGCCATGTTGCCGGGCAGAGTCCAGATGGTGGTGGTCCAGATCACGAAGTAGGTCTTGGAGAGATCAAACTCAGCCAGCTTGCCCAGGTCGTCCTTCATGGCGAACTTGACGTAAACGGAGGTACAGGGATCGTCCTTGTACTCGATGTCGGCCTCGGCCACAGCAGTAGCGCAGAAGGGGCACCAGGTAACGGGCTTCAGTCCCTTATAGATATAGCCCTTGTCGAACATTTGACCAAAGATCTTGACCTCCTGTGCCTCGAAGTGGCGATCCATGGTGCGGTAGGGATGCGCCCAGTCGCCCAGGACGCAGAGACGCTTAAAACCGTCCATCTGCTTCTGAATGAAATCTTCAGCGAAATCCTCGCAGTGCTGACGGAATTCGGGAACCGACATATCCTTATTGAGCTTCTTCTTGGAATTCTCAATGGCGCGCTCGATGGGCAAACCATGGTTATCCCAGCCGGGCACATAGGGAACGCGGAAGCCCGCCATGGATTTGTACTTATTGATAAAATCCTTGAGGATCTTGTTCAGTGCATGGCCCATATGAATATTGCCGTTGGAGAAGGGGGGGCCGTCGTGCAGCACGAAAGCGGGGCAGTCGGCGTTTTTCTCCAGCATTTTGTTGTAGAGGTCGATCTCTTCCCAGTACTTGAGGGTATCGGGCTCACGGGCGGGAAGGTTGCCGCGCATCGGGAATTCGGTTGCGGGCAGATTGAGCGTATTGGTATAGTCCTGTGCCATTTGACATGGTCTCCTTTGCGGTAGGGGCATTTCTGCCGAATTTTCTATGTAAAAAATTTTTGCTTACTTTAATTTTGAGCCGATCTCATCCAGCGTTCGGCGGACAGCGGTGAAATTATGCGAAGGGGCAGCGGCGCTGTCCTTGTCACGCGTGATTTTCAGTGCCGTCGGCTGCGCGGGACGATAAACCGAGTCAACTTTTGCCGCGTCAAGCTTCATCGATTCAGCATCCGACGGCAGGGTAAACTGTTGGGTTGGCGCCTCCTCGGCAGCAGCGGCAGTGGGCTTGAACAGCTCAGCCGCATCCGATGAAACTTCGGAGATCGCTACAGGAGCTGCGGCAGGGCGACGGGCAATTCGCGGGATTGCCTGTGGCGTGACAGGCTCATCCGGTTCGGCTTCAACTGCAGCGGCAGCCATGGCCGCACGGCGCACAGTCGGACGGGCAATCGGCTGCACATCATCGTCGGGCAACACAATTTTCTCCGCCAATGCATCAATGGCTCTCATCTGCTCGGCATAGAGTGCGCGCACCGACTCGGTAAGTGCTACGGTTCGGCGAGTCAGCGCGGCATAACGCTTCTCTTCCGCATCACAACGGGCAGCGCTGTCTGCCACCGCCGATTCGGCATCGGCGCGGAGGGCATCTGCCTGCGCCTGCGCTTTTCCCAAAATCGTTTTGGCCTCGCCCCACTGGACACGATAAGCATCTAACTCTCTGAGGGTTTCGGCATGGGTGCTGCGCAATGCATCAAGCTGGCTCTGCAAATCCTCAAGTTTTGCCAAAAGCTCTTCATTCTGCGCAAGCAAAGACGTATTCACCTCGGCGAATTCAGCATTGGCCGATTCCAATTCGGCGCCATAGGAAATCAGCGTTTCCATAGCCTCATTAACCTCTGCGGGGCTGTACCCACGCATGGTGCGGGAAAACTCTCGTTTGAATTCGGTGATGCTGTCCACAGCGACACCTGCCTTTCTTCAATATCGGAATATCGGATATCAAAACCTTCAAATATACTGTGCCGCTGACAAACGAAGCCGTCCCCGTTTGGTTAGCGTACCAATCGAACAAATACGGAAGCGTCCATGCCCCCGCAGAGAGAGCATATCTCCCTCTCTCACCTCGGCATCGGTGCGCTGCTCGGGTGCGAAATTCAGCTCCACCTCACCCGCGCGGATCATCATCTTTGCCTTTTCCCGGCTGAGATTGATCAATGCCGCCACCACACAATCAAGACGCGGCGATGCGATGGTATCGCTGATAGGGCGGGTTGCGCGAGGCGGAAGCGATATATCATCGGAAGCAAAATTCACTTTAACTTTATCATTGCCGATCCGCTCAAGCGCGGTCAGCAGATAAGCTGCAATTTTATCATCGCAGAACAAAACAGCACTGTAATCATCAAGCACAACAATATCGCCCAACACATCTCGCTCAATTCCCAATGCCAGCACCGAGCCGAGATAGTCGCGGTGCGTCAGAGAGCGAAATCCACTGCCCGCAATATGCAATCGTGTCAGCGCAGCACTCAGCTCCTCGGGGAAATAGGCCACAAGCGTCTCGAGCACATCCAACTCCCCTTCTCCGTCGACTTCACCGACATAGTCGGGGACAAAAAAGATGCGCCGCCGCTCGGCATCGGGATAGCCTCCCCAAACAAAACGGCGAACACGGCCGCGAACGCTGCGCGCCTGCATCTGTTCGCGGGGCGTCAGGTATCGCGTAAAGCAAAACTCCCCTCGCTCAGCCAGTGCGTCGAACTCCTCTATCCTGGCGCAAAACAGCGCCGTCTCTCCCCGTTCCATTAACCGAATATATCCAGAAGCATCTGCAAAATCATCAGCAGAATCATGGCAAAGAATGTGGAGAAATCAACAGGAGAATTTTCAAAAAAAGGAATTCGCTCAAGCAGGGCGCGAACAGGCAAAAGCACCGGTTCAGTGAGCGCATAAACAAATGAAACGATCGGTCCGTCTTCGTCAAGCGGCAACCATGACAGAATAACGCGCACAAAAAGCGCGATATAAAGAATGGTCAGCAGCAAATCGACAAAAGAGGACAACACATACAAAATTTCGGACAAGCAGATTATCCTTTCTTGGGTAACATGAAAATATGGCGGTTCAAACAGAAAAAGTCGGCAGCGGCAAGTGGCATTGACCCAATTCGCGGCTGCCGACTTTGATCGGAAGGTAAACCAAACAAAGCTACACCCAAAATTCGAGCGTAACCGACATGTATTACCATGATCCGAGACCGATCATTCTGCCCTCACAGGATTGACTTACGCGAGATCGTAATACTCCTCGCCGATATTCTGCTGGGGCTGAGGCTGGGGCTGGGGCTGTTGCTGCTGCTGCGAACGACGCATCTGGTCGCCGCTGATGTCAACATTATTGGGGGTGATCACATACGCATTGTTTGCAACACGCTTGATCTGACCGTCAATCGAATATGCAACGCCGGTGAGAAAATCGATGAGACGGCGGGCATTTTCCTTATCGGTTGCCTCAAGATTGAGAACAACGGTACGGTTGTTGAGCAGGTGATCTGCGATCTGGGAAGCATTCTTGAACTCGGTGGGCTTAACGACCTTGAGCTCAATTGCAGAGCCGGAGAGTGCCATGCCTGCAGCACTGTTCACCGGTGCGGCAGCAGCCATCTGCTGTCCCATATCACCGTAAGCGGACTGCTCGGCGTACATATTCTGATCGGCATAGCCGCCCTGAGGATTCTGCGCGTAGATATCGTCGCTCTCCCCAAAGACGCTGCCGTATGCCTCGTCGGTATAGGGATCGTACTGATCCTGATTGGTTACCTTGTTCTTGAGCTTGTCAAACATTCCCATTGATTATGTCCCTCCGATTTTATGATATCATTCTTTTCTGAAAAGTATACGCGAAATTTTGGTTTTTCGCCCCGACATTAGGTCTCGTCATGCGAAGCGAAGAGCCGACGGCCCACCCGAACCACGGTTGATCCGGCCGCAATGGCGGCAGAAAAGCTGTCGCTCATCCCCATGGACAAAACAGGCCTATCTATATTATCTAATTTTTTTTGCCAAATGTCAAGCGTCAAAGACGAAGTTTCTGCAAAATATTTCAAAAATTCTTCTTTTTTTTCACATTTCGGGGCCATTGTCATGAATCCGCGCAGTTTGAGATGGGGATAAGCACCCAATGCGCGGCAAAAATCGGCAGCATCTTCGGGCAGAATTCCGCCCTTGCTTTCCTCTCGCCCCGAGTTGATTTCCACCAAAACATCCATCGTCAGATTCCGCCGCGCCGCTTGACGCTCAATCTCGGCCGCAAGCCGCTCGCTGTCCAGCGAATGGATCATGCACACCTTATCGATGATGTATTTCACTTTATTGGTCTGCAGACTACCGATAAAATGCACACGCAGACTGCGCGGCAGCAGCGGCCAGCGCTCCATCAACTGATTGACACGGTTTTCTCCGATATCGGTCAAGCCCAGATGTTGATGCGCATAGCAGAGCTGTTCGACGGTTGCCGACTTGGCAGCGGCAAGAAGAAGAACCTCGTCTTCCCTGCCCGCCTCACGGCGAGCTGCATCAATTTCCGCACGCACCTCGGCAAAATTGCACGTCAGATCGGAAACATTCATATTCAAGCCTCCTCCTGTGCCAGGTCAATTAAGTACTTTTCCATCATACAATTCCTTACCCGCCGTGATGATCTCTTCATGCAGCTGCAGATAGGGAATCTCATCTCCTTCGGCAGTCAGATCGGATGAGACAATACAATCGCCGTCTCTCTCCAGCAAAATTACAATGCGGCGGAATTCCACTCTTCCGCCATGCAGAACATATACCCCCGTTACCCCATCAATGATGCGCACCGCCTCAGCGGGCACACGCAGGCCGGACTGCACCTGCCGCTCGATTTTCACATTCTGCACCCGCAGATAGGAAAAGCCGTCGGGCATGGTTGAACAGGAGAAAATAAGCAACGCATCCTCCCTCTCAATTTCTGTCACCGCGCGCTCAAGCGTCATGGTCAACTTCATATCATAATTGTACGGAAAGGTGAGACTGTATGTTTTTCCCTCATCAAACCCATCAAGCTGTGTCCGCGCAATGGGAACGACAAAATACCAAACATAACTGCGGACAAGCTTTCCCACCGCATCGGCGGGCAATGTGCTCGGCTGCGCTTGACACAGTTGCGCAAAATCATCCAATGTCAGCTTGTCCAGCTGCGCCGGATTGAAAGCTGTTTCATACCCGTCAAGTCCATAAAAAAAATATCCCGACTCGGCAGACGTAATCTGCTGCGAGTGACCGTAGAGCCGTGCAGTCAAGCCGGCGCGTTCTGCATTGAGTGTTTCAATGCGGCTGTTATAATTTTTGACTGCTCCCGTAATAATTTCCCGCTTATTGAGCTGAACGAGCAGGCTGTCGGTCTCACGTCTGGCATAATCATAGCGCCCCGACATTAAATCACCGCGTATCGCATAAAGCAGCGAATCGATGCGTGCATCGGTTGCCGATGTGTCGGATATGACAACACCCTCACTGATATTGCTTGCTTTGAGCAGCGCGATTTCCTCATCGATCGCCATCACACGCCGACGAATGCTTCCGTCATCCGCGGTAGCATAAACATTGGCCAGCACCGAGCCGACACCGACACGTTCTCCATCCGCCACGGCATAATCGACCGTTCCGCTCAGCGAGGAGCGAATGATCGTTTCATTCCGGAAGAGATATCCCTCGAGGAGAAGTGTATCCTGCGCCGATGCCTCTACCGCTGTCTCGGTTCGAATCTCGGCAGAAAAGCCGTTGAAGAGGTGATAAACCAGATAAAAGATCAGCAGAATCGACAGCAATGCCGTGCAAATATAAATCAGCACCTGCTTGAGATAATCGGTGTCCATGCCGATTTTCATGCAATCTCCTCCCCTCTCGGCTTATTTTTTTATTGTATCATAATTTCAGCCGCGGATGAAGAGGTCGGCGGCAATGTTTACAATCTCTTCAAAATTCCGATCGGCGCAATCGATCCAGCGCACATAGTCTTTGGCGCCGAACCACGTCATCTGGCGTTTGGCATAGCGATGTGTCGATATCTTCAGCCGCTCGACCGATTGAGAAAGCGGTTCCTCTCCGCGCAGATACGGCACAAGCTCTTTATAGCCGATGGCCTGTCCTGCCGTTGTCCCCGGTGCAAGGAAGCCTGCCGCCAGCAGGCGCGCCGTCTCGTCAAGCAGCCCTTCATCAAGCATGGCGTCCACCCGCACATCAATGCGGGCATTCAGCAGTTCACGCGGCCAGCGAAGCCCGAGCACGCAGGCATCATAGCGGCAATCACCCTCCACCGACTCTGCATCAAGCTCGCTTTTGGTGCGCCCCGAGGAAATACATATTTCCAGGGCACGGAGCACGCGCTTGGTGTTGTTTGGGTGAATTGACGCGGCGGCAGCGGGATCAAGGGCAGCAAGCGCATCGTGCATGACCTGCGCGCCGACCTCCTCCAGCTTTGCCGCAAGCGAGGCGCGAAGCGCGGGATCAGGCGGGGGAGCGGCATATGCCGTCGGTCGGAGCAGACTGTCCAGATACAGCCCTGTTCCGCCGCAGAACACGGGCAATTTGCCGCGCGCGGTGATTTTCCGCACGGCGATTTCTGCCGCCGAGGCAAAATCCGCCGCTGAAAAGGGGACATTGGGTTCGATCAAATTGAGCAAATGATGGGGAATTTCCGCTTGCTCGGCCGCAGTGGCTTTGGCGGTTCCAATATCCATCCCGCGGTAAACCTGCATCGAATCGCAGGAAACAATCTCCCCATCCAGTCGTTTGGCAAGGGCGAGAGCAAGCCCGCTCTTGCCGCTCGCCGTCGGCCCGACAATGCAGAGAATTCGTGGTTTCATTTCCATCTCCCCGTCATTGAATCAACATCGCATCGCCGAAAGAGAAGAAGCGGTATTTCTCTTCCACCGCGGTGTGATATGCGTCAAGCATTTTCTCGCGATTGTAAAAAGCGGAAACCAGCATCAGCAGTGTGCTCTCGGGCAGATGAAAATTGGTGATGAGTGCATCCACCGCACGGAAGCGGTAGCCGGGGAAGATGAAAATCCCCGTATCCCCCGACATGGCGCGAATCGTGCCGTCCTCATCGGCGACACTTTCCAGCGTGCGGCAGGAGGTAGTCCCCACCGCGATGATGCGCCCCCCCGCGGCACGGCGGGTATTGATCAGCTCAGCCGTCTCCTCACTGACCGAAAAATATTCGGTGTGCATCACGTGCTCATCAATCCGATCTGCCTTGACGGGGCGGAAGGTACCAAGTCCCACGTGCAGCATCACAGGTGCGACCGCAATGCCCTTCTCCTCGATTTTCGCCAACAGCTCGGACGTAAAATGCAGTCCCGCCGTAGGTGCGGCAGCAGAGCCTTCCTCGCGAGCATAGACGGTCTGATAGCGTGAGTTGTCCCCCAACTGCTCAGTGATGTAGGGAGGCAGCGGCATCAGCCCGATCTCATGCAAAATTTCATAGATATTCGCATAGCGTTCGCGGTCATAATCAAAGTGAACAATGCGATTGCCCTCTTCCACAATCTCCTCCACCTCGGCGCTCAGCATGCCGTCACCGAAGGTCATGCGCATCCCCAGCCGTGCCCGCTTTCCCGGGCGAACAAGCGTCTCCCAGCGGTCAAGCCCGCGGCTGCGCAGGAGCAGCAGCTCAATCGCCGCCTCGGGGCGCCCCTCCGCGTGACCGTAAAGCCGCGCAGGAATAACCTTGGAGTTGTTGACCACCAACGTATCCCCGGGGTTGAGATAGTCGAGGATATCATAAAAATGCCGATGTGCAATTGAGCCGCCGGCGCGGTCAATAACCATCAGACGGGACTCGTCCCGACGGGCAGCGGGATGCTGGGCAATCAACTCGGGGGGAAGGTCATAGGAAAAATCTGCGGTACGCAGGTCTGTATGCGGTTTTTCGTTGATGATGGGCATAAGTTGTCTCCGATATTCTTTGATTTTTCGTATAATGTCGGCAGCTGCGCGCAAAAAGGAACAGGGACAGCGCACGGAGATGAACGAGAATTTATTTTTTGGAAAAATCCCGCAAAAAATCTGCAAAAAGCATTGACAAGCGACATGCTTTGTGTTACCATATCCCTGTACCCATTTTGGGTGCGGCACATATACTTATTGATAGAGGCGCGGATTGTGACTGTGCATCGCCGAGGCTGCTGCGGCCGTTTGAGACGATGTTCGAGCGCAAACCGCCGAAGTGGACTTCCCGCAGCCGGGACATCCGCTGGTTCGTTCGGTCAACAGCTGACGGACTGTCGTCAATTTATTTGATGGAGAGCTATCTGTATTGGTAATGAGTCGCACGGTACATTGCCATTGCCGTGCATCTATTATATTACAAGTACAGCTGGTTTTCAACCGGTTTTTTTATTTTTTCTGCGGTTTTGCCGTTTTTCCGCTCGTCAAACGGTAAATTTTCACCTATCCGAAAGGAAAATTGACCATGTCTATGACAAAACCTACCATTTTTACGGGCGCGGCAGTTGCCATCGTCACTCCCTTCAAAGCCGGGAAGATTGATTATCCCGCGTTTGATCGCATCATTGAAGATCAAATCGCACGCGGTACCGATGCCATCGTGGTTGCCGGCACAACGGGAGAAGCCGCTACACTGACACACGAAGAGCATTGTGACCTGGTTGCGCATGCCGTCGAAACGGTTGCCGGCCGCCTACCCGTCATTGCGGGTACGGGATCCAACGACACCGACTACGGCATCGAGCTTTCCCGCGCTGCCTGTGATGCCGGTGCCGATGCGCTTTTGCTGGTGACACCCTACTATAACAAAGCGACCCCCAAGGGTTTGACAAAGAGCTTCCTCGCAACCGCCGAGGCAACCAACAAACCCATTATTCTCTACAATGTTCCCTCACGCACAGGAGTGAACATCCCCCTCTCGGTATATAAAGAGCTGGCCAAGCACGAGCGCATCGTCGCCGTCAAGGAGGCATCGGGCAACATCAGCACCGTTGCCGCCATCGCCGCCGAATGCGGTCGCGATCTGGATATTTACTCGGGCAATGATGACCAGATCGTACCCATCCTCTCGCTGGGCGGCAAGGGCGTCATCTCGGTGCTCTCCAACGTCATGCCCCGCGAAACCCACGATATCGTCGCCAACTATCTCTCGGGCAACACCGCACGGGCAGCCGAGATGCAGCTTGATCTGCTTGATCTCATCGATGCCCTCTTCTGCGAAGTCAACCCCGTTCCCGCCAAGACCGCGATGGCCATGATGGGCTTCTGCACCGAGGAATTCCGTCTGCCCCTTTGCGAGATGGAGGACACCAACCGCGCAAGGCTCACCGCTGCCATGAAGAAGCACGGTTTGCTCTGATAAAAAACGCAAAATCACCTTTGGCCACAAAAATTTTTTACACAGAAATTCACACAAAAAACTTGCATAAACGAGGACGTATAAATGGCTGACATTATTCTCTCCGGCTGTCTGGGACGCATGGGACACGCGGTCTCGGCGGCAGCGCTTGAGCGCGGAGATACCATCGTCGCGGGAATTGATATGCTGGGCGGCAATGCCCCTTATCCCGTCTACACTGCACCGAAATTGATTCCCGATGACTGCACCGCCGATGTCATCATCGACTTTTCTCACCACACCGCTCTCCCCGCACTGCTCGATTTTGCCATCGCGCGTCATCTGCCCGTGGTGATTGCCACCACCGGACATACGCCCGACGAAATGGCTGCTATGAAACGGGCATCCGCACGTATTCCCGTGTTTTTCTCCCGAAATATGTCGCTTGGCATCAATCTGCTCATCGAGCTTTGCCGCCGCGCAGCCTCCACACTGGGCACGGGATTTGACATTGAAATCATTGAACGCCACCACAACCGCAAGCTGGATGCTCCAAGCGGGACGGCACTGATGATTGCCGATGCCGTGGCAGGTGTCCGTGAGGAAAGTGAATATGTGTACGACCGCCATGCTGTCCGACGCCAGCGCGATCCGCGGGAGATCGGGATTCACGCCGTACGCGGCGGCACCATCGTCGGTGAGCATGAGGTAATGTTCGCAGGACGCGATGAAGTACTGACCATCTCACACAGCGCAACCTCCCGGGAGGTTTTCGCCACAGGAGCACTTGCCGCCGCCGCATGGCTGCCGAACAAATCGGCGGGTATGTACGCCATGCCCGATATGGTCAGAGAGCTGTAATGCAAATATAAAAGGCTTGGTGCCGCGCAGATTTGCGCGGCACCAAGCCTTTTATGCTTTATTCGGGCAGATACTCCACCTGTCGGTAGCCCAACGACCCGATGACCTTGTCCCAGCGGACAGCCATGTCGCTGTCGGGATCGTGCCGGAGCACGGGAAGAAAACCTGCATCGAGATACTGCTTGATAGCGGGGAGACGGTGATCGTCGGTGGTGAGCACCGTGTGTGTCACGCCCAACTCCTCGATGTGGGTCAAGGCGTGGGCCAGCATAGCATGGCCAATCCCCCTCCCCCGACATTCGGGCAAGGAGCCCACCATATGAATATACCCATGCCCTTCGGCGCAGCGCAGACCCACAATAGTTGCCACTCGCTTGCCTGAAGGATCGACCACAAAGAACAGATCCTCCGCGGGCTGCAGGTCGCGCCAATGAACAATATAGCGATCAAATGCGTCGGCGCTGTTCTCCACCTTGATCAGTCCCTCTGCCACAATGGTCCCCCAATCGGCAATCTCCACCTCACTCTCACCGTAAGGCAGGATGCGGTATCCTTCGGGCAGAGCATGGGGGATGACCGGAGCAGAAGGACGCAGCATTTTCAACTGTTTCACGCCTTGGGCCCATCGTCGGTAACAGCCTGTAAGCCGCGAAGCTCCTCCATGAATGTCTCCACATCCTTGAACTCACGGTAAACAGAAGCGAAGCGTACGTATGCAACCGCGTCGGCCGCCTTAAGCTTCTGCATGGCCAGCTCGCCGATCTCCTCAGTGGTCACTTCGGGACACAGGGAATTCTGCAGCTCTGTCTCGATTTCTGCCGCAATTTGCTCAGCATTGACGGGGCGTTTTTGACATGCTTTCATCAGACCTGCCAGCAGCTTTGAGCGATCAAAAAGCTCCTTTGTTCCGTCTTTTTTGCGGACCAGAACCTGAATCAGGTCAACAACTTCAAATGTAGTAAACCGCTTGCCGCAGGAAACACACTCACGGCGGCGGCGAATGCTTGAACCATCCTCAATGGGACGGGAATCGACTACCTTGCTCTCGGGAAAACCGCAGCTGGGACATTTCATCAAAGGGCACCTTCCTTTGCGGGAGAATATACCTTATCATAGCATATTTTCTGGAATTTGTAAAGAGAAATCCCGAGATTTCTCGCTGCAAACCGGAGAAAAATGGCCGCAGACATCCTCCAGCACATCGCGAAGTGTACAGGGAAAAACCTCCGCATTCACCAAATAAGCAAAAAATGCATTTGCTCGCGCTTCACTCTGATCAAATAAAAAAAGAGGTGTACAATCATCGCAGTTCAACGCCGCCTCAATGGCATACCCGTCATACTGTTCAATTGCGACACGGTACATTCGATAAGTCAGTTTCATATCGGCTATACGGTGCACTTCCTCGCATAAAAGTTCAAGAAGATCAGCAGATGTTTTTCGGGGGCAAACATAAAGCGAACTATCCATAGGTAAAGATATCCTTTCGTCCGATGCAGTATGGGCAAGGTGCGTTGGGTACAGTATACCACGAAAATCGAGCGGATGAAAATTAATTTTTCATCCGTATTTCTATTAACAAATGTATAATTTATCCTTTTTTAACAATATATAGATATTTCTTTCGCGTTTTTTATCTTCATTCCGATTTTTGACGATATTTTCCGCATATTTATGCATCTTTTTTCGTTTCCGCGCTCTTTTCTCAGTTAAAATAGCTGCAGGAAAATTTTATTTCTTTACAAACACCATAAAATTCGCTATAATGTCTTTGAGAATCCCGCTCAGCCATGCTGTTTTTCGCCGTTTATCTATAAAAACCGCAAATTGTCCACCAAAGTACCCGCCAAGCAGTTTTTCAATATTTATTCATTTTATTTTGCAAAATGTGAATATTTTTATCTTTTTTCAAGAAAGCAGGTGATTTATGCATATGCCGCGCCCTTCACTGTCTGTCTCTCTGTCACGTCTTTCCCGCCCCGCCTATCTGATGCTCATGATCGGGCTCCCCTACATCGCGGCACATCTTCTTGTTATTGCATGGCTTTTCTGCCGCCGTGCAGTGTTCTCACCCTATTATGCGGCACTGCGCTACACACCGCAGGTTGAGGCACTGCTCTGTACACTGATGGTTCTCATCATCGGCGCCGCACTTTTTGATTGGCTGGATAAATCGTACAGACAATAATCCCCCCCGTCCGAGGATAAACCGCTCGGACGGGATTTTTTGTTTTTGGGATTTCTCCGTGATCATGACAAAATCCGCTTGCCTTTTCGGGGGAGTTATGCTATAATGAAATAATACCGTTTCACATGAAAGGATCGATGCATATGCCCGAATTTGACAGCCAAACCGTGCGTGTTCCCCGCCGCATTCTCACCTCCCTGCTTGCATCTGTCTCGGCAGGTGTCGTCCCCCGTGCCGGCGCACCTTATATCGCCATCGGCCGCACCGATGAAATTGCCGCACTTCTGGGTGATCTGGAAGCCGTCAACGATGGGAGCGGCTCTATGCGCTTTCTCATCGGCCGTTACGGCAGCGGAAAGAGCTTTCTGATGCAACTGATCCGCGGTTACGCTCTGGAACGGGACTTCATCACCGCCGATGCCGACCTCTCCCCCGAGCGGAGACTTTACGGCACCGGAGGCAGCGGCGTTGCCACCTATCGCGAACTGATGAAAAACCTCGCCTCCAAGGCCGCACCAGACGGGGGGGCCCTGCCCCGCCTGATCGCCCGCTGGATCGGCGACCTGCAGGCAGCGCTTCTGACCGAAGGCATCTCAGCCGAGGATGCGGGATTCCGCACCGCCCTCGGGGCAAAGATCACATCTGTCCTGCGGGAGATGGAATTTCTGGTGGGAGGCTTTGACTTTGCATCGGTGGTCACCGCCTATTATCGGGCATATCTCGATGGGGACGACACCCGTATGAGTGCCTGCCTGCGCTGGATGCGGGGCGAGTTCGCCACCAAGACCGAAGCACGAGGGGCGCTGGGCATCCCCGTCTCCACCATCATCGACGATGACAACTGGTACGACTACCTCAAGCTCTGGGCAGCTCTGGTGCGGCAGATGGGCTATCGGGGACTGGTGGTCTTCATCGACGAGTGTGTCAACCTTTACAAAATCACCCATCGGGTATCCCGGGAGAACAACTACGAAAAGATTCTCTCGATGTTCAACGACACCCTGCAGGGGCGCGCCCCCGGCCTTGCCCTGATCTTTGGAGGAACACCCCAGTTCCTTGAGGACAGCCGCCGGGGACTGTTCAGCTACGAGGCCCTGCGCTCCCGGCTCTGCGACAGCCGCTTTGCCCTGGAGGGATTCAAGAACCTCATCGGCCCTGTGATCCGTCTGCGCCGTCTCTCCAATGACGAGCTGTTTGCCCTCATCCGCCGCATCACGGCACTCTATGCCCAGAACTACAACTGGGCGCCCCGCATCACCGAGGAGGAGATGGTGCAGTTTCTGAATCTCTGTCTCGACCGCGCCGGGGCTGACGCCATGATCACCCCCCGCGAGATGCTGCGGGATTATATGACAGTGTTGAACATCCTCATGCAAAATCCCGCGGCAAACTTTGCTGATATCGTGGGCACCATACCTCTGGCCGCCGCCCCTGCATCGGATGGGGCCGAGTCTGCAGGGGAAGCTCCCGCGGCGCCCACCGCCGCCAATGTGACGCTGGACGATTTGGAATTTTGAGTTTTCCCTTTAGAAAGGAGGTTCGCCCATGACACGTGCAGAGCTTGCGGCAGAACGGCTTTCCCCCGCCATCTGTGGCCGGGACGTACTGGAGGTGGCCTGCGGAACAGCAGAATTTTCGCTGGCGGCGGCACATGAAGCAGAATCTGTGGTCTGCATCGATATCGATGACAGCCGTCTTCTGCCCGAGGTATACGACCGCAAAAATCTCCGTTTCCGCCGCATGGATGCCTCTGCCATGCACTTCGGCAGCGAAAGCTTTGACACCGTGGTGCTGTACAACGCCGCCTTTCATCTGGAGGAGAAGCTGGACGCGGTGCTGGCGGAATGTCTGCGGGTTCTTCGCCCGGGCGGCTTGCTCTGCGCGATAAGCTCTTGGAGTCTCGACCGCCCCGTCCTCACCGACACTCTCCTTCCCCTGCTCAATGCCCGAGGTCTGCGCTGCCGGCTGTCCATGGACGAGCCCCATCTTTTGGTGCAGGCGCGGAAATCTTCCCCCAAAGGAGCCGAATATGACCGAAGCTGATCGCATTTTTTCCCGTTTCCCGCCCTTCATTCAGGAATACATCTACAGCCACGGCTGGGAAAATCTCCGTGCCGTGCAGATGGCGGCCGCCCAGACGCTCTTGGAGACCGACCGCCACCTGCTGCTCACCTCATCCACCGCGTCGGGCAAAACTGAAGCGGCCTTTTTCCCAATCCTCACCCAGCTGACCGAGCAGCCCGCCGGCAGCGTAGGCGTGCTCTACATTGCCCCCCTCAAGAGCCTGATCAACGACCAGTTCTCCCGCATCGAGGATCTGCTGGATGCCAGCCACATTCCCGTCACCCATTGGCACGGAGACGTAGCCCAATCCCACAAGCGCAAGCTGCTGGAGAACCCCCGTGGCATCCTCCAGATCACACCCGAGTCACTGGAATCCATGCTCATCAATCGGGCAAACGATATTGTGCGGCTCTTCTGGGATCTGCGCTTCATCATCATCGACGAGGTGCACACCCTCACCGGCACCGACCGAGGAAATCAGATCCTCTGCCAACTTGCCCGGCTTGGGCGGGCCATCGGACGCCACCCACGTCGCGTCGGGCTGTCGGCGACCATCGGCGATCCGTCGATCGCGGCGGCGTGGCTGTCAGGGGGAACCGATGCTGCGGTGGACATCCCCGCCTTCCCCCCCGAAAAGCTTCGCTGGCGGCTGGGGATGGAGCATTTCTACATCCAGAACCCCCGTTTCCTGCAGGCAGGCGAGGATGCTCCCCGGGAGGATCCCTCTCCCCTGGCTTCCCTTGATGCGGGCTACGAGTATATGTACGACTGCGTGCGGGACAAAAAATCGTTGGTTTTCTCCAACTCCCGCGAGGCCACCGAATACCTCACCGCCACCTTCCGGCAGATCGCCGACCGTCGGGGGGATCCCGACATTTTCCTCATCCACCACGGCAACCTCTCGGCCTCCATCCGGGAGGAAGCCGAGCTGAAGATGAAGGACGAAGACTTCCACGCCGTCACCTGCGCCACCGTCACCATGGAGCTTGGCATCGACATCGGGCGGCTGGAGCGGATCCTGCAGAACGGCTCTCCCAACTCGGTTTCTTCCTTCCTGCAGCGGCTGGGCCGCTCGGGACGTCGGGGACAGCCCCCCGAGATGATGATGGTATTCCGCGAGGAAAATCCACTGCCCAATACTCCCCTGCCCCAGCTGATTCCATGGGAACTGATCCGCGCCATCGCCATTGTCCAGCTCTACATTGAGGAGCGCTTCATCGAGCCGCCCACCGTTCGTCGTCTGCCCTTCTCTCTGGCTTTCCAGCAGACGCTGAGTGTCTCTGCCGCCTCGGGCGGACTGACGCCCCGTGCTCTGGCCGAGCGGGTGCTGGCGTTGCCTCCCTTCGCCGAGATGCCCAAAGAGGACTACCGCACTCTGCTGCTGGCCATGGTGCAGAACGAATTTCTGCAGTTCACCGACGAGCGGGAGCTGATCGTAGGGCTGGCGGGAGAGCGGCTGCTCAACAGCTTCAAATTCTACGCCGTCTTCAAGGACAGCGAGGATTTCACCGTCCGCTGTGAGTCGGACGAGATCGGCACCATCACCACCCCGCCCCCTGTGGGCGACCGTTTTGCCCTGGCAGGTCGGGTGTGGGAAGTCACCGAGCTGGACATCCCCCGCAAGCTGATCTACGTCAAGCAGGTGCCCGGGAAGATGGAAATCTCCTGGCCGGGTGACTACGGCGAGATCCACACACGCATTCTGCAGCGGATGCGGCAGGTGCTGGCCGAGGACACCGTCTATCCCTATCTCAAGGAGAACGCCCGCCAGCGGCTGGAAGTTGCCCGCCGCCTGGCCGCCAACACAGGGATGCTTCGCCATTCGATGGTGCATTTGGGTGGCTATACTTGGTGCCTTTTCCCCTGGCTCGGGACTCGCTCCTTCCGCACCCTGCGGAAGTACATCACCGCCCACGCCAAGGAGTTCCGCATCTCGGGGATCGAGTTTGAGGGCTGCTGCTATATGACCTTCAAAATGGAGATGCCAAGTGATTATGACTTCATCTCCTCTCTCTGCCGCCGAGTGGATGCCGAGGGAATCGACACCGAAGCCCTCGCCGCCATGGGGGATGCGCCTGTGTTTGAGAAGTACGACAGTTTTGTTCCCGAAGCTCTGCTTCGCCGCGCCTATGCGGCAGACAAGCTGCGCACCGACGAAGCAGAAGCTCGCCTGCGGGAAATTTTGGCCGAATATTGAAAACATGGGAGCCGTGCAGATATGCACGGCTCCCATGTTTTTGCAAAAAATCCCCATTTTGTTCATAAAATTCTGTACAAAGCGTGTGACAGTATGCTATAATAATTTTATACACTGCGGATATCTTCTGTAAAGTTATCGCAAAATCACCGACGGAGGATCGAATGGAAGAACTTTGGATCAAAATCAAACGCAACCTCGCACGTTCCTATAAAAGCATCCGCTTCAACTGGAAACAATATGTCAGTTTTTTTGCGGCCATTTTTCTGATGCAGAGTTTTTTCTGGCTTCTGATGCTGACGCTCGACGCGCAGACTGCCCAGCTGCGCAAAAACGCCGAGGAAAACTATGATTATCACATTTCGGTCGGCAATCTGACGCAGGATGAAGCAATTCGTCTGCAAAACGGATCCTTCGCAGTCTTTCTGTCGGACAAAACCTACGAAATTCTCCGCGTCAACGAGCGTCAGGATGCATACGGTCACATCACCTATACCCTCTACATTGAGCTGATGGGAGATGAGCCCGAGCAAAATCTGCGTCTGTTCGAGCGTAAATATCTCAACCCTATTGTCAACGCCTCGGCACGCGCCTCTGCAATCATCGTTGATTACTCGCCGCTGATCACCCTCACAGAGGATATCGCCGCCCTTCGCCCCACCTATTACAGCATTCTCGCGGTGTTCACCCTGGTCTCGGTTCTTGTGTTGATGCTGCTTTACAATATCCGCATCAATCACTTCAAATTCATGTACGGTATCTATATGGCCTTCGGTGCTGATTACAAAAAACTTCTCTACACCGCGGCATGGGAACTGATCACCGTCTCGCTGATGACACTTGCTCCCGCCCTTGTCTTTGCGGCACTCATCCGTCTCGCGCTCAGCCTGACGCTGGGGGGAAGCTTCTCTGTCTCTCTGGTGAGTATCCCCATCGTTTTCCTGCTCAATCTTGCCGTAATCTTTGCCGCCGTCGCACTGCCGATGCGATGGGTGTCTGCCCGCCGCCCGGTTGCTCTTCTTTCAGCCGAGGACAACGCCAATCTCGTCTCCTCCCCCCGTCGATCCTTCGATTTGTTCGGAAAACGCTTCCCCCGTCACTATGTGCAAACCTCGATTTGGCGATACCGAACCTATTATCTGCGGCTGCTGCTCTCCTCGGTCATCTTCGCCGCGCTCAGTATCTCGGTGCTCTATATCGGCTCGATGTATACAGACAACCGAGATGCACCTACCGTTCCCTACACCATCACCGCACAGGACAACGAGGAAGGGATTGATCCCCTCTTTGCCGATGCCATCGCCGATATTGAGGGCGTTGAGCGCATTGAATACACCTACAATCTCGAAGGACTACCCGCTTATTCCGATCATTTGCTGATGCCCAGCAATCGCGTAAAAACAAATGCATTCCCCTACTATGTGGTCAGCCGCGTGCAGGGACTTCGGGCTGAACCGGTTGTCCTCGAAGGGTTCCGCGCCATCAACCATGCCGCATATTTCCCCATCAACGAAAACACCATTGCCTCTCTTGAACAACAGGACGCCGCCGATGAAAATATGACCATCGAAGGAGATCTTCGATCCGTACTCACCACACCGGGCACTGTTGTAGTCAGCGATTCAATTTACAACAGCACATGCTTCACACTCAAACCCGGAGACAAAATTCAACTTGCACAGTATGTCAAATACGCCAGAGCAATTGATCAAACCTCCAGTGAGAAAAATCTGCTGCGGCAGCAGCTTCTTCGGTATGTTTTCGATTATGTGGAGCTGACCGTGGGTGCAGTCATACACGGTATGCCGACCGACCGCAACATTATGCTGGGCTTATCCGATGCCGACTGCGTATCCATCCTCGGCATCTCCCCCGTGATTACGGAACTTTCCGTTGTCACCGATCCTGCACTGAGTGAAGCCGAGCAGGAGGCACTCCGCGCAAATATCGATGATTTCATGTATGTTTACAGCGATTATGTCCTCCGCGAAGCGGGGGTGTACGAAGATGCTGAAATTACCCACCGCATGGGCATTGAGCAGCTTCTGACCATTGTCGCGGCCATGATTCTGATTTTCTTCCCCCTTGTCTGCTTCTTCTCTCAGCTGCTCTTCTACTTCAAGCGAAACAAAGAATTTGCCATCCTTCTGGCACTCGGTGCCGTTGACGCCGAAATTTGCCGTGCACACCGCATTGAGGGAATTATGCTCTCCCTGCTCAACTTCATCTTGACGCTGGGCATGAGCTTTTCGCTCAATTGGATTGTTTTTTCGGCAGTCAACACATGGCTGCCATCTTACGGCATATTGGAGACAACCGTGCGCTATCAATACGGCATCTCCCCGCTCATGCTGGTGATTTGTCTTGTCATCTCCCTGCTCTGCGGCTTCCTCTCCTGTGAGATTCCCTACCATCAGTTCATCTCCCGTCAAAAAAAGCTTGCCGCTGCCGCCGATGCGCTGGACGACGCGCATTAACGCGCCAAAGAAAGGACAATTTATGGAAAACAACCGCATTATTCTCGAAGCGCAAAGCGTCATCAAACAATACACCCAATACGACGCAGTTGTGACTGCCGTTAACCGCGCCTGCATCAAAGTTGTGGAGGGTGAATTCGTTGCCATCATCGGCTCTTCCGGTTCGGGCAAAAGCACCTTTCTTCACCTGTGCGCAGGTATGGATCGCCCCAACGCAGGCTCGATCTACATCAGAGGAAACAACATCACCGCCATGCCCGCCGATGTCCTCAGCCGATTCCGCGGCAACTACATGGGCATGATCTTCCAAAATCACAACCTCATCCCCCAGTTCACAGCCCTGGAGAACATTCTGATTCCCACCACCATGTGCAACAAGCCCGACTTCTCCTATGAGGAGCACCTGAAGCGGCTGATCAAAACCCTCGGTCTTGAGGATCGCCTGCACCACCTCCCCTCCGAGCTCTCAGGCGGTCAGCAGCAGCGCGTGGCCATTGCCCGTGCGCTGATCAATATGCCGCAGGTAGTTTTTGCCGATGAGCCGACGGGCAATCTCGACCGCGCCAATGCGGACGAAGTGCTGGAGCTGCTGCTGGAGATCAAAGCCCAGATCGGGCAGACATTGGTGATGGTCACCCACGATATGAAGATCGCAGAGCGCGCCGACCGCATCTACCGCATGGACAACGGCGAGCTCTTCCCGGTGATCCGGTAAAAAAGACCGCAGGGGACTTTTTTGCAAAAAAGTCCCCCGCACCCCCAAAAAACTGCAAAACGCCTTATTTGGAAGTTTTTGCGGGGTCTTGGGGGGCTTTTCTCAAAAAGCCTCCCGAGTGGGGTGCGGGGCAACGCCCCGAACAAAAAAGCCTGCCGGCATGCGCCGACAGGCTTTTCTCTATGTTCACTTAGATACCGTAAAACAGCCAAATGTAGATGTAGGCGGGGACGATGGCCGCAAGGGTAAAGGGGATACCGATGCGGAAGAAGTCGCTGTTTTTGACTTCATAGCCTTCACGGCGGAGAATGCCGATACCGGTAATATTTGCCGAAGCACCGATGGGAGTACAGTTGCCGCCCAGGGTAGCCCCCGAGAGCAGACCAAAGTAGAGCACAGTGGGATCGACTCCCAGCTTTGCGGCAAGCCCCGCAATCACGGGAAGCATGGTCGCCACATAGGGAATGTTATCAATGAAAGCAGAGATTACCACCGATGCCCAGACGATGACGGTATACAGCAGGAAGAGATTTCCGCCTCCCAGAGAAGCCAGCAGATTGGCCGCAGCATCGATCACGCCCTTGGCCGAGATGCCGCCGATCATGAGGAAAAGTCCCAGCAAAAGGCCGATGGTCTGGAAGTCGATCTCCTTGAGGGGAGCGACAACCGCATCCAATGTTCTCTTGCGTGCGAAGTTATAAATTAAGCCGATGACCATCATTCCACAGCAGATCAAGCCGTTTGTAACAGCCGGCTTTTCCGAAATGAAAGATGCAGCGATAAGCAGAAAGATGGTACCGCAGAGCAAAACGGTTGGTACATAATCGGTAACCTTGGTGCGTACTGTCGCCTTCTCAATAGGCTTCTTTTCGGTGCGGAAAAGCCATGCGAGAATGATAGCCGAAAGCACGGCACCAAGCTCGACGGCAAAGAAAATGGAGGGCTTACCTCTGTACCAGAAGAAATCAAGGAAGCTCATATCGGCATACGAGCCCAGCATAATGGCGGTGGTGTCGCCCACCAGGGTTGCCGCGCCCTGCAGGTTGGAGGAAACGGCAATTCCGATAATAAAGGGGACAGGATTTGTTTTGAGCTTACGGCAGATCTCCAGCGCAACGGGAGCGATCATCAGCACGGTCGCCACATTATCCACAAAGGCAGAAATCACGCCGGCAAACAGGGCAAGAGCCACCGCCGCGATCTGCACGGTGGGCACTTTTTCCATGATCAGATCAGCCAGGAGTGAGGGCATTTTGCTCTCAATAAAAAGAGCAACCAGCCCCATGGTTCCGGCAATCATGAGCAGGACATTGAAATCAATGGAACCGAACACTTCCCCCAGGGCAAGCATCCCTGTCGCGATAAAAACAAGTCCGGAAGCCAGCGCGATCAAAGGGCGCCACCGGCTGAAGGTAAGCATCAATACATATGTAACAGCGAACAAAATAATGGCAAATGTCATAAGCAATCTCCGGTGTCGGAAGACATCCTTTCGTCAAAATACAGGCTGATCGGCACCGCAAGAAACGGTGCCGATTGCCCCCAAAACGCAGAGAAATTATTTGACCTCAATCATGGACTCGTCCCACATCTCGGGTGCGGCATAGCCCATGAGGTTGACCATGGTCGCGGCCACGTTGGAGAGGCCGTAGCTGCCCTCAGTCTTGAGGGTGTAGCGGTCAGCCGAGTAGTTGTCGTAGATGATGCAGGGAACGGGGTTGAGGGTGTGGCTGGTCTTGGCCTTGCGATTGCCCGACTTGTCAACCTTGGGCTGACCCGTCTTCTTGTCCAGCTCACACATCTCGTCGGCGTTGCCATGGTCGGCAGTGATCAGTGCCGCGCCCTTCAGCTTATCCACAACAGCCAGAATGCGGGCGAGCTGCAGGTCAAGCGCTTCCACCGAGCAGCGGGTAGCGGCGAGCGAGCCGGTGTGGCCGACCATATCACCGTTGGGGAAGTTGACGCGGAGGTAGCGGTACTTGCCGCTCTCCAGGCACTCAATAAGCTTGTCGGTGATCTCGGCACACTTCATCCAGGGGCGCTGTTCAAAGGGAATCACATCGGAGGGAACCTCGATATAGGTTTCCAGCTCCTCGGAGAACTTGCCCGACTTGTTGCCGTTCCAGAAATAGGTCACGTGGCCGTACTTCTGCGTCTCGGAGATGGCCAGCTGGCTCACACCGGTGTTGGCAAGATACTCACCCATGGTGTTGGTGATTTCGGGAGGATTAACGAGGTAGCGAGAAGGAATATGCAGGTCGCCGTCATACTCCAGCATACCCGCATACACCACCTTGGGATAGCGAACACGATCAAACTTGGTGAACTCAGCGTCATCAAATGCCTTGGAGATCTCGATGGAGCGGTCGCCGCGGAAGTTGTAGAAGATGAAGCTGTCACCATCTTCGACGGTGCCGACGGGCTTACCATCCTCAGCGATAACAAAGGGAGGCAGATCCTGGTCGATAACACCGGTCTCGGCGCGGTAGGTATTGATGGCATCGGCAGCGCAGGCAAACTGTCTGCCCTCACCCAGAACGTGCGTTTTCCAACCCAGCTCGACCATGCTCCAATCGGCCTCATAGCGGTCCATCGTGATCTTCATGCGGCCGCCGCCCGACGCGATCTTGATATCAAAGCTGCCGTCACGCAGCTCGGAGAGGAATGCCTCAAAGGGCTCTACATAATCAAGTGCCGAGGTCTCGCCCACATCGCGGCCGTCCAGCAGAATGTGCACACGAACCTTCGCCACGCCCTCTGCCTTTGCCTGACGCAGCATAGCCTTAAGGTGATCCAGATGGGAGTGAACATTACCGTCCGAGAACAGACCGAGGAAATGGAGAGTGGAACCGTTCGCCTTGACATTGGCAATCAGCGTTTGCCAAGTTTCCGACGCGAACATCTTGCCGCTTTCAATCGACTGGGTGACCAGCTTAGCACCTTGAGCAAAGACCTGGCCTGCACCCAAGGCATTATGGCCAACCTCGGAGTTGCCCATATCATCATCGGAGGGCAGACCGACAGCGGTGCCGTGTGCCTTCAGCGTAACCATGGGATAATCCTTCATCAGACGGTCAAGCGTGGGGGTGTATGCCTCGGTCACCGCGTTGCCCGCACCTGCGGGAGCGATGCCGATGCCGTCCATGACGATGGTCAGGACAGGCCCCTCAATGCCCGAAAACGAAGGAAGGGTGTTGAGTTTGTTGTTCATAAAAGTAGATCCTCCGAAAATTTTGTCATTTTTTCATATACCTATAATAGTATACCCATTTTTTGAAAATAATCAAGAGGGAAAACGCAACTTTGTGAAATTTTAACATTCATTTTTTGCGGCGCAGAAAAACGCAGTTGTTTTATTTTTCTGTTTAGGAATTTTTTGTTTGTCGTTCCGGTTAATCAGCGGTAAAATAATTCCGACAACGGAACAAATTTCGCTTGACATTCCCAATATATCATGATATAATAAAGAGAAGATTTCCTCAGCGAAAGGAGGCCGAAAATGAGCAAAATCAACAATCCGCACCGTCTGCACCGTCAACGCATGAAAGCGCGGCTTCAGCAGAACGGGCTCTCTTCCTTTGCACCGCACGAACAGGTGGAACTTTTGCTCTATTACGCCGTCCCGCAGGGCGATGTCAATCCGCTGGCGCACCGTCTCATTGACCGCTTCGGCTCACTCGGCGGCATCTGCCGCGCCGAGATGGATGAACTGCTTGAAGTCAAAGGTGTCGGGGAACACACTGCGCTATTCTTCCGTATGCTTCCCGAGCTGACCCGCGCCTATCTGGCGTCCACTGGCGAGCCCATCAGCGAGTATACCGACATTGCCAAGCTGGGTGATTTGCTTACCCGTCATTATGTCGGACAAACCGAGGAGTCGGTTTGTCTGCTGCTCTTCAACGGGCGCATGAAACTACTCTCCTGTGAAACGATCGCCACAGGCTCAGTCAATGCCGCCCCGCTCCTCCCACGTCTGATTGTCGAACGTGCCGTGACAACACACGCAGCTTTTGCCGTGCTGGCACACAACCATCCCGACGGCATGGCAATTCCCTCCGCCGAAGACATCGCTGCCACAAAACAGCTTGCCGCCGCACTGAATCTGACCGGCATCCCGCTACTGGAGCATATTCTTGTTGCGGGAGATCAATATTGGCCCATCATGATGCGGGAAAATCTCGGCGGGCGCATGGCATCCATCTGCCCCTGCGATCCGAGTGGATTTTATCTCGGCCAACCCATTCCCACAACCTACAAAGCCAATCTTTGGGAGGAGCTGTCATGAACCGTTTTCATCTCAAAAGTGATTTCAAGCCGACAGGCGATCAGCCCGAGGCGATCGAGGCGCTTGTTGCAGGCGTTGAAGCGGGAATGCGGATGCAGAATCTGCTGGGCGTGACAGGTTCGGGCAAAACCTTTACCATGGCGAATGTCATTGCACGGCTCAACCGCCCTACGCTGGTGCTGGCACACAACAAAACGCTGGCCGCCCAGCTCTGCTCCGAATTCCGCGAATTTTTCCCCGACAACGCGGTAGAATATTTTGTATCCTACTATGACTATTATCAGCCCGAGGCATATATTCCGGGCAAAGATACCTATATCGAAAAAGATGCGCTGATCAACGACGAGATCGACAAGCTGCGGCACAGTGCCACCTCCGCCCTCTTCGAGCGGCGGGATGTGATCATTGTCGCCTCTGTTTCCTGCATCTATTCGCTGGGTGATCCCGAGGAATACCGCGCATTGGTACTGGCAGTTCGCCCGGGCATGGCCATGTCGCGCGACACCCTCATTCGCCGGCTGATCGCCATCAGCTATGAGCGAAATGACATCAACTTTGTGCGCGACAAGTTTCGCGTGCGGGGCGACACGGTGGAAATTTTCCCCGCAAGTTCGGGAGAAAACGCCATCCGTGTCGAATTTTTCGGCGATGAAATTGACCGCGTCAGTGAGATCAACGTACTGACAGGCGAGCTGATCCGCGAACTGAACTATGCCGCCATCTATCCCGCCACCCACTATGCCGTCTCCGATGAAAAGCGCGAAGCCGCACTGGAAGAGATTGCACGGGAAATGGAGGAGCGAGTCGCCTTCTTCCGAGGGCAGGATAAGCTGATTGAAGCCCAGCGCATCGAGGAGCGAACCAAGTATGATCTGGAGATGCTCCGCGAGATCGGCTTCTGCTCGGGGGTAGAAAACTATTCCCGCGTGCTGGCGGGGCGTCCCGTCGGCTCAACCCCGTACACCTTGCTTGACTATCTCCCCAAAGATTGGCTGCTCTTTGTTGACGAGTCGCACGTCACCCTGCCGCAGGTGCGGGGAATGAGCGGGGGTGACACGGCGCGCAAGAAAAATCTCATCGATTTCGGCTTCCGCCTGCCCTCCGCCTACGACAACCGCCCCCTCTATTTTGAGGAGTTCGAATCCAAGATCAATCAGGCAATTTTTGTGAGCGCAACCCCCGCCGTCTATGAAAAGGAGCACGGCGAGCAGACGGTCGAGCAGATCATCCGTCCAACGGGGCTGCTTGATCCCGAAGTTGAGGTTCGCCCCGTGGGCGGACAAATTGATGATTTGCTGGGGGAGATCCGCATCCGTACGGCAAAGAAAGAACGTGTACTGGTCACCACGCTGACCAAAAAAATGGCAGAAGACCTGACCGAATATTTGGAAAAAAACGACATTCGCGTGCGCTACATTCACTTTAACGTAGACACGCTTGAGCGTATGGAAATCATCCGCGATCTGCGACTGGGCGTTTTCGATGTGCTGGTGGGCATCAATCTGCTCCGCGAGGGGTTAGACATTCCCGAGGTATCTCTGGTCGCAGTGCTGGACGCCGACAAAGAGGGGCTTCTGCGCTCCGAAACGTCGCTGATCCAGACCATCGGCCGTGCGGCACGCAACGCCGAGGGAAAGGTTATCCTCTACGGTGATGTCGTCACCCGCTCAATGCAGGCGGCAATCGACGAGACCAATCGCCGCCGTGCAATTCAGGCGGCATACAACGAAGCGCACGGTATTGTGCCTAAAACGATTATCAAGGGTGTGCGTGACGTCATCGAAATCGGGCGCAGTGACGAAGACAAGAAGAAAAAGGGCAAGGGAAAAGCATCTGCTTCCCCGCTTGCCGCAAAACCCGAGCACAAACTGACCGCCGCAGAGCGCGAAAAGCTGATCGCACAGCTGACAGCAGAGATGAAAGAAGCGGCACGCAAGCTTGAATTTGAGCAGGCGGCATTCCTGCGCGATCGGATCAAAGCACTGAAGGGATAAGCCCTTGGGCCGCAGTCCCCCGACGTTTGATGATTTCGGAATTGCCCCGAAATGGAGGCAAAGCCGACAAATCTAACTCGGTGTTTTTCAGCGCAGACAGCGCTGAAAAACCTAAACTCTGCCGGGAAGCTTTTTGAAAAAAGCGCCCCGGACCTCGCAAAAATTTTCTGACAAACCCAGAGAGACAGGTAAACGAAATGATGAAGATAGCGAAGAAATACCGGGTAATCATGCTCGCGGGGCTTGTGGGCTGCGGGACGATGGCATTGGTGGACGGGCTGTGGCAGCCAGGCTACTGGGTAAAATCTTCCGTCAAGCTGACGCTGTTTCTGCTGCTCCCGCTTGCGGCTTCTGCCCTTAGGGCGAGGGAAACATTGCGGGCGCTCCCCCGCATTTTCCGCGCCAATCGACAGGCACTGCTCCGCTCGTCGGGATTGGGTGTGGGCGTATTTGCCGTCATTTTGGGCGGATACTATACTCTGGGGCAGCTCTTTGACTTGACCGCCATCACAGGTGCGCTCACCGAAAATGTGGGGGTAACGGGCGAGAACTTTTTGTTTGTCGCCATCTACATTTCCCTCGTCAATTCTCTGCTTGAGGAATTTTTCTTCCGCGGCTTTCTTTTTCTCGGCCTGCTTGACGGTGCGCCGCGATGGCTTGCTTACAGCTTCAGCGCAATTCTCTTCGCGCTCTACCACATCGCCATGATGTTCGGCTGGGGCTCCCCTGTCCTGATTCTGCTGATTCTTGCCGCACTCTTTGCGGGTGGGCTGATTTTCAATCTGCTCAACGAAAAAAGTCATTCGATTTATCCTTCGTGGCTGGTGCATCTTTGCGCCAATCTTGCCATCAACACCATCGGATTTATTCTCTTTGCGGCGGCGTAAGCCCGCCTCAATTCATCGTTAACGGAGATAACGCTATGCCAACTGATCTTACCCTGCGCGGTGTGCGCGTCAACAATCTCAAAAATATCGATGTCACCATCCCGCGCGACAAACTCGTGGTTTTCACGGGGCTGTCGGGGTCGGGCAAATCTTCGCTCGCCTTTGACACCATCTATGCCGAGGGGCATCGCCGCTTTGTCGAGTCGCTGTCCTCATATGCACGCATGTTTCTCGGTCAGCTGGACAAACCTGATCTCGACTCAATTGAGGGGCTTTCTCCCGCCATTTCCATCGACCAGAAAACCACCTCAAAGAACCCCCGTTCCACGGTGGGAACGGTCACCGAAATCTACGACTATCTGCGCCTGCTCTACGCTCGCATCGGCATTCCCCACTGTCCCATCTGCGGCAAGGAGATTCGTCAGCAGTCCATTGATCAGATCATCGATCGAATCATGACACTGCCCGAGGGAACCCGCTTTTTGGTTCTCGCACCCGTCGTGCGCGCCGAAAAAGGCCGTCACGAGAAGGTCTTTGAGAGCGCCCGAAAATCGGGCTATGTCCGCGTACGGGTGGACGGCAGTATGTGGGAATTGAGCGAGACAATCACGCTTGACAAAAACAAGAAACACACCATTGAGGTCGTTGTTGACCGTCTGGTCATGCGCCCCGATCTGCATTCCCGTCTGTCCGACTCGGTGGAAACGGCGCTGGCACTGACCGACGGCAATGTGATCATTGCGACCGTCCCGCGGGAGGGTGAGGGTGAGGAGTTGGCCTTTTCCCAGAAATACGCCTGTGAGGAGCATGGGATTTCTTTCACCGAACTCGAGCCGCGAATGTTCTCCTTCAACAACCCCGCCGGCGCCTGCACCCATTGCGCAGGTCTTGGGGTATTGCGCCGCATCTCCCCCGAAAAAATTCTCCCCGACGACAGCCTCTCCCTGCGTGAAGGTGCCATTGCCGTCAACGGCTTCAAAACGCTGGAGGAGGAGAGCTGGAACGGCCCGCTGTTTGAGGAGGTGGGCAAACGCTTTGGCTTCACCATGGATACACCGGTTCGTGAATTTTCAGCGGAAGCACGGAGAGTCCTCTTTGAGGGCTCGGGAGACGAAACATATACCTTCACCCGCTATTTCGGCGGCGTATCGCACCATCAAACCGTCCCCTTCCCCGGACTGATCGCCATGATGGAACAGCGGATCAACCAATCGGGCAACGATTATTACGATGCATTCCTCGAGGAGGCCCCCTGCCCCAAATGCCACGGCAAGCGGCTCAACGACAATGTTCTGGCAGTCACCGTCGGGGGCATCGGTATTGACGATTTCTGTAACCTCTCGATCAAGCGCGCGCTCGACTTTGCCGAGCAGCTGACACTGAGCGAAAGCGAGGCCATGATTGCACGGGAAATTCTCAAAGAGATTCGTGCCAGACTGCGCTTTCTTGTCAGCGTCGGGCTTGAATATCTCACCCTTTCCCGCCGCGCAGGATCGCTCTCGGGCGGCGAAGCACAGCGCATCCGGCTTGCCACACAGATCGGTTCTTCGCTGGTCGGCGTGCTCTATATTCTGGACGAGCCGAGCATCGGCCTGCATCAGCGCGATAACGGCCGGCTGATCGCCACCCTCAAGCAGCTGCGGGACCTGGGCAACTCGGTCATCGTGGTTGAGCACGATGAAGAAACCATGGAAGCATCCGACTTCATTGTGGACATCGGACCGGGAGCAGGCGTGCACGGCGGACAGGTTGTCGCTGCAGGCACGCCCGCCGAAATTATGCAGTGTACGCATTCCCTGACGGGAGATTATCTTGCCGGACGCAAGCGAATTCCCGTCCCCGCAGTCCGCCGCCCCGGCAACGGCGAGTTCCTTCGTATCAAAGGCGCGCGGATGAACAACCTCAAAAATGTGGATGCGGATATCCCGCTCGGCTGTTTCGTCTGCGTCACGGGCGTATCGGGATCGGGCAAATCCTCGTTGGTCAACGGCATCCTTTATCCTGTCCTTGCCGCAAAGCTGAACCGCGCAAATACCTTCCCCGGACCGTATGAATCGATTGAAGGAATCGAGCATCTGGACAAAATCATCGCCATCGATCAGTCGCCCATCGGCCGAACACCGCGCTCCAACCCCGCCACCTATACCGGACTTTTCACCGACATCCGCGAGCTCTTCGCACAGACGCCCGACGCAAAGGCACGGGGCTATAAATCGGGGCGCTTCTCCTTCAATGTTAAGGGAGGGCGCTGTGAAGCCTGTGAAGGGGACGGCGTGAAGAAAATCGAAATGCACTTCCTGCCCGACGTCTATATCGCCTGCGATGTTTGCCACGGACGCCGCTATAACCGCGACACGCTGGAGGTGCACTACAAGGGCAAGAGCATCTATGATGTCCTTGAGATGACGGTGGAAGAGGGGCTCGTATTCTTTGACGGCATCCCCAAAATCACCCGAAAACTGCAGACGCTCTACGATGTTGGGCTCGGCTATATCAAAATCGGGCAATCCTCCACCGAGCTCTCTGGCGGTGAGGCACAGCGTGTCAAACTTGCCACCGAGCTCGCCCGCCGCTCCACGGGACGCACTATTTATATCCTCGACGAGCCAACCACAGGTCTGCATTCGGCCGATGTTGCAAAGCTGCTGGAGGTACTGGCCCGTCTATGCGAGGGCGGCAACACGCTGCTTGTTATCGAACACAACCTGGACGTCATCAAGACGGCTGACTATATCCTTGACCTCGGCCCCGAGGGAGGAGACGGCGGCGGGCAAATCATCGCGCGGGGAACCCCCGAAGAGGTTGCCGCCATTCCCGCATCGTTTACCGGACAATATCTCAAAAAATGGCTGGCGAAATAATCCTGTATCCCAACAAAGGCTCCATCCGTACGGATGGAGCCTTTGTTTTAATTTGCACACCGCTTTTGTTTGATTTGCGCCTAATTCCGATTTGGATTCGATAGGTATCGATCAAAAGCGGGAATGATTATCTAATGTTATTTCGTTTTCAATACAAAAAAGCCTAAAAAAAGCCCCTGCATATCGTAAAAACAGATATGCAGGGGAAAGAAAAATCAAAGTTTTACTGCCGAAATTCGCTTGCGCATCTTGCGCAGATCACCCAACATTTTCACGGTATCCCGCAGAACCCGCACCTTGGATTCGCGATGGTTGATGATTTTCACCGGCATCTCGGTAATGCGGATGCCCAGCTTCTGCGCCCAAAGAATCGCTTCAAAATCGAAGGCAAATCCATCCACCTCGCAATGGGGGAAAATCGCCTGCACAGCCTCACGGCGGAATGCCTTGCAGCCGCACTGCGAATCGCTGAGCCGAAATCCGCCGACAAAGCAGAGCACGCGGATATAGACCTTGGACATCAATCGGCGCAGAGGTGTATACCCCTCGTAGCCGTCCGCCGAGAGGTTGCGCGAACCGATGACCATACCCGAGGTCGGATTAGCATCAAAGGTTTCCACCACCCGTGCGATGACATCCGTCCCATAGGCGAGATCGGCATCGGTAAACATGACAAGATCTCCCTCCGCCGCCAGCAGTGCAGTGCGTACCGCACAGCCCTTGCCGCGGTTTTTCGCATAGCCGACCACGCGGACACCGGGCAAACCAAGCGCACGAACCACATCGGCCGAGCCATCGGTCGAACCGTCATCCGAGAAGATAATCTCATAGTCATCGGGGAAATGGTTCTGCATATACTCCACCAGCGTCCGAGCTGTGTCGGCAATGATAGAGGTTTCATTATACATCGGAATACAAAGCGAAATTTTCATCGGTCATCCTTTCCGTTCTGCCGCCCATAGACAAGCAGTTCTACATCAATCTCAGTCTCCAGCACATCCAGCGCCGCCAGCTTTGCGCGGTCGGCCTCGCTTGTGCGGTAATAGTAGGGTGTCATGGCAAAAAGCGCCGCAATATCGGCACTGCCCTCAATGCGCACCGTCTTTTGCACTCGCCGCTTCTCCAGCAGCCGCATCGAACAGGGCAGATCAGCGCGGGGAGCGTTGAGAACGGGGGTATCATAGAGCACTCGCTTTAAGCCAAGCAAATGTGTCTCCCCCGCCGCACCAACAATCAGCACGCCGTCCTTGCGCAGAACGCGGGAAAATTCCTCCTCGGCGCAGGGGGCGAAGTGATTGAGCACAAGATCGGCACTCTCCTCAAACAAGGGAAGATTGTACAGCCCCGCCACCGCATAAAATGCATCAATTCCACGGCGGCGTGCCGCCTTTGCACCTGCTTCCACCGCAGCACGTGACAGATCAAATCCGCACACAGTACCGCATTCGGCAAGCCGATTTGTGTAGTACCCTTCCCCGCAGCCCGCATCAACAAGAATCGGGTTTGCGCGATCGGCAAGATATTTTTCCGCCAGTGATGCAATGGCATCGGCAGCATCGGCATAATACCCTCGCCCCAGAAACGCCGACCGCGCCCGGACCGCTTCGCGGCTGTCTCCGCCCGCTCGATGCTCGGGCGCAAGGTTGATGTAGCCCGATGCCGCGGCGTCATAGCAATGGCGGCGGGCACCCGTACAAAACAAGCTGCGTCCGTCAAACGAAACTGCCGCACCGCATTTCGGGCAGCGAAGCGCAGAAAGAACAGCATTCGAAATCGTCATATTGTCTCCATCCAATGCGTTGTTGTGTCAATTCTCCACCTTAATCAGGCGTGCATGCAATGCGTAACGGCCGTCACCGATATTGGTGCAGGTGGACAGTGTCAACACCTTTTCATCCCCGGTAAAGGTCAGTCCCCGATTAAAGGTCGACTGCTCCTGCATGAGAGTACAGAAATCGATCATGGTCTGTTTTTCGGGGAAATAAGTTGTAAAATACGGAAAACGGGAATTCGTACGGAATATCGCAAACGGCTCGTAGGTATAGATCCCGTCAAAGGTATAGATGACAATATTGGTTCCGTAAAAAACACTCTCGTTAAAGAAATTCATGACGTTATTGAACATAGTTCCGTTGGTCATGTTGTGTCCGTAGAGAATCAAATTGCCGTCCTCAAGCAGATTTTTATTGCAGCGATAATCGGCAAAAATAGATCCCGAGACACTGGGCATACCGTTGGACTGGTAGTCGAGATAATGCTCGTTATCGGCTCCCTGCACAATGGGATAGGAAATATTTGTGCCTTCAATATAGATGAATCCGAAAATGTCGGGATTCTCTGCGGCAAGGTCAACCAAAAGCGCCTTCATGCGGGCAAATTCCAAATTATACGATTGCGATGTGGGCGCACTGATCGACTCAAGTGCCGCATCATCCGCCACCTGTGCATCGGCAAACACAGGAAGCGTCGGTGTCTGTGCGGGCAGTGTCATCCGGTTAATCCCGACACCCGGCAATTCTGCTTCATTCGCAAACAGCTGCGCCGACAGATCGCTGTAAAAATTATCGGTTTTGCTCATTTGCACCTGATGATCGATCAACAGCCAAAGACAGCTGACAAAAATCACAATCGAGAGCACAATTAACAGCATACGAACAAGCTGAAAAAGGCGATCATTCCCTTCGGTAGACTTGGCATCGGGCGCAAGCTCCTCCGGGGTAATGGTTTCGAGCGAATTGAGAAAAACATTATTATCCGCATCGTCGGTTTGCGTCAAAAATTCATCATCAACATCAGGCAACTCGGTCCATTTAGACTGTTGCTTGCGAAAAAACATAGGATAATTCTCCTTGCATCTCTAAAAAACATATATTCCATTATATTATAGCGAAAATCGGCGGCAAATACAAGTATCTGCCGCCGATGTTTTTAGTTTTGTTACAATTTCCCGTCCTCGGGATCACATGCGGGAAGCGCAAACCAGAACGTACTTCCCTGTCCGAGGCAGCTTTCCACACCGTAATAGGCTTGGTGGGCATCAAGAATCTGCTTGACAATGGAGAGTCCCAGCCCTGTTCCCACCATTGCTCGACGATGCACACGATCCACCTTGTAGTATCGATCCCAGATCAGGGGGAGCTGATCGGCGGGGATCCCCGCGCCTGTATCGGTCACAGCGATGCGCACCATACTTCCCTCAATATACTGCGTCACGCTGACACGCTTGGCTTCACCGCTGTAATTGATGGCGTTGTTGATCAAATTATAGACGACCTGCAGAATCATCGTTCGGTCGGCCGTGACATATGCCGAGCGTTCGGCTGAGAAGGTAATGGTATACCCGTCACGCTCGGTCAGCTTGGTATAGCGTCCCATCACAGCGCGAACCGTCTCGGTCAAATCAAAGTGCTCGGGCATCGGCGTGCGGGTACCTGCACGAATACGGGAAAGGTCGAGCAAATCCCCCACCAATTCACTCAAACGTGTTGCTTCGTCAATGATAACCTGTATATTTTCGGGCGTGTTCTCCCCGGGCAAATCACGCATAACCTCACTATATCCGCGAATCATCGTCAAGGGCGTGCGCAAATCATGCGATATATTGGCAAGCAGCTCTCGCTGGAGACGGTCCGACTTTGCCACCTCTGCGGCAGCAAAGTTCAGCGTATCGGCAAGTTCATCCACCTCACGGTATCCGCCGCCGGTATACACCATTCCGTAATCGCCCGCGGCAAATTGCTTCGCCTCCCCGCTGATCCGTGCGATGGGACGGGAAATTTTGCGCGAGATGATAAAGGCAAGCAGCAGCGCGACAACAAGCAAAATGGCCGAGACCACGATCAACTGGACGCGAAGTGTTTTCACTGTGGCAGCCACAGGTGCATGAGCGGCATTGAGCATAATGATATACTCATCCCCCTCAGCAGATTCGGCGATTCGGACATAAATAGTCCCCGCTACACTGCTGTCATCGGCAGGGGGTAATTCATCGGGATGTGCGGACACACCGCCGCCGATCGTATTGGGTGCAAGCTTTTCCATATAGGAACCGCCGGCCTGCACGGCTGCTTCATAGAGCTGACTGCGCTCACGCATGTCAATATGGTGAATAATGCACCCACTGATAATGTCCGCACTGGCAACCACACGGGCCCGATTCTGCTCAACCCGATAAACAATGGTACATATGCTATTCCGCACGGCGTAGGATGCAACCACCGTCTCAAGTTCATCGCTGCCGATTGCTCCGGTCAGTGCGTCCGCCGTTTCCTGCAGCTCTCTCTGCTTAATGGCTTCGTAAAAATCATCCAGCAAAACCGTCTGAAATACCCAGAGAATCACAATGACAACCGCCACAAAGAGCGCTAAGAAGCCAAACAGCTTCCATTTGATGCCTGCACGGCGTTTAACGTTCGCTTTCAAACCGATACCCTACCCCACGCAGTGTTGCAATATAATGACTGTAGCATCCCAGACTCTTGCGCAAAAGCTTGACATGCGTATCCAGCGTCCGTGCATCTCCGTAAAAATCGTATCCCCAAACTTCACAAATCAGCTTCTCACGGGAGAGTGCAATATTGCGGTTTTTGAGCATGTAAAAGAACAAGTCGTATTCCTTGGGCGACATATCCACCCGCTGACCGTCAATATAAACCAGTCTCGCCGTCACGTCGGCACGCAGACCGCCGCCGTCAAATTCGATTACTTCGTTTTGGGGGCGGTCATCGGTCACGGTGCGCTTTGCTCGGCCCATCACCGCTCCAATGCGCAGCATCAGCTCCTTGGGGGAGAAGGGCTTGACCACATAATCATCAACGCCAAGCTGGAAACCGTTGATTTTATCGTATTCCTCGCCCCGTGCGCTGAGCATAATTATAGGCGTTTGCGAAAATTTGCGAATCTCACTGCACGCCGAAAAGCCGTCCAGCTCGGGCATCATCACGTCCATGATGATGATATCGAACTGTTCACGGCGGCAGATCCGCACGGCTTCCATGCCGTCGGCGGCTTCGGTCACGGTATGCCCTTCAAATTCGGCATATTTGCGCACCAGTGCGCGGATCATTTCCTCATCATCTACGATTAAAATATGATACACCTCTCGGCCTCCTGTCTTGAATCTCTGTCTTTATTATAACGAAACACGTGTGGAAATGCAAGGGTATCTTGTGAAAAAGTGGGGGAGCCTTCCGAAAAAGGCTCCCGCGGATCATTTTCAACTGCCGAACTCCACGCCCGTCGAGGTGGGAACAAGCTCACGCAGCGTGATCTGAACATCAATGACCTGTCTGCCGCGCACGACACTGACCGTGATAACATCGCCAACCTCACAGTCGCGATAAGCCGCTTTCACTTCAGCTGCCGAACTGACTGCCACGCCATTGACAGCCTGGATGCGGTCACCCGATTTAATTTGATCATTATAGGGCGAATCGTAAACATAAACACCGGGAGAACTGAGATTATATGCCATCAAATCAAAGATACTGGTAATATCAATCATTGAAAGCCCAATATCCACGCGGCCGCGGACATAACCGTATTCGATCAACTGTACGGCAATTTCTTCGGCAGTATTGACAGGAATAGCAAAACCAAGCCCCTCAACATCCTCACCCGAGGATTTTGCATTGACAATACCGATCAGCTCGCCTGCCATGTTAAAGAGTCCGCCGCCCGAGTTGCCGGGATTGACCGCAGCATTGGTCTGCAGCAAGCGCATCGACTCACCATCGATCTCCAGTTCGCGATCAAGTGCACTGATAATTCCACTGGTCACAGTACCGCCAAGTGAACCGAGCGGATTGCCGATCGCAATCGCTTCCTCTCCCACCATCAGTTTACCGCTATCCCCGAGGACAGCAACTGTCAGCTGAGTTTCCGACTCGATTTTGATTACCGCCACATCGCTCGATGCATCCGAGCCGATCAGTGACGCGGCATACTCTGTGCCATCGGTGGTTCGAACGGTAATATTGTTTGCATCGGCAATGACATGGTGATTGGTAATGATATATCCCTCTTCGGCGATAATCACACCCGAACCTGCGCCGCTGGCAACATACTGACTGAAGCGGCTGCCTGTGACAACTGTCTCGGTGGTAATCTCGACCACCGAATCTTTAACTGCTGCAACAACCTCTGCCATGCTCAGCTGTGCACCCTCGGCAGAACCAACCCCTTCATGCTTGACAACCACCTGCGTACCCTCGCTTTTATGGATAGTCGCAGTATCACCCTCGGGCGTGGAAAGCAGATTTTCATCGGGAGCAACCCCATTGTTTGGTGCCGGCTCAATTGTTTCATCGGCACTGACAACCAAACGTGTGATCAGCAGCGCGCCACCGGCACCTGCTGCCGTTCCCGCCAACAGGCATCCACAAATCAGCAGAGCAATCAGCGCACCACTGATATTCTTCTTGGGTTTCTTCTGCTTCTTCTGTTCAGCAAATGCCGTGCTGTAGGGAGAATAATTCTGACCGTACGAATTTTCAATCTGCGGCTGTTGTGTGCCATAGGTCTGCGGTCCCGACGAATATCCGCCATTGCTCCAGCTCTGCTGAACAGCGGGTTGTGTCGGCTGAGACGCTGTATTTTGATTTTCTTTGTCATTGGGTAAATTCGGATAATTGTTCATGGGTTTTCCTCCATTTCGGGATTTGTATCATCAGCGGCAAGGCGCTTTTTCTATGTTACAACTATAGTATACTGCACTTTTGTGACGGATTTATGATTATGCGCGTAAAAAATACTGAATTTTACATCATCTCATGCTTCTTTTTGGTGTTGCCGATTGTTTTTTGCCGCTAAATCTGGTATAATATATTGACTGAGTTTTCATAAAATCCGCCCTGAAAGGAGAAAAGTCGTCATGGATAAACTCAAGCTGTCCGATATTCTGCCCATTTTCCGAGCAGAACAGCTCGATTGCATGGGGCTTATTCCCCTCTCGGCTTGCCGTTTGCATCGTCGCTATCTCCTCGAGAAGGCAAACATCTCCCCCGATGGCGAAGGAAGCGTCATCATGATTGCACTGCCATATTGCGGAAATGAACCCGCCCCCAATCTCTCGCGCTATGCCATTTCCGCAGATTACCATCACATCGCCGAAAACCTCCTTGACCGTCTCATTGCAGCACTCAAGCCGCGCTACCCCAATGCACACTTTGTCGGTTTTGTTGATCACTCCCCCATTGATGAACGCCATGCCGCCGCTTCGGCGGGATTGGGCATCATCGGCGATCACGGTCTGCTGATCACCGAACGCTATTCTTCCTATGTGTTTCTTTGCGAAATTATTACCGATCTGCCTGCCGATGCTTCCCCCATGCCCATCGAAAGCTGCCGACATTGCGGTGCCTGTGCCCACGCCTGTCCTGTTGGGCTGGATGTCTCCCGCTGCTGTTCTGCGATGACACAGAAGAAGGGGGAGTTATCCACCGATGAAATTGCGCTCCTGCGCACAGTTGGATCGGTTTGGGGATGTGACATCTGTCAGGAAGCCTGCCCCCACACTCAGCATGCGCGGGAATCGGGCACAATCTGCTCTCCCCTTCTCGCCTTCGCGGAGGATCGCATTTCTCACCTGACTTCCGCCGTCATCGAAGCAATGGATGACCGACAATTTGCTCACCGTGCCTATGCATGGCGCGGCAGACAGACAATTCTGCGCAATCTGTATCTGCTTGAGGAGGAGAATCTTCCATGCCCCTTGATCGAGCAATAAACGATAATCTTCGCAGCATTGCTGACACCGAACGTCTCTTGTCACGGCCGCATTATGGCGCATATTTGCTACAAAAACTCCGTGCAACCTCTCTTTGGATAATCTGGCAGCGCCTGCTGACCATTACCCGCCGCTTTCGGCTGCTGTCGCTGACACTTCGTATGTTCATTCGGCTCATCACTTTTCTGGAAACGGGCACCTTTGTTCTGCTCTATGTCCTGCTGATCGCCATTGCACTTCCCCTTGTTTTGTTGGGCAGCCTGTTTTTGCTGATCATCGGTATACTGCAGCACAAAAAATGTGCCTCCCATCTGGCCGCATTGTTCGATGAACACGCCAACACGCACATATACGTTTGCTTTGCACATCCCGCCGCGCTGCAGCCCCACCGCTACTTTGGCGGAATGGTCCGCGCACTGGCCGAAGAGAAACAAAACATCGTTTTGGTTGTTTCCCCTTATTTTGCACGCAATCACGGTATTGCCGGTCGGCGTGCTTATCTTGCCATGCGCCGCGACGCACCCCGTCTTTATTTGATTCGACGGCATCTTTATTTTCATCTTCGCCGCCGTCTCTTCACACGCGATCAAAATCGCATCATTCTGCTCCATTAAAAACGTGCCAAGAAAGGAAAGCCATCATGACCGACACCATCAATCTGACCATTCCCGAAAAGAAGACCATTGCCCTCATCGCTCACGACAACAAAAAAAATGTTATGCTGGATTGGGTGCGGGATAACCGTGACCGTCTTGCCGCACATACGCTCTGCGGCACAGGAACTACCGCCCGACTGATCGCACAGCAGACCAATCTGCCCGTCCGCGCCTACAACAGCGGTCCGCTCGGCGGCGACCAACAAATCGGCGCGCGCATCGCCGAGGGCAAGATCGACTGCGTCATCTTTTTCTGGGATCCGCTCACCGCACAGCCGCATGATCCCGATGTCAAAGCACTGCTTCGCATCGCGTTGGTCTACGATATCCCCATCGCCAACAATCCCGCGACGGCTGATTTCATGATTCGCTCGCCGCTGATGGAAGAACCCTACACCCGTCCCATCCAAAATTTCAACGCCTCCACTGCAGCGCGCGCCGCCGCCTTCTCGGCAGAAGCCGACAATGAGGCGGTAAAATGATTCATCTGCTTTGCGGTCCTTCGGGCAGCGGAAAATCCACCCTTCTGCTCAAGCGAATGGCCGATGTACTCAATGCCGGCGGGCACGCCTATCTCCTCGTCCCCGAGCAGGAGGCAGTCGCACGCGAACGCGCAGTCATGCAGGCACTGCCGACTGCTGCACAGCTTCGTTTCGAGGTGTTTAACTTTTCACGTCTGGCAAACCATGCCTTTCGTACATACGGGGGCATCGGTTATCGCTCCATTACATCGGGCGGGCGGGCACTTGCCATGTGGCAAACCCTGCGTGCCCTCTCCCCTTTTTTGCAGGAATACGGTGAGCGCGCAAAAAACGATGCCGCGCTGACCGCACATATGCGCAGTGCCATTGCCGAATGCAAGGCTTATGCCATCACACCCGATCGGCTTGAGCAGGCGGCGGGGCAGCTTGCTCCCGATGCCGCACTGCGCCGCAAACTGCTCGATCTCGCGACAATTCTCGGTGCATATGATGCTCGCATCGCCGAGCGGTGGCAGGACAGCGAGAATGATCTGCTTCGTCTGGCGAACCTGCTTGATGAGCATCATCTGTTTGCGGGAGCCGATGTTTTCATCGATTCCTTCACCGATTTCACCGCCGCCGAATACGCCGTTCTCTCGCGCATTTGTGCACAGGCAAAATCGGTCACCTTCGCGCTTTGCTGCGACAAACCGACGGGAACTGCACTGCATTTCACCGAGCTATATCACACCGCCGCGGCACTGCGCCGCATGGCCGCACATGCCGACATTCCCGTCCGGCTCGAGGTCCTGACCGAAATCCATCGCGCCGAAGATTCAACTCTGGGCATGTTGGCCGATCGGCTCTGGCAGATGGAGGACGCCTCTCCTCTGCCCGACAGTGCGGCAGTTGAGCTGTACAGCTGTGCCTCTCCCTATGCCGAAGCAGAAGCAGCGGCGGCGCGTATTGCCGCACTGGTGCGGGAAGGAATGCGTTACCGCGACATTGTCCTGATTGTCCGCAGCACCGATGGATGGCGCGGCATTCTTGATGCCGAACTTGAGCGTGCGGGCATTCCCTATTTTCTGTCTCAGCGCAGTGATATTACCACCAAACCGACCATCAAGCTTCTGCTCTCCGCCCTCTCTCTGCGCAAAGCAAACTGGCGGCTCTCCGATCTGCTCTCCTACCTCAAAACAGGCTGTACCGGACTTGCCCGCGAAGAAGTCGATCTGCTTGAGGATTACCTCACCCGCTGGCAGCTGCAAGGCAGTGCGATCACCGCAGCGTCGGGATGGACCATGGACCCCGATGGATATGTCACAACCCACACGCCTCGCGCCGCCGCACTGCTGGAGCAGTTAAATATCCTGCGCCAACGTGTCACTACCCCGCTGCTCGCCTTCTTTGATCGCCTTGACCGCGCCGAAACGGCCGCCGAATGTGCCTCCGCGGTTTATACTTATCTCAACGATGTCAAGCTGCTCGATCAGCTCAACGAGCGAATTGCAGAGGAGAGCGAGCGTGGCCGCGCCGCCGAGGCATCCGAGCTGATTCAGCTCTGGAACATTCTGCTCGATGCGCTCGATCAGATCGTCACTGCTTTCGGTGATGATCCCTGCTCTGCCGACGAATTTGCCGACGCGCTTCGCCTGGTGTTTGCCGAAACCGACATCGGCACCATTCCGACTTCGGCTGATCAGGTGACCATCGGTTCTGCCGCCATGCTGCGCGCCGATTCCCCCCGCTGTGCCATTCTGCTCGGCCTTTGCGAGGGAGAATTTCCGCAGGCGATCACCGATGCGGGATTTTTCACCGATGCGGACAAACGTGTCCTTGAAGGGATTGGGATTGATCTCTCTCCTTCGGGCGATCGCCGTGCCGCCGCTGAGCTCTTCTATCTCTACCGTGCGATTTCCGCACCGTGTCAGCGACTCATCTGTCTCTGCCATCGCGCAGATGCCGACGGGCGCGAGGTTCTTCCCTCGCTTGGATTTACCCGTATCTGCCGACTGCTTGGCCGTCAAGGCACGCGTTGGGAAGATCTTCCGCCCATTGATCGTCTCTGGTCGCGCGAAACAGCCTTCCCCTATACCGCCATACTCGACGGAACCCCCGAGGGGCTTGCTCTGCGGAAAATTTTCTCAGTCGATCCCGACTATGCCGATCGAACCCGCGCGCTTGATTCTCCCATCACCGAACGCGACTGCAGGCTCTCTCCCGAGACAGCAGACGCACTCTTCGGTCAGCGGATTCAGCTTTCTCAATCCCGCATCGACCGATATGTCAGCTGCCACTTCGCTTACTTCTGCCGGTATCTGCTCGGACTGCGGGAAGAAGAGCCTGCACAGATCGGCTATGACAGTGTGGGCAGCTATGTGCACGCCGTGCTCGAACGCTTCTTCCGTGCGCTGACCGTTGACGGCAAACTCTGCCTGCCCGAAGACGATGCCCGGCTGGACGAACAGCTCTCGACGGCAATCTCTTCCTACTTGAATGAACTGCTCGACGGTGTCCCCCATTCCGCGCGAATCACACATCTCTTCCACCGTCTGCACCGACTCTCTCGGCTTCTGGTCAACAACCTGCTGACCGAATTCCGCCAGAGTGGCTTTGTCCCGGTTTTCTTTGAGCTGCCTATCCGCCGCGGCAGTGCCGATTCTCCCGATCCGTTGGTCTTCGATCTGCCCGACGGAACGCCCGTTTGGATTGGCGGCATCATCGACCGTGTGGACCTTTGGCAGCGGGAGGACGGCCGCGCTTACCTGCGCGTGGTCGACTACAAAACAGGCAGCAAAAGCTTTGACCGCTCGGATATTGATGTCGGCTTCAACCTCCAGCTTCTGCTCTACCTCTTCACCCTCTGCCGCAGTCAAAGCCCATCCTTGCGCCATCAGCTGGGACTTTCCCATGACGCCGAGCTTCATCCCGCCGGAATGCTTTATTGCACAGCACTCGCACCCGATTTTGCCGCCGAAGCCGACGCTGCCCCGGAAGACATCGTGCGACAGGCGGACAGCGCACTCTCCCGTCTTGGTATTGTTTTGGATGACGAGGAGGTACTGCGCGCAATGGATGCCTCGCTCTCAGGCAAATACATCCCCTGTCGTCTGCTCAAGAAGGGCGGCCTCAACAATCCGCAGGCGCGCGCCACCGCAGAAGAGTTCGATCAGCTCTACGATCAGCTCGGACAAACCATCCGCCGCGTTGCGGGGGAGATGCATGAGGGGTGCGCTAGTGCCAGACCCAGACGCCGAGACGGCAAATATCTCTGCGAAACCTGCACGGCAAAGCCCATTTGCCGTGCGGCAAAAAAATAACCGCCCCCGCCAAACTCACATATTCAATTATTGGAGGCTCCCATGCCAAGAAAATGGACGCCCGAACAGCTCTCCGCCATTGAAACGCGCGATAAAACACTCCTGGTTTCAGCGGCGGCGGGATCGGGCAAAACAACCGTGCTCACCGAGCGGCTTATCCGCCTCTTAACCGCACCCGAAAATCCTGCCTCTCTGGACCGTATGTTGATTGTGACCTTCACGCGGGCAGCGGCGGCCGAGCTGCGTCAGCGTATCTCCGCCGCACTCGGCGAAGCGCTTGCCGCCGATCCGACCAACCGACATCTGCACCGTCAGCTGCTTGCGCTCAGCTCGGCGAAGATCAGCACCATCCATGCCTACTGTCTGGAACTGATCCGTGCAAATTTTCAGCGTCTCGGGCTGCCCGCGCAGTTCCGCGTTGCCGATGAGGCCGAAATCCGTGTGCTCTCCCGCAGCCTGATGAATGATCTGATCGCCGAGCGTTATGCCGCCGACATTGCATTCGGCAGCTTGGCTGATCACTTCACGGGTGCGCGCAATGACAGCGGACTTGCCGATATCTTTCTCAAGCTCACCGATGCCCTCTCCAACTATCCCGAAGGCATCGAATTTCTCCGCGCACAAATCGCCGAGCTGCGCGAGGGGGATATCTCTCTCCAACGCGGTTGGGGAAAGATCGCAGCCGAACGTATCCACCGTGTCTATCGGGACGCGGAGGCCTTTTTCTCGCGCGCAATGGATGCCATGGAACAAGATGAAGCGTTATCGACCGCATATCTTCCCGCCTTCTCGGCCGATTATGATCACATTCGGCAAATTCTCGACTGCCCGGAAAACTGCACCTATTCTGCTCTGCGCGAAGCACTGTTGAGTTACAGCCCGCAATCACTCAAGCCGCTTGCGGGAAAGAACAAAAGTGAGGAAAGCGAGCGGTTCCGCGAATATCGCGACAACTTCAAAAAGCTGCACAAAAAGCTCTGCGACAGCTTCTTCCTGCTGGATAATGCGGGACTGTCACACACCATCGCACAAACTGCCGATGCCATCGAACAGATCTATGTTCTGCTCCGCGATTACAACTCTCGTCTGTCCGAGGAAAAACGCCGCCGAGGCATCTGCGACTTTGCGGATATTGAACGCTATACGCTTGCCCTTTTGGTAGATGAAAAGGGTGAGGACACCGATATCGCCCGCGCTGTCGCGGATGGATTTGATGTCATCTGCATCGATGAATATCAGGATGTCAATGCGGTACAGGACCGTATCTTCCGTGCGATCGCACGCCCCAAAACCCGCTTTATGGTCGGCGATATCAAACAAAGCATCTACCGTTTCCGCGGAGCCGAGCCCTCCATTTTTGCCGACTATCGTCGGCAGTTCCCCGCCCTCGGGCAGGGGGATACCGAAGAGGAAAATGCCTCGATTTTCATGTCGAACAATTTCCGCTGCGATCTGCCCATCATCCAAACCGCCAACCGCATTTTCTCCTTCCTGTTCGGCTACTGCGGTGAATCGATCGGATATCTCCCCGAGGATGATTTGGTCTGCGGCAAAGCTTCGGTCGGGCAGCCTGCTCCCGTGACCTTGGCGCTGCTTCCGCCCGCCGAAGAGAATGAGGAAGAGGAGAGCAGCCTTCCCGAATATCACTGGATTGCCACCGAGATTGTGCGGCTTCTGCGTGAGGAAACCCTCGATGACGGCAGACCTATCCGTCTCTCCGACATCGCTATTCTCATGCGGTCGAAGACCGACATCGACCGTTTGACCACAGCACTCAGAACGGCAGGCATTGCTGTCGAATCGGGTGCGGCGGATGACTTTTTTGAAAAGCCCGAGGTGTTGATGATGCTCTGCCTGCTCAACACCATCGACAACCCCAACCGTGATATCTACCTTGCGGGAACACTGCGCTCCCCGCTCTTCGGCTTTACCATGGATGAGCTGATCGCCGTCCGTGCCGCTTCCCCCGAGGCCGGCGAGCCGCTCTATGCCGCTTTCCGCCGTTACACCGAGGAAAACGCATGGCAGAAGGGCGAGCAATTTCTCTCCCGACTGCGCGAATACCGTGCGATGGCAGAGGGAACTCCGGTTGACCGTCTGCTCAATGCACTCTACCGTGACACGGCAATTCTGGCGTTTGCCGGCGCTGACGAGGGGGAGGAAGAAGAGCCCCGCCCACCCGAGCAAAAGCGGGCGAATCTTCTGCTGCTCTATGATTATGCACGCCGTTTTGAGGCAGGATCTTACAAAGGTCTGTACAATTTTATCCGTTACATCAACGATATCATTGATGAGGGCACAAAAATTGAAGCGCCCGCCGCCGCATCTGAGGATGCGGTGCGCATCATGAGTATCCACCACACAAAAGGACTTGAATTCCCGGTCTGTTTTGTCTGCGGTCTCGGACGGCGCTTCAATCTGCGCGACACATCCGACAATCTTCTGTTCTCGCACGATGTGGGAATTGCCATTCGCCTGCGCGATGAAAGCGGCTTTGCCCGCCGCACAACACCGCTGCGCGAAGCTATTGCCGCACATTTGATTGACACACAGCTGGAAGAGGAAATGCGCGTACTTTACGTTGCATTAACCCGCGCCCGTGAGCGGCTGTATTTAACCGCACAGTGCAAAAAAGATACCGCAGATGTGCTGACGGGTGCCGCCGAGCGCCGCGCGGTTGTCTCTGCTGATGCCCTGATGCGCTGCAGCAACTATTTGGAATGGATTTTGACTGCACTGATTGACACACCGCAGGATGTATGGCAGCTCTGCACACCGGAGCGGGTGGAAAAAGCTGCACTCCTCCCCCAAACCTCCGCATCCTCGGGTAAAGTATGCACAGCCGAAGCCGATGACGCAACAGTTAATCTGCTCCGAGAACGATTTGCATATGTTTATCCCTATGCACATCTCACACACCTGCCGGCAAAACTGGCAGTTTCTCGGCTCTACCCCACTCTGCTCGACGACGAAATGGCTCCTGATTCGCTGAACGAGCAGGTCAAGCTGCCTGAGATGCGCATCCGTCCGGCCTGCCTTGACGGAGACAGCGTCAATCCCGGTGAAGCCGCAGCAGAACGCGGAACGGCAACCCATGTGTTCCTGCAGTTCTGCAATTTCTCGCATACCGAAATTGACCGTGCCGCAATTGACCGCGAGGCAGAGCGTTTAATCGCGGACGGCTTTATTACCCCACGCATGGCAGAGCTGCTTCGCCGCGATGAGCTTGCCGCCTTCTTTGCCGGCCCGATCTATGCCGAGCTGACAAATGCACGCTGGATTCTGCGCGAACGACGCTTTCATCTCAACTTCCCCGCCGCCGACTTTACCGACGATCCTGACTACGCCCATGCCCTCGGGGATGAACAGATTTTGGTTCAGGGTGTCATCGACCTCTGCTTTGAGACGGCGGACGGCAAGCTTGTTCTCTGCGACTATAAAACCGACCGTCTGCCCCGGGATCTCGCCCAGGCGCGCAAAACGCTGATTGCGCGTCACGCCGATCAGCTGCGCTATTACGCAGCCGCCTGCCAAGCGCTCTTCGGCCGCACGCCGGACCGCATCTGTCTTTGGTCGCTGGCACTGGGGGAGGCAGTCGATGTAAATTGTGCTCCCTCCTGAGTGCAGGGGTGCCGTGCAAATAAGCACGGCACCCCATCTTTTTTGCGGAAAATCTCCTTGACCGCATAGCGGAAATATGCTATAATAGGTCAGAATATATCGTTGCGTACGCAATCATTCTCAAAAAAGGAGTCGTTTTATGCCATCCTTGATGCGCTACATCAACATCATCAGCCGATGCGGCATTCTCTGGCGGGGCGATAAGCTCAAAGAGAGCGATCTCAACCCCGGACAGGCCGTCTATATCCTGGCGCTTTGCCACACACCGGGGTTATCACAGGAACAGCTGGCTCGGCGAATTTACATCAACAAAAGCAATGTAACCCGACACCTCACCGCCCTTGAGCGGACAGGCTATGTCGAGCGCAGACAAAGTGAAACCGACCGCCGCGTCACCTTGGTGTATCCCACCGAAAAAGCCTATGCCATTCTGCCATACGTCAGACAAATCACTCGAGAATGGAATACCTATCTGACCGAAGAATTTACCGAGGAAGAAACAGCACAGCTATACACACTTATGGCGCGTCTGTGCGACCGTGCCACCGCTTACGCAAAACGAAAACTGGAAGACGATCCTGCCGATAACGCACTTCATGACGTGCGCGGGGAGGTGAATCCGACCGAATGAAGATGATTCTCAAGTATCTCCGTCCCTTTCGCGGAAGGATGTGCCTTGGCCTTGCCATCAAGATCATCGGCACCGTGATGGATTTGATTCTGCCCTACATCCTTGCCCACATCATCGATAATGTGGTGCCCACAAAAGCGCTCAAGCCTGTGCTCTTCTGGGGTGCGCTGATGGTGCTCTGCGCCCTGGTGGGGGTCACGGGCAACATCGTGGCCAACCGCATGGCGGCGCGGGTGGCGCGAAACACCTCCGAGCAGCTGCGGCATGACCTCTTCTCCCGCATCATGCATCTCTCCTGCCGCCAGATTGACCTCCTCACCATCCCAAGCCTTGAGTCACGCCTCACCTCCGACACCTACAACGTCCATCACATGATCGGTATGATCCAGCGCATGGGCGTGCGTGCGCCCATCCTTCTCATCGGCGGCATTGCGGTCTCGGCTACGCTTGAGCCCATGCTGACTCTGGTGCTGGTGGCGGTTCTCCCCTTCATCACCATTATTGTTCTGGGCATCTCCCGCCGGGGCATTCCCCTCTACACCAAGCTCCAGCAAAATGTGGACCGTCTGGTTCGCGTCGTGCGGGAAAATGCCCAGGGCGTCCGCGTCATCAAGGCCCTCTCCAAAACCGATTACGAGCGGCGTCACTTTGACGCAGTCAACCGCGACGTGGTGGCCGCCGAGAAAAAGGCCGGCATTACCATGGCCGCCAGCAACCCCCTCATGAACTTCTTCCTCAACACCGGTCTGACCTGCGTGATCGTGGTGGGTGCCTTCCGCGTCAACGGCGGTGCCAGCAATCCCGGCAGCATCATTGCCTTCATGTCCTTCTTCACCATGATCTCCAACGCCATGCTGGCTGTCACCCGCATCTTCGTCATGCTCTCCAAGGGCACGGCCTCGGCTAACCGCATCGCCGAGGTACTGGAGATCGATCCCGACCTGGCGGTAGAGTCCACCGACACCTATCCCCGCAAGCGAGACGGCGACGAAGGCTACATCACCTTTGAGAAGGTATCCTTCTCCTACAACAAAACCAAGAACAACCTCACCGACATCTCTTTCCGCGTGCCGCGCGGGGGAACCCTTGGCATCATCGGTGCCACGGGAAGCGGCAAATCTACCATCGTACAGCTGCTCATGCGCTTCTACGATGTGGATTCGGGTTCTGTCCGCATCGGCGGGCAGGATGTGCGCACTTTCCCCTTGGGCGAGCTTCACCGCAAATTCGGTGTTGCCATGCAGAACGATTTTCTCTACGCCGAGACCATGGAGGAGAACATCGCCTTCGGCCGTGAACTGAGCCGCCGCGAGATTGAATTCGCCGCCGAACTGGCGCAGGCCGCCCCCTTCATCGCGGAGTTTGACGAAGGCTATCTCCATATGCTCACCGCCAAGGGTACCAACATCAGCGGCGGACAGAAACAGCGCACCCTCATTGCCCGTGCCCTGGCTGCCAAGCCTGAGATTCTCATTCTGGACGACTCCTCCTCGGCACTGGACTACAAGACCGATGCCAACCTGCGCCGCGCCATCGCCGAGAATCTGGGCGGTCAGACCACCACCGTCGTGGTCGCTCAGCGCATCAGCTCAGTGATGAATGCCGACGTGATCCTCGTCATCGACGAGGGCCGCATCATCGGCATGGGCAGCCACGACGAGCTGATGGCGGGCTGCGACATCTACCGCGAGATCAGCGATTCCCAGATGGGAGGTGCTATCCTTGAATAAGTCTCCCGTACAGGGTGGACGGGGCAAAATGAGCAACATCAGCGCCCGTCCCGACGTTAAGCTGGAAAAGGGAGCCCGCATCCGCGTCATCAAACGGATGTGCAGCTACCTCTTCCGGTACAAATGGATGGTACTTTTGGCTTTCGTGCTCATGATCACCTCCAACCTTCTGGCCCTGGTTGCCCCCCGTCTCTCGGGTCTGGCCATCGATGCCATCGAGCCGGGCAAGGGCGCCGTTGTCTTTGAGGAAGTGTTCTTCTACTGTGGGCTGATGCTGATTTTCTATGCCCTCGCAGCCCTTCTCTCTTATGCACTCTCGGTGCTGATGATCAACCTCAGCCAGCGCATCATCTACACCATGCGCCGTCAGGTCTTCGAGCACCTCACCCGCCTGCCCGTCTCCTATTTCGATCGCACCGCCACAGGCGAGATCATCTCCCACATCTCCTACGACATCGATACCATCAATGCCTCCCTCTCCCACGACCTGCTGCAGATCTGCGCCAGCGTCATTACGGTGGTGGGTTCCTTTGTGATGATGCTCACCATCTCCCCTGTGCTCATTCTGGTCTTTGTCATTACCGTGCCCATCTCGGTGCTCTTTACCAAGTACAAAACCAAGAAGATCCGTCCCCTCTTCAAGCTCCGCTCGGCCAAGCTGGGTGAGCTGAACGGCTATGCCGAGGAGATGCTCTCGGGACAAAAGACCATCAAGGCCTATGACCGGGAGGACGTCATCATCGGGCGCTTTGATCGCCGTAACACCGATGCCGTAGACGCCTACTACAACGCCGACTACCAGGGCTCCATGATCGGTCCCACCGTCAACTTTGTCAACAATCTCTCCCTTGCCCTGATCTCCATGTTCGGCTCAATCTTGTATATGATCGGCTCCTTCTCGGTGGGTGCGCTTGTTTTCCCCGCCCTCTCTTTGGGTGATATCTCCAACTTCATTCAGTACTCCCGCCGCTTCTCGGGCCCCATCAATGAGATGGCCAACATCTTCAGCGAGCTGCAGTCGGCCCTGGCCGCCGCCGAGCGCGTCTTCCGCCTGCTGGACGAGGCCCCTGAGCCTCTTGATGCCGACAACGCCATCCCGCTGACCAATGTTCGGGGTCATGTGAAGCTGGAGCACGTGAAGTTCGGCTACACTGAGGAGCGCACCATCCTCCACGACTTCACCCTGGATGCCAAGCCCGGCAAGATCATCGCCATCGTCGGTCCCACCGGTGCCGGCAAGACCACCATCATCAACCTGCTCATGCGCTTCTACGATCCCCAGGCGGGAGCCATCCTCATTGACGGCAATGAGATCCGCTCCCTCACCCGAGACAGCCTGCGGCTGGGCTTTACCATGGTCCTGCAGGACACCTGGCTCTTCCACGGCACCATCTTCGAGAACATCGCCTACGGGCGGGAAAATGCCACCATGGAAGAAGTGGTAGCAGCAGCCAAGGCCGCCCGCATTCACAGCTACATCGAGCAGCTGCCCGAGGGCTACAACACCGTCCTCTCGGACGACGGCGTGAACATCTCCAAGGGTCAGCGCCAGCTGATCACCATTGCCCGGGCCATGCTCCCCGATGCCGGGATGCTCATTCTGGACGAAGCCACCTCCAACGTGGACTCCCGCACCGAGGTGCAGATTCAGGAGGCCATGTACCGGCTGATGGAGAACAAGACCTGCTTCGTCATCGCCCACCGCCTCTCCACCGTCCAGAACGCCGACACCATCCTGGTGGTGCGGGACGGCCGCATCGTGGAACAGGGCAACCACCAAGAGCTCATGGCAGCCCGCGGCGCGTACTATGGGCTGTACAATGCGCAGTTTGATTGAAAAAGACAGCAGGTGAACTTTTTTGAAAAAAGTTCACCTGCACCCCCTCAAAAAACTTTCGCACGTGGGGGATGATCAGATTTGATGTGCGGTGCAAAATCAAAAAGAGGAAGGAACTTTCCCCGAAAGTTCCTTCCTCTTTTTTACTCAATCCTCGACTCGCTCGCCGAGGATCTTGCGGTATTTCTGGTAGAATTCCTCAAAGTATCCGCCGTCAAGAGCCTCGCGGATCTTCATGGTCAGTTCATTGTAGAAGTGCAGGTTGTGCACCACCGCCAGGTGCATCCCCACCGCTTCCTTGGCCTTGATGAGGTGGCGGACATAGGAGCGGCTGTAGTGGCGGCAGGCGGGGCAATCGCAGTTCTCGTCAAAGGGACGGGGATCCAGCGCGTACTTCTCGTTGAGCAGGTTCATCTTCCCGTTCCAGGTGAAGAGGTTTCCGTGGCGGGCATTGCGGGAGGGCATAACGCAGTCGAAGAAATCGACGCCCATGTGCACCGCTTCAAGGATGTTGCAGGGGGTACCCACACCCATGAGATAGCGGGGCTTGTGGGGGGGCATATATGGCTCCACCGCGTCGATGATGCGGTACATATCCTCGGTAGCCTCACCAACGGCAAGACCGCCGATGGCGTAACCGTCCAGATCCAGCTCGGCGATCTTTTGCATATGCTCGATGCGCAGATCCTCGTAGGTACTGCCCTGGTTGATGCCGAAGAGCATCTGGTTGGGGTTGAGGGTATCGGGCAGAGAATTGAGCCGTGCCATCTCGTCCCGGCAGCGCACCAGCCAGCGGGCGGTTCTGTCGCAGGACTTTTTCACATAGTCACGGGGGGCGGGATTCTCGATGCACTCGTCAAAGGCCATGGCAATGGTAGAGGCCAGGTTGGACTGGATCTGCATACTCTCCTCGGGACCCATGAAAATGCGGCGACCGTCGATGTGGGAGGCAAACTTTACCCCCTCCTCGGTGATCTTCCGCAGGCCGGCCAGGGAGAAGACCTGGAATCCGCCTGAGTCGGTGAGCACGGGGCCGTCCCAGTTCATGAACTTGCGGATGCCTCCCATCTCGCGGATCAGACGGTCACCGGGACGGATGTGGAGATGGTAGGTGTTGGACAGCTCCACCTGACAGTGGATATCCCGCAGCTCCATCGTCGTGACACCGCCCTTGATGGCGGCACAGGTGCCAACATTCATAAATACCGGCGTCTGAATATCCCCATGCACGGTGTGCAGGCATCCCCGCCGTGCACGCCCCTCGGTTTTGATCAGTTCAAACATAACTCTATCCTCAATTTCCTTTGTTGTTTTGGGCGGATGCCCAACATCTGTCTATTACTCACGGGAAAACTGTCTGTCCAGTGCCTGATGCGTCAGCTTAATCGCCACGGGACGCCCGTGGGGGCAGACGGTAATATCGGGCAGAGAGAGCAGACGCTCCACCAGCCACGCAATGTGGCCTTCATCGTAAACGCGCCCCCCCTTGATGGCCGATTTGCAGGAGGCCTGATACAGCGCACGCTCGAAGAGCAGATCCCGCGTCAGCCGAACATCTCCGCGATCGGTCAGAATCTGCGCCGCAAGGAGACCAAGCAGATCGGGCGCAACCACAACAGAAACGCCGTTGGGAATTTGCGTAATTTCCACCCGTGTTCCTTTGAGCAAAAATGCAAATCCGATCTCCTCCAGCTCATCACGATATTCGGTCAGCGCGCCGCACTCCTCGCCGGACATATTCAGCACAATGGGCGTCAGCAGAAGCTGTGCCGCTCCCTCAACCTGCTTGAGCTTGGCTTTGAACTCTTCAAAAAGGATTCGCTCGTGGGCGGCGTGCTTGTCGATGAGCAGAAGTGTATCCTCCTGCTCGACCAGAATGTAGCAATTGAACACTTCACCGACAATGCGATAGGTGGGCAGAAGTGCGGTCGGTTGTTGTGGTTCAGGCGCGGTTGGCTGAACTTCAATTGCTGCAGCGGCGTGCATTGGCTTCTCATCGGGCTTAGACAAAGACGATGGGGGAGGATTTCCCGGCAAGGTGCGCACAATGCCGGGCACGGGCTTAGCAGTCGGTGCCGACGCGGCATTTTGTCTTGGCGGCAGAGATGCCGCAGCGCGGTACTGGTCGACCGTCATATGCCCGCTCTCGCGTGTCGGTGACACAGCGGGAGCATAGCGTTCGGCAGGTGAAATCTCTCTCTGCGTTCGGTCATGGGACGGAGGGGTGAGCATCGACTCCACCGTCAGCTGCTTGGGCTTGGGGGTATCACTGTCCCGCAGGGGCAGATATGAGCGGGGCGGCGGTGTTGCCGCGGCTCGGTCAAGGGAAAGCTCAGGGCGGTCGCTGTTTTGGCTGAGGGCACTGCGCACTGCGCCGTAAACCGCCTCAAACACCAGCTTTTCGTTGGAGAATTTTACCTCCAGCTTGGCGGGGTGAACATTCACATCCACCGCCTCGGGGTTGATGTCAATATGCAGAACGCAGACAGGATAGCGCTCGGGCGCGATGTAAGAAGTATACGCCTGCTCAATGGCGGCGGTGGCGGTTTTGCTCTTGACATAGCGACCGTTGATGAAGAAATTCTGATAGTTTCGGTTAGCCTTTACATTGTCCGAGCGGCCAATGAAACCGCTGACCGAGATCCCCCCCATGCTCCCCAAAATGGGGATCATTCGGCGGGCAAAATCTCGGCCGAACACGGCGTGCAGGGTGTTCTCGGGCTTTCCGTCCCCCGCCGTGTCAAAGCGACGGCTGCCGTCGGCAATGAAGGAGAAGGCAATATCGGGGCGGGAGAGTGCCACCCGCTCCACAATGGCGGCCACCGCCATCGTCTCGGCCGAATCCTTCTTGAGGAACTTGCGGCGGGCGGGCACGTTGGCAAACAGCTCCTCGACAATCACGGTCGTGCCCTTGGCACAGCCCTGCTCGGTAACACGGACCACGTTCCCGGCCTCGGACTCCAGCAGATTGCCCATTTCGGCGTCAGCTGTCCGAGTCAGGATCCGCAGTCTCGACACCGCCGCAATGGCGGCCAGCGCCTCGCCGCGGAAGCCCAGGGTGAGGATGCCTTCAAGATCGGAAGCCTCCTTGATCTTGCTGGTGGCGTGACGGCGAATGGCCACCGGCAGATCCTCGGCAGAGATGCCGCAGCCGTTGTCGGTAACCCGCATGAAGGCAATTCCCCCGCGCTGGATCTCCACCGTAATCTTATCGGCACCTGCGTCAATGGCGTTTTCCAGCAGTTCCTTGATCACAGAGGAAGGGCGGTCTACCACCTCACCTGCCGCAATCAAATTGGCGACAGCGAAGGACAGTACATTGATCTTTGCCATGGGGCACCTCCTTTTTGCGATTGTTTTCTCTCCCCTTCAAGGGGGAGAAAATATGATATTTCCCCTTACATTCGGGGTGGAAAGTCAGTCTCGTTTTTTCGTATAAAATCAAGATATCGCGTGCCTTGAAAGGACAGCACGCCGAAGTCGCCCTCGGCCAGCATACCGTACTCCCGCCCCGCCATTTTCAGCTCCATGCGATCGCCGCTCTCCACCTCGAAGGTGACATAGTAGCTGTGGGAATGGGAGGTGTGATTGTTGTGATGATGGTGATGAACGGCATTCCGCTTGGTCACCACCCGGGCATCCACCGACAGGCGGGGAGAAGCGTTGTTTTTGCACCACTCGGCGATGTTTCGACCGATGATGGACACAAACAAAGCCAGCCAGATCACAAAGAAAATGCCAATAAAAAATTCCATGGATTAACTTCCTCCAAGACGGCGCTTGAGGTCAAAGAGCAGAGTCATGGCCTCGTAGGGTGAGAGCGTATTGAGATCGGTGGAACGGAGCGCCTGCGCCACTTCGGCTTCAATTGCCGACTCAAGCGTGAGCTGCCCCCCCACTTCGGTAGAGAAATCCATTTTTTTCTTTCCCTTCCCCGCCCCATCGGTGCGGATATCGGCGCTCGCCTCAATGGATGCCAGCACCTCACGGGCGCGGCGGATCACTTCATTCGGAATCCCCGCCAGCTTGGCTACCTCAATACCGTAGCTGTCATCGGTGGAGCCCCGTACGATCTTGCGCAGGAAGGTAATGCCGTCCCCGCGCTTTTTGGCGGCGATATTATAGTTCACCACCCCGTCGAACTCGCCCTCAAGAGAAGTCAGCTCGTGGTAGTGGGTTGCAAACATAGTCTTGGCACCGATTTTTTTGCCCAGCGTGTACTCAATGATGGCACGGGCAATGCTCATGCCGTCAAAGGTACTGGTGCCCCGGCCCACCTCATCGTAGATGATGAGACTGCGGCGGGTGGCATTTGCGAGAATATGGGCGCACTCGGTCATCTCGAGCATGAAGGTAGACTGTCCCGATGCCAGGTCGTCGGAGGCACCCACGCGGGTGAAGAGCTTGTCCACAATGCCGATACGGGCATCGGCGGCGGGAACGAAGGAGCCGATCTGCGCCATCACCACGATCAGAGCGGTCTGCCGCATATAGGTGGATTTACCCGCCATATTGGGACCGGTAATGAGCATCATACGGTTGTATCCCGTGTCAAGCAGCGTGTCGTTGGGCACGAAATAGCTGTCTCTCACAAACTGCTCCACCACGGGGTGGCGGCCGTCCTTGATCTCGATCACGTCGCTGCAGTCCACCTCGGGACAGACGTACTGATTGCGTGCGGCAACCGTGGCAAGGCTGAGATAAGCATCCAGCGTGGCCAGCAGAACAGCTGTTTTCTGCAAGCGGTCGGCAGCGGCAGACACCACCCCGCGCACCGCGCAGAAGATCTCATATTCCAGCGAGCAGACCTTGTCGGCGGCACCGAGAATGGTGGCCTCCATGTCCTTGAGCTCCTGGGTGATGTACCGCTCGCAGTTGGTCAGTGTCTGCTTGCGGATATAGCGATCGGGCACCATGCCCAGCATGGACCGGGTGACCTCGATGTAGTAGCCGAAAACCTTGTTGTAATTGATGCGCAGGTTCTTGATGCCGGTGGCTTCCCGCTCTTCGGCTTCCACCCGCTCGATCCAGCTTCGGCCGTCATGCATCACATTGCGCAGATAGTCCACGTCGGGGCTGTAGCCCTCGGCAATCATGCCGCCCTCCCGCACCGAGAAGGGGGGATCCTCCACAATGGCGCGGGTGATCAGGTCGCAGATGTCCTCCAACAGATCCAACTCGCGGCGAATGCGGCATAGCTCACCGTCATGGCAGACCTCAAGCAGCCGCTTCAACTCGGGAAGAATAGCCACGGTAGTGGCAACCGCACGCAAATCCTTGGCATTGGCAGTGCCGTAGACGATCTTGGTCACCAACCGCTCCAGGTCAAGCACAGAATCCAGCAGTTCGCTCAGTTCCTCCCGAAGCATATAGTTGCCGTGAAGCTCGCTCACTGCGCCCTGACGTTCGAGAATGGCCGACACCGACAGCAGAGGATGCTCGATCCATTGGCGAATCATCCGCGCACCGGGAGCGGTGCGGGTGCGGTCGAGCACCCACAGCAGCGAACCCTTCTTTTCTTTGCTGCGCATGGTTTCGGTGAGTTCAAGATTGCGGCGGGTGGAGAGATCCATCTCCAGATACTGCCCATCGCGGTAAAGGTTCAGTTCCTTGATGTAAGCAATGTCGATTTTCTGTGTCTCGGCAATGTAGGAGATCAGCGCGCCGACAGCCGACACCACGGCGCGGTTGTCCAGCATGCCCTCCCGCAGGATCTCGGCAAACTGGCGGGAACAGCGCGCATGTGCTTCATCGTAGTCAAAGCGGGCGGTCTGCCCATCCCCCAGCGCCGCCCCCAAGCGGCCTCGGACAAAGTCGGCAATCTCCCCCATCTGAGATGCCCCCAGGTTGCAGATCACCTCACTCGGCGAATAGGTGCCAAGCTCGGTACAAATGCGGGATGCGGCGGATGCGGGAACAGAAGTGGCGCTGATCTGCCCGGTGGAAGCATCGGCAAAGCCGATGCCCACCTCGTCCTCGCCCAGATACAGGGCACAGAGATAGTTGTTGCGCTGCTCACTCAGCAAGCCGCTCTCAATCAGCGTTCCGGGGGTAATGACACGGATGACCTCACGGCGCACCAATCCCTTGGCCTGGGCGGGATCTTCGGTCTGCTCGCAGATGGCGACCTTGTACCCCTTCTCGATCAGGCGGCCGATATAGCCCTCTGCGCTGTGAAAGGGCACGCCGCACATGGGGGCGCGCTCGGCTTCGCCGCAGTCCCGTCCGGTGAGGGTAAGATCCAGCTCCCGGGATGCCGTCTTGGCATCCTCAAAGAACATCTCATAGAAATCCCCCAGACGGTAAAACAGCAAATAGTCGGGGTACTGCTCCTTGATGGAGAAGTACTGCTGCATCATCGGTGTCATGGCAGGTCCACCTTTTCTTCAGATTTGTGTTTGGGGCTCAATGGCTGTGGCCGCAGCCGCCGCAAGTGCTGCAGTTATGCGTGCAGGGCTGCTCACCCGTGATGTGGTAGGTGATCTCGGCGTTGACCTGGTTCATGAACTCGTTGACTGCCTCCTGCGCCTCATTGAGCGCAATGAAAGCGGGGGCATTCGAGATCAGCTCATACAGCTCATCAATACGGTTCTGAATCGAATTGATGACCACCTGATCCCGCTCGGGCATGGACACCTGATGCGAGAGAGCCTTCTGCTGTACGTTGTACTCGGCCATATACTGCGCGATCTGCGTGTCCGATTCATAGGCGGCACGGGCTTCGTTGAGTGCGGTAATGCGGGCATCTTCCTTGATTGCCTCGCCCAGTTTTGCTGCAAGTTCCATAACGGTCATGATCATTTACTTCCTTTTTCAATTTTTTATTTTCATTATATGGGATATATCGCTTCGGTCTATGGCTCCATGTTTCTGTCGGGACAAAGCAGGATATTCACAAGCTGATCTCGGTGCGACGGAAACGGGGAACGCTCACATCTGTACCCCGCGGAGCACAAAAGGCTCTGCCCTCTCCACCTTCACCTGCGCCACATCGCCGGGACGGGCAGCACCGGCAAAATAGATCAGCTTGCCGCCATCGGTACGGCCGGAGCAGAAAGTCTTCCCTTCCTGCGTTTTTTCTCCGTCACAGAGCACACGCAGCACCTTGCCTTCCTCCAGCTTGTTGCGTTCGTAGGAGATTTCGTTCTGCAGCGCGATGAGACGGTCAAAGCGTTCGTGCTTGACCTCCTCCGGAATTTGATCGGTATATTCGGCCGCAGGGGTTCCTTTTCTCGGGGAGTAGATGAAGGAGTAGATCATATCAAAGCGGACACGGCGCAGAATCTCCAGCGTCGCCTCAAAATCCGCCTCACTTTCCCCGGGGAAGCCAACGATAATATCGGTGGTCAGGGTGATGTCGGGCATTACCGCACGCAGGCGGTCAACGATACCCAGATATCGCTCGGCGGTATAGCGGCGATTCATGCGCGCCAGCACGGTATCGCTGCCCGACTGCAGGGGCAGATGGAAGTGCCGCGCAATTTTCTCGTGGGATGCCATGGTTTCGATGAGGGCATCGGAAGCGTCCTTGGGGTGGCTGGTCATAAAGCGCAAGCGAAAATCGCCGTCAAGCTCGGCCAGCCTGCCAATCAGCGATGCAAAATCTCCCTCGGGGAAGCTGCCATCCGCCATACGCCCCCAAGAGTTAACATTCTGCCCAAGCAGGGTAATGTCACGGCATCCGTCGGCGATCAGCGCACGGGCCTCAGCCTCAATATCGGCAGGTGCACGGCTCCGCTCACGTCCCCGCACATAGGGAACAATACAATAGGAGCAAAAATTGTTGCACCCGTACATAATCGACAGCCATGCGCGCCAGCGCGTCTCGCGCCGGAGCGGCATTCCCTCCACGACATCGGGAACATGGTCACGGGGAAGCTCCACATAAGTGCAGGCACGGCGTCCGCCGCGGCGGCGCTCCAATACCATCTCGGGCAGGCGGTGAATCGACGCTGCATCAAGGGTAAAGTCCACATAAGGGTAACGATTCTTGAGTTCCTCGACGCGATGCTGCTGCGCAACCATACAGCCGCAGATACCGATGATCAGCGAGGGGCGAGCTGCCTTGAGATGCTTGTACTGGCCGATGATAGAGAGTGCCTTCTTTTCCGCGTGCTCACGAATGGCACAGGTGTTAACCAAAATCAACTCCGCCTCTTCGGCATAATTGGCAATTCGATAACCCATCTCGGCGGCCATGCCCCGCAGATGTTCACTGTCCGCTTCGTTTTGCTGACAACCAAAGGTCAGCACAAAAGCTGCCGGCTGAACATCGACGGCAGTATTGAGTGACCGAACTTCCGCGATCGCGCGGACGGTAGAGGCGGGCATACAGACAGGCATTTGAAAAGCGGACATCATACAACTCCGATCAAGGGAAATTCCCGCAAGGGGTTCTTTTTATTATACCAAAATTCACGCAAAATAGCAAGAGTCTCGGGGGATTTTTTCACAAAAAGCGTCTCTGTGCGGCAAAAAAGCCCCTCTTTGCAATCCCCACTGCGCCTGTACTTCCCAGAAGCAAAAATATACGCCGCGGCCTAAGCGCCGCGGCGTATATTTTCGTCAACTCAAACGCACATTCAAATGTGCAATAATTGCCTCCGCCGTACGGTCAAAACCGAGCGACGCACTGTTGAGACAAAGGTCATAGTTGCGCGCATCGTTCCAATCTTTTCCGGTATAGTAACGATAGTACTGCGCCCGTGCACGGTCAATTTTCTCGATTTCGCGAAGTGCATCTCGTCGGGAGAGACCGTAATGCGTCTCGACCTCATGCACGCGAAAGTCAAGCGGTGCGTGCACAAACACGCGCAGCAGACGGGACGCTCCCTCCAAAATATGGTCGGCACAGCGCCCGACGATGATACAGCTTTGCTGCTCGGCAAGCTCGCGAATGATCTTGGCTTGGATATTGAACAGATTATCATTGGAGGTAAATTCATCACTGCCCGGCGGGATGATGGTCCGGCCATACTCCCTGCCATATCGCTTGAACAGGCTCACCCGTCCGACTTCATCGACCTGCCCAAACAACTTCACGTTAATTCCGCTCTCTTCACTCGCGAGGCGGATCAGATCTCGGTCATAATACGGAATAGCCAGGCGTGACGAGAGCAATTTGCCGACAGTTTTTCCGCCGCTGCCAAAACTGCGGTTAATGGTAATGACATACTGAGACATGGAGTCCTCCTGTTTCATCATTGTATTTGAATTGCAAACGCTTTACTCACCGAGATACGCACGCTTAACGCTGTCGTTTTCCATCAGCATATGTGCATCTCCCTCAAGCGCGATGTTCCCCGTCTCCAACACATAAGCGCGATCGGCGATCTCCAGTGCTTTCTTGGCGTTCTGCTCGACCAGAAGAACCGTTGTGCCCGAGCGGCGAATCTCTTCGATAATGGAAAAGATCTGCGAAACATAGAGCGGGGAAAGCCCCATTGACGGCTCATCCATCAAAATGATTTTGGGACGGGACATAAGCGCGCGCCCCATGGCAAGCATCTGCTGCTCACCGCCCGACAGGGTACCCGCAATCTGTCCGCGCCGCTCTTTGAGGCGGGGGAAGCGGTCATACACCATCTCAAGTGTTTGGTCAATCTCGTGCTTGTCATGACGGGTGTATGCACCCAGTTTCAGGTTGGCAAACACCGACAGCTCAGCGAAAATCCGCCGTCCCTCGGGCACATGAGCCATGCCCATCGACACGATTTTATGCGGCGGCGTTTTGCAGAGATTCTGCCCTTCAAAGAGAATCTCCCCCTGTTTGGCCTGAATCAAGCCCGTGATGGTGTGCAATGTCGTGGTCTTCCCTGCACCGTTCGCACCGATCAGCGCGATGACCTCGCCCGCCTCAACAGAAAAGGAGATTCCCTTGATTGCTTCGATCACGCCGTAAAAGACGTGCAGATCTTTTACTTCAAGCATTGCCATATCGTCTTCCTCCTTATTCGCCGAGATAGGCACGAACAACCCGTGGATCGGCAAGCACCTCTGCCGTCTGGCCCTGTGCCAGTGTTGTGCCAAAGTTCAGCACCGTAACCTGCTCGCAGATGCCTGACACCAGCTTCATATCATGCTCAATGAGCAGAATGGTCATATCAAAATGGTCGCGGACAAAACAAATCGTTTCCATCAGTTCCGCCGTTTCCTGCGGATTCATGCCCGCCGCAGGCTCATCCAACAGCAGGAGTTTGGGAGATGTTGCCAGTGCGCGCGCAATCTCCAGCTTGCGCTGTTTGCCATAGGGCAGATTGGAGGCAAGATAATCCCGCTCGCCGTCGAGCCCAAACACATCAAGCAGCTCACGTGCCCGCGTCTGCAGCTCTTTTTCCTCGCGCGCATATCGGGGAAGCATAAACAATCCATCGAAAATCGAATAGTTTGCTGCATTGTGCAAACCAACCTTCACGTTATCGATCACCGACATCTCCTTGAAGAGACGAATATTCTGAAAGGTGCGCGCAATACCGCAGCGGTTGATCTCCAGCGGCGTCTTTCCGGCCAATGATTTCCCCTCAAGGAAAAAGCCGCCTGTCGTTGGCGCATAGACGCCCGTGAGCAGATTAAATACCGTCGTCTTCCCCGCACCGTTGGGCCCGATCAGCCCGTAGAGCTGTCCCCGCTCAACCGTCAGGTTAAATTCATCGACGGCGCGCAGGCCGCCAAACGAGATCCCGAGATTTTTGGTTTCCAGCATTGCCATATCAGTCGCGCCCCCTTCCCAACGATTTTACGAACTTGGATGTCTTCTCCGACACGCGTCTCTTGAAAGCGGTAAAACGCGGATTTGCGTTGAGCATCATCATCGCGATCAGCGCAATGGCATAGATCAGCAAACGGTACTGTGCCGCATCGAGCAGAACCTTGGGCAGTGCCACCAGGATAATGGTCGCAATGATTGATCCGCCGATGTTGCCCATACCGCCCAGTACCACCATTACCAGAACTTCAATCGACACATTGTAATCGAAATCGGCAGGATTGACAGCGGCAGTATTTGCGGCGTAGAGAACACCTGCAATTCCCGCAAAAAGCGCGGCAATGGCAAAGGTGACAATACGGCAGCGGCTGACGTTGATTCCGACAGACGCCGCAGCGATGGAGTTATCGCGCACCGCCATAATCGCACGCCCGTGACGCGAGCGAATCAAATTCACGATCAGGAAAATTGAGATGACCATAATCACATAGGACCAGCTGAACGCCTTGATATACTTGATGGGGAAAGCGCCTGCGGCGATGGTGGGAATATCGGTCAGGCCCGCCGAGCCGCCCGTTCCGGGAATGATTTTGACAATTGAGCGTACAAACTCACCGAAAGCGAGGGTCACGATAGCAAGATAGTCACCGTGCAGCTTGCGCACGAAATAAAGGAAGGCGCCACCGATGACAAACGCGACGGCGGCCGCCGCTGCAATGGCGACAATCACACGCACACCAAACGGAATTGCGGTCAGATAGCGCAGAATCATGCCGCCGACATAAGCACCGACAGCATAAAACGCAGCGTGCCCCAACGAAAGATCGCCCAAGAACCCGACCACAAGATTCAGTGAGACAGCCATGATAATGTAGGTACAGATGGTGGGCAGCATTTGCTGATAACTGCGCGGGAGAACTTTAGTCGCCATGAGCAGCAGGATGACGCCGTACAGCAAGGCAGCACCCGCCAGCGGAAGGAGACGCTGCAGCCGAGTTTTCATCATATTCCCCTCCCTTAAACCTTTTCCACATGCTTACGGCCAAGCAAGCCCGTGGGCTTGATCACCAGCATGATAATCAGCACAAGATATGCAAATCCGTCCGAGGCGTTAGAGAGCACATCGGGCAGAAATACATTCATCATTGCCTCAATGATACCAATCAGAACACCGCCGATCATGGCACCGGGAATCGAACCGATTCCGCCGAAAACGGCGGCGGCAAAGGCTTTGATGCCAAAAACCGATCCGGTATAGGGGCCGACCCAGGGCATTTTTGCGGCGTAAAGCAACGCACCGACGCCGGCCAAAGCCGAACCGATGACAAAGGTCAGCGAAATGGTAGCATTGACATTGATGCCCATCAACTGCGCCGCACCTTTATCTTCGGAGACGGCGAGCATGGCCGAGCCGAGTTTCGTTTTGTTGATGAAGATCGACAGCAGAATCATCACAACGATGGTGACAGCAAGAATCAACAGCGAAAGCAGTTCAATCTGCACGCCGCCGATATAAATACTGCCGAGGTGAAAATATGTCGGCACCTTTTGCTGACGGGAACCGAAAATGAGCAAAGCAAGATTCTGCAGCAGATAGCTGACACCGATTGCCGTAATCAGGACAGACAGCGGGGATGCGGCACGCAGGGGTTTATAGGCAAGTTTTTCTATGGTAAAGCCGAGCAGTGCGCAGAAAACGATCATGATCAGCGCGGCAATTGTGAGCATCAGGGGGGATGTCCCCATCGCGCCGAGCGCCACAAAAAGAACATAAATGCCGACCATGATGACATCTCCATGGGCGAAATTAAGCATCTTGGCAATGCCGTAAACCATAGAATAGCCCAAAGCCACAAGGGCGTACAAACTGCCCAGGCTCAAGCCATCGATCAAAGTGGAAATGAATGTTTGCATAACGTATATCTACCAGCCTTATTTGGATTGCAGGCAAAGTCAGGAGGACCGAAAAGCAAAAGTGGGGAGAGCCATGCCTTGGGCTCCCCCCGCTTGTTTTGATGCAAAATATGCGAAACCGCGTTAGGGATCAGCCCTGTACCGCAACATATTTGCCGTCTTCAATCTTGGCAAATTTTGCGCCCTTGAGGGGTTCGCCGTTCTCATCAAAGGAAACCGAGCCGGTCAAACCGTCAACCGTAATCTCATGCATTGCGGCAACGAGTGCCTCATTGTCAATGTCATTGGAAGTAACGCCGGCTTTTTCCATCGCTGCCTTGATTACATATACACAGTCATAACCGTCGGCGGCAAACTGGTCGGGGGCATCACCGTGACGCTCGGTATAAGTGGCAACAAACTGCTGAACTTTCTCATCGGGATCGCTTGCAATGAAGGGAGTGAGATAAATCAGACCCTCGGCAAGCTTTGCATCCTCGCCCTGCAGATAATTGAGAATACCGTCCATACCGTCGGAGCCAATCAGCGGGAGGGCAAGCGACTTAGCAGAAGCGGCCGTCAGGAATTTAGCCGCCATATCGTTGTAGAAGGGGAGCAGAACATAGTCCGCATCGGTATCTTGAATCTTGGTCACATGTGCGCTGAAGTCCTCGGTCGTGTTCGAGAAGGGAGCTTCAACCACAACAGTGCCGCCGAGCTCGGTGAATCTTGCACGGAAAGTCTCGAGAATGCCGGTGCTGTAGCTGTCGTCCTGGTTATATACAACAGCGGCCTTGCGATAACCGAGCGTATTGTAGGCATACTCTGCCATCGTGGTACCCTGAAGCGGGTCAGTGAAGCAGAGACGGAAGGAATTGGGGTTCTGTGCAGCTTCCTTCTGGGAAGCCGAAGGTGTAATCTGCAGGATGCCCTCTTCCAGAACCAGGTCATTGATGGCTACCGAGGGGACGGACGTCACACAGCCAACCAGCACATCCATACCCTTATCCATCAGATTTTCAAACGCCGTCTTTGCCTTGGATGCATCATTTTCATCATCCATAAACTCAAGTTTAAGCTTAACTCCGTTAATTCCGCCTGCGGCATTGATTTCATCTACCGCAATCTGCATCCCGTTTTTTACCGAGTTGCCATAGGTTGCAGCCCCACCGGTCAACGGACCGATACTGCCAATGATAATCTCCTCACTCGAGCTCCCACAGCCGGCCAACATGGGCAGCACCATCAGCAGCGTCAAACAAACCGAGATCAATTTTGCCAAAACACGTTTCATCCTTTTGTCCTCCAATCAAAAATGTGCAGCATGCACTTAATAATATTATACGACTTTCACCAAAAAAGTCAAGTGAAAAATCGTATAAGCAGGAGTATTTATGCATATTTTGTTCATATTTTCCCCTGTTAACACAAGAAAATGCCAAATCAATCGTGAAATGCCCCATATTCCCCAAAACAGCAAAGAGCCGCTCACATGAGCGGCTCTTTGCGACTGCATCAACACAGACGATTACTCGCCTTTGCGTGCTGCGTAGCACTCGCTGCAGTAGACAGGGCGATCTTCGGAGGGCTGGAAAGGAACACGAGCTTCCTTACCGCAAGCTGCGCATACGGTAGTGAACATCTCTCTGTTTGCCTTGCCTGCGTTCTTTCTCTGGTCGCGGCATGCCTTGCATCTCTGGGGCTCGTTCTGGAAGCCCTTCTCGGCGTAGAATTCCTGCTCACCTGCAGTAAATACGAATTCCTGGCCGCATTCCTTGCATACAAGGGTCTTGTCTTGGTACATAGCTTTTTTACCTCGCTTAAAAATATTGGTGATTATTGCCCATAGACGGATTTCAACCGACACCTTTGAGAAAACAACGCTCTTCGATTAAGCTACCCGGGCATATCAAACAAAATCAAGTAAAGTCTTCAGCTTTCGGCGAATCCGATAAATGGCATTATTGACCGATTTTTCCTCATGCGAAGTAAGGGACGCAATTTCACGCGCTGTATACCCCGATAAGTAAAGCTTGAACACACGCTGCTCATACGATGACAGATGGCGATCAATAACCGCATTGAATGCGCCCATCGACTCCGCATCAATCAAGTATGCAGCAGGATCTCCCCCTGCCGGTTCGGATGCCGCTGTCTGTTCGGGCGAAAAAGCAGCATGCACCGTTTCCTCATCAACCTGTGCTTCATTTTTGAGATAACGCTCAAGCGCACGCACGCGATCCACCATCCGATTGGTGATGCAAATTTTGGCGTACAAGCCGAACTCCACTTCATCCTGATCAAGCCGGTATGCCATTGCCGCCCGATAGAGCGCCAGTGCCGCTTCCTGCCGAAAGTCCTCCGCATCCGCCTCGGACGCATATCGGGGAAGGAACTGTTTGCTCAAACCAAGCACCAAGGGAAGATATTGATCGTACAGACAGGAAAACGCCCCCTCCTCGCCTCGCCGAACAGCCAAAAGCAACTGATGCAGCGCATGGCGGGAAAGAGGTTCCCTCATCCGACTCATTGAACCGAGTACCGCAAAGCGGTACCGTGTTCTGCAAGGATCGCACAATTGGACTTTACCATAATCATTATAACATAAATCCTAAATTTGTCAATAGATTTTTTAAAGTTTTTTCACAGCTTTCACAGATTCTGAAAATTTATTGTGAATATTGTCAAAAAACGCACCTGTCATTTTGGGCAAAAAAACATCTTTTTTCGCATTTTATTCGTTCATTTTACCGATTTTCATCCCGTTTATTTGGCTATTTTCCCAATCCCATTTGTGCAAAAATCAGTCAAAAAGGAACTTTGCCTCACCGGTAAGCAAAGCCAGCATGCCTCGGTACACCACATCGGGACGCCCCGAGAAGGTTTCTTTCATTCTCTTTGCCATTTCCTCGGTATCGGCCAGCATCGTCAGGGAAAACAGCTCCTTCTGCCGCTCGGTCATCAAGCATCGAACAGCATAGCGTCCATCCTCTTCCCGCACAACCTCAGATCGGCATTTAATTCCGCGGCGATTAAAATCAATCATACGCCATGCGTTGGCTAAGCTGTCATCGAGCACCGAGGGCAGCAAATCCCCGGACAACTCCTGTGCCACCGTTCGTCCGCGATCCGAAACGCAATACAGTTCCACACCGTTCTGTTCGCCGCGCAGAATCAGTCCGTCATCCAGCATCTCGGCAAAGCACTCGGAAAAATCAAGATACGCCACAAACTCATTCTGCATAATCATATCATTGATGGTCGGATAGTCCAGAGGATATCCGATGGCATTCATGAGATAGAGTACATATACTTTAACACTTTTCTTATCGCTGAATATTGTCACGCAATCTGCCGCCTTTCTGCTCATGATCACTGGGATATAAAATTATTCTATCATAGTTTTTTATCTTTTACAAGCATTTTTACATTTTTTGTTTGCATTGTGCGCCATTTTGTGGTATGATATATATATCTGCAATCCGTTCTCGTACTCGCTAATCGGTGCGGATGATTTTCTACATTATTATGTATGGAATGACAGCCCGTCATTTCCATGAAAGGATTTTCCCATGATTTCTGTTGCTCTTCTCGGCTTCGGCGTTATCGGCAGCGGTACTGCCGAGGTTCTGACACAAAACAAATCGCTTATCGCGGCACGTCTCGGCGACACGATCGAAATCAAGTACATTCTCGATCTGCGCGATTTCCCCGATTCTCCTTTTGCCAATCTGGTGGTGCATGATATTGCCCCCATTCTCGCGGATGATGAGGTCAGCGTTGTGGTTGAAATGATGGGCGGACTGCATCCCGCTTACGATTTCTCCCGCGCAGCCCTTGAGGCAGGCAAACACGTTGTCACCTCCAATAAGGCTGTGGTGGCAGCGTTCGGTGAAGAACTGTTGGCACTGGCAGAAGAGCGCGGTCTTCGCTACCTCTTCGAAGCAAGTGTCGGCGGCGGTATTCCGATCATCCGCCCGCTCTGCACCGACCTTGCCCCCTGCGATATCACCGGTATTGAGGGGATTCTCAACGGTACAACCAACTACATTCTCACCCGCATGGCAGAATCAGGCGCAAGCTTCGCGGATGCGCTGGCAGAAGCGCAGGCACTCGGCTATGCCGAGCGCGATCCTTCGGCCGATGTGGACGGCTGGGACACCGCACGCAAGATCTGCATTCTCTCGGCACTGGCAACCGGAAAAATTCCCACACTTGAACAAATCTATGTAGAGGGCATCACCCGTGTTACCACCGCCGATATTGCACACGCCAAGCAGGCAGGCTACGCCATCCGCCTAATCGGCACGGCAGAGCTTGTCGGCGATCAGCCTCGCGTCATGGTCTGCCCCCGTTGGGTTCACGCTTCCTCTCCGTTGGCGACCATCAACGATGTGTTCAACGGTATTCTTGTCCGCAGCGACTTCCTTGGAGATGTCATGTTCTACGGCCGCGGCGCAGGTTCACTGCCGACCGCATCGGCTGTTGTTGCCGACATCCTCGACATTGCGGGCGGATCGCCCTGCAAACCGCCGCGCTGGACTGCAGCTGCGGACGGCGAGCTGGCTTCTCACGACAGTTATGTCTGCCGCCGCTATCTCTGCTTCTCTGCCGCGCAGGGCTGGCGTGATGCGGTCTGCGCAGCACTCGGCGAGGTGGAATATCTCGACACCGAAGGCTGTGAAGTTGCCCTTCTCACCGCACCGATGCGCGAGGATGAGGCGAAGGCAGCCATTGACACGCTGGCAGCAGCGGGAATTACCCTGCTCTCCTCCATGCGGCTGATCAAGAGCACCAACTAAAACCGATTTGCATAACCTAATATTGCGCGGGGTGGGATAACCGCCCCGCACTTTTTTAAGGAGTGAAGCGAATGGCAAGCCAAATCTCCGGGCACGGTCTGCGTGCATTGACGCGTCGGGACGGCGTTATCCTGCTTCGCTTCTCAAGCAGAAGCAAGACATTGCCGGCCCTGATCGAAGAAGTCTTTTCGCCCCGTCTCCTCTTCACCCTTTCACCATCCGGCGATGTCGCACTCGTCCTGCCCGATGATGCATGGAAGGAACATCCCACTTCTCTGCCCGCAGAAACGGAATTTCACGTACTCCGTGCACTTTGCATTATCGATGCAATCGGTGACGGTATGAGCGGGGCAACAAGCACAGCGTGCCGTATATATGCGGCTCTCGCCGGTACCGGTATTGTCATCCACGCACTGTCGATGAGCGATATCGGTATGCGCCTTGTTCTCGAAGAAGCGCAAGCCGACCGCGCGATGGACATCATTTGCCGCGCAGTCCCGATATTGAAGTAACTTTTCCTCCGTCTCCCGCACGGTTGTGCGGGCGGCGGAGAAGTTTTTTTCGCTGATGTGCCAAAAATGCCTCTGTTTCCTCCCGCACCTCGGGCATCATGATGCAAAGGACAGGCAGATTAAGCAACGTCATGCATCCCATGGCAAAATCGGCAAGATCCCACACCACGTCGGGTGCCGCGACCGAGCCAAAGAGAATCGAGGCGGCATAGATGCCAAGGAAAAGATACACCTGCCACCGCTGACCGCCAAACCACTTCACACACCCAAGACCATAATGCGCCCAGCACAAAATGGTGGCATACGCGAACACCGCAATGGCCGCACACAAAAACCACGCGGCCCCCTCCCCCAGCGCGGCGCGATAAGCCGACAGTGTCAGCAGCATCCCGTCGCTCTGCGCCAGATCTGCCCCCGATGCCAGAATAACCAGTGCTGTGACCGTGCAGAGTAGAATGGTGTCCACAAAGACCTCGACAATCCCCCACACGCCCTGCTCGGCAGGCAGCTTGACATTCGCCGATGCATGGGCGATGGGGGCTGTTCCACAGCCCGCTTCGTTGGAGAGCAGACCGCGCATCGCGCCATATCGCACGCTGCGTGAGAGCAGAAATCCCCCCACGCCGCCCACGCCGCTCTCAAGTGTAAAGGCAGAGCGAAAAATTTCGGCAATCGCCGCGGGAAGCTTTTCCCGAAAACAGAAGAGCGCCCCCACCGACAGCAAAAGAAATCCAACCGACATCAGCGGGACAAGACGCTCTGTCAGCGCGGCAATTCCTCTGATTCCACGGCGAAGGGCAAGCAACACCAAAACAGAAACCGCAGCACCGACGCCCAGCGCAGGAATCCCCGCCATCTCGGTCAGCGCAGAGGAAGCCGCACGAATCTGCACCACGCTTCCCATTGTCACGGCGTTGAGCAGGCACAGCAATGCAAATATACTGCCAATCACTCTCCCCCAACGCCCAAAGCAAACGGATATGTAGTACATCGCCCCACCCAGAGGCTGCCCGTCCGCACCCGTACGCCGATGGCGAAGCGCAAGGGTAATCTCGGCGTATTTGAGCACCATGGCCAAAAGTGCGCTGATCCACATCCAGAACACCGCCCCCGCCCCCCCCAGCGATATCGCCCCCGCGACACCGACAATATTGCCCACACCAAGCGTACCCGCCAATGCAACCGTCATTGCGGCACGGGGGGAAACCCCACTCTCCCCTGCAGGGCAAGTCAGCACTTCACCGATTACGCGCGGATACAGAAGCCGGTGACTGCGCAAAAAAACGCCATACCATATCCCGGCCCCCATCAAACAGACCGGTAGTGCGGGAAGAATAACGGTTTGATTGAGCCATGCCAAAAGTTCCAAATTTTCACCCCCTTACCGTAAATTTATGCAAACGGGAGGGGAAAAATACTTTTCCGACAGGTTTAGCAAACAATCTCTGGCAGTGTGATTTTCCGCCGCAGTATAATTGTTAACTTAATGTGAATATTAGGAAAAAGGTCTTGATTTTTCATTTTTTTGTAGTACAATATGCAATGTGGATTAGCACTCAGAAGATTCGAGTGCTAAATCTCGCTCAACCAAATCTACACACGGGCACTTGCCCCATGCGCTTATTAAAGGAGGAAATTTCCATGGCAATCAAACCCTTAGCAGACCGCGTTCTCGTGAAGGCTGTCGAAGCGGAAGAAAAGACCAAGACCGGCATCATCCTGACCGCCGCTTCTCAGGAGAAACCCCAGATCGCCGAAGTTGTCGCAGTCGGCCCCGGCGGCATGGTTGACGGCAAGGAAGTCACCATGATCGTCAAGGTTGGTGACCGCGTCATCACCTCGAAGTATTCGGGCACCGATGTCAAGTATGACGGCACCGAGTACAGCATCGTTCGTCAGAGCGACATTCTCGCTATCGTTGACTAAACGAATTTATTGATATTTAGGAGGAATTTATCATGGCAAAAGATATTCTTTACGGCATTGACGCCCGCAACGCTCTGCTCCGCGGCGTCGACAAGCTTGCCGATACCGTTAAGATCACCCTCGGTCCCAAGGGCCGCAATGTTGTTCTCGACAAGAAGTACGGTTCTCCCCTGATCACCAACGACGGTGTGACCATCGCCAAGGAGATCGAGCTGGAGGATGCCGCCGAAAACATGGGCGCACAGCTGGTCAAGGAAGTTGCAACCAAGACCAACGATGCCGCCGGTGACGGTACCACCACCGCTACCCTGCTCGCTCAGGCCTTCATCCGCGAAGGCATGAAGAATGTTGCCGCAGGTGCAAACCCCATGGTCATCCGCAAGGGCATCAAGCTGGCTGTCGACCGCGCGGTAGAATGCCTGGTCGCCAACTCCAAGAAGGTCAACGGCTCCGAGGACATTGCTCGCGTCGGTACCGTTTCCTCCGGCGACGAGATCATCGGCTCCCTGATTGCCGACGCAATGGAAAAGGTCACTTCCGACGGTGTCATCACCGTTGAGGAGTCCAAATCTGCCGACACCTATTCCGAGGTGGTAGAGGGTATGCAGTTTGACCGCGGCTATCTCTCCCCCTACATGGCTACCGATACCGACAAGATGGAGGCCGTCATCGACGACGCCCTCATCCTGATCACCGATAAGAAGATCTCCAACATTCAGGAGATTCTTCCCCTGCTGGAGCAGATCGTCCAGGCCGGCAAGAAGCTGCTGATCATCGCCGAGGATGTTGAGGGCGAGGCTCTCACCACGCTGGTGCTCAACAAGCTCCGCGGCACCTTCGTCTGCCTGGCTGTCAAGGCCCCCGGCTTCGGTGACCGCCGCAAGGAAATGCTCCGCGACATCGCTGTCCTCACCGGCGGCGAAGTGATTTCCAGCGAGCTGGGTCTCGAGCTGAAGGAAACCTCCATTGCACAGCTCGGCCGTGCACGTCAGGTCAAGGTTAACAAGGAAAACACCATCATCGTGGGCGGTGCAGGCAGCTCCGATGAGATCAAGGCCCGCGTCGGTCAGATCCGCGCTGCCATTGAAACCACCACCTCCGATTTCGACCGCGAGAAGCTGCAGGAGCGTCTTGCCAAGCTGGCAGGCGGTGTTGCCGTGATCAAGGTCGGCGCTGCTACCGAGGCTGAGATGAAGGAGAAGAAGCTCCGCATCGAGGACGCACTCAACGCAACCCGCGCTGCAGTTGAGGAAGGCATCGTAGCCGGCGGCGGTACTGCTTACCTCAACGTTATCAATGACGTTGCCAAGCTGCTCGATACTGTGGACGGCGACGAGAAGACCGGCGTACAGATCGTGCTGAAGGCGCTGGAAGAGCCCGTTCGTCAGATCGCTGCCAACGCAGGCTTCGAGGGTTCTGTCATCATCGACAAGATTGTCAACTCCGGCAAGATCGGCTGGGGCTTCGACGCTTACAAGGAAGAGTACTGTGACATGGTTGCCGCAGGTATTGTTGATCCCACCAAGGTTACCCGCTCGGCTCTCCAGAATGCCGCTTCCATCGCCTCCGTTGTGCTCACCACCGAGGCTGTGGTTGCCGACCAGAAGGAAGAGAATCCCGTTCCCGCCGCCCCCGCAGGCGGTATGGGCGGTATGTATTGATCCAAACCAAAGCAACAACAAAAAGGCTGTCACGCCAAGGGGTGGTGTCCTTAGCGAAGAAATTAAAATAACCGAATAGGAAAAATGACTGCACAATTAGACGTTGTGCAGTCATTATCTTTTTTTATGCATAAATAAATCAATCGACGCGCCTAATGATGTCCACAATTCCTTCTACTAAGATTTCCTCTTCTATCGGATTAAATCCATCAGCACCTGTCCAATAGTTAAATGCATTTTCGCGAATAATCTCACATGGCAATACTTCTGCTGGCAGATACTTTTGATCCGCACAGTGTGTAACACCTGTAACGGACACCTCATAAATTTGGCACTCACCAGTTATTTCCTTTTTCCAAAAATTTAAAGATTCTTCTCTACATACCCAGAGGCAACTCTTTCTGCTCGGAAGCGTTGGAAAATAATTTGCACGAATTTCTTCAAATATATTTTCACGAATATATATGGCGAGTTCTCTTGTGACACTCTGCATATTTTCAACTATAAATTTGGCGTTTTCTGCATTGCTATACAATTCTTGCTTCAGAATAATATCGAGAGCCTGTGTCATAGGATATACGGTATCACCAATTTTTAGCCGTGGATAATAATTATTGTAATATTTATTGAAAACATTTTCCTTACGCGTTGTAAAATTGATTTTATTTCCAACATTCCACAGGTGTGAAAACTCGTTTTTTCTATGTATATGATAGTATGTTTGTTTTTTTACATTCATAGATTTATTACCTTTCTTACGTTATATTTCGGTGTGTAATGAGATGAAAAGTTGATTTCAGATCAACCTAACCTGGGAGTCTTCAAAATAAAAAAGGCATACTTCCATATAATTATGTGATGATTAACTTCTGTCTACTTATAGTACTTCTTAAAATCATCGGTAAATTGCTTGACTCTCATGGAATACTTTTCAATATCAGTCTTCACCATATTGGTATATGTATTAAAGTTTTCACTTTGAGAAGCAGTTTTGACTTTATCGTTATAATAGTCACTAAAACGAGCGAAAGAATATTCATCGACATTTTCAGCATTAATGCCGAAATCATCTGACAAAACCATAGCTGAAAGCTGCAGAGCTGTCACGCTCTCGTGTTCCCATGTAGTCAACAGATTATCATATGATGCTAAAACCTTATCGCAACTTGACCGTATTTGATATGAGTTGAGTACATAAGCGTTGTACAACGCAGATGGGTCTTCAATCGGCGGATATTCCATTAACTGTGATTCTTGATGTTTCGATGAAAGTAAAAGTTCATATAAAGCAAACTTTTTTATTTGCGATATATCTTCCCCTTGTTTCTTATTAAAACTAATCGCAAAAAATAGAAGAGTCACGCTTAATACAATCATTGTAGAAAAGATATATGTTAAAATCTCCTTTATTCTCGGAACATCTATTACAAAATCCAATGTAACTAATTCTTTAAGTGAAACTTCAGAATTGGCAAGAATAAGGCCAAATAAACTTATCATAAATCCAATTATACAAGCCACTATATAGTATCGAGAACGTTTCATATAGTTGTCTCCTATCCTCAAATTCAAACGACGCCGGACTTTATCAAGATTAATCCTCAAATCTTTAGCGGTTCGGCATGACACAATTGTTTCTGGTAAACTCTTTCGGATTGCAGATATTTTTGATAAATTGACTCCAGCAAACATCAACACCTGCAGTTTCATTTTTCGCTGTTCTTTTATATTGCCTTTAATTCTAATAAATACTTGCTCATACATATTGTAAAGAGCCAATCCATACACTACCGGTAGATTTAGAATTAATAGCACTAATGGCAGAAGCAGAGATTTTAATGTATCTATATTGAGAAATTGTTCTGGTGTACGTACAAGTCCTGTTATTGCATTTATGATAAGAATAAATCCCCATACAACCATCAAACCACTGATAAATCGCTTTATGGAATGGTGTTTCTTATCGCGTTCTGCTATGGCATAGATAGCTGAAATCAATATTGATATAGGCACAAGAGCGAGTTCCCAAGCCAAACTAAATGTCCAAAAACCAATAAAGAATTCAATTAACACAGCAACTGCAATATTTTCTTTTATTAGTTCAGAGAAAAAATGTGAACCATCCGCTTTTTCTATTGCTTTTGTGAATAAAGGAAGTTCCACAATCAATACCCAGAAAATTGTATCCTTAAGTAATTCACTGTTCCATAATTTAGCCCAATGCAGCATATATAGAATAGCACATAAGAAACTGATAAACACAATATAAAAAACAACAAATTTTCTACAAAACAATATTGGGATAACGGTTCTTAGGAACTGTCTCGCAGGTCTTGTGAAGAGGAGTACAACAATGGTAAGAATAGCCCAAATACCAATTGCAATTTCACGATTGTTGAAAATCTCTTGTATTGTATCCATCATTGCCACTCCTTTGCTGTTCGTTATTATTTAAATTATATCACATTTTTCTACAATCTTCTACCATACAAATGTGAATTTACCCAATATAAGGCTATACATAGTAAGAATTGCTTCACAGTATTTGTTGATCACGATACCATTTATCGTTGAAATATCAGTTCTAACCGAGTAGAAATGTCACACATTTGATATTCGTCCACGGTTAAATCGTACAGGTGGGTACGCATGATGAATTTTTGACAGGCAGAAATAGCAAATACTACGAATTGTTGACTGCTCAGGCACAATATTATTCGAAATAAAAATGTCGCCGGGAGTGACTATAACAGTTGCTCTCGGCGGTTTCGTTATAGTAAATTCAAAATTTTATGATATAATATTTGAAAAACACCCAATGAATTTTCAATTTCAAACACTTTATGGATGAAAGGCAGGTGAGAACGATGGATGTAAATATTATAGAAAGCTATGTGGAAAAAGTTTATGGATATGCGGTAAATCACACCTATTCTCGCGAGGAGGCCGATGATCTGTCGCAGGAAATACTTTTTACGGTAGTACGAGAATTACCGAAACTCAAAGACGCGAATAAATTTGAACCGTGGCTTTGGGGGATTGCAAGTAACGTAACAAAAAGCTTTCGGCGTCATATGGGGAAACAGCGCGCGATGTATTCCTATGACATTCCGGAAGATATAGCGTATGAAGAGGATTTTGATAACGATCAAGAAGCTATTTATGATACGTTGCGTACAAAAATCGCAATGCTTTCATCAATATATCGCGATATTATCGTTCTATACTATTATGACAGCCTTTCAACCAAGCAGATATCCGAGCAATTAAATATTCCCGAAGGTACTGTCACATGGCGACTTTCGGAAGCTCGGAAGAAATTAAAAAAGGAGTGTACTGAAATGAACGAAATCGCTCTTCGCCCAATAAAAATGAATATTGATATATACGGAACCGGTGAATATGATGGAAAAATGGTGCCGTTCCCGAGCAAGTATGTTAATGATGCTCTATCTCAAAATATTCTCTATTATTCCTATGAAAAGCCTGCAACGGTGGAAGAATTGGCAAAGCTTTGCGGTGTTCCTGCATACTACATTGAAGATCGGATTGATAATCTTTTAAAACGAGAAGCTGTTATTGAGGTATCAAAAGGAAGATATCAAACCGACTTTATCATCTGGTCTGACAAGTACGGTATCTTCTGTGAAGAAAATGCGGAAAAAGCGCTCTTGCCGATTATGGATAAATTGGTAGGAGCTATCAAATCGGTTGCTAAAGAAGCTGCGAATATTGATTTCTACAAGGCTGGTAAATCCGAGTCGGATCTGCTTTATCTTTACGGTATGCTGGCTTTCGATTATCTCAGCAGACATTATTGCAAGTTGCCTTTCCCCCAAATCAAGCAGAAATACGATGGATATTGGTGGAACTATATAGGCAGCGTGGAAACGGGTAAGCATCCGAGAACAAGAATCGGCAGCCAAATTTCTGCCAATCGTGGCAGCAGAGGAAATTGCTCACATATTACTTGGTTCGGAATAAATGGTATTCACTTCAGAAAGATGATGTCCGCTACTTATATCAATGCTTGTGAAGATATTATATATGGTGGAATTTCCGAAGATAAAAATGCAGTAGCCAATGCCATAAAGGACGGATATATTCACAGGAAAGACGACGGAAACTTTTTTGTAACTGTTCCGTGTTTTACAGCAGAACAAAAACGAACTTTTGACGCAATTGTAGAAAAATATTTTGCGGAACTTATGCCCGAATATTCGAAGATTGCCGAAACCTTCATTGCCGACTACAAAAAGTTATTTCCAAAGCATTTGAATGACGATGTTGACCGTATGTGCCAAAATATGTTTTCAAACCTATATGTTACAGTGGCAGCCTATGCTCAGAAAAACGGTGATTTTGAAATGCCATCGAAAAACTGCTATTGTGACGTTATGATTCAACGATAAAAGAACCGCCGAGAGCAACCATTTGGTCGCTCTCGGCGGTTCTTTCCTTACTGGGTGAAATGAATTATTCACAAATATATGATATAATAAACTCAACGAAAAGTTGAGACCGGTTCGTTTTTTAGTCGCTTCTTATTCTGCAATATTTGTGTTAGAATATAATCACGGTACCGATATATGCTATTTGGAGGTTATATCATGCCATTATCAATGGGACAGATCATCAAAGATCTACGTAAGAAAAATGGATTCACACAGGAAGAGCTTGCTGAACGGCTTGGAGTGACTTATCAAGCAGTTTCGAAATGGGAGAATGATACGGGAATGCCGGACATTTCGCAGGTTGTTCCGCTTGCATCAATATTCGGAGTTAGTACAGACGTGCTGTTTGGTATTGCCAACACGACAGAAAATGAAGAAGCGTGGAGAATTGTTCAGTACGCCAACAGCATAGAAAAATACGGTGAGCTTGAAACGTATTTGAATGCGTATGATATTTTGCTTGATGGACTGAAGAAATATCCTAACAACTTGATAATTATGATCAATTGTATGAATCTCGGAATTTCGCTTTCTTTGCCGGAAAACGGATGGATATATGCCAAAGAGCGAGCAAAAGAAATCGCCTCTGAAACAATTCGTCAGGCAAATTTTGTTATAGCAAATTCGAAAAATATCACAGATATATTATCTGCGCGTCAGATATTAGTATTTCTATATTGCAGTCAGCAGAAATTCGATCTGGCATCAAATGAAGCAAAAAATTTTCCGCCTCGTGCCGATTTAACCTTGTATTCAAATATGGCAATCGTTAATGAATACATGAATAATTCCAAAAGAGCCGCAACATATCTGTGCTCTAATATAGACTATACGCTACAGGCACTTGAAAATGATGTTGCACGACTTGGTAAAGCATACTACAACGACGGTAAATATTCGGATGCTATCACTGTATACGAAACATTTTTCGAAGTTATTAGTGTTATATTCAAAGACGAGATCCCCCTTCCTTATCACGACTTCGATTCGGGAGACTGTTATTTGTTATTGGCAGAAGCATATCTTACAATCGGCGAAACAGCAAAGGCAATGAATGCCGTAGAAAAGTCTGTTATGTATTATATTGATCTTTACAACACATATGAGGGAGAAAAAGTAATTCACCGCAGCAATATCAAATCACCTGTCGTAAGGGAAACCGAATTGATCACTTCATTGCCAAAGGAGATCATAAAACAAATATTACTTTATAAATTATCCAAAGATGAAATCCAAGCCTTGAATCAGGAAACTCGTTTTCTTGAATTGCTGGATATTGTAAATAATCTATCGTGATATTTTTTAATAGTCAACTTATGCTGCGCTTCGTGAGAGATATTTTCATTGATAAAATTTTGATATATTTTTATAAAAGCACCTATCCAAATCATTTTTGGTGCACTATAAGGGTGTAATCATGATTGCATCCCAAAAGAAAGGAGGAGAAAAACTTGGACGAAAACAAAATCATCCCATATATCGAACCGATATTTCGTTTCTGTTGCAAACGGCTATCAAATCGTTATGATGCTGAGGATCTTGCGAGCGAGATTATTTGTCACATTCTTGATGGAATGAACAAGTATCAAATTGAATCGCTTGACGCTTGGGTTTGGCGAATCGCACATAACCGATATGCGCGCTTCATTGACGCTCGAAATAAAAATCAAATCGTATTGTCGTGCGAAGACGAACTCTTTGATATTGCTGATTACTCCGATATTGATGAAGACAACACACAAGAGCAATATGAAATGGTATTTCGGTATTTACATACGTTATCTTCCGAGTACAGGAATATTTTTGTAGACTACTATATTGGAGAATTACCGGTCAGAAGTCTTGCAAAAAATTATTCACTCCCCGAAACCACAATCAAATGGCGTCTGAATGTAGGACGCAAAAAAATCAGAGATAGGATAGGAGAAGACAAAATGGATAAGGTGTATCAAAGAATCAATTGGAATACGATGGTATGCAATGGTCATGCAAATACGCATCAATATTTATCCTCGCAAATTGCACGGGCAATCTGTCTTGCGGCTTACGAGAAACCTTTGACAGTAGAGGAAATCAGTATGATCACGGGTGTCCCCACCATGTATATCGAGGATGAGATTCCTCGCCTTGAATACGGTGATGCTATCTGCAAGATTGGCAACAAATACGCAACTAATTTCATTATTTTCCGCTTGAAAGACAGAAAGCAGACCGAGGATGTTTCCGCTTCGGTGGTCAATATTCTTGCAGATAAACTCGAAGCGATTTTAAAAGAAACGGATGCTAAAATCAGCACAATTGATTTTTACGGTAACAATTTTGGTATTGGTAGGCTTGGTTATATCATTGTTCCATATCTGCTTAGACGAAAAATTCGCAATGTAAAGAATAATCGCTTAAAGCTTGAAAACGGTCCGTATCCTCCGAGAAAGGACGGCGGCTATGGTTGGTTTAT
>JAFQVV010000001.1 GCA_017407835.1 Clostridia bacterium
GAGTTACTCTTTGTAAAGAATTGTCGAGTTCGTTTCGCACATTTGTGCTTTGTACTCTTGTTGTTGTTCAATTTTCAATGACCGATCTCTTGTCTCGCCTCAGGTCCTCCCTCGGCGCGACTCGATTATTATACCACATCCCCGAACCTTTGTCAAGAGCTTTTTTAAACTTTTTTCAAAGTTTTTTCAACCCCACAAAACTCCGCTTCTGTGGCAGCCCCCCGCTCTCGCGGTGAGCCTTTTTATTTTACTATATTCTTCGCCTTTTGTCAACCCCTTTTTGACAAAAAATCTGCTTTTTTATGTGATTTGGTACTCCCATCATATATACATCAAACAAAGTAAGAAATTTGCAAGAATTTCATCCAAAAGTTCTTCACAATTTTCCGTTATTCTATCTGCAGCGGCAATTAGTTGACAAAGCAAAGCAAATCGAGTACAATGTTTATATCACCATTTCACGAGGTATTTTCATGCGCCATTCTTCCCGTAATTATCTGCTGCGCAGAATATTGATTGCAGCACTGATTTTATGCCTGTTCGCCGCTTCTCTTCCCTTTTCTTTCAGACTCATTCAACGCCTGAGTGAAAGCGAGGAGGTTGCAGCTCTGCGGCAGGTTGAAATTCCCACTTGGATTGAGGTGGATTTGATTGGCATCAACGGTGCCGCCCGCCGCGGCACTTCGCTTGAATCGGTCGGCGGAATTGTCATCCACTACATTGGGAATCCCGCGACAACAGCAGCACAAAATCGAAACTATTTCGACAACCCCGACACAACGGTCAGTGCACATTTTGTGATTGGATTGGAGGGCGAAATTATTCAATGCGTTCCGCTCAATGAAAAATCCTCCGCCAGCAATCATCGAAATGCCGATACCATTTCGATTGAAGTCTGCCACCCCGACGAAACCGGTGTTTTTACCGATGCATCCTATCGCGCTCTGGTTCGTCTGAGTGCTTGGCTCTGTCACGAATGCGGCTTGGATACCGAAGCAATCATTCGTCATTATGATGTGACGGGAAAGACTTGTCCGCGTTGGTTTGTGGAAGATGAGGAGGCATGGGAGAAATTCCGCAGAGATGTTGCCTCCGCTCTGGAGAAAGGAGAGTTTTAATATGCAGCTGCAGCCCTCCATCTTAATTGTAGACGATGATCATGACATTGTGCGGGCAATCTCCCTTCTGCTCGGAAAGCAGGGGTATCGTCTGTACACGGCAAACAACGGTTTGGACGCACTGGATATTGTTGCCACAACACCTCTGCATTTAATTTTGCTTGATATCATGATGCCGAGTCTGGACGGATTATCCGCGCTGATGAAAATCCGTACATCCAAAAATATCCCCGTTATTCTGCTCTCGGCCAAAACCGAGGATTCGGACAAAATCCTGGGGCTTTCGATGGGGGCGGACGACTATATCGCCAAGCCCTACAAGCCCGAGGAGCTTGTCGCCCGTGTGCAGGCACAGCTCAGACGTTATTTAACGCTGGGCAGTGTGAATACACAGTCCGCCGGCACTTTGGCTGTTGGTGATCTGCTCTATAATAAAGAGGAAAAACGCTTACTCGTACGCGGAGAGCCCGTCCATCTCACCTCAACCGAAACCAAAATTGTTGAACTGCTGATGGGCACGCCGGGGAGGATTTATTCCGCGGAAGAAATTTACGAACGGGTATGGAACGAGCCATCCTATTCCTGCGAAAATACGGTCATGGTGCACATTCGCCGAATTCGCGAGAAGATTGAACTCAATCCGCGAGAACCCGAATACTTGAAGGTGGTGTGGGGAATTGGATACAAGATTGACAAAAGATAACGCAAGCACTCGCCGACTGCATCCCGTGCGGGCATGGATCTGCTTTGCACTGGCTATGACCCTGCTGTTTGGCAGTATCGCCCTCGCAGTGGGATTCGGAGGAGAGCTGTACGAGCACCGCTCAACTATCCTTCGGTTTATCCCCTATGCCATGTCATTCGAATATCACGATTCGGATATCTACTGGCACGATATGCTTCTGTATATGGAGTATCTGAACGAAGTCATCACAGGCCGTACACCTTTGATGGTGTACGACGAAGAAGACTACTGTTATGTCAACGATTTTCGCTTCATGGACGAAGTGACAGAAGAGAAACACGCCGAAATTGAGCCTGTTCCCCAGGAGGATACCTCCGATCTCTTCGCCTCCACTACGGTACCGGTGGAAACCACGGGAAGCCCCAGCACTACCTCGGCGCAAATTGTCGATCCCCTTTCCCCCGACTACTATCCCACCTCCTACAGGGGAAGTGCGCTAGCCGAGGATGCGCTTCAAGGGAACATCAGCTATCATGTTGCCCTGGGTGATCGTATCCTTGACGGAGGAACCGGGGAGGACTGGAACTATGCGCTGATCTGGTCGGGCGGTGAGCTATATGTGGTGGGACCGGGTCAAAATGCAGTAAACAATGTCATCGTAATTCCCGGCACAGATATCCTGGGCTATCCCGCCCGGGACTACGTTCCCCTTCGGGAATATCTGCGGGATACCGATAATCTGTTTGGCAGGGGTAACAGCCCCCTGCGAGATCTTGATCCCGATGCTCTCATCATCCTCAAGCCCAGCGGGCGCATTTTGGACGGTCGGCTGGGCCAGCTGGCGGGCGGACATCAGTCCATCTATGTCTACGGTGCCATTTGCTGGGGCATCACGGCGTTGATCACGCTGATTATCATTCTCTTCGTGAGTGTCATCATCGACCGCCGCAGCAAGGCGGCGGCCGATGCCGCCATCGGCGGTCTGCTGGGCCACATCTGGCTGGAAGTTCGGCTTCTCCTCCTCTTCTTTGCCGGGCTGTTCTATGCCCTGGTCATCGCAGAGGGGGACGAGATGGTGGGCTACACCCTGCTTATCTCTACCGTTTGGTTCTGGTTTTACTGTATCGCCGTCGACCTGAGCCACAACGGTCTGCGCACCTTCACCTGCAACACCATTACCACTCTGGCCAAGCTTATCCGCCGCCGAACCGATCGTCTTCCTTTGCACCGGGCCATGTCGCGGAGGGAGCTGCACCTTGCCCTGCCCCTCATGATCTGCGGCGGTGTCGGGCTATTCGCGCTGCTGATGATCCTGTTCGGCTATCACCCTCTGCAAACCATCTTCGGCTTCTTCTGGCTTGCTGTGAGTATCCTCGGCGCGGTGTATTTTGCGATTCAATACTTCCGCACCCGGCATGAGGACTACACCCACATTGCCGCGGTGATGGAGCGGATCTGCGACATTCGAGACGGCAGGGCCGGCTCCGCCCCCGAGATCCCCGCCGATCACCGTATCGCCCCCTATGCCGAAGCCCTGGAGGGAATCTACGCCGGCATCGAGACGGCGGTGGCCGAACGCACCAAGAGTGAGCGCACCAAGATCGAGATGGTCACCAACATTTCCCATGATCTCAAGACACCCCTGACCTCCATTGTGGGGTACGCCGATCTGCTCGCCGATGTTGAAGGGCTCCCCCCCGAGGCGATGGACTATGTTTCCATCATCTCACGCAAGAGCGCACGGCTGAGCGGTCTGATCAAAGATCTGTTCGTCCTCACCAAAGCCACAACCAGTGATCTTCCGCTGGACATCGAACCGCTGGACTTGACTCGTCTGCTCAATCAACTGCTGGCAGAGCAGGCCGATGCCATTGCCGCCGCGCCCGTTAAAGTTGTGGCCGCCCTGCCCGACTGCGAATGCCCCCTGAACAACGACGGAACCAAGCTTTACCGCGTCTTTGCCAATCTTCTGGAAAATGCTCTGCGCTATTCGCTGGAGGGCTCGCGGATCTTCCTCTCTCTGGAGGAAGCAAAGGGTGAGAACGGCAGCAAAGTCTGGCGGGTGACGGTCAAGAACACTTCCCGGGAATACATCGACTTCACTGCCGAGGAAATTCTGGCCCGTTTCGTGCGTGGGGACCGCAACCGTACCACCGAGGGGAGCGGTCTTGGGCTTCCCATTGCCAAAAGCTTCACTGAGCTTTGCGGCGGCAGGTTCGATCTTCACCTTGACGGGGACAGCTTCTGCGTCACGGTGGATCTGCCGGGGGCACAATAAAATAAGGGACTGCGCATGGCGCAGTCCCTTATTTTTCTTATGCTCCACAGATAACACCCCAGACACACAGGGGTGTGTTGGGGGCGGCGAGCTTGAGTCTTCCGCTTGCCAGCAGATCCTCCATGAGGAAGGCCGCCGTGTCCAGGCGGTGGTGGATCTTGGCGATGTCCCCGCACTGATCCCGCACCGCGTCAGGAACCTGCGGGGTGAGCATTGCTTCGGCGCGGTCCGAGATATCGATCATGCAGGCCGCCACCTGTTTGGTGACGGGGCGCAGGAAGGTGCAGAGTTCCGCAAACACCCGTTCCCTGAAGACCGGGAAGTTTGCCCCAAGACGCCCGTCCCGGCAGGTGATGAATCCATGTTCGATGAGCCAGGGCAGCGTTTCGTTATTTTTGTCTGCCGACTCGCCCAGTACAGCTCTCCACATGGCCTGGGCCTTTTTGATGAAGTTTTTGTGGTCGTAGCACTGACAGGACTCAATGGCGCGATAATTCTCCGCGGAGAACCATGCGGTGCCATCGGGGTTGGGCGTTTTCATACACACTCCATGAAAATGGTGGTGCTTGAAATCATTGTCGTAGCCAAAAACCCAGCCTTCCCCACCCGGGGCCAGCTTCCCGGGCTCGCCCAGGGGAGAGATCTCTCTTGCCAGCTTATAGCCGTTGACCATGGCGATGTTCAACAGGCCCCACATCAGGCGGTTATCATCATAATCTCGGCCGGCAAAGTCCAGCTCACGCACCCGAGGGAGAAGCGCAAGCGTGTCAGCAAACACCGACTCTGCCACGCTGTGATAGAGCTCCGCCGTCTGCCTCACAAATTCGGTTTCGTATGCATCGGTGATGATCACCATGGCAGTCCGATACTTCTTACCCGCTCTGCTCAGCACCCCTGCCGCTTCCAGCCTTTCCAGCTCTTCTTCAAGATACGGCATGGCCACCCCCAGCTCCACCGACAGCTCCTCCGCCGTCATGTCCGCTTCATAGGCCGCCAACAGGATGGAACCTGGCAGTCTGCGGCAAAGCAGATCGCCGAAACAGTTACGGTCCCCCCAGAAATCCATCCGGAACACACCCGGATTATAGCTTTTCTCTCCCAGTTTTCTTGTCATTGCAATCCCTTCCTTCAACAGTTTTCGTGCGCGGGAAAGGTGATACTTCACCATCTCTACGCTGATGTTTTGTTCTTTTGCAATGAGGGAACAAGTTTTGTTTTCCACATAGTGCGCCACACAAATCTCCCGGTAGAGCCGCCCCAGCAGGGACAGCTCACGTCGAAGCAGATAGAGGTTTTCGGTCTCCTCCTCCCGCTCCAGATATACCGTCTCGGCCGATGGCTCATAGACGCCCACCGTCCCCTCCTCCGGCTCGGCCGCATATCGGCGCAGCTCCTCCCGACGGATGAATTTACGGAAGGTATTCTCGGCAATCTTCCAGGCAAAGCCCCAGAAGGCCTTCTCATCCCGACAGTTTTTCGCCGAGGTCAGCATAGCGCAGACGATCTCGGCGGCAAGATCCTCGGCCTGATCTTTGTCATACAGGCGAGCATAGGCGTAACCGTAGATGGCAGGCAGCTTTTCGGCGATCAGTTTGGCAGCGGTGGTTTCGTTCATGGTTTCCCTCACAGTTTGAAAGCTTTCACTCATATAGTATCGGTCAGCGGAAACGGTTAAGGCTTTCGGCAAAAATTCGCACCGAAAAATTTCGGTGCGAATTTCTTACATCACAAAAAACAGAATACAGAAGAACTGGAGCAGGCTGCCCAGCACCACAAACAGGTGAAAGACCGAGTGGACATAACGGCGCTTCATTTTCTTTCCCAGCCCGTAGATCAGCGCCCCCACGGTATAGGCAACGCCCCCCAGCAGAAGGAAGATCAGCCCGCCCGTCTCAATGGATTCGATGGTAGGCTTGACCGCGCCCAGCACACACCAGCCCATGCCCAGATAGCAGATCATGGAAAAGGCCTTGAACCGCTCAAGATTGATGGCGTTGAGGGTAATTCCCAGCGCCGCCATTCCCCATACGCAGCCGAAGATAGTCCAGCCCACCGGTGCGCTGTACTCGCGCAGGTTGCAGAGGGCAATGGGGGTGTAGGTGCCTGCGATGAGAAGGAAGATGGAGCAATGGTCAATGATGCGGAAGACCCGCTTTGCCCCCAGGCGGGGAGAGAGGCCGTGATAGATACTGGACATGGTATAGAGCAGGATCATGGTTCCACCGAAGATGGCGCCCCCCACCACGCCCCAGACGTTGCGGTGCAGTGCCGCCATGATAACGCAGAGCACGGTGGCGGTAATCCCCAACGCGCCCCCCGCAATGTGGGAGACCATGTTGAAGATCTCCTCCCCACGGGTATAGGCCGGTACTTTATTTTTCTTTACCGCGCTTGCCGACCGAAGTTCTGCCGCATTTTCGTTCATGACAATTCCTCCCTTTCCCGGGAACCCCCGCAAAAACTGCTATTATGATACCATTTTTTTGCTTGGCTGTCAAGAATCTATCCCCCAAATATTTACGATTTGGGCGAGTCTGCGGCAAGCATACTAAAGGCAAGTGCCGCGGCGGGAGAGAGGAACATCCCCGCCACACCAAAGAGACGAAAACCGATATACATCGCAGCCAAAGTAAGCAGCGGATGCAATCCGATACTGCCGCCGATGATGCGCGGCTCGGCAATCTGCCGCACAATCAGCACCACAGCATATAGGATAATCAATCCCACACCAAAAGAATATTGCCCTCCCATCAGCACAACAGCCGCCCAGGGGAGAAGTACCGTCCCCACACCAAGAACGGGAAGCACATCAATCAATGCGATCAGCAGTGCCAAAAGAAAAGCATAGTCTACACCGAGAATCGCGAAACCAATCAAAAGCTCACCGAAGGTCAATCCCAGCAAAAGCAGATAGGCACGAAGCCAACGCAGTGCCGTCCCCGCGGCACGGCGGCGCAGATCACCCACGTTCCGACGCCATTTTGCAGGAACCATGGTGCGCAGTGCGGCATGAATCCGCTCAAGATCGAGGCAAAAATAAAAGCAGGCAAGCACCCAAGCAGCAACAAAGAGAAGAATTGCGGGCAGTGCACGCAGAATGGATGCGATCCAGGTGGGAATTCGCGTACTCAACTCGGTAACGGCTTGGGTAATCATATTTTCGACCATCTCATCCAGTCCCTGCCACAACCCTTCTGCGTGCGAATTCCCCAACAGACCATCCAAGAACGGCATGGATTCGGTTAGATTGGTAAACCAGCCGCCAATCCGTGAGAAAACATCCGAAAACCAGAGTCCCCCATCCTCGCCCAACCAGGTAAACAGTCGCTGGAGTTCAAAGAGCAGGCGATTCACCGCAAGGGTGAGTAAAAGCCCCAGCAGCAAAAGCGTCAGCAGCATCAACAAGAAAGCGCAGACACGATGCGGAATATGCGTATGTGTGCTCATTTTCCCTGCCAACGGGCGGAGCATCAGCGCCATCCCCCACGCCAGCAAAAAGGGGAGAAGAAGGGGAAGTCCGATTTTCAGCAGCCAATATCCCCCCACAAACACCCCGGCCGCGCAAACAATCCATGCCGCCGCGCGGAACACACCAGTTCCCTTCTCTTCCCGCATAATCGCCCTCCTCGCCAAACTAAAAACAGTATATGTTTTTGAGGGGTATTTTATCCACCGCAGCCATGCAGATCGACAAAATCCACTTGACAAATACGAAAGTTTTTGATAGGCTATTGATAAACACCTGGCGGCGAGCGATGCCGCGGAATGGAGAAAATATGAAACGATTGATCTGTACCCTACTCGCACTTCTCACACTTTGTTTTGCGCTGACGTCCTGCGGCCGCCAGACAGCTACGCCTGACGGCATCTACACCGAACGGCACGAAACCACCGATACGATAACGAATATTGTTCAGATTGAACTGGAAAACGGCGGCATTATCCGCATTGAGCTATATCCCGACATCGCCCCTAAAACGGTGGCAAACTTCCAGAAGCTGGTGAGTGAACACTTCTATGACGGGCTCATCTTTCACCGTGTGATCAGCGGCTTTATGGTGCAAGGCGGCGATCCCCAGGGCGACGGATTTGGTGGCTCTGACGAAAAGATTATCGGAGAATTTGCTTCCAACGGCATCCCCAACGACCTCTCCCACGAGCGCGGCGTTGTATCCATGGCGCGCAGCAGTGTCAGCAACGACTCGGCATCTTCGCAATTTTTCATCATGCACGCAAACAAACCCCATCTTGACGGTGACTACGCCGCGTTCGGCCGTGTCATCGCAGGAATGGAAACCGTAGATTGGATTGCCGCCCAGGCAACCGGAGAAAATAATAAGCCGCTCAAAGATATCGTCATGAAGGAAGTCCGCTTCGTCACCGAATAATTCGCACAATCTAAAGAATCCCCATCATCGGAAAGGCGTTGTGTTCCTAAGAACACAACGCCTTCTCTATTCGCCTGCGGCGAGTTATATTGCTTCGCAGTAATATTCGTCTTACGACGAGAGATATTCGCTACGCGAGTTTATGGGGCGAATAGAATATAACTGCTCTATTTGCAGAGCAATATCACTTTTGTTATAGCAAAAATATCACGCCAGCTATGTCGACATATCACTAAAAGCTATCAGAAAATGCGCATTTACTCACCACTATTGTGGTACAAACGAATATAAAAATTCAACCGCAAATAGAAAACGTATAACGATTTCAACAAAACGGTTATTGAATGTTCTCCTTTGAAGTAGTATAATATAATCACTTCACAAAGGGGGATATGTTTATGAATATCGGTAAAAAAATAACTGACAGACGGAAGGAACTTGGATTAACTCAGCAGGCGCTGGCGGAAAAGCTGAACATTTCTTTTCAAGCCGTGTCAAAATGGGAAAATGGTACTTCTTACCCCGATATTTCTATTCTTCCCGAACTGGCGACTGTTTTGAAGGTTTCTATAGACTCCTTGCTCGGAAGTTCCTTGCGATCATTAACCGAATATGACAAACGATATAATACGGAAGGCTATTATTGGGGCTTGTCGCCCAATAATCTTTGCTATGAAATCATGCGCCTCAAGCCGCCAATCAAACCATATAAAGTGCTTGACATCGGGTGCGGCGAGGGCAAGGATGCTGTTTTTCTCGCAAGAAACGGATATAGTGTAACTGCTTTTGATATTTCTGAGCAGGGCTTATCCAAGGCACGTGAGCTTGCCGATCACTGTGGCATTAAAATAGATTTTTTCAAAGCAGATATACGTGACTTTAGACTCGAAACGGATTTTGATATAATTTTTTCAAGCGGAGTATTTCATTATATTCCTCAAGAACAACGCAAGAATGTCATTGACAGCTTGAAAATGCACACCACAGCAAACGGAATAAATGTTATAAATGTTTTTGTGAGAAAACCTTTTATTCCACTACCTCCCGATATCGAAGAAAGCGAAATTGCTGCGGGAGATTGGAAGTCGGGAGAGTTATTTGCATACTATCACGATTGGCTGTTCAAAAAGAATGAGGAAAGAATTTTTGATTGTAACAGCAGTGGTATTCCTCATAAGCATTGTATGGACATAATAATTGCAGAAAAGATTTAATACAAAAGCCTCAGCAGAATTTTCTCTGCCGAGGCTTTTAATTATTCAAATCTGTCCTTTAGGACCCGAGGCAAACACCGATGGGGATTCTTTTGGTTGCATATCCTCACACGCTGTGGATGCCCAGTTCAGCATCGGCGTTGCACGCGTCAAGATGATATTTCCTCGCCTTGCGCCGCTCGAAGAACTGCACGGCAACCTGCTCGAACAGTGCATAAGTGAGAACATCTTCTTCCTGCTCAAGATAAGGTGCGGCCTTTTCACGAAGCGTATCCAGTTCGGGCAGAAGCAGGTCTGCCGGGCGTACCGAAACGGTTTTTTCATCACCGATAATGCTTCGGCGAAAATCCGCATCGATTTCCATCGGCATACGGCCGTATTCGCCGCGAATCACACCCTTGAATTCACCCGTGACCATTTTATACCGCTCACCCATAATCACGTTAAGTACCGCCTGGGTGCCGATAATCTGCGACGTGGGGGTGACGAGGGGCGGATAACCCGCCTCGGCGCGGACACGCGGAACCTCTTCCAGTACCTCGCCCAGTTTATCCGACTTTCCCGCTTGCTTCAGCTGCGAGACAAGATTTGAGAGCATACCGCCGGGAACCTGATAAAGCAGTGCATTGACATCGACGCCCATGACTTTGCTGTCCATCAAACCGTCATCCAAATACTTCTGACGCAAAGGCGCGAAATAACGTCGAATTTCATCCAGCTTTTCCAGATCCAGCCCCGTATCATAGCCCGTGCCCGCCAACGCCGCCACAATCGGTTCGGTCGGAGGCTGGGAGGTGCCAAGTGCCAACGGAGAAATGGCGGTATCGACAATATCCACACCCGCCTCCACCGCTTTGAGAACCGTCATTGATGCCAACCCGGAGGTGTAGTGTGTATGCAGCTGTACGGGCAGACTGACCTTCTCCTTGATTGCCCGCACAAGTGCATAGGCATCAAAGGGTTTGAGCAGCCCCGACATATCCTTGATGCAGATTGAATCCGCACCCATCTCTTCCAGCTGACGTGCGTAATCGGCAAACTTCTCGTTGGAGTGGAAGGGACTGGTGGTATAGCTGATCGCAGCCTGCACATGCCCGCCCTCTCGACGCGCGGCATCAATTGCCGTTTTGAGATTGCGGGGATCGTTGAGTGCATCGAAAATGCGCAGAATATCAATGCCGTTGGCAATTGATTTTTTCACAAAATAATCGACAACATCATCCGAGTAGTGGCGGTAGCCCAATATATTCTGTCCGCGGAAGAGCATCTGCAGCTTGGTTTTCTTCACCGCGCCGCGTATTTTGCGCAAGCGATCCCAGGGATCTTCATCCAAATAGCGCAGGCAGGCGTCAAAGGTGGCGCCGCCCCAGGCTTCAAGAGAATGATAGCCCACTTCATCGAGCATCGTCAAGACGGGAAGCATCTCTTCGGTGGTCATACGTGTCGCAATCAGGGATTGGTGCGCATCGCGCAAAACCGTTTCGGTTATTTTTATTTGTGCCATAATCTTCTCCAAAATTCTATCGTTTCAAATCACGGTTGGCTGCGGTTATGCAAACCAGGAAAGGAATACACCCGCGGACACCGCAGAGCCGATAACACCTGCAACATTTGGCCCCATTGCGTGCATCAGCAAGAAGTTTGCGGGATTTTCTTTCTGCCCCACCATCTGGGAGACACGGGCAGCCATCGGCACTGCCGAAACACCCGCCGATCCAATCAGCGGATTGATCTTGCCGCCTGTGAGAAGATTGAGCAGCTTGGCGGTCAAAAGTCCGCCGCAGGTCGAGACAACAAAGGCGAAGAGACCGAGCAAGATAATGACAATCGTCTCAAAATTGAGAAAGCTCTCTGCATTTGCCGTCGCGCCCACCGAAACACCCAGGAAAATGGTCACAATGTTGATCAGCTCATTCTGGGCAGTTTTGGAGAGACGCTCTGTCACGCCGCAGACATTAAGCAGGTTGCCGAACATCAAACACCCCACCAACGGAGCGGCATCGGGAATGATCAGACAAACCACAACCGTTGTTACAATCGGGAATACCACCTTTTCCACACGGGAAACGGGGCGCAGATTGGTCATGACAATCGCACGCTCTTTCTTTGTGGTCAGCAATTTCATAAAGGGAGGCTGAATCATGGGAATCAGCGCCATGTAGCTATACGCCGCAATGGCAATCGGCCCGAGCAGAATGGGAGCTAACTGTTTGGTCACCAAAATCGCGGTGGGACCATCGGCTCCGCCGATAATGCCGATCGCAGCGGCAGCCATCGGAATAAACCCAATCATCAGTGCACCAGAGAAAGCAACAAAAACGCCAAGCTGCGCCCCGGCACCGATCAGCAGGCTGACCGGATTGGCAATCAGCGGTGAGAAATCGGTCATCGCACCGATTCCGATAAAAATCAGCGAGGGATAAATACCCAGCTTTACGCCGAGGTACAGATAGTCGATCAAACCGCCCTCTTGAATAACCCGGGTTAAGTCGAGCTTCTCGCCCAAAAACAGATCCATATGCATCAGCTCAGCCCCCGGGAGATTCGCCAACAACATACCGAATGCAATTGGCAGCAGAAGCATCGGCTCAAATTTTTTGACAACAGCCAGATAAATCAGCACCCCGACAATCACATACATGATCAGGGTTTTGATCAGCAATTCGGGATCGGCGGCCAGTTCGGCAATACCGGTTGAACGCAGAAGCCCGAGGATGGTATCAAGCATAGTTCATTCCTCTTTCCGTGATGTCCGCGTTCAGGAGATGGTCATCAACAACGCGCCCGATTCAACCGATGAGCCCTTGCTGATATTCACCGAGGCAACCCTACCGTCAGCGGGTGCGCAGATCTCGTTTTCCATTTTCATCGCCTCAAGAATGCAGAGAATATCGCCGCGCTTGACCTGATCTCCCACACCGAAGCGAATATCGAGAATTGTTCCGGGAATGGGTGCCGTTATCTTGGTCCCCCCCTCCGCGGAAGGTACAGCGGAAGGTGCGGCAGACGGTGCCGCGGGAGCCGATGAAACAGGGGCAGACACAGCACCGGGCGCGGCTGTATTTTCCTCAACCGTCACTTGATAGCTGACACCGTTAACCGTAATTGTAAAATTTCTCATCACAAAACAACCTTTCTTCTATTACAAGCTTGATTAAAGTTTACATCAGACCTTTTCATTCCAACCGCGGCCATGTGAGGTTCTCCGGAACGAAACCACACGGAACGAAGGAATATCTGTTCCCGCAGCTTCGGCCTCATCGGCAAGCACAGCAGCCACCGCGGCACTCAAAACAGCGATCAGCGCGGGATCTTCTCGGCTCGGATCATCGGATGGGGTAGCCGTCTCTTCGCTTAGCTTTTCTTCATTCTTTTTTTTGCTGCGCCGATTAGGCAGCGTGTAGAAGAACAGGCGGAAGAGGTACATCACCAGGCAAATTACGCCAAGGACCGCAAAAACCATCAACAGACCAATTACCGTCATCCGCAAAGAATACATCAGGCGTTCGGTCATTGACATCCCATTGTTCATGACACTTTCCATGGAAGAGGCTGACCCGGACAAAACAATTGGCATCATATTTGACATCTAACTCCCCTTTACAGCGGCAAATTGGCATGGCGTCGGGTAGGTGGAAGCTCACTCTTTGCCGCAAGCATGGCAAAGGCGGCGCATATACGCTGGCGCAGTTCTGCCGTCGAAATAATATCATCAATCTCTCCGCGCTGTGCGGCATCCACGGGCGTCGCGCACATCGCACGCCACTCCTCTTCAAGCTCGGCACGCGCGTCGGCGGGGGTATTCCCTTCCACACGGTCATTCCAAAGGAACGCTACTGCAGCATCGGGGGGAAGAACGCTGATTGCCGCACGCTCAAGTGCAAAAGCGATATCGGCACCGAGCGATTTTGAGCCCATCAGGGTATAGGCAGCGCCGTAAGCAGAGCCGACAACCACGCTGACCTTCGGGCAAGCGGCGGAGATATATGCCGATGCCATACGGGCAAGCTCACAGGCATACGGCGTACCCTCTGCATCGGGGGACACCTCAAGACCAACCGAGTCAACAAGCGTCAAAAGCGGGACATTAAAGCTGTCACAGAAGCTGATGAATCGTGCCGCCTTTCGTGCGGCCGCAACTGTAATCATTCCATCCCGTTCGGCAGGGCAATTTGCCAATACCCCGACAATTTGACCTCCGATTGATGCCAGCGCGGTCATCAGCTCAGGTGCATATTCTGTGTAGAACGGCATGACATCGCCCTCATCGGCAATGGCGGACACAAGGGCGGACATATCATAGTTGGCATCGGCAAAGAGTGCATCCACCTCAAGCTTGCGATTGAGATCATCGCGCAGAAAAGTATCCACAGTTCCCTCGGCATTGTTTTGGGGTAAGATGCAAATGAGCCGGCGTGCCATGGAATATGCTTGATATTCATGCTCGGCAACCAATGCGGCAAGACCGCTTTCGGCGGTGGATTGGGCAGTTCCCGCCGACTCGCCCACAAGGAAGGGAGAATTTACGTAGAACTGTGTGCGGTTCTTGATCACAATCGCGAAATCAAACATTGCCGCGATGGCAGAAGCAGACCCTGCGCAAACACCGTCAATCACCGCAATCTGCGGGATCACGCCCGATGCGCGGGAAGCACACCGCATCACACGCCCATAGCCCGCCAGCGCCGAGACACCGTCATAAACCAATGCACCTGCACTGTCAAAGATACCGATCACCGGTGCACCGTTTTTCTGTGCCATGCGATAAAGCTGTTCGATTTTTTCAGCCTGCACATCATCGAAGGCACCCTTTTTGCGTCCAAACTCCTGTGCAAAGCAAAAGACCAGGCGCTCATCAATGGCACCGTAGCCACAGATCACGCCTTCAAAGTCATCTTCTTCATTCCTGCGGCAGCGGTATGCACCGATTTCAACAAAGGTATTCGGATCAAGCAGTGCGGCAATACGCTCTCTTGCCGACATTGTTCCCGCTTCGGAAGCGGCTTTGGCAGAAGCGGCATCAATGGTATGCAGCATATTGCGCAAAAGCTCGGCTGTTTTTGTACGGATCGTTTTTTTGGAACGCGCATTCAGCGAATTTGCAGATTCGTCCATGGCTAACCCCTTTTCTTTGCCGCACAATTAGCACAATTATTCGGAAAGAGAATGCGTAAACGGCGGCAATCATGTTTAGGTTCAAATAATGAAAATCCATCTTATCCCCCATTATAAGTAAATTATACAGTATTTCATACCGAAGTGCAAGAAAGCCATCGAAATTTGTTTGTAAACAATGTGTAAATTCACGTTTTTTCCTTTGACAAGCTTCCCTTTGCGCGGTATCATATAGGTCAGGAACAATCAATTCGGAAAGGTAACCCTGTTTTATGATCATTGATTTCCATACCCATTGTTTTCCCGATGCGCTTGCCCCACGTGCCATGGCATCGCTTGCCGCAACATCCGCTCCATGGGGACTGGTTCCGCTGACAGACGGCACGGTAGCCGGAACCGAAGCATATCTGCGGACAGCAGGCGTTGATCGCGCCGTTGTCTGCAACATTGCTACCAATGCGCGGCAGCAGAGCAAGGTCAACGATTTTGCCATTGCACTCAACCAAAGCAGTCGAATGCTCACCGCACTCGGCTCGGTTCATCCCGAGAGCGACTGCATCACCGCCGAGCTTGACCGCCTTCAAGCAGCCGGTATTCGCGGCATCAAAATCCATCCCGATTATGTTGGCATTGAAGTGGATGATCCACGGTTTTCTCCCATCTTTGCGGGGTGTGCCGAGCGTGGAATGTTCGTCATCACCCATGCGGGATTTGATCCGATTTCCCCTAAGCATATTCACGCCTCCCCCTCCATGCTTCGCCGTGTGCTTGATCGCCACCCTTCCCTGACGCTGATCGCCGCCCACGTCGGCGGTATGCATGAATGTGAGGAGGTACTCGAGCATTTGGTCGGCACAAAAATTTTCATTGATACTTCCATGGCACAAATTATGGGGAGTGATCCCGCAGAAGCACCGCTGGTCAAACAAATCTTGACCGAGCATGATCCCGGACGTATCCTCTTCGGCTCCGATCTGCCTTGGACCAATCCGCGAGAAGCACTTGCCTTTACACATTCACTTAACCTGCCCGAACGAATATATGCCGACAACGCACTGTCGCTGCTGGCATGATTCTGCCGAATCACCCCAAAAGGGTGCTGCGTCTCAGCGCAGCACCCTTTTCTTTGTTTTCTGCAGACCACCGTGCAGACGGTCGAGCCTTTGGTGTCTTTGTACACAGCGGCGCAGACAACGCACACTCCAGTCAAGCAGTGCAAAAATCACCAAATACATTCCTGCGGTCAAAATGATCCGCAAGGAAAGTGAAAACGCATCGGCAGCAGGATAATACATACCGAATATGCGAACGCCGACCGTCGCACCGACAATGGAGAGCAGCGGCAGAATCACCCACCCCAGCACATCCACATCAACCGCAGTGATGCTCAGCAGGCGGTAAAGGCTGCAGACAGCATTAAACACCTCACATACATACAAAACAATCACATATCCGGCAACACCATAACGAGGCAGAAGAAGAATCACCAATATGACCGAAAGCAGCGCATCAATGATGTTGACATTCATCGAATAAACCTGCTCCCCCAAGCCTTTGAGCATTGCATCAACGGTACCGTCGAGATACATGATCGGCACAAGGGGGGCGAGCAGACGCAGATATTCTGCCGCCTCGGCACTCCCATAAATCACCGTGCCGAGCGAATAGGAATGGCAGCTCATGATGCCTGCGGTTCCAACCGAAAAAATAAGCGTCAGGCGCAGCACACGAGAGGCAACACGGCGGATTTGCGCATGGTTTCGAGCCGCCCGATACTCAGCCATCTCGGGGATGAGCAAACCGGACACCGAGCCGAGCAGCGCCGAGGGAAAGAGCAGGATCGGCAGCGCCATGCTGTGCAGCGTACCGTAAGCGGCAAGTGATGCCTCGCGTCCGGCACCGTTTTTCCGCAAACAAATGGGAATGAGAAGATGTTCAACCGTCAGCAAAAAGGATCTTGCGTATGTGCTGATGGCAACGGGAAGCGCGATGGAGATCAGTTTACGGCGAACAGGGGGAGCGGGTGGCAATTTTTGCGCAGATGCCGAATGTTGATGTCTGTCGTGCAGATATGCCGCAAACAGGACAAAAAAACTGCCGAATTCCGCCAATGTCCCGCCAAGCACAACACCGATGCAGGCGTACTCCAACCCCCGCGGCAAAAAAATCTGCAGCGCATAAATGGTTAGCACCACACGCGCGCCCTGTGAGAAAATCTGCACCGCCGCACTTTTCCAGACGCGGCGAACACCCGCAAAATATCCCCCCATGGCAGAAGAAAGCGAAACAGGCAAAAGGCTCAGCCCCAACAGGCGAAGCGCGGGCAGCGTACGTGCATCCTGCAGCCAGCACTCACTGATCATCGGCGCCAAAAGCAGCATCAACACCGATGCAACCGTACCGAAAAACACGCTGTATCCAAGGCAGCAGCGCATGGCACGGGCAAGCGCTCCGCGGGGCGGATCTTCTCCGCATTCGGCAACCAGGCGTGTTGCGGCAAGATTGATCCCCGATGTGGCCAGTGTGATACCAAAACCGTACACACTCATCACCAAGGAATAAAGCCCGATTCCGTCAGCTCCAAGCTTATCGGTCAAATAAACATTGAAGCTGACTGCCACACAGCGAATAATCAACCCTGTCGCACTCATGATCAATGCATTTCGTATAAATTGCCACAAACGCCCTGCGCGCACTGTATTCCCTCCCGCCATCTCGGATAGCACAGTGTATGCATTTTGGCACAATTCCAGACCTGCGGAAAATGCAGTAAGAAAATATATTTATTTTCCACGAAAAACGCTTTACAAAATCAAAAATTTATGATATAATGATCACAAGCAACAGTTCGCGCTCCTGCGGCTGAAATCTTGGGAAAAGGAGTTTATTCGACATGAACGAAAAAGTAATTGTAACCATTGCCAGACAGTACGGCAGCGGCGGCAGAGAAATCGGAGAAAAAGTTGCCGCAGCACTGGGCATTTCATTTTACGATAAAGAGCTGATTACTCTCGCTGCACAAAAAAGCGGGATGAATGCAAATATTCTTCATTCGGCAGACGAAAAGGCAACCAACAGCCTGCTCTATACCCTTGCTATGGGATCTTCCATTTACGGCAGCGGTGCGATGAATTACGACATTCCGATCAATGACCGTCTTTTCATCACCCAGTGTGACATCATCAAAAACCTTGCCGAAGAAAATTCCTGTGTGATTGTCGGGCGGAGTGCTGACTATGTTCTGCGCAACAATGCCCGTCACATCGGCGTTTTTATCTACGCCAACATAGATGATCGCACGCGCCGCGTCGCAGAGCGGCATGACCTCTCCGAAAGCGATGCCCGTGCGCTGATTCTCAAGACCGACAAGCGGCGTGCTAACTATTACAACTTCTATACCGGGCAGAAATGGGGTAAATATGACAACTATCATATGTCGGTGGACAGCTCCCTTCTCGGTATTGAAGGAACCGCCAAACTGATTGCACAGTTTGCCGAAGACTTCTGCGAGCTGCACTGATTAATGATTGGGGAGCCGCGCCAATAAGCGCGGCTCCCCGTCGATTTTAATGGTTTTTGATTTTGCGAAGCGCTCAAAATCATCAAACATCGCATCACATTTCTACAAAATTTTGAAAAGCGGCTATCTGGCATTTTCTTTGAGAGACTGTTGTGATCGCAACCGCCCCCTTTTCGTTGAAATCAAACGCCGCCCTCGGCAAACAGGTCATCAATCATACACCCCAGCACGCGGGAGAGGGCGGGCAGCAGCATGATGTCCGGGCAGCACAAACCCGTTTCCCATTTGCACACCGCCTGGGGCGACACGCCCATCAGCTCACCGAAATCTCGCCGGGAGAGGTGATGCCGGTATCGATAAGCTTTGATTCGGGGAGCAATGAGAAGCTGCATCATCCGCGCCTCCCTTTATTCCCCGCCTTTGGCGAGGGTTTCGGTCACGGCGAGGAAACGGGGATCCTCCCGCACCGCATCAAAGTGAGCATCCTCACGAAGCCACTTCAGCTTATCCCTGCAGTAAGTGGCACCGGGAATGGGGATCCATCCTCCATCTACATAGCCCCGTACGGCAGGAGAGGTATTCTCGACCGTATCCGAATAGGTATCAAAGTGAACGCTGTATCCGGCCATCTCAGCAAGAGCCGCCAACGCACCTTCCGTATCCCCTGCCTCCGCACAAAGCACCGCTCTGCGTGCGCAGGCATCGGTTCCGAACTGGGCGTAATAGTGGTAATCGCCGTCGGGATAGAGGAGTTTCAAAAGTGCGGTCGTCTGTGCCGTCAGGGCGAGCTTATCCTCTGCGGTGCAGGCAGTCTGCTCTGCCAACGCTTCAAAACACAGCATCAGTCGGCCGGAGCAGAACTTGATATACTCCACCAGGTTCTCTCTTGCCTGCTCGCCTCGCAGAAGGTTCATTAGCATATCCTCCCGGGAGATCCATGTGTGGGAGAGTTGTTTTGCCGCGGCGATGGCTTCTTCCCTTCTGCCGTTGTTCCTGTGGTTGAAGATCAGATCCTGGTATGCGCTGTCTCTGATTTCATTGTCGGTGCACTCGGCGATGACCTTCTCGCAGAGAGCGGTAACTTCACCGTCACAGCCGCCACAGCAGCCAAGCACATGGGCCAGCCGCGCCATAAGCTGATAGGAACGGGGGTATTTCCCCAAGCCTTTGCGCAGGATCTGTGCGGCAGCGTTGAAGTTCCCTGCGGCGTAGAGAGGCTGTTCTTCCTCCAGAATGGCACGGAGTTCCTCCTCATATTTTCTGCTGTCCACCTCCAGGATCTCGTCGGTGGTGACGTCAAAAATATAGGCCAGCAGTGGGAGCTGGGTAATGTCGGGTGCGGTGCGATCACATTCCCACTGAGAGATGGCGTTGGCGGTAATGCCGAGATATTCTGCCAGCTGTTCCTGCGTCATATCCCGTCCGCGGCGAAGCTTTTTGATGGTTGTTCCGATAGACATGGTATCTACCTCCAAAATAAAATTCAAAAGCGCTTTTGTAAGTATAGTATAGCACATTCCGGCGAAAAATCCAATGAGCAGATGCAGAGAGTGTGTGTAGAGATGCTACATTTTTCACAGGAGAAATGGGGAGGTCCGTTTGTACGGGCGAGCGTCTCCACTTAAATACGGTTTTCTCCACTGCTCGTGGAGTGATTTGCAAAAATGCGGTTATTGTATCTTCCTCTTACCTGTGGTATCATATAGACAGCGACAGGGCCCGTCGTGCACAAGATTTTCACCACCATAGAGAAAGGAGACAATATGGAACTGATGATTGCAGAACGGCTGAAGAAATACCGTAAGGACCGAAACATGACACAGGAGCAACTGGCCGAGGTATTCGGCATCTCCCCGCAGTCGATCTCCAAATGGGAGTGCGGAGACGGCTACCCCGACATTACCTTCCTCCCCGCCATTGCCAATTATTTCGAGGTAACGGTGGATGAGCTGATCGGAAACGATGAGATCAGCGCAAAAGAGGATGTACAAAAAAAATACTTCAACGTCGTGCAGAAGCTTTCCCATGACGAGCGGCTGACACTGGGGCTGAAGTATCACAAAAAATATCCCCGCAACTGGCACATTGCCACTTCCCTGATGAATGAGATCAACCTCTATCATCGGGATAAGCTGGAGGAGTTCAAGCCCCTGCTCCGGGAGATCGCCGAGCGCATCCTCCGCGAGTGCACTGACAGCAACTCCCGCCGCCGTGCGGTACACCAGATGTGTCTGATCTGCCCCGAGGATGAGATCGAGAACTGGTTCCGACGGGACACCGAATTCTTGCACGAGGAAAAGCTGGACACCCTGGAGAAACGCTATCAGCTCATGGGGGACGAGGAACAGCGCTGGATCTACCGCTATGCGGGGAACTTCTTCCGTGCCGCCCATACCATCGATCGCCTCACCCATCACCCCAAGCACAGTGATCCCGCAGATGCGCTGGCATGGTACACCATGTATGTGCGAATGCTGGACGGCATGACGGGGCGCACAGAGGATACCGATATCCCGGGCGGCTGGATCTGCGAGTACGGATATGCCTACCGCGCCCTGGCGTCGGTGCACTTCTGCCGCGAGGAAAAGGAGACGGGCTACGCTTATCTTGAGCGCGCCCTTGCCCTGGCCGAGCGCTGGGCGGCCATTCCCCATGAGGCTGACCTGGCGCTTGGTAATCCTCTTTTCTTCGGCAAAACCAGCATCATGAAGAACAAGGCGGGGATCGTCCTCCCCAACGGGCGTCGCTATCCCCACCTGCTGGGCATCCGTTACTGGCTGCATGACCTGTATGACATCATGACACAGCCCATCGGCTGGCCGGGCTTTGACCGTGTCAGGGGAGAGGAACGCTGGGCGGCTCTGCTGGCACAGGCAAAGGCGCTTTCTGCACAGGAAAAGTAATTTCACAACAGAAAAGAGCGGAATTTCTGCCACTGATGCAACGACCAAAGGGTGCCGCGCCAAAGCCTGATGTTCTTATCGGAAAAATCGTACAATGCATACAGAACAGAAAAAAACAGGCGGTTAGTGTGCATCCGAATAAGGCTGTTATCTAAACCACCCCATTGAGAAAAAAGAATCACTGAATTCTGAGATGAATTCTGTGATTCTTTTTGCCATAAAATCATACAATAACCGAATAACGGCCATATACTATAATAAACACAATATATACAAGGGATAAAGGGGCAAAAGAAATCCCCGCGCATCGTATGCGCGGGGATAATCTTATGCGTGATAAAATTTCACGTACCAAATAACCGTAAAGACGATTCCAATGACAAGGAAGAAAAGTCCCGTTACAAGAATACATCTGTCATTTTTCTTTTTGGCTTCGCTGAGCTTACGCTCGCGATAATCGGCATATCGCTCATGCTTTGCTCTGCCCATAGGGATAAAGGCGAGCACAGCATTTCTGAGAACAAACCCGATACCGATGAGTGCCCCCTCGCTGCTGACGTACAGCATACCCGCAAAAAGCGTCATCAATACGCCCGAGACGAAGAAAGCGTCTGATAAGATCTGAATATTTACCGCCGTGCTTTGCGTGAAGAATCCCTTTGACCAAATCACAAGGAAGGCGATAAGTGCTTCAATGCCAAAACAAATCGCGTATTTTGTTAACGTTACTTTGGTTTCCTGTTTCACTGTCCCATACCCATCCATCTCGTTATTTGACCATCTGCTTGTATTTTTCCTCTTCAACATCGTTGCAGTATACGAAATGTCCGGGGGTGATCTCACGGAACGAGGGAGCATCTACCGAATAATCGTGTTCTGCAATGGGGTTGTAGTGAATTCTCGTGCGCTGCTTCTCGTATACGGGATCGGGCAGCGGAATTGCAGACAGAAGCGATCTCGTATAAGGATGCATGGGATTCTTGAAGAGCTCATCCGAATCGGCAAGCTCGACCAGCTTTCCGAAATACATGACGCCGATTCGGTCGGAGAAATATTTCACCACCGACAGGTCGTGCGCGATGAACATAATGGTAAGTCCCAAGCGCTCCCTGAGATCGTTGAGCAGGTTGATGACCTGTGCCTGAATCGATACGTCAAGCGCAGAGATCGGCTCGTCGGCGATGATCATCTCGGGCTGCATGATAACCGCTCTGGCAATACCGATACGCTGGCGCTGACCGCCCGAGAACTCGTGAGGATAACGGTCTGCGTGCTCACGCACAAGACCGACCGTCTCAAGTATCTCGTAAACCTTCTCGTTGATATACTCCTTATCGGTGATGCCGTTGATCACGAGCCCCTCGGCGATAATATCACGGACAGTCATACGGGGATCGAGAGACGCAATCGGATCTTGGAAGATCATCTGGATCTGGGTGATGAGCCTGCTCTTCCTTGCCACGCGGCAACGGTTGTTATACTCCCTTCGGAGAGTTTTGAGCTGCGCGTCATTGCCCTCGGCCGCGCTGAACTTTTCGGCATACTCTGCCTCCAGTGCCTGAAGCATCGACGCAACGTACTGACGATCAACTTCCCGGCTGTCAGTCTTTGCATCTTTGATCAGCGCTCGATTCTTTTCAACGATAGCATCATACTCTTGCTTCGTGATCTTCTTATCTTCGAGATCTTTTTTGGCCTGCTTGATCTCGTCCTTGTAGGCGCGCGTTCCCGCTCCGATTCTATGCCCCTTGAAGTATACGTTACCCGAGGTAATGTTATACAGCTTGATGATGGAACGGCCCGTTGTGGTCTTTCCGCAGCCGGACTCACCCACAAGACCAAAGGTTTCACCCCTCCGAACCTCAAAGCTCACATCGTCGACGGCCTTAAGATCCTTACGTCCCAGGCGGAAATACTGACAAAGGTGGTCCACTTTCAACAATACTTCAGAATTATTCTCCATGGTTGCCTCCTCTTTCTTTCATTCGCCGGATACGCTCGGTGATGATCTTGGGAATTTCCACCTTGGGTGCGTTGGGATGGAGCAGCCAGGTTGCCGCATAGTGAGTAGGCGAAACCTCATACATGGGAGGCTGCATCTCAAAATCGATCTCCATGGCGTACTTGTTTCTTTCCGCAAACGCATCACCCACAGGGGGATATATCATATTCGGTGGCGTACCGGGGATCGCATCCAGCTTTTCGTTGGTATCAAGGTCAGGCATGGAGGAAAGCAGAGCCCAGGTATAAGGATGCTGAGGATTATAGAACACCTCTTCCGCCGTGCCGTACTCTACGATCTTACCCGCATACATAACGGCAATTCTGTCCGCCATGTTGGCAACGACACCAAGGTCGTGGGTGATAAAGATGATCGAAAGGTTATGCTCGCGCTTGAGTCGGTTGATCAGTTCGAGGATCTGCGCCTGGATGGTCACGTCAAGTGCCGTCGTGGGCTCGTCGCAGATGAGGATATCGGGATTGGCAGATAGCGCGATAGCGATAACGATACGCTGACGCATACCGCCCGAAAACTCAAACGGATACTGTCTGTAACGCATTCTCGCCTCAGGAATACCCACTTCTTCCATCAGCTTTATCGCCTTTTCCTTTGCAAGTCGCTTGGTCAGGATATAAACCACCTGCGACGCCTTTTCCTTGAGGTAATCGATAATCTCTTCGCAGCGCCGATCGGCGTCAAAACTTGCCGCCATCTCAACGTCTGCCTTAAATTTGTTCATGACGCGGGTGAGAACCGAAACGATTGTCTCGATCTGCACCTCGGGCTCGATAACGGACTTGGGAACGATCTTCCAGTCGACCTTCTTGCCCATCGCCAGCTGAGCCTCTCTCTGTGCGGTTTGACGCGCAAAGCGAGCCTCCTCCTTCGGGTTGTTTTTGAGATAGAAGAAATACTTCTCCACTTCTCTGCGGAGCGCACCGCCAAAGGTGTAAGCCACGTTATCCTTGACAACGGCAAGCGGGTCGATTGCAGCCAGCACGCTCTTGTCCACACGCTTGCAGGTCGCATCTGCCTCTTGGGCGGAAAATGCTCCTGCTCTGAAGAAGTTGATCGCGTTCTCGAGTGCCACGATAGCAGCCTTCTTGTTTTCGATGGTTTTGTCAAAGGAATACTGCACCGCAATCTTCACGAGAGCGATAAAGGAGTCCATAAAGTCCTCTTTGAGGAACTTTACCGCAAGCTCGTTCGCCTCGTCTGCGGGCATCCGGCTAAGATCGGTGTCGGGGTGCTTGTATACATAATAACCGATTCTGAAGAAGTTGTACTGAGGTTGCTCAAGCATCTCACGTGCCGTTTCCTTGAGTGCCTCAAGCACTTCAACCGTTTCAGGGGATGCCTCACCTACGAACTTTTTGTTGAAAACAATAACTCTTACCTTTTTCCGCTCTGCACGCGTAACGCTCTTAATCGCAGCAGCGTGTGCCTTAAGGGTCTCGGCATACTTCGAAACAAAGTACTTGTCGTCGATCTCCTTGAGTCTGCGTCGGATCAGACCCAGGGTTGACACCACGTCGACCTTCTGCTTCTTCTCGGTGAGGAAAAGCAGATCCTCGATGACCGCGATCATTTCCTCAGCCGCAGTGCGAGCTGCGTTGTAGCTATTCTCAAGCTTGATCGCCTGAATATTGAAGTCATCAAAGGTTTTGATATACTTTTCAACATCCGCAACCGAAATGTAGGTATTGGGTGTCTCGGCAAGTGCCTTCTTCATTATCTCAGACAGTTCCGCAAGCATGCTGTTAAAGGCTACGCGGCCTTCCTTGCGGTTTGCCTTATTTTTGAGAAGCATGGCCTCGGTGATCTGTCTGCCGATGCGCATGATGGGGTTAAGCGCGGACAGAGGATCCTGGAAGATCATGGCGATTTTATCGCCGCGAAGCTTGTGCATCTCCTCCTCGGGGATACGCAAAAGATCCTGGCCGTCATAAAGGATCTCGCCGCCCTCGCAGATGGAGTTGCCTGCGGAAATCCCCATGATAGCCTTAGAAGTAACCGACTTACCCGATCCCGATTCTCCCACAATGGCAAGCGTCTCACCCTTGTAGAGATTGAAGGAAATATCACGCACTGCCTGCACCTTACCGGCATCCGTACGGAAGGATATCTTAAGATCATTTACCGATAATTTAATTTCTCTATTCATGCTTAATCCTCCGTTCCTCTCAGCGAGGGATTAAACGCATCGCGCAATCCGTTGCCAAACAAATTGAAGCTGAGCATCATAAGGACCAGGAACATGCAGGGGAAGAGTGCCACATATCCGGCGTTGGCCATAATGGACTGCTGCCCTGCTGCGATAAGCGTACCGACACTGGTGGTGTTTCCGGCTTCAAGATTGATAATCCCCAGGTAGGTAAAGCTGGTCTCCGAGTAGATCATACCGGGAATGACCAGAGCAAAACTCGTGACGATGGTGCCGAGACCGTTGGGGAAAATATGCTTGAACATAATTCTCACATCCCGGGCACCCAGTGTTCTTGCCGCCAGAACGTATTCCTGATTCTTGAAACGGTAGAACTGCATACGCGTTCTGCCTGCCATACCGATCCATCCCGTTAAAAAGAATGCTATAAACAAGACCAGCACCTGGCTTGCAGTACCCATATGGTACTTCAGCAGCGTAATGACAATGATCGTAGGGATAGCCCCCAAAATCTCGGCAAATCTTTCCATGAAGAGGTCGATCTTACCGCCAAAGTAACCCGAAATGGAACCCCAGATCACGCCGACGATAAAGTTTGCAATGGCAACAACCGTTGCGAAAATGAAGGAGAATCTTGCGCCGTATGCAAGGCAGGCAAAGATATCCTTACCGGTCTGCGTTGTGCCGAACAGGAAGAGAGGCTCCTCGATGCCGTCCTTCTTTACCTCGTTGTGCTGATAGATATAGTATTCGTAGTATTCAGCTCTCACCTCAATACCGCCGTCTACCCGACGACCGTAAGCATAGAAGTACTGCTTGCCGTCCTCTTCTATGCCGTTCTCGCCTTCGATTCGGAGGGAGTTGTACTCGGCGATCAGGCTGTTGGTGTCGCCGGCTTCATACTTCCAATAGTTGGGAATGATCTCGCCGTTCGCATCCAGCTTGGGACGGAGAGTGGCGACGTTGGGGTTTTCTACCTTATAGTAGATGTTGGCGTCGTATTTGTTCTTCTCCAGGGTAGGTCTGTCGGCGACCTTGACCACAGGATAGAGCACCTGTCTGCCCGTTTCGTTCTGGTATCTCTGGATATCGTTGAACTCCTCGGGAGAGATGATCTTATACTTACCGAAGCCCACACCGTAATAGGTATCGTAGCGGTAAGAATAGGTGGAGCCGTCCTCACTGACGGTATACTCGCCGTCCTTGATGACTTCTCTGCCAGTCTCAAGGGCAAGCGCCAGATCCTTGAGATAGCCGATCTTATTGGTCTCTTTGTTTCTGCATCCGTCCCAAAAATCAATACTGCTGTTGGCAAACAGGTTGGTCTTGGGGGTGACGTATGCATACACCATGTCGTAGTATGCGGGTGTGAAGGGAGTGAAAAAGGGCGCCAATATTGCAAAAAGCACCAGCACTGCGATCACCACACCGCCAACGACAGCACCTTTATTCTTGCGGAAACGGCGGAAGGCCCCCTGGAAATAGCTCACAGGCTTGGTTTCAAATTTGCTGTCATGATACAGATCGTTTCTTTGCGAAAACCGAAACTTTTCTGCGGGGATGTTATTGATGTTATCCATAATTACTTCGCCCCCATTCTGATTCTCGGATCAATGAAGCCGTAACTGATATCGATCACGATACCCGCGGTAAGGCTGACCAGGGTATAGAAGCCCGACAGCAGCATAAAGAAGTCGTAGTCCTGGAAGGTGATCGAGTTGAGGTAAAGGCCGCCCACACCGTTGATGCCAAACATCTTCTCGATGATCAGCGATCCCGAAAGCACCGAGATGAACTCACTCAGGATGGAGGGGAAGATGACAACCATAGAGTTACGCATCGCATGACGGTAGATAGCCTGTCCTCTGGTAAGGCCCTTGGTTCTTGCCAAAAGCATAAACTCTCCCGTAAGCACCTCGGAAAGCTCGGCACGGGTGTAACGCGCATAGTGCGCAATGGAGCCCAGGCACAGGGCAAATACCGCAGGAAGCATGGAACGGAACACTTCCCATGTGAAGTACTCGTTGCTCGTTGACATCGTCAGCGGGAACCAGCCAAGCTTAAAGCAGAATACGTACTGGATCATCAGCGCCAATACGATGGAAGGAACCGATATCAACAAAATAATGAAAATGTTGATGACCTGATCCTGCCACTTGTTCTTTTTCAGCGCGGCCAAAATACCCAGTCCCAGACCGATCGGCACGCCGATGAGGGTTGAGTAAATGTTGATGAGGATCGTGGGCGGGAGATGGCTGACAAATACCTGCCAGATATTCATATTGAGGTATTCGCCGTAGGTGGTTACAATACCGAAGTCGCCCTGTGTCAGGATTCTCTTGATATAGGTTCCGAACTGGATCAATATCGGCACGCGGTCATAGTACCAGACACCGTTCTCACCCTCGCGGATATTGGTGATCCAGCCTCGTCCCTCAAGCGTTTTCATAACAATCTCAGGGTCTGTTCCCGGAAGAGCGTTCGTGGGAATAGGCAGCAGCTTGATCAGCACAAAGCACATCGTGAAAATGATGAAAAATGTGAACAACATCAAGCCCAAACGCTTCGACACATATTTAAACATATACATAGGTTTTTCTCCTCTGTTTTGTTGTTTTCCAATTCATCGTGTTCGAGCCCAAAAACGCAGTTGTCTGTATAAGGCACCGTGCGCATGAAAGCAGCATAATACCCCAACTGCCGTCTGAATTTATCTTAGTTCTATCAGTTAATCGTTTCCCGGTTTGCCGGTTATCATACCGGCACTTGCAATGATTTCTCTTCGTATCCGTCTTGTCTTTTTCTGTCGCATTTTTTGAATCTGCTTACTCGATTTCGTAAAATCTCATATAAATGCCAAACAAGCGGTGAGCACAATGGCTCACCGCCGTTTGCATTAATTAAATCATGTTAAGTAATTGTAAAGGAATTGCTTTACCTGAAATTACTCGGACTTCTTGTACTCAGCGGAGAGGTCGTTGTTGTTGGCAGCAACATACTCAGCCCACTCAGCATCGGTGTAGTTAACTTCCATGTAACGGATGCCGCCGAAGCCCATGAAGGTGTGCTCTTCATCAGAGAAGTAGGAGAACTTAGCGCCAAGGAAGGATCCGCCGCCGTCAGCAATCAGCATAACGGAACGGCTCTCCTTGATGGTGAGCTCCTCAAGTGCGGAGAGGATGACCAGTCTTGCCTCAGCAGGAGCGAAGCCTTCACCCCAGTTGTAGGTCTTAGCCTGGTTCTCGCTCTCTGCGAGACCGTTGAGGCAGTAGTACCAGTTCTGTACGCTCATGGTGATGGTCTCACCGGCGCCGGCATAATCGCCTGCGGGCATGGTGAGGGTCATATCAATCGCGGAGGTATCCCAGTACATGTGGTAGTTGAGGTCGTCATCGGGGTTAACGAATGCGCCGATGATGTCGAAGGGATTGAAGGCATTGCCGGAGAAGCCGTAACCGAAACCGATCTGGGTCTTACCGGTACGGAATGCCTCAGCCCACTGATTGCCTGCGGATGCGTCGAATACAACGTCGATCTTGTCCTCAAGAGCGGTGCCCTTGGTCAGGTCATCAAGCAGATCCTGGATGTAGCTTGCACGGAATCTCTGCTTGTCATTATCGACAGAAGCACCGTAAACGAGGGTGATGTTCTTGGTAGCGTCATAGCCATACTCTTCGGGGTTGGCGAGGAGGATGTCGATGGCAGCCTGCATCTTCTGCTTTGCGACGGTGGGGTTGTAGCCGGTCAGGGAGTCGTAAGCGTCGTCGGTGGAAAGACCGGTGAGCTCGCCGCTGGACCACTTACCGTCAGCATCCTGCTCGAAGCCGTAAGCGCGGAGGATTCCTTCCTTGGCGATGGTGGTGTTACGGTACTGGCCACCGTCTGCCAGCTCGGGAGAGTTCTCGATGTCATAGTAGTATGCAACGTTGATCAGACCGAAGCAGGGAACTGCGGAACCGGGCCAGATCTTCTCAACAACATCGCTTCTGTTGAGCGCGAGGTTGAAGGCATGACGGAATTCCTGGATTGCCAGGATACCGTTGTTGTTCTCACTGGTCTTCAGGGTAGCGAGGTTGGAATACAGCTGCATACCGAAGGTCCCGGTAGAGGTGGAGGTGAAGTAAACGTACTTGGAGTCAAGGTAATCAGCTACGTTCTCGGTCTGGAGAGAAGCGTCGTCGTAAGAACCGCTGAGGAAGCCCATCCACTTGGTGGCGAACTCTTCAACCTTACGGCAGTTGATTGCGGTGATGTTGTACTGGTTAGCGTACTGATCGAGGTTCCAACCGTACCAGTACTCGTTCTTGACCAGCTTGTAGTGAGAGCCTGCCTCAAACTCAGCGAGCTTGTAGGGACCCCAGCTTGCGGTGGTCTCGAGAGAAGAGTTGTAGTTAGAGGTCCAGAGGGTTGCACCGTCAGCGGGAGCGATCTTGGAAGCCTCGTACTTAGCCTTGTGAACAACGGGAAGACTGGAGAAGTAGTAGGGAGCCCAAACAGAGAGGCTGCCGTCTTCCTTCAGGAAGGAGTAAGCCTTGTCAAGGCAAAGAACGATGGCGTTCTCTTCCTCGATTGCATAGATACCAACGTCTTCCCACTTCACGTCGCGAACGGTGTTCTCAACGTAGATAGTTGCGTACTGTGCATACTGAGCACCGACTTCAACGTATCCTGCGTATTTTGCCCAAAGATCTGCACCGGAGATGGGATCAGGCTCGCCTTCATACTCACCGGTATAAACGGTAGCATCATCAATAGCAAGCCACTGAGGACAAGGATTGCCGTTTTCGTCAACGTAAGTCTCGTTGGTTCCCCAGAAGAACTGAGAATCCATGTAAACAGTCTTGCCGTCAGCAATAGCATCTGCGATGCTTGCATAGCCAAGGGTTGCAACACCCTCGTAGGTACCTTCTTGGTTCTGGAAGAAGTATGCCTTAGAGTTCTTGATCATCAGGGTATCATAGTAGGTGTTTGCACGGAAGTTCATAAAAGCGGGGTCAAGCAGCTGCTGCATCGAGTACTCGAAGTCAGCGGCAGTGATGGCGGTGCCGTCATCCCACTTCAGGTCGTCACGAAGGGTGATCTTCCAAGCGTAGCCGCCCTCTTCCTTCTGTGCATCGGTGTAGCCCCACTTCGCATCAACGTCCGAGGTGACATCCTCGAGCTTGGTTGCTGCGGAGTAGTTGGTTGTGTATGCGCCGGGAACGATAGCGTCCTTGTTGATGGTTCCGTCCGCGTTGTACTTCTCGTCATTCTCGAACTTGTAGTCGTACTCGAAGAAGGAAGAGCCAATGTAACTCATGATCTGAGTATCATTGTTGTCCGCGTAGGTGAACTCATTCCAGTTGCTGGGCATTGTGGTCGTGGTCGTGTTGTACTCAGCCTCTTTGAGGTCAGCATCTTTAACCCCTGCAGGGGCGCAGCCAACCACCATCGCCGCAACAAGCACCAGGCACAAAACCATCGAGAGTATGGATCTGAGGTTCCTGTTCATGATGTTTCTCCTTCACATTGTGAAAAAATATTTTGTCTCATTATCCGCAAGGCATTTTTCTTTACAATTTCATGCCAGAACCCGCATTATTGCACAAAAAAGGCCGCACGAATATATGGATATATTGATTATATCACATAAACACCCGCTTGTCAACTATCTTTCTCAATTAATTGGCGACTTTATATTGCCGATATGAAATTGTCAACAGGCAAAATATAAAAAGTTTTTTATATTTTTTGAACTTTTTAACATTGTCCGCTACCCCTCCAAATATCCGCAAAGCGATTCGCGAGGGAAAATATGATTCGACCGCGTGTACAGGCGAGTATGACTGCGTAAAATGAGAATACCCGGAAGGCTTTACGCCTTCCAGGTACAACTGCCAGCAAATTCTCCCACAAGCATATCAGGAAAATGCGCAGCTTTCCCTTTATTGCCCGAGCCGAGCATTTATTTTTTGCTTGTCATGCGATCGACATCCGCATCTGCGCCAATGATTGAAACAACATCATCGCGCAAAAAAGGGCGTGTCGGAGAAGGGGTGCAGTTCATCACCGTCCCGCTTTCCCGGACTGCAATTACGTTCACATTATGCTTGAGACGGAGCTGAAGATCTATCAGACTCTTCCCTACCCAATCAGCAGGAATTTTCATCTCAACGATGCGGAAACCGCCCGAGACCTCCAAGCTCTCGATCACATTCTCCCGCCCGAGCATATACGCCAGCTTCTCTCCCATATCCTGCTCGGGGAAAACCACCATATCTACCCCAAGCCGCTCCAGTACCCGTTTATGCCCTTCATTGAGTGCACGAACCACCACCTTCGGGATGCCCATATCCTTGAGTATAATGGTCAGCAGGATATTGTCGTTGATATTTTTGGCGCCGCAAACCACGGCGCAGTCATAATCGCGAACTCCGGCCGAGCGAAGAACCGCCTCATTGGTGGGATCTCCGACAACCGCACCGGTAACAGCGTCGGCAAGCGCGTTGATATCGTCTGAGCTTTCATCGATGATCAATACCTGATGCCCATGCTGGGCAAGCGTGAGGGCGAGTGTTTTCCCGAATCGGCCAAGGCCGAGTATGCAAAAACTTTTCATCCTTGAATACCTCTTTTCGTTATCCGATCAGCAGATTGGCATCGGGATATGTCACGCAGTTCTGCGCGCTGCTCTGTCCCCGTGCCACGGCATATGTGACAGTCAAAATACCCACACGGCCAAAATACATAATCATCATGAGCATAATTTGCTCAAGCATACCAAGTGCAGGCGTCAGCCCCATGGAAATACCCACCGTTCCCGCGGCACTGGTCACTTCGTAAAGCGCAGCCATGGGAGAAGCGCCGCCGTGTGCAATCAGTACGATGGTTCCAAGCAAAATAACCGCAAACTGGACAAACACCAAAACGGCCGCCCGCATAAATTGTTCGGGGGTCAAACGACGGCCGAACAGATTGATCTCACGATGGCCGGCCATTGTGCGCACTACTGCGATGATCACCACACCAACCGTGACCAGCTTAACGCCGCCGGCAGTTGAGCACGATGCGCCGCCAACAAACATCAACAGCACACCAAGCAGCTTTGACGGATCGGTCAGGGCTGCATTGTCAACGGCAGAAAAACCGGCTGTACGCAGTGTCATGGATTGAAACAGCGCCGAGAGCAGTTTCTCCCCCAGCGGCATATCCCCAAAGGTAGCCGGATTGCTCCATTCAAAGAGCAGAAAACAAATTGCTCCTCCCAGCAGAAGCACAGCAGAAAGGAAAAAAACGAACCGAGAATAAACCGAAAAACGGCGGCGAAGTCGGAGAAAATTGATTACATCAGTCCATACCAAAAAGCCAATTCCGCCAATGAGAATGAGGAAAATGACCGTCAGACAAACCACCGGGTTGTCTGCAAAAGATGAAAGCGAAGAAAACGCACCGCCATATGCACCGAGAATATCAAATCCGGCGTTGCAAAACGCGGTAACCGAATGAAAAACGCCATACCAAAGTCCGCGTCCCCAACCAAAGATGGGTACAAATTGGGTAGCCAGTATCAATGCACCAATCAGCTCAAAGAGGAGAGTACCTGCAACGATGCGTTTGACCAGATCAGTGATGTGCTCAAGACTGTTGAGCCCATAGGATTGTGCGATCAGCATCCGTTCTCGGGGCGTCACACGGCGGCGAATAAGCATTGACAAAATCACAGCGAAGCTCATAAAGCCAAGTGCCCCAATCTGAATCAGCAGCAGAATAACAACGTGCCCAAAGGTACTGAAATATGTCCCCGTATCCACAACCACAAGCCCTGTCACGCAAGTCGCACTCACCGAGGTGAAGGCCGCAACCAGCGGCGATGTCATGACATGCTCTGCACTGGAGATGGGGAGCATCAACAAAATCGTCCCTACAAGCATAATCACAGGAAAGCCAATCGCAATGATTTGCGTCGGATTGAGTTTACGCAAAGCGGCACCTCCCAGCCCCAAAAATTCCGCCGTGGCCGCAGATCTGTCCACCGTTCGCGGATATCTTATTATACCATCGCTGTCCCCCACTGTCAAGTAATTCACCCAAAAGCCCATTATACGACAACAAGAGGTGCCCAAACATGGCATCTGTTGTGTCGAATTTTATCAGCATGTGGGAAAAACAAAATCAAATCAAGAAAGCAAGCACAGACAATGCACCGTAACTGATCAATGTCACAATTATCGCAGCACCGATCACGCCCAGAATAATAGCCGGAACAGCAATTTTCGGCTTAACACGGAAAAGCGCGGCCACAAGGGCGCCAGTCCATGCCCCCGTTCCGGGCAGGGGAATAGCAACAAGGATAAGCAGCCCCCAAAAGGCATAACTGTTCACCTTGTCGGCATGTTTGTTGGCTTTCCGCTCAAGCCAAAGTGCAATTTTGGCAAAGAGGGCGATCGGACAGCGTTTCATCCAGTCAAGAATTGCACGAATAAAGAGCAAAATAAAGGGCACGGGAATACAATTTCCGACCACGGATGCCAACATGCAGCTATACCATGGTAAATCCAGCAAATAGCCCGCAGGAATTGCTCCGCGAAGCTCAATAATCGGCACCATAGAGATAAATGCCACCCAGAGAATGTTTTTAATTGAGCCCATTTTCTCCTCCAAACACGGTTTTACACTTATTTGTGCAGAATACCCGATACACGTTTATACAGCAGAACGGCAAGAATCGAGCAGATGATCCCCTTGAGCAGGTTAAAGGGAGCAACCGCAAACACGATCATCGATTTCAGGTCAGTCACGGCGGGGTTGACTGCACTTGCCATTCCAACAATCGAATCCAGCGGAAGCTTATACATTTCCACATAGGTTGGCACCAGCACAAAATAGTTAAGCAAAGAGCCGACCACAGTAAGAGACAAAGCACCGACAATCATCCCTAAAATGGCGTTTTTCAGGGATTTCTTGTGCCGATAGATCAATGCTGCCGGGACAACAAAGACACAACCGGTGATAAAATTGGCGAACTCCCCCACGAAAGCCGTTGTTGTTCCGTTCAGCAAAAGGTTAAGCAGGTTTTTGAGCAATTCAATGAGAACTGCCGCCATGGGACCAAGTGCAAAGCCGCCAATCAAAATCAGCATCTCGCTCAAATCCAGCTTGTAAAATGTGGGAGTAAACGGCAAGGGGAATTCAAACAACATCAAAACAGCGGCGGCTCCGGCAAGAATGCCGACCTTTATGATGTACTTAATGACAGACTGATAGTTGCGTTTCATGATATATCTCCTAACATATGTGTATGGTTAGAAGAAAAAGCACCCCCAAAGCAATTCGGGGGTGCCATTATCTTCTTCTCTCATCCGGACTTTACCGTCGGCACAGGAATCTCACCTGTTCGGCGCACATATATGCGTTCGCGGGCTATACCGCCGGTATGGAATTTCACCAATCCCCAAAGAATGATATTTGAGAAATGGGCGGATACCGCGGTATCCGCCCATTTATTTCATTAGAAATTACTCGTGGATTTCAGCAACGACGCCGGAACCAACGGTACGGCCGCCCTCGCGGATAGCGAAGCGGAGACCCTTCTCGATAGCGATGGGCGTGATGAGCTCAACAGTCATGTCGACGTTGTCGCCGGGGCGGCACATCTCAACGCCTTCGGGAAGATTGATTACACCGGTAACGTCAGTGGTACGGAAGTAGAACTGAGGACGGTAGCCAGCGAAGAAGGGCTTCTTACGGCCGCCTTCCTTCTCAGTCAGAACGTACACCTGACCGGTGAACTTGGTGTGGGGGTTGATGGAGCCGGGCTTGCAGAGAACCTGACCGCGCTCGATCTCGTTCTTCTGGATACCACGGAGGAGCAGACCTACGTTGTCGCCTGCCTCAGCGTAGTCAAGCAGCTTACGGAACATTTCGATACCGGTGATAACGGTGGTCTTCTTCTCGTCAGCCAGACCAACGATTTCTACGTTGTCAGACATACGAACCTGTCCACGCTCAACACGACCGGTAGCAACAGTACCACGACCGGTGATGGAGAATACGTCCTCGACGGGCATCAGGAAGGGCAGATCAGCCTTTCTGTCCGGAGTCGGGATGTAGCTGTCAACAGCAGCCATGAGCTCCATGATAGGTGCGTAAACCGCATCGGAGTTATCGGTAACAGCGCTCTCGAGAGCTTCACGAGCGGAGCCGCGGATGATCGGAATATCATCACCCGGGAAGTCGTACTCGGAGAGAAGATCACGGATCTCCATCTCAACGAGGTCGCACAGCTCAGCGTCGTCAACGAGGTCGCACTTGTTCATGAATACAACGAGTGCAGGAACGCCTACCTGACGAGCAAGCAGGATGTGCTCACGGGTCTGAGCCATCGGGCCGTCGGTTGCAGCAACTACGAGGATAGCGCCGTCCATCTGAGCAGC
>JAFQVV010000005.1 GCA_017407835.1 Clostridia bacterium
ATAAGAAAGGCTGTTTCCGTTTACATCGCAGATTGCCGTAATCAGATCGCCGCTGTACGTGATGGTTGCCTGTCTCGATGCGTCATCATATACCCGAACGATCTTGCCTTCGGCATCTTTCGCAAGATACATTTTCTTCCCAGACACACAATCTGCAATCGTAATCAATGTCCCCGAATAGGTAATCTGCGTTTCGAACCCTTGGTGATCCACGATCTTTGCCAGTTTTCCCTCTGCGTTATAATACTCGGTATGTGCCGAATTGCAGTCAATGATATACGGATACGCGCGCGTATGATCCACTGTCAATACGTATCCCGCTTTATTTGCGTGGATACAATTGAATACCCCATTCGAACCCGCTTCTTTCTCATACTTCAAAAAAACAGAGGGATTCTGGTATGCGTATGCCTCACTGCCGTCTACCACAACATATTTCTCATAATTGTGATACCAGCCTCGGCCGAGTGAAGATTCAACCAAACGGGTAGAATCATAATGCGCCGTCAATTTAAGGCCTTGACCACCGAACAAAGTCATCAGGGTGTTCTGCAAAAGATGAGCACCATTGTATACATCAATCGGATCTTGATATGTATTTTCTGGTGCAGTGTTCTCGTTTTGGGGGCACGTTGGAGTGGTTGTTGTTCCATTTACCCTAACCGAACAGGAAGCACATACCCCACTGTCATCCACTGCGGCTGCATAAATTGTGGCGTTACCCACATTTTTGCCTGTTACTTTTCCTGTCGTACCATCAACCGTTGCCACGGCAGTATTGCTGCTGCTCCAACAAACCTTTTTCTGCTTAGCATTGGAAGGACAGACTGTCGCGCTGAGCGTAAAGCTCTCCTCCTTCTCCAATTCCAAAAATGTTTCATTCAGCGTAATATTCTCCACCAAAATCGGATTTCTTACGCGAATTGTGCAGCATCCCTCAACACCGCTTCCGTCTTGCGCCGCAGCATAAATCATTACCGTTCCTGCATTCTTCGCGATGACAAGACCGGTGTCGGGATTTACAGTCGCTACATTAGAATTGCTGCTTCTCCACGTTACGGTTTGAGTGGCCGCATTGGACGGTGATACCGAAGCAGACACATATGTACTCTCTCCTTTGAACAGCGTTGCGGTCATGGGGCATACCTGAATACTTGATACCAAAATATCCCCTGTCACATTTACCGTGCAGCTTCCACTTACTCCGCTGCCATCGGTGGAAACAGCTGTAATTGTCGCACTGCCTCGCGCAATGGCAGAAACCTCGCCATCTTCAACAGTTGCCACATTGGTATTGCTGCTGCTCCAGTGCAGATTTTTATTTGTTGAATTTCCCGGACACACCGCAGCACAAAGATCGGCACTTGTCCCCACTTCGAGTGAAATGCTTGCGGGATCGAGGGTAATCGACTCAACTGCAATTGTCCCACTTACTGTTACCGTCATATAATCACTGGCTCCAAATGCGTCTGCTGCAGTAGCATAAATCCGCGCGATTCCCGGAGCCTTCGCGTAAATGAATCCATTATCCGGACCTACGGTAGCAACGCTTGTATTGTCACTATACCATGTTACACAATTGCATGTTGCATTTTCCGGGCACACCTCAGCCACAGCACCATAATACCAGCGTCCGACCTGCAAATTAACCACTTGCGGCAGGACACGGACCGAATCTACAAATACCATCAATATTCTCCTTCCGTTATTTTATCAAAACATCTTATCCAGAATAACCTGTTCGTTACGAACGAGATCAAGGTTAAAGGTCGTAACCTTCCCCATATCATCCTCAATGGGATGACACTCGACGCCGTACTGCCAAATGGCAATTTCTGCTCTTGTAATCCCGGACGGTGCAAAAGGCATCCAATCATCGGGATGAATCAGATGCGTGGTCGTCATGCCGTCATACTCCGACAGGGTGGGAGAGGTTGCCCAAATCAGACACTTTTTGAACACTTCCCGATCGGTCTGCATCCCTCGGCTGAATTCGCGGTCGAACGATACTTTTGCATCGGTGTTTACCTTAAAACCGGGGGTGTAGCCTTCTGCCATAAGTGCAGTAGCATACCCTCGCAGAAAATCGCGGGTTACGGGTTCATCATCACCAATTTCCAGGAAGATGGCGGTTTCTTCGGGAATACCCAACTCAAGCGCTCGGATATCCACTTTTTTGGCGAGAAGCTTTCCTTCATCTTCTGTCTGCTTTGCATCAGTTGTCTCATATACAGCGGCAATCTTGCAGCCTTTGTCATGAAGATACTCGATTTCTTCAACAGTAAGACAGTTTTCTCCGGTAAGATATCTGCCGTAGAAATTCGGATAGATCTTGTTGCGAACGACCCACTCAAACTCGTCAATGTTGTTCTGAAGAAGATCGTTTGCCTGAATTTTAGCGTCGACACCAAAGAGAAGTCGATTCACCGACTTAGCCACAACGGGCTCCGAGACAGAAGGCTGAGCCACCTGGGCTTCTGCGTTCATTGTTTTTGTTCTGTAAGCATTTCTGCATGCCATGATTTTCATTCTCCTTTTTCTTTCATAAAAGTTGTTTGGTTTTGTTGTGTTTTGCAGCTGCACTTGTAGTATAAACCTTAATATTGACATCTACTGTCAGGATTAAAAATTTACAAATAAAAAAACAATGCTTGATTGTTTTCTTGAGTGTTGTATGATATAATAAATTACAGACTAAAAGAGGAGAATACGATATGAAAAAAGTAATATTGATTTTACTTTGTTTTGCGATGCTTGTTGTAGCGATTTCGTGTGGCAAGAATGATAAAATATCTTTGGAAACTTCATACAACGAGAATTCTAACGATGAAATATCGGATGCTTTGCAAAGTGTTCAAGACATTTCTAATCGTGATAGTGCACAACCGGGAAATGTCTGTTCAACTGATAACGGCAAAGAGATTTCTTCAGTAGACTATTCAAATATTAATAATTTACCCGAGCACTATCTTCAAATCATCAAAAATGAGAAGCCATTTCTTTTAATGGGTGAGAAAATGTTAATCGATAATTATAAATCTCCGTATCTCCAAAAGTATCTTAATCAATGTGATAATGCGCAATACGCCGTGCTGGATATGGACGAAGATGGAAAAGTAGAACTCTTAATTAGCGGCTGGACAAGCGATATTCTCGTTCTTCATGAGGAAAATGGAATCATATACGGCGTTGATTTTACTTTTCGAGGAATGTATAATGTGAAAACAGATGGTTCTTATTGTTGGAACTCCAATCAAGGAAAAACCTATGGTTGTTCTAAATTATCATTTAAAAACGGAACATGTTCCGAAGTAGAACTCAGCCGAGTAGAGCATGGAGATAATGGTATTGATGTTTTTTTTGTTAACGGCATAGAGGTAACTAACGAAGAGTACGGCTTGCTTACTGAATCACATTTAGGTGTGGACAACATTACTTGGTATAAATTAAGCATATTTCCTAAAAATATTGGAGACAAGGGATAAAAACTCCGCCTCGTTTGAGGCGGAGAACTTTTTTGTTTTTATCCGCTTGAAGTCATCATTGCTGTATAAATTGCTTCAGCTCTTGTAGCTCTCCTCTGGGCTTGTGCAGAATCGGCGGGACGCAAATAAAGATTGCACAAATCTGCACCGGCAATATTAGCCGCACTGGCAGAATCAATGTTATCACATTTATTTAGTACACGTCCAAATCAGACACTTTTTGAACACTTCCCGATCGGCCTGCATCCCTCGGCTGAATTCGCGGTCGAACGATACTTTTGCATCGGTGTTTGCCTTAAAACCGGGGGTGTAGCCTTCTGCCATAAGCGCAGTGGCATACCCTCGCAGGAAATCGCGGGTTACGGGTTCATCATCACGAATTTCCGGGGAAATGGCGGTTTCTTCGGGAATACCCAACTCAAGTGCTCGGATATCCACCTGGCAGCATTATCTTTTTCGAATGATTTTTCCGCCGCCGTTCTTGGGCAGCTCAGATACCAGCTCAATGTGATTTGGAATCTGAAAACCGGGTAAACGCTCACCACACATCTGTTTTACCTGTTCCGGCGAAACAAAATCGCCAACTACTTTCATACCGATTTGTTTTCCATGGGAATTTTCAAAGCTGTAAACCAAAACCTCATGTACCCGAGGATCCTTCTTCACTGCACCTTCAATCTCTGCCGGATAGATATTCATGCCGGCCTTAATAATCATATCATCGCTGCGCCCTTTGATTTTGATCAATCCCTTATCGTTCATCTCTGCGATATCGCCTGTACACAGCCATCCATCCTGAAAAATCTGCGCTGTCTTAGCGGGATCACGGTAATACCCAAGCATAATATTGTCCCCCTTAACCCACAGAACACCTTCTTGATCGGATGCACAAGTCTCTCCTTGTGCGTTCACAATCTTCACAGCGGTGGACCGAAGAGGAATACCAACATATTCCGGATAAGTTTGAAACAACGCAGGGGGAAGATAACTGACACGGGGACATGCCTCGGTGAGGCCATAAACATGATAAATTTCACACGTTGGAAAGGCAGCTGCAATCCGAAGCCCGATATCACGGCTCATACACTCACCACTGATACAAATATGTTTGAGCGAATCAGGTGCAGTTTGCTTTTGAAAGCGCGCCATCATCGAGAGTAATGTGGGCGTGCCGCAAAAAGCAGTTATACCGTACTTGGCAATCAGCTTCAACAATTCGGGCGGATTAAATACACCGGAATAAAAACGAATGTTTGTCCCTTTCACTAATGCAGCAAGGAATTCGCCGGTAAGCACTGCACAATGATAAATCGGCCGGGAAATGAGAATGGTATCACCTTTTCCTATGGCAAAGTAAGACGCAATATCTGTGACATTGGTCATAATATTTCTCCCACTGAGCATAACACCCTTGGGTTTCCCTGTCGTCCCCGAAGTACACATGATCAAAGCAGGGCTCTCCTCAGGAACGACATAGTGGCTGTCACTGATGCGCGTAATTTCCAACTCGCCATCCTCGTCCATAATGATTGCATCGGGATCGATTGCCTCCAGAATTTTCTGACAGTGAATAGCGCCATATCTCAATGACAACGGTACCGCAGGAATATTGGCGGCTAAGCACGCCAGAAGGGCAAGTGCCGCGGCCATTTCGGACTGACATAAAATCGCACAACATTTCACCCCTGCTAACTTTGGGGCAAAAAGTTCCGCCCAAATTACCGCTTCTTCAAAAGACAGCTCCGCATCATTTTCGCAAATGATTTGTTCGGGATGAATCATGATTTTTTCTTTTAAGTAATGCCAAAGTTTCATATCAATTTATATTCTTTCGATTTTTCAAGCAGATTGGTAAGAAGAGATTGTTCGCTGCCTTTTAGTGCAAGCAGCTTTTTTTGCACAATCGGCAATACTGCATCGCGTCTTTTCATATGATGAGAGGCATATAGTGTTCGAATTGTATTTGCATCGGCAACAACAGACTCATAACGCTTGCTAATCTCCGGCGCCATGGCAAATGCGTTTTCAATGCATACAATTCTTTCGAGCATTGTTTTTTTGTGCTCCCATATCAGCCGAAATATTCGACGATCCATCCTTTCATAAGGAATAGAACCATCATAAAGTTTGCCGATATATTTTGCGATATAGTCGTGAACAACAATCCCATACACCGAACCTTCGCCATCTTCGGGATAATGATCCATGCTGGAGTGTAAATACTCGCCTATTTTTTCCAATGCTGTATTGGGCGAAAACTGAACTTGTTCTTCTTTCGCTTTGATTCCACAGATTGTACCATGCACGCCCTTTTTAAACATCGCTTTTCTGCCGGCATCAAAGGAATCTTGCGAAGTCCAAAACTTTCGATACACCCAGTTGCAGTCATACGCATAGAGGCAATATGTTTTGTTTGTCCGATCATACCCGCAAATGGCACCATCATGACAAAAATGGCGCTCCATATACCAACTCTTCCCTTCCACATAGAAATCATCAATCCCCGCAAAGCATACACAATATCCCTCGTCAAGCAGGTTCCGAATGACAGGGTGGATGTATCCACCCAAAAACCGCATATCATACCATTGTTTTTCAAGGTGAGGGTTGGAGTGCCAGGAAGATCGTATAATATTGATCTCCGGGGTGGTAAAGCCGTGAAGAAATTTTCTGGTACAGGTCAAAATCATTGTTTCATTTAAATAATAATTCCGTATAGACGGATTGTTAACCAGAACTGCAGAACCCGGTCCCTGGTTATGGAAGGTACTGTAGATGGGTTCCGACAAAACAAGTTCAACTTTCTTCTTCATTTTCGATTTCACCGCAATATTTTTTCACAAGATTAACCAGATCAGAAACTACAGTCAGATCGAACGGATTTAAATCCGACTCCTCCAGCTCAATTTCAAAAGCAGTTTCGATTTCAATGAGCATTGTGATCATAGACAGACTGTCAAGCATTAAATCTTCTTTGAGCTGACTTTCAAGGGAAATGTTCTCCACACCACTCAGTTCCTTTAGAACTCCGCTGATTGTTTCAAACATCTGCATTTTTCATCATCCTTTCGACCGCACTTTTTACCGTTGCATAGCATTTATCTTCACTTTCCAGCGTAGAGATCAGCACACCTTCATTCGCAAGACAAATATCAACGTACTCTTTACGAAGCTTGTATTGAAGATCCATATCAATATATCGATCTTTTTCCTCCGGTCGCCTGCGAACACGGGCTACTGCCTCTTCCACAGGAAGATCAAAGAAAAATGCAAGATCCGGTTTTACAATCGACTCGGCGATTTCATAAATCCATGCATCCGTTTCATACCCTCTTGCCCGCAAATTCGCAAGGCAGGAATAGAAATACCGATCGCTGAGTACAAGTTGTCCTTTTTGCATCGCCGGCACAATGACTTTATTCACATGCTGCAGGCGATCACTTGCTGCAAGTAATGATAGGCTTCGATAATCAAAGGCATTATGATCGGGGCTATCCATATAAGTTCGAAAAATTTCCGAATTTCGCACCGCATCGGTTGGTTGTTTGGTCATAAACAACCGATTTTCTTTGGCAAGATCTTCAATCAGCCGCCTCATCATCGTACTCTTCCCACACCCGTCCAACCCACAAAATGTGATTAGACAGCCGGGTGTTTCGTTCTTACGCATATTCAATTTTTTCATACTCCGGTCCCTCCTGCAGATCTTTCATTCTATTCTCCATAAAAAATCTGCTATTCGTATCTAATGTTCTATAGTATAAAAATTTTTTATCCTTGGGGGAGACTACCCGTAAAAGAAACGTCGGATCTTTAGCTAAAACATCCTTTGCGCTTTGATAAAGATAATCATTGGCAATATCAAACAGTTCCATCGTCTCCCAGACTGTGAACGCACAAATTTTTTCAATCCCCAATTCACCGGCGCGCACAAAAATGCTATCAATATCATCCTTTGTCATTTCGGAAAGCAAGAGATAAATATCGCTGTATTTATACAGCGTCATATCACGATGCATTTCAATCCAAGGAAGTGTAGTTGCTTCTTTGTGGAGATGCGCACAAAGATGAAGAAAGAAATCGTTTTTTTCCAACGTAGGAATTTGAATCCCTTTTTCCTCGTTTAGACAAATCTTCGACAACATGGAGGATAAAATATCGGTATCACTGTTTTTATAATCCAAAGAAAAGTTGATATCCACCTCTAAATATTCCATATACGGAAGATTAACTGTTTTTATATACGGTACAGTTTCTCCGCGCAGCATTTTTGACTCGATGATTTGCTGCCGAGTTGCGGGAACAAACACACCATTCCGGATAGAGCCTTGCTTAAATCCTGCAGCGGTAAGTGCATTTCCCACCATTGTCACATTCTCCGGCAGGACAAGCAAGTCAATATCATTAGACGTACGATATCCGTCAGGATAATGCGCACACAAATACGCCCCCTTCAACATAGCGATCTTACATGCGCACTCGGAAATCACTTGTGCAACGTAATTTACACAGTTCAGAAAATGCGCATTCTTCATCCTGTTTTGTTCATATGCAGTGCTAAGTGAGTTGCGAAATTCTCGATTCACCCGATAAAGAAGACCATGCTGTTTGAGTGTTCCATAGGCAATCCCCTGCATTCGATTAAAAAACAACTCACCCAATACAGAGGAAGATGCATATTTTAGCAGCTCCTCATTGAAGCTGCTGCATTGAAATTTGCAAAGTGCCTTAAACAATCTTTTCTCATTTTCGTTCATTTTCTTATTTTCCCTTTCTTAATATTGGTTTTGAATACTGTAAAATAAGTAATTCTAAAATTTTCTTTTCGTTTGATGTAAGAAGAGACATATTATTTTCAGCATATGCATATAACTTTTTCAGCACACCGATTTCGGTGTCGTTCATATACATCCGATCCAAACAATATCCGTCAACTATATATACCCCTCCGTATCGACCGGGCTGTGTATAAATTGGTTCTGTCAGACTAAGTTCCTCAATATCTCTTTGAATTGTTCTCTCAGAAACGCCGAATTCCGACGCTAAATTTTTGATGGATTCCCTCCTTCGGCGACATAATATTTTCAACAATTCGCGCCTTCTTTCGGCTGTTGCCATGTGCTATCACCTCCCGTCTGATACCATTTTACCGTTCAACCATGACAATTACTGTCTTGGTTAAAATAAAAAAGCGGATCAATGCAAAAACATTGATCCGTTTTTTGTTTTTTTATAATTATGACAGAATCTGTCCTGATTCTCATGTATTCTATTGATGCAGCTGTAAATTTTTTGTTCAAATTCACCAAGTCATGGTGAAAATATTGACAAAAATCCTTAACTATGATATGATAAAAAAGGAGATCAAGTATGATTTGTGTTAACGCAATTCAGGCATACCCGACAACACTCACGCTTGCTGTCGGTGACTGGTATTATGATGCCTGTGCAAGTATTTGCCCGTTAAATGCCACATATCCCTGTGTAACATGGCATAGCAGCAATTCAAATGTTGTAACAGTAAATCCATCAACCGGATTTATTCGGGCCAAGGCCGTAGGAACCGCTAAAGTATATGCAACAGCAACAGACGGAAGCGGGTGCCAAGATTACATTTTAGTTACGGTAAAGAATATCATTCCGGTGTGTAAAATCGAGATGAGTATTCGCGCAATTTCTTTAAACCCCAACAAATATTATCCCTTATGCACCACACTCTACCCGACCAATGCAACCACAAAAACGCTGGCATGGAGCAGCAGCAATCCAAATGTTGCTGAGGTCAGCCAAGACGGCATTGTGCACACTTTGGCAGTGGGCAAAACGGTAATTAAGGCAACCGCAACAGACGGAAGCGGAAAATACGCAAGTTGCTCTATCAACGTCACCAATAATATTCTTATATCTTCCATTTCAATAAATGGTATTTTAAAAATCATGACAGAGGGCACTTCCTCTTTTATTCCAATTACCGTCCGTCCAAATAACGCATGCAATTGCGGCGTTAAATGGCACAGCAGCGATTCAACGATTGCGACAGTAAATCCGGACAGTGGTTTGGTTTTGGCGCAGAATGCAGGACTTACGACAATACATGTCACGGCGTTGGATGGCAGTCTGGCAAGTGCTTCCTGTACACTCATCGTCCTGCCCGCCAATAAAACACTATCGGTAGGCGATACAGCATATCTTGTAACAGGGACTCTGCCCAATTCGAACACGGTCAGATGGAGCAGCAGTGATCCGTGCGTTGCAACAGTTTCTCCTACCACCGGAAAAATCACTGCACAATCGGAAGGTACCGCCACCATTACAGCAACTGCAGGCAATGAATCGGCAGAATGTTTTTTGCATGTTGTAACTTCCGGCTATGTCACGGTAATCAGCTGCGTTGCTGACAAATGGGTGAACTCGTCGGGTGTCATGGGAACAAACATGACCTCTGCGATGGGCGCTGACAGCCAGCCCGAGGTGCAGGCACCCACAGACGCCTTTGAGTTTATCGATTGTTGGGATCAAGCAGGACATTGCGTGATTATTCACACGCACGGAGAATCCAATCGCTTAGTCGGACATACCAACGATGACAATCAACCGAACATTGTTAGTTTGGAAGATATCCAAAATTTGGATCAAAATTGCAACATTAATTTTGTCATGATTACAGCCTGCTATACTGCGGGCGGCGATGCGGATGACAACATTGCCTGCTGGCTCAGCATGAAAATCAATCCCAACGGCATTGTAATCGGAAATAAATATGTTGTAAAGGGAGCTGATTCATCTTTTTCTGCAAGCAATCAATTGCCGGGCTGGGTTGTGTACAGAAACGGTGCCGTCATCTGTGATGAGCTGCCGGTAGAGTTAACACTGGAAACCGCATATGCGCTCTACAAAAGTTTGATGCAAGAATAACATAAATTTCTTATCAAGGGGGAATCCGTTATGAAGAATGGTCTTTGGAAAATCACTACAGCTGCCCTGCTCGTCTCTTGCCTTTTGGTTTCGTGCCAAGGAGAGCATATCGTCGATAAGTCCAATCCCAATCAGACGAATGCCGGCGAAACGGAAATAACGGGGATACCATCGCAAACAACGGGTTCCCCCACTCAAACGACTGTGCCTGTCGAGACGACAACCGCGCCCGTCGAGACAACAACCGTGCCCGCTGAGACAACAACTATCACCGAAGCGGAAGTTCGCAATACATATGCAGATAAACCGTATGCAAGGCTAGATCAGGTATCCGGAATGAGTCATTTCTCAATGGATACCGAAACATTCTTGAAAGAATATGACTGGGAAACCATCTATGCACAGATTCCGGACACCTATTATGAGAGCTATCCGAAAAGTCATAACGTTCCGGATAGTGCAACGCTTTATCAGAATGGCGAAGTTACCGAAATTGCACTCGACGATCCCCGCCTCATTAAGTTGCTTAATTTCTACTACAACAGTGTATATTATATGCAGCACGCGTACGTGCAAGGTGCTTTTCGCCCGGACGACTACTCTGCCTGTATAGATACACCTTTTCGGATAGAACTGACTTATACCCCAAAACGTACAGGTGAAGAAGATTATTGGGAAAAAATGTTTATCTGCTATAACGAAAAATTAGCCGGTGTAGATTTTGTTGTATATTCCGATAAACCATATGCCGGAGGGCTATATCCGTTTTATGCCTCAGGCCGATATCCATTGTCAGCTCAATGTGTCAATTGGTTGGACCTGTTCGGCTTTTGATCCATGCGCGCAATTGCAGGAAACACAACACAGAGGGCGTTTGAAACACCGTCTATTCGTCGGCTGTAGACATCGTTAAAACTGCAATATATCCATTTAAAAACGGGGGTGCAGCGCTCATTTGCGCAACACCCCCGTTGAATTTGATTTGGCGGCCAAGTGCCGCCATCTGAAACTATAACCATTCCTTCTAATTTCTTCAAAACCTCCAAAAAAGCGGCTTGTTTGCCGCTTTTTTGGAGGTTTGACGCTTGAGCACCAGTCCCCTCGCGCATTTTTCAATGCCGTGCGGTCTGCCCGCTAATACAAGGCTCAAATTCCGCCGCTGGGACACATTAAGACGCCTCGCGGGAAAAGTCCGATAACAATTCGAGCCTATCCCGCCAAGTTCGACGTTATATTCTGTCTCCGTACGGCAATGATTTGATATAATTATCCATAAACGTCCAGTCGGGCTCATATCCTTGCGCCGAAAAGCGACAAGATTCATCGATATGGGGACTTCCATCCGCATTGCGAACAATCGGCAGCTTTAATACGGTTTCCCTGATTCTATCCATCAAAAAAGCCCGTCCGTATGAGTATTTATATTGTTCTTTTCTCAAAATCGACAAGATGAACAGGGCTCTTGCTTCATTTAACCAATCCGCCCGAAGCACCACCATGTGATCTCCCGCAATAAACGGCCTGTTTTGATAAAAACACGTCGCCGTTGTGTCGCCGATGGTGATTGCATTCGCCGCCTCAAAGGCATCCTTGTCAACATTGTGCCCGGAAACGATTAACTCGCACCCATTGTCTTCACCCGTTCTGGTGATGTATCGGATTGCATGCTCAGCATCATTGCACACGACCAAATCATCCTTGTTGTGGGCTTTGGCTTTGTATATTTCGGACATAAGCGCACCGAGCGAAAAATCTTCCCATTCATCGATGCAAAGTGGCTGCGATGGCGCTGTATTTGCGGTTTTGATCGGACGCACATCCACCGGAAAGCGATTGATTGAATGCACATCGGGCAGCTCAAGCTCCCCCAGTGTTCTGTCGGCCTGGCGGCCGTAACTGTACTTATATGCATTGCTGCGAATATACGTCACATAGCACAGCTTATCCGTATCCGACATGGGCGATTTGGACACAAGCACAGCGATTTGGTGGGCAACATAGCAGGGTTCGTGCTGCAAATGCGCCATTAAGACAGAACCCTTGAGCGGAACCGTGATGCATTTTGCCGGGTAAATTTTGATGCCCTCTTCGCGCTTTACTCTTCCGACCACGCCGTTGTTCTTTTCTTGTGAACTGACAAAGTTAATTCCGCCATCATCGGGAGTCATTTCCGAATAGATCAGCGTCCTCGGATAATAGATGTGAAAAAGTTCATTGAGCTTCATAAACTTCACCGCTTTTCACCAAATAGGCCAAATAGTCATTGACGGTTTGCCGGAAATCCGCTTCTGTCAATTTGGAATAATCGGTTTTCATATATGCCTCGCACAGCCATTCGGCGTTTCCGTCCACGACCGCCGTCGCAGACAAGCCATCAACAACCTTACGGTTCCTGAAAAGGGACAGCCACTGCTCTTCCATGACGCGCCATCTGGACTCTCCGTTCGCATCAAATTGCTCAACACGTCCGAGGTTCTTCTTTTTCTTAAAGCCGTCGTCTTTATAGTATCCGAAAAATGTTTCGTTTACCGTTCCGTCTGGCTTTTTATGGGGTTTGCCCAGGGTGAACACCATACAGCACGCGGTAACCGAGGCGCCGGGATAAAACATCTCATTCGGCAGCGTAAACACCGCTTCGAGTGTATTGTCCTCAAGCATGGAAAATTTTTCGTTTTGGATAAGACTGTTTGCACCGATGGCCGCAGATACGGGCAGCAAAACGGCAAGTTTTACCGTTTTTCTTTGCGCACCACTGCGCTCTCTTTCATCGTTCATCTCTTTGATGACATCCGAGAGGAAATGAATAAACACAAGTCCCTTGGTGGAATCCTCCTTACCATCCCGTGCATTTCCCCAGTCTTTTTTATAGAATTCGGGAATGCCGATCGGCTTGGCGTTATAGGGGGGATTCATCAAAATGACGTCCGGATCGATCGACTGAATAAAATGCTTGCAGTTAAAGCAGCTGTCGAACTTGATATTGCTGCTGCCGTTTCCGTGAATGAGCATATTGGTGATGGCGAGCCCATACGCTTTCTCTTCATTTTCGATGCCGTAAATATGCCTTTCCTTGACCGTCTGCATCAGCGCGTGGGCTTCGGCTGCCGTTTTCCCTCGGCGGCAGTCGGCAAATTCCTTCACCATCGCCTGAACCAAGAAGGAGCCGCTTCCGCAAGTGGGATCCAACACCACCGTATGCCGATCGATTTCGGTAAGCCTGCACATGAATTCGGTGATGTGGTCGGGAGTAAAGGCTTGATTTTTGTCGGCCTTTCCGGTATATTTGTTGAAGGCGATGAAAAACAGGTTCAGGATATCCTGCCCTTCCGAGCTGTCCGCGTCGATATATCGGTATATGTCAATGATGATCGTATCCAGAATCTGCATCCAATGTGCCAAGGTCAGATTTTTCACCTTTTGATCGTCGAGCACATTTTTCTGGAGCAGCTCAATCTTCTTTGCCTTGTTATCCGATCCCTCCAGCAAATCGTCCAGTGTCTTTTTGATCGCCGCACGGATTTCATCGGCAGACATCATACACCAAACGGCATTCAGGCGCTTGATTAGCGCATCGTCAATGGTCGGCATACCGCAGCGCTTGAGCATATCCTTGATATAGAGCAGGGTTGTCCCCACAAACTGACTGCGCAGATCTTCCTTAATATCCATCTTGTGCAGAAGCTCATTGAGATCATAGGTGTTCTTGAGCACCTTTTCTCTGTCGTTCTGCTTGCTCATATCGAACAATTTTTCATAGTGCTCCATCGAATCGAGAACGGTTTCATCGCGGAGGACAAATTTCTCCTCAACAAAGGATTTCCACACTTTAATTTTGTCATTGTTGGTATTGGCCAGGATGCATATGACTTTCTTGCCCTTGTGCAATGCACGCTCTGCCGCCAAATACTCGGCAAGCTGAGCCTCATCTTCCGGCTGAAAGACCTGCTTTGTCTCAACAAGAATGACAACATCCTTCTTCTCAAAGCGAATATCCAGCTTAAAATGCGAAACAGGGCGGCCGACGGCTTTTTCCAGCGCCGCTTTGGAGCCTGCCTCCTGCACATAGCTGTATTCGCCCCCCTCAATGTTGGAGGTCAAATACGCTTTGCCGATTCGCTCGATCATATCATAACGTGTCATGTTCATTCTCCTCTCCGCCACAGTCTTCCGCATTCACCCGACAATACACCATAAATTATAACAAATTTCGGCCGCAAGATCAAGTGAAATCACATAAATTCCGCCCAATCATTTCGGCGAAAAAAAGCAACGCCCGTTCGGCCGACTGGGGCGGAACGGGCGTTGGCTCGGCTGCGGCCCCATATTTCCACTGCCGCACCGAATTTCGGTTTTATCTGTTTCATTCAGCTATATGTCATCGACAACTTGCTGTATCAATCGCTTCACCTTGCGGTAAAGGCGAATGGACGCCATGGTAACCGCGTTCACGGAGGTTCCCATCAAACGCGCAATGTCGGCATGCTTCATTTTCAGGCGAAGATATCCCAACAGTTCCTTTTCCCGATCACTGAGTCCGGCGTAGACCTGTTCACAGTACAGGTCGGGATCGGCATCAATCTTATTGATCTGCATCTGCTCATGCAGCTCAAACTGTTCGGGCAGGTTTTCGATATAGGTTTCGTCGAGGGCAACCGTCTTGCCCCGGGATCGGACATATTGTGCTTTTGCTTTCAGCACCATATAATCGGCGGTTTTATAGAGCCATGCGCAAATATGCTGCTTCTCCAACCGATCCCACTGCATGCACAGCTCACGAAAAACTTCCTGTGTTACATCCTCGGCTTGCGCATCGTTATAATACAGGGCGTGCAGGCAGCGCCAATATATGGACAAATAGTATGTTTGACAAGCTTCGTTGAGTGTCATAATCCACGACCTTTCCGCATGAGATCGTCTCGGCGACGTCCCAATGCCGGGATGGGGCTGGTGTCTGTCGCCCGCTTGGTATCGCGTATGTTTACGGATATAGTATACCTGATGCGGAAAAAATTGAAAAGAAAGTTAAACTTTGAATACACAGTACAGATGTGAGTTCACAATATTTTAACATCCTCAAAACACCTCTGCGTTTTTCCCCTCTCCCAAACAGCAAAAAAAAATGAGCCGGCACCTTGATGCTGACTCTGATATGCCAGGGCTTACATTAAACGCGTTCACCGAAAAAATCCTCCACAATCTCTTCCAAATGGATCAATTCAAGATCAAGTGCGTTGCAGCACTTTACCAGATCTCTGACAGGGGCAAGCTCGGGATATATATCCGAGATAGACTGCATCACCGATACACAGCCATCGTATTCGATGACGGCGGCAATGCCGTATGCGGTTCTTGCGTGCTCATCATCCATGTAGGTTTCGCGCACGACCAAATAGTGACAATGCATTATGCGATATCCTCCTCACCTGCGTTCGGGAACTCGTTACCCTCCTGCAGGTATTTGCTGTCGATTTCAAGAAAAGCCATGATTCGCAGGGCGGTGGTAGAACTTGCTCTTGCCTCACCCTTTTCGATGCGCTGATACCAGCGCTTGGAAATATCTGCGCCCTCTGCAACGGCGGCTTGGGTAAGATGCTTGCGTGTGCGGGTATGATAAATGAGCCTTGAGAATTTACGCTGAATGGGATCGGTTTGTCGAGACATAGTATCATCCTCCTTGTCGAATATAGTCTACCACGCCGCACTGCACTTGAAAACGGTCTATGTAGTTCGCCTTGTGCAATATGACGATGATTTTTTTCAACAAAATTCCCCCGAGCGACTGCCGCTCGGGGGGGAGGAGAGGTGCAACAGAGAACATGGTGATGTTCGGGAGAGATTAGTCTTCCGGACAACAGGTGATGTAACCCGAGCTATACAGTTCTTCTTCGTAATAATCGCATTTGGAGCAGGTGGTAATCAAATAAACCTTCAAAAGACAGCGGGGACTAAGATTTTTTTCCTTATGGTGCGTTGCCGTGACCGTCTCGGTGATCTTGTCATGACCGGTCAGCCAGCACCACGCCCTCGACTGGACCACGGGAGTGTCAAGCACAATAAAATCGGCGATCCGCTGTCTCTGCTCTGCAGAGAATGTGGTCGATGCATCGAACGTGACTGTGACATCCTCCTCGGGATAACTGATCGTCAAATTGCTTGTACTGCTTGCCGAAACCGCAAAGGTGAGAGAAAGCACGGCGAGCAAGACGGCTATCAATTTAATTGCCTGTTTCATGTTCGTTTCCTTTTAATGTGTCTATAATATTTTTTATGTCAAAGGTATTGGGGAATGTAAAATGATAAAGATCCTGACCGATTATGCCTGTTATTGTGGTTATTTCATATTCATGAACGATTTCATGAACGATATAAAAAGTGCCCAAATCGGTTGTATAGATTTCACAATCTTCCGATGGGAAAAATGCATCTGCATTGCCGAGCTGAATCAACATCATGATATCGCTCGTATTGAAGCGAATATTGTAGCATCTCACACCTTCAAGGTCAAACCCCAGTATACCGGTAATCTCGATTGCGTCGGGCAACCCGACCGGATAAACAAGGTCAAGGTTTTCGGCACGCAGAAATGCTTCCATATCGCCAAACAATTTCGTTTCTCCCGCATAGGTGTAAGTAATGCCGGTGTCTTCCACCACCGAACGCTCGCTGTGGTTTTTCAACTGCTCAAACCACGCACGCAAGGTGGGGGAAACTGCGCACACCGAACATGCACCGATGATGAGAACAACAACCAGGCATGCCGCAAGCAGTGCCGTTTTGGTGCGCACGGGGCGGCGTTTGCGTTCTTTGCTCTCGGCCTCGGCGCGCGCCAGCACAGCGGTCATGCGGGCATCAATCTCCTCAGGGGTAAAGCTCGCCCGAACGCCCTTGATCTCGGCGATTCTCTGAATCCCGTTGTGAATGAGCTGCTCATCCTGCTGATCGATCGGCTTTTCCAGTTCGCGATCAATCTCGGCATGAAGCTGCGCAATCACAGCCCTATCCTCGGGCGGCAAAGCTTGCTTTTCTTTATCAGATGGTGGATTAAATCTAACCTGACTCATTTCTTCTTCTCTCCTTTATTCGTCTGTTTTGCATGAGAGCACCTCCCCTCATACATATAATACCGTTTTTCGCAAAACCCAACAAAAAAATTTGAAAAAAATTGAAAAAAATTTTTTGGGGGGCTAAAATGGGCGGAATTTCCCCTCCTTTCCCTGCATCGGCGGGGAAAATGCCCCTGCGGCAGCTGTGCCTGCTGTGTCTCAGGCGTTACGATTCACCGCCGCGTTTGGGGGCGCAGGCGGGTGCCGACGCCTTTTGCCGAAGCTGCGCAATCAATGTTTTCATGGTTTCCAGCACAATCCCCCGATGTTCGGCAGACAGGGCATCCAGCCCTTCGTTCAATTCGGGCGGCAAATGCGATGCCTCCAGGCGGCTCTCGGCAAACATCAGCGCGTCGATGGAGAGATCGAGCAGCACAATCAGCCGAAACAGCTTTTCGGCATCGGGATAGGTTTGCCCCCGCTCAATGTTGCCGATCGAATTGGGATTGACCATCAGCGCAGCTGCCAGCTCAGTCTGTGTCAGACCTGCTTTTTTTCTGTTCTCACGAATGAATTTTCCAAAGGTAATTTTGTCCATATCAACACCTGCTTTCCTTGTAATCATATAAACTTGGGGCGGGATGCCCTGCATGGCCACCATCTGCGCCCACAATGCGCGCATTGATCGAAAAAAGCGGAGATGCGCACATGAAGTGCGGCACCTCCGCAGGATGGATCTCTGTCGGCGATATGCACCGATCAACCACCGATTATCGGCTCAAATTAAATACTGAAATCAAAGCGGTAGTCCGACCAGTTGGCAAGCGCCATCAGGCCGTCCTCCTCGCGGCGGATCAGCACGCCTTCCTCAAGGAGCTCGTTCATGAGATCGGTGGCCATTTCCATGCCCCACGGGCCGGCGTTCTCGTAGAACTTGGGGCTGACGTAGACGGGGTAATCCTTACCGCGCTGTCTGGTGCCCAGCGCATCCACCAGGCGTCGCTTGAAGACGAAGCGCATGGCGCGGCGCTCGGGCAGGCGGAGGTTATTGTCACGGCAGAAGGTGCGGAGCAGAATGTACGCCACACGCGCCTCGGGCTGCCCCCAAAGGCCGATGACACAGTTGTACTCGGGCACCTCGAAGGGAATCACATCCACCAGAGCCTGCAGCTCGGCGGCATCTGCGCCCTCTTCCTTGCGCTGCTTGAGGGCGGCGAAGTCAACCTTGAACCGGGCAAACTGGCGCACCTGATACAGGTGAGGCACAATCAGACGGTAGAACTGGTTGCGGGTGATGGGGAATGCCACGCCGTCGGTGGGCTCCTCCTCGGCGATCAGCGTCTCAAAGTCGGCGATGACAGCGTCGGCGCGGGCAAGGATATCGGTGTAGTCACCGTTCACCAGCTTGTAGCCCGGCTCTCTCCACCAGTATGTATCCCACTTGTCGCCGCTGCGGGCATCACGGATCAGCTCCAGCGCCGCCAGCAGCTTGGCCTTGTTCGCGGGATGGGATGCACCGGTGATGGCCTCGGCACTGTCCGCCAGCAGGACATCAGGATCTGCCTCGGGATCGATGAGCAGGTGGCCGGATGCGTACATGGAGAAGAAGTTGAGGAGGTGGTAGGAGTCCATCTCGCTCCAGTAGGTGGGTGTCATCACCGCGTCAGCCTGGGCGCGGGTCTGATTGTAGACGTCGGAGAGGACGCGGTTGTTGATGCACATGAAGGGGAACTGGTCGATCTCGTACTCACAGGTGTACCAGCCCCAGGAGCCAAGGCCGCAGCCCAGCGCCTTGACGCCCTCGCGGAACTTGGCGCGCTTGCCTTCCTCACGCCATGTGGGCAGGAAGGGCAGCTCCATGAGCATGATATCGTTCATGCCGGCATCCACCAGCTCCTGGGGATAACTCTCGGGGCAGCCCCAGGTATCGACTGCGATCTTGATGTCGGGGTTCTTGGCACGGAACTTGTCGGCCAGCAGCTTGGTGAAGTAGAGAATGCTGGGGGTATCCCGCAGGTTGCCGGGATCGAAGAAGTGGGCGATCACCCGGTCGGCATAGGGGGCAAGATCGGCGTAGATGTCATAGTATTTGTTGAAGGCCGCCAGCACGCGGGGATCCTCGCAGGCGGGCTTTTCGGGATCGGCGTTGCGGTATGCCACCGTGTTGTCATGCCAGCCGTGGCCCGAGAACTCGGCCGCCCAGCACCAGACGGTGAATTTCATCCCGTTCTCGTGGAGTGCATTGGCAAGCACCTTGTAGCGGTCATGGACGATCTCCCACGAGCCGCTGGCGCGCCATGCAGACACCATATCGGTGACCTGAATGCCGGTAAAGCCGCAGGCCTTCATCATCTTGACGTATTCGCCCAGCTGACGGTCGGACATGGAGATAAAATCCACCAACAGCGACGTTGCCATGTTGCTGATATAGCCGCGGTTATAGTCCACCTTCCAAGTACAAACGGTCGCCTCGCGTTCGGCGATCCAAGGGGTTTGAGCAGAAAATTTCATACGAAAAACCTCCGTTACAGTAAGAGAATATCGATTTCATTATATCAAACTTTCCGGACGATTACAAGTCTTTCGCATATTTTCGGCAGAAATATCAACCACTCCCCCCGTCGCGGCGCGCTCTCGTTCAGTTTGTACAACAATTGTAGAAAGCCCCTGCGAAAGATAGGCAGTTTTTCATCAAACGGAGCGTAAATTCCCACGCAATTCCCGATTGAATAACAGGGGGAAAGCCCCTGCTTTCCCCCTGTTATTGTATGCTTTATTTTGCGTAAGCCACGCAGAAACGCATCAGCACATCCGCCATTTCCGCACGGCGAACTTCCTTCTGCGGTGCATAATCGTGCTTCTGTACACCGTCCAGCAGACCTGCTGCATTTGCCCACTCAACGGCAGGCTTTGCCCAGTCGCTGATCTGTGCGCCGGCAATCGCTTTTGCAGCAGAAGTATCATACTCCTTATATGCCGCATAGCGATACAAGATCGCGGCAAGCTGCTCATGCGTAATCGCATCCATGGGTGCAAAGGTTTCGTCGTCCATGCCGTTGACAATCTCATTGGCATATGCCCATGCGACGGCATCGGTGTACCAAGTACCGTCCTCTACATCGGTGAAGGCTGCTTTCTGATCGACCGCAGGTTTGCCCTCCATACGCCACAGAACGGTCACGATCATGGCACGGCTGGAGACAACGTCAGGGGAGAAGATTCCCTCTCCCATGCCGTTCATCATACCCTTATCGGTCACATAACGAACAGCATCGTAAAACCAATCTTTATCCGAAACGTCGGTATAGGGATTATCCCACTCCGTTCTGGCAAAGGTCGCTGTAATCGTATGGTCGGCACGCACGCGTTTGAAGGTGTATTCGGAAACTGCACCTACGCTCTTGCCATCCACGATGACATCGACAATCTCATAACCGTAATTTGCCCGAATGGTATAGGTCTGCTTTTTGGCGTATTTTACGGTGGATACACCCGCAGGTGTAATCGATCCGCCCTCGCCTGCCGATGCTGTGATGTCAAACTTTCTGTTGTAGAGACTAATCAACCACCCAAACCACATATCATATTCGGGATCATCGGGGGAAGGCATTTGCAGAACCATCAAACACACATCGCAGAGATTATCGCCGTTGAGGTCGACATGCGCTGCCAGCTCACCATATGCCTGACCGCAATCCGCGCAAATTGCGGGATCCTCACAGGTTGCGTATCCGCCGTGATGGTTTTCCAGCCCCATTACCTCAGTACAGCCGACACAATTCTGCCAGTGCTGCGTTTCGTTATACTTCCAATCGCCATCGGGGGTATGCACAATATGTCCAGTTGCGGGTGCCAGCACATACTGGCAAACAGTGCAAACCTGAGGCTCGGTCTCGGTTGCGGCAGGACCGGGAATATGCGCGGCATAGTCAGCCTTCTCGTCACAGCTGCTGCAGCTCTTCCAGTGGTGGGTTGCGTTATTCATCCAATCCTCGCCGAATACATGATTGATATGTCCGGTAGCAGGCGCCAGAACATATTGGCAAACAGTGCAAACCTGAGGCTCGGTCTCGGTTGCGGCAGGACCGGGAATGTGCGCGGCATAGTCAAGCTTCTCGTCACAGCCGCTGCAGCTCTTCCAGTGGTGGGTTTTATCCTGCGTCCAAGCCGTGCTGATATCGTGGCTGTGCGGACGACTGAACACAATTACATCTGCCCCGTTGTTTACATTGTCATTGGCATATGCATGGGTGCCTGCGCTGTTTTCATACAGCGTGATCGCCGTCTGCCCCGCCGCACTATCCTTTACCTTAAAGGTAATAGTTGCAATGGTGCCGGCCTTGTAGCTTTGATTTTCGGTATTCACCCACGCAAAGCCAACCGTACCGTATTGGTTAGCCTCTGCCACGGTCGATGCGGTAAGCACTTCCTGAATGGGAGAAAGTCCTGTTGTTTTGGTCAGATAAATGGTGTCGGGATAAGCGGAATTGGCGCCCGTAATGCTTACACATTCGAGTTTGGTTTTGTCAAATGCAATACCGCCCGTCAAGGCCTCAAGCGTCATAGCGCCATTTGTCAGTGTAACCGTTACGGTTTCTCCGCTGAGCGCCGCGTTGCTGCTCAGCGAAATGTCGAGATTTGCCTTGCCGGCAGCCGATGTGTGCAGTGTCAGCAAAGAGAGCATTGTGACTACACACAGAAACAGGCACATAAATCTTCTTTTCATGTCGATATCTCCTCCTTAATCTATCCCGCTGTCAGCGCAGGGAGGGAATAATTTTTGCAACATATCTGGACAGCAGAACCAAATCGTTTGCATCAATCATACCATCGCCTGTGACATCCGCATTCGCAAGTGCCGCCGTCTTAACCATGGGCTCAATCTTGGCAATGTGACGAGCGAGGATGGTCAAATCATCGGCATCTACCGTACCGTCCAGATTTACATCGCCCAACAGGCCTTCGGTTTTGACTGCGAGTGCTTCCATAATTTGCTCGAAAATATACGCATGGCCTGCTGCATTGGCATGCATATTATCCTTGGCATTTACTACCAAAGATGCAAGTACCGAAATCATATCGCTCGAATTCAGATTATCCGAATTCAGCCCAGAGAAGCCGGCAGTTTCGGCATTTGACACATCCACAAAGGTAACATTTCCGTCACAAATTGCATAAGCCGTGTAATAAACATTGGTGGCATCAATGACAAGCTCCATCATTTCACCCACGTCAATGGTGGTACCGTTTACGGTGATCTGCAATCCGCGCAGCGGATTATACATACCAACGACCAGTACAGTGGCATCGGGATTGATGGTCTGAATTGCTTCCAGCGCCTTAATGGTATCAATGGAATATGCAACACAGGCATAGACAAACTTCTCTGCCATCTCAAGCACGGTGGGATCAAGAGCATTCACTTGACTCATCACGTCGTTCTTTTCATTTTCGGCGATCTGCAGTGCAGTACCGATCTGCGTCAAGCAAATGTTGAGAATTTCATTGACACGGTTCTCGACTGCTGCTGTATTTTGTGCATCATCACGCAGCTCGGCGGGAAGCGCCAACAGAACACGAGCTTTGAGTTCAGCGGTAAGTGCGGTGACATCAACATCGGCATAAGCACTCCAATCGGCGGCAAGAATCGCGAGAAGCTCTGCGCGGATTTCTTCCATCAATGCCAGATCCTCATCGGAGAAGTAGCGCGACCAATCGGGTTTTTCCTGATTGAGTACGGCAAACAGAATACTGCTTGCATCTCCCTCATAGGTAATCAGATCGGCCTTGGCAATCGATGCTGCGTTTGCCTGGACATAGGCCAAAATATCGGTAGAGAGCAAGCCGTTTCTCTCTCCGAGTGCCGCGATCTGCGAACTCTTCATGTTCAGCTCTTCAGCAAGCAGTGCGAAATAGGGATTCTCCCCGTAAATCAAGCCGCTTCCCGATGCCGTATAGCCGCCAAGTGCCACATAATAGCTCTTTTCATCGGCGGTATATTCGGTATGCGTTGCATCATAAATGAGCTGTGCATATTTGCTCTTGAGTGCATCGATGTATGTGCGGACAACCGACTGAACATCTTCGGCCGAGGTGTTCTCAAGAATATCGAGCAAAATGTTCAGATCGGCAATAAACTGCTGAATATACGCATCGGCAGGTGCAACATAAGGTGCTACATGGGTATTCCACAGCTCGGTCAGCATATGCGTAATATACGCTTTCATCTGTTCGGGCGTCACAAGTTCAAGCAGCCCGTCAAGATCGTCGATCAGATCCTCGATCAGTTCATCATCGGGACGAATATGCTGCCCGATCTTTTCATCCCAAAGCTTTTTCAGCAATGCCAGGGCATCGGCCTTGATCTGCTCGGGATCGTTTGCCGTAAAGTAATCGTAAACGTCAATCATCCAACCGATGACCTTCTGGACTTCTTTATCATTGATGACGCCTGCTTCGACGCTCTTGTCATAAACAAAGCGAATCAAATCGGCGCAAAGCTGACGAACGGTATCTTCATCGGCACGTTCGAGAACACCGATAATCTCGTTTGTCTTGAGCTTGAGCTGCTGGAGATCGCCAGCCGACAGCCAGCCTTCACTGATCACATACTGCTCAAACATCTGCAGTGCTTCAGGACCATATTTGACAGCAAGCTCCTTGAGGATTTCCACTGCCTGTGCCAGATATGTATCTACGATCCAATTCAGAACACTTTGAATTTCCTCGTCATACTCAATGCTCTTGAGATAGAGGAATTCAATCAACTCGCTGCAAAGCTGACGAATTGCCGCCTCGTCACCCTGTTCGACAGCGGCAACAGCTGCATTGACCTTGGACTTGAGCAGAACCACATCTTCAGCCGAGAGCCAGCCCTCTTCGATCACATACTGTTCAAGCATCAGCAGTGCTTCGGGACCGTATTTGACAGCAAGCGCCATCAAATCCTGTGCGGCAATCGCCAGCTCATCCATCAGGATATCCTTGCCCGCCGTACCGTTCTCCAGCGTATTCAGAATTGCCGCCTGAATTTCTCTGTGCCCGTTGCGGTTGGGATGTGCGAAAAAGCTGTTGCCGATGCTGGTGCGTGCTGCCAGAGCAGCTACCGTTTCCACCGTAACGCGAGGTACGCCGTCAAGGGTGAAGAATGCATCTTCATCAAAGACATAAGACTGACCGGGAGTCAGTGCCGCAGTAACCGCTTTGGTAATTTCAGCGCTAATCTTATTCCCCAAGGCATTGGTCAATCGGCTGCCGTACTGTGCAAAGCCGGTGATATCCAGCGTTTGAACCTGCAGACCTGCCTGCATAATATGTGCAACCGCCGAATATGCCGCGTTCAAAGCCGCGTTTTGCTGATTGCTGCTGAGGGAGCTCCAGTTCGGAATGCTTGCAGGCACCGTGTAGTTCAAATACAACGAGCCGTCGTAAAGATTAAAGCAATCGATAATATCACTGTCCAGTGCATCGGTTCCGTTCCAGGCCAGAAGCTGGTCTGCAAAAAACTCGACATGCCCGTTCTGACGGACATCGGCGCAGAGGTACTTCTGCGCATAGGCAGAGCCGCCTGCGATATAAATATTGGCTGCATTCACCAGGGCACCGCACATATCACCGAACGGAAGCGCCTGCTCCACACCAGGAACGGTAATCTCCAACCCCTCCATCAGGTTCTGGATGCTGACAACCACAACGGTTGCATCGGGATTGAGAGCATAGATCTCTCCCATGACAATATCGAAATTCACGCAGAAGCCTGCCAGTGCATAGGCAAGAATATCCACCGCGTGCTCCAGGTCGAGACCGACATTCAAATCCTCCACAGACCAGCCATATTCGGCCAGCAGCTGTGCCACATACACCTTTGCCGACGCATATTGCTGGGCAATCTCGGGGCTGATATTCGTCATCGGGAATTCTTTATCCGAACCCAGGATATGATTGCCGATAAAAACACCAAAATTGTTGACACCGATATCGACAGTGATCAAATCGGCATCGGCAATACTATTTTGATAAGCGGAACGCAGTGCTTCGAGTCCCCCCTGCTCTGCTTTCTCAAACCACTTATCGCCGCCGGTGAATCTCCACTCGGTGTAAGCATCACCGTAATAATCTTCATCCAACAGCACGCGCAGCTCTTCAACACGCATCGAACTGATGGCAAGCTGATCGAGCTCAACCGCATAGCCCTGCTCTACAAGATAGTCCCTGATCAAATCGGGATAACTTCCTTCGGGAGAGCGCAGATAACCGTATACATTGGCCGTGTCTTTATTTGCCGCGGTTGTACCTTCAGGCAGATAACCCGAAAGGCCAAACCCGTTGACATTGGAAGCGCCAAGCGAAACATACTTGATGGTTCCCTTGCCCCCGGTATCTGCCGCTTCGGCAGCAAACGCGGCAGGCATTATACCCAGCATCAAGCATATCGCCAGAAGCATGGATATGAAAGAACGCCATTTCCGACTCTTTTGTTGAATCATAGTTAACCTCCATATCGACCATTGTTCCAATGGTCCTTTGCATGATTTATTCCATTAACGCCAAATATTCGGCAATAATGTTTTTGATATACACTTATCGTGTTTGGGGAATATGCTCACGATACAATTCGCGCAGCCGACGGTAATCGTGTTTATTGAGCCCGGTGTACAGCATTTTGGGGATAAACACAATATCTGCAGGTTTCCCCCGCTCTTCGCACAGTTCATCACACATGGCAAGCAGCTCACGCCTCAGCGCTTGGGTATCAACCTGCTCGGTCAGGGTACTTTTTAATTCGACAATTCCAAGCGGGACCTCGCCCTGTGCATGATCGGGATCGGGAATTCCCACCACGGCGCACTCTCCGACCGCTCGATGGCGGTTGATTACCCCCTCAATGGAAACAGGGAAAACCTTGTGACCGTCAAATCGAATGATGATCTGCTTGATCCGCCCTTTGATAAAGACAAAGCCGTCTTCGTCTATGTACCCGATATCGCCCGAATGAATCCAAAGCTTTCCGTCGGCATGCCGGCGCATCACGTTTGCTGTTTCGTCAGGATTATGGTAATATCCCGCCATCATATTTCGCCCCGTCATGCAGATCTCGCCTTCCTGACCGAAGCCAAGCTCTTCCCCGCTGTCGGGATCAAAAATGCCGACAGTCGAGACAAGCAGCGGAATGCCGGAGCTGTTATCTTTATATATATTACCAAAGCAGCAGGTTGCCGCACCGCTCATTTCGCTCATCCCATACCCTTGGGATAGGGGATATTTCCCACGGTGTTCCCGCAAAAAACGATTAAACCGCTCCTCAAGGCCGGGATTCATCGTATCGCCGCCGCAGCCCGTCGTCAAAAGGAAGCTGAGATCAACATCCCAAAGGTCTTTGCTGTGCATCAGCTGTTCATAAAAAGACGGAACGCCCATCATATGATTTGGGCGATATTTGCGAATCAACCTGCCGAGCTGATCCGGGGTGAATTTGGGAATCACAATCAATTCAAATCCCATAGCCAGCGGCATATGTACACCGCAGCCCACACCGTACGATGCAAAGATGGGCATGATTTCCAAGAATCGGTCATTCTCGCCCCGCACCGCACCCGACAACACAAAGCTGTCCGCCATGGTGTTGAGACCGTCATTGGTCAGCATAACACCTTTGGGTGTTCCTGTGGTTCCGCCCGTATAGGTGATTGCCGCAAGGGAGCCGTCTCTGAACGGGACCTGCGGAGCATTAACTCCATGCCCGAATGCTGCCAACTCGCTCCACCGCATCACATTCCCGCCGTATGGGATATGGCCGCATTTTGCCTTGATGCGCCACAAAAGCTTGGCCGGAGGGAGAAGTGAATCTGCTGCCGAGGCAACAATAATTTTTTCCGCCTCCAACGCTTCCATAATTTCCTTCACTTTGGGAAAAGCAAGATCAATGGTCACAAAAAGCTTGGAGTGTACACCTTTGGCCGCCGACAGGATGCGCCCCACATCCATGCGGGGATCAATAAAGTTGGGCACCGCGCCGATTTTATTGAGGGCGTACATCGAGCAAATCGACTCGGGAGTAGTCGGCATCAGGAAGGACACCATGTCCCCCTCTCGCACGCCCATCCCCCAAAAACAATTTGCCAATGTGTCAACCTTGCGCAGCAATGCCGCATAAGTCATTCGCGTACCGTAATAATACAAGGCTTTTGCGGAAGGATGCTCGGTGCATACACGATTGAACGTCTCATATATGGTACGGTATGGCATATGCACAGTCAACGACTCGCGCGGAAAATGTTTGAGCCACGGCTTCAGTTCCGAGATAGGTTTGTTTGTCTCTGTTGTATTCAACATCTATTCGATATCCTTTTACCCTTCCTTCGTGTCTTTTCGTTCCTGCAAAATGTAAAATTTTCCTCAAGAAGATAGCGTATACCACCCGAGTTGTGTAAAATAATAAGAAAAGAGAGAAGAATTCTCATTTTTCATAGAGTAAACCCCTCTATGAAAATGTGCGGACACATTTGAGGACAGAAATGATGAGAAAATAGCGAACCCAACACCCAATTTCCATCGCTGTATCCTCGGATATTATAGCATGAAACAACATAAAATGCAACCTTTTTTGCGCTATACACAAAAAATTCACAATTAGTTAAAAAACAGAGAGGCCATATCGGTCGTTTTGTCGTGCAATATGCCGTCATTTTAATCGTCATTATGAAAAGTTATGGAGGAGAAAATGTCAAGACGAGGGGAAAACATTTACAAGCGCAAAGATGGTCGATGGGAGGCTCGATATCCGAAAAAGCATTCTATCGACGGGCACATGATTTACGGCTCGGTTTATGGCAGGACATATACGGAGGCCAAAACCAAGCGAACACAAAAACTTGCCGAATGTCAAGGGGCAGCCGACGTGATGGATGCACCGATCGATTTGCATATGACTTTGCGGGAATTGTCTTATGCATGGCTTTCGTATAAACGGGAGTCGGTCAAAGAGGCGACCTATGTTCGATATCGGCATTTGTATGAACGCCATATTGATGCAGAATTCGGAAACTGTCCGATTTCCGATCTGGACTATGCCGAGGTGGAAGCATATATCTGCTCCAAGCAAAAAGGGCATACACATCAGGGACTTTCGGGAAAAACCATTCAGGATATTATCTCTGTTTACCGGCTTATCATTCGCTACGGTACACAGCAGGGTTATCTGGAGGAAAGCTTTTTGCGGAACATTCGACCTTCTTCGGATTGGCGGAGGACGGACAGCAGAGTCAGTGTTTTCCTGCCGCAGGAACGCGTGATGCTGGAGCAATATGTTCTTACTCAGGATAATGTTCGGTGTTTCGGCATCCTGCTTGCGATGTATACGGGGTTGAGAATCGGAGAATTGTGTGCACTCAAATGGGAGGATATTGATTTACACAATCAAGTCATCTATGTTCGTCATACGCTGCAGCGTCTGCATGATTATTCGGCGGCAGCGCAGGAAAAAACAAAAATTATGATGAGCGTACCCAAAACACAATCTTCGCTCAGAGTGATTCCCTTATCTGCGTTTCTTCTGGACAGGCTCATGTTTTTCTCATCCCTTCCCCATCACTATCTTTTAACCGACAGCGATAAGCCCGAGGAGCCGAGAGCATATTTATATTTTTACAAGCGACAGCTGCACATTTGCGGCTTGCCCGAGTATACCTTTCACACGATTCGACACACATTTGCGACAAGATGTGTCGAAGAGGGAGTGGATATCAAATCGTTGAGTGAAATTTTAGGACATTCCAATGTGCAGATTACGATGAATCGATATGTTCATCCTTCTCTGGAGATGAAGCGCCGCCAATTGGAGAGACTTTCCTGCGCACAATAAGCCGTCTGTATGTTGGTCAAACTGATCCCAAGAAATAAAACTATTCAATAATATATATCCCGCACATTTTCATAGAGGGGTTTACTCTATGAAAATTTATCGTCAAAAATTTTCACTCAATCGAATGTATCGATTGAGTGATTTTTTTGCATTATTTCTCGAATATGCGCACGCCAAATCGCGCAAAATTCAACAAAAAACAGCCCCAAAAGTCGATTTATATCCCTGCATATACTATATAACATTTCACCTGCCAAAGTAACACACAAAATTGAATCTGATCAAAATTTCAGAACAATAACCGCAACACTCTCTCTTTTTCCCTTTCATTTTGTATATGCTGTCCATTGCCCTCAAAGCAACAGCAGCGGGAAAGCATACTGCTTTCCCGCTGCTGTTCTTTATTCTTTTTATCTCGGCAAATCTCGTTGTCACACCCGGGTAATTGTATCGGCACAACGCGCATAGACCGTCTCGGCGATCCGCGCGATGCTCTCCCTCTCCTCGGTCCGACAGGTGTGGAGCTTTCTCTGTTTTGGCAAGCCCCAAATGTCAAAGATACGCGGCCCTATCCATGTGCCGTACGGTGTCGGCGAGAAAACGCCTGCTAAAATCGACAGTGCCGCTTTTCGCGGACGCATAAATATTACCTTCATCGGGTGCTTGATCAAAGCGAAAATCAACTTCGGATAATGCGCGGTAATATTCGTAAAAGTAATGCCCGGATGTGTCACCGCAAGGCTTGCTTCGGTTTCGTCACGGAAGAGCGCATGGAGGGCGAACATGAGATATCGCTTGGCATTCCCGTAAACTTTTGAAGCGGCTTTCCTCGTGCTGAAATCGACATCCTGCCGATCAATGGTCGAGTAGTTATGTGCGATGCTGCCCACCGCCACCACCCTGCCCCGCCGTGCGCGAAGCATGGGCATCAGCCGACGAATCATATAATACGGCGCCGCAAAGTTGATGGTAAAAACATTGTCATAGCCGCAGGCACAGGCATGGCGCGGGATACTGTACGCCCCCGCGTTATGGATAAACACGTCAATCTGCCGTTCAAGCAGAATCTCCACCGCCGCCTCTGCCGAAAAAAGGTCCTCTAAATCCAGGCGGACACAGGTGACATCCGCACCGAAGCTTTCGCGCAGTCGACGGGCATGTGCGGCCGATCGCTCGGCATTTCGGTCAAGCAGAATGAGGGTCGCGCCAAGCTCGGCAAGATATGCGCACAACTCGCCGCCCAGCCCGCCCGTCGAGCCTGTCACGGCAATCGTTTTCCCCCGCAGACTTTCGGTATTCTGTTTGCGCCATTTTTCACTGTTCATGGTTTTTCTCCGTCATCCTTCCCACCGGACACGCCGTTTTTTCGTATATTGTTTGCCGACAGCGCGGCATATTTGCCCCCTGAAATTATATCATGATTCTCTGCCGCTGTCAATCGCCCGCCTCTCCCCGTTTGGGGAGGGGCGGGCTCACATTTGCACCGCGATTTCCAAACCGACGCATCGGGAGAATCACCAATCGTAAAAATGCCGTCTGTACCGGTATCGGCAGCAGCAAAAATCATCTGCGACGGAGCGATTTCCCCTATGCCGCCCTCCTCGCCGAATCGCCCTCGTTGAAGGGACCTGACGCAAAAATATTCTGCTTATTCTCATCTTCCGCTCATCTGTTCAGCAACCAAATCGCAAGATTCAGATACCCGGCAAAACTCACCCAAAGCGCATACGGGATCTGCAGATAGGCGGCTGCGGGAGAGATGGGTTTATACGCCAAAATTGTGCGCACAATCAAATACAGCAGACCGAGAAGCCAGACAAAGGCAAACAAATACTGCCGGAAATTGAAAAAGATAATACTCCAGACAAAATTAAATGCCAGGCTCATGGCATAATAAGAAATTGCCGTGTTCACCTGTGCCGGTGCTTCGTTCCGTTTCTGCCAAACAATACCCGAGCTGATGCCCATCAGGATATACAAAATTGTCCAGACAATGGGAAACAAGATCGACGGCGGTGCAAGGGGCGGCGTGGTGATTTCGCTGTAAATCTGCATACTGTCCCGCGTCAGCAGGGCGGAAAAAAGTCCGGTCGCCACCGGAATAGCAATGGCGATCGCATAGACGGCAATCTTGCGCTTCTTCTCGTTGGACATAGATTTCCCTCCTCATATTTGAGAAAATCGGCAATTCGATGCATCTATATGCAAGCGAAAAGGGCAATATGTGCTCTCGGTAAAATAAATTCCCTCCCTCCTGTGCATACTAACAGGCAAGGGGGGATATGATATGCACGCCATCTGGCACAACGATACCGAACGTCCAGATTTTGCGCATCTCGGTGGGAATACCGACACCGACATTCTGATCATTGGCGGCGGACTCGCGGGGATTTTATGCGCATATATGCTGCATGAGCAGGGGGCAGATTATCTTTTGGTGGAGGCGGAGAAAATTTGCGGCGGCATTACGCAAAACACCACTGCCAAGATCACGGTACAGCACGGCCTGCTCTATGATAAACTGATCCGCCGTGCAGGTGAGGCGGAGGCTCGGCTTTATCTGGATGCCAACCGCGCAGCACTTGACACCTACCGCAGCCTGTGCGGTGAGATTGACTGCGACTTTGCCCGACAGGATGCCTTTCTCTACACCCGCAGCGACAGCGCAAAAATCAAAGCCGAAGCCGCAGCCTATCGAAGGCTCGGTGTTGATGCCGAATTTGTCACCGAGCTTCCGCTTCCTTTTCCCATTGCGGGTGCGGTACGAATCGGCGGGCAGGCACAATTCCATCCGCTGAAATTCGCATATGGCATTGCTCGCGGGCTTCGCATCATGGAGCGAACAAAAGTGTTGGAGCTGCGGGAGGGAGAAGCCGTCACCAACCGCGGCATCATTCGCGCGAAAAAGATCATTGTCACCACACACTTTCCCTTTCTCAACAAACATGGGGGATATTTTCTCAAACTTTATCAACACCGCTCTTATGTGATCGCGCTCAAAAACGCGCCCGCCACCGACGGGATGTATATCGACGAGGACGAACGCGGGCTTTCCTTTCGCCGATACGGAGATCTGCTTTTGCTCGGAGGCGGCAGTCACCGCACGGGAAAAGATGGCGGCAGCTGGACGGAACTGCGCCGTTTCGCGGCGGAGTATTATCCTCGCGCGGAGGAGGCGGCGCACTGGGCAACGCAGGACTGCATGAGCCTGGACGGCATTCCCTATATCGGGCAATATGCCAAACGAACCCCCGATCTCTATGTGGCGACGGGCTTCAATAAATGGGGAATGACCTCTGCCATGGTGTCGGCGATGATCTTAGCCGATCTGGTCCGGGGGAAGCACAATCCCTATGCTGAGGTCTTCTCGCCCTCGCGCAGTATCTTCCACCCACAGCTCGCCATCAATGCGGCCGAATCGGTGATGGGGCTATTGACTCCCACCGCGCCGCGCTGTCCGCATCTCGGCTGTGCGCTCAAATACAATCGGCAGGAACATTCGTGGGACTGCCCCTGTCACGGCTCGCGATTCACCGAAGAGGGGGAGCTGATCAACAATCCCGCAACCGATGACAAGAAAAATCTCATGCACAAAAACCGCAAATAAAAAAGGGGGTGCCGCGCTCATTTGCGCGACACCCCCTTTGGGCAAACGATTATTCTCCTGTCAGCAGGAAACGCAGATCATCGAACGTCATCCCGTCAATATACGGTGTGGGATCAATGGGGGACAGGCAGCCGATATCCTGCCCGATCAGCATTGACTCCAGCGTCTCGATGGGTGAGGAGCCAAAGAAATCACCCGAGAGTACAATCCCCTCTATTTGGTTTTTGTTGAGTTTGATCTCGGCTTTCACCATGCCGAACGGATACTTCTTCTGCCGATATACGGTGTAATCGGTGAGGTAGCGTTTTTCCGCGCAGATCCATGCCGCACTCGCATTGCGCGCCCGCAGGCGGTCGATCTCTTCCCCGCTCGGGGGGATGGTGTGCTCGGCGGATGCCGCCACCTTTCGCTCAATCGCGGCGATGAAGTCCTCGGTGCCGATAGGCTCGGACATCAGCGTCCGCAGGTTGACCACGCGGCTCTGATGGGACTTGACAGCGTGATATTCCAACTTTTCGCGGTTGATCTTGAGCACGCGCTGCATGATCTCGGTGTCCGAATCGAAGAGCAGCGTACCGTGGTGCAGGATCCGTCCGCCGCTGCAATACTGTGCATTGCCCGAGAATTTCCGCCCTTCGCAGAGGAGATCGTTGCGCCCGCTGAGCTGACACACAAGGCCAAGATCTGCCAGTGCATCGATGATGGGGCGGGTGAAATAGGCGTAGTCCAGCGCGCGGGCGCGATCGACTGATGTGATAAAGGTATAGTTGACATTGCCGAGATCGTGGTAGACCGCCCCGCCTCCGGTAATACGGCGGCTGACTGTGATTCCAGCCTCCTCAGCATAGGCCAAATTTACCTCGACATAGGCGTTTTGATTTTTGCCGATCACCACTGTCGGACGATTCTGCCAAAGCATAAACACATCGTCATCGGTATGGGTGAGCAGATATTCTTCAATCGCTAAATTAAGGTAGGGATCGGTCGTGTGCAAACGGATATATTTCATTTTTCCTCACAAAATGGGGGATGCCGAAGACTCGGCATCCCCCATTGGGTATTAAAATTTAGATGCCCTTCTTTGCGCGCTCGATCTTCTCGAGGTCGGTAAAGTTGTTGGCGGCAACGTGGCCGGGCAGGGGCATGATCTTCTCGTGCAGGGCATCGATGATCCAGTCAGCCTGCGGGAAGAAGCTCTTCTCCAGCTCGAAAGCGGGCGTGATCCAGTTGCGGGAGCCCACAACAACGGGAGGACCATCCAGGTAGTCGAAGGCCATCTCGGTGATGTTGGAAGCCATGTCACGCATGACGGAGTTTCTCTCGCAAGCGTCGCCCACGATGAGGATCTTACCGGTCTTCTTGACCGACTCGAGAACCTTCTCGTAGTTGAAGGGAACGATGGAGCGGGAGTCAATGACCTCGGCGGAGATGCCGTACTTCTCCTCAAGGATCTTGGCAGCTTCCATTGCGCGGTAGAGAACAGCGCCGATGGTGAGGATGGTGACATCCTTACCTTCTTTCTTCACGTCGGGCTCGCCGAAGGGAATCTCGAAGTGGCCAACCGGCACACCTTCCTTGACGAACTCTTCGCCGAAGCCGTAAACTCTCTGGGACTCGAAGAAGACAACGGGGTCGGTGCCCTCCAGAGCAGTGGTCATCAGACCCTTTGCATCGGTGGGCGTGGAGGGGAATACGACCTTCAGGCCGGGGATGTGGGAGCAGATCGCGGTCCAGTCCTGAGAGTGCTGTGCACCGTACTTGGAACCGACGGAAACGCGGAGAACGATGGGCATCTTGAGGATGCCGGCAGACATCGCCTGCCACTTGGCCATCTGGTTGAAGATCTCGTCGCCTGCGCAGCCGATAAAGTCGGCGTACATCAGCTCAACGATGGCACGGCCGCCGCACATTGCGTAGCCGACAGCCGAGCCGACGATGGCGGACTCGGAGATGGGCGAGTTGAAGAAGCGGTGGTAGGGGATAGCTTCGGTCATCTTCTTGTAAACGCCGAATGCGCCGCCCCAGTCACGGTTGTCCTCACCGTAAGCGATGAGGGTGGGATCCTCGTAGAACTTGTCAATGATGGGCTCGAAGAGACCGTCGGTGACGTTGTACATCTTCATCTTGGAAACAGGCTTGCCCTTCTCGTCCTTGGCGGTGCGGATCTTGCCTGCGATCTCCTTGACGCGGGGGCACTCTTCCTTGGGGCACAGAACGTCAGCCTCACGACCGGGATCCATGCTGGCAACCTTTTCGTTGGAGAACATGATGGAAGCGATGGCATCGGGATCCTTGTTCAGATCCATGCGAGGCGAAATCTCGTCGTTGATCGCGAGCTTCATGATCTCGGTCATGCGGGCAGTGATGTCCTCATGCATCTTAGCGAAGTCGTCCTCGGTAGCAACGCCGCCCAGGATGAGCTTAGCCTTGAAGGCAACGATGGGATCGGCAGCCTTCCAAGCCTCGATCTCCTCTGCGGTACGATAGGTGGAGGAGTCAGAGGGGGAGTGACCGGATACGCGGTAGGTAACCACGTCGAGCAGTGCGGGGCCCTTGCCCTCGAGCAGCAGCTTCTTCTTGCGGGAAACTGCGTCGATGACAGCCAGCGGATCGTAACCGTTGACGCGCTCTGCGTGCATCTGGGTGGGATTGAAGCCGGCGCCCAGGCGTGCAACCATGTCAAAGCCCATGGTCTCGCCGCGGGTCTGACCGCCCATACCGTAGTGGTTGTTGAATACGTTGAAAAGGATGGGCATACCGCCGTCGCTGAACTTGCCGTCCATACCCCAGAGCTTGGTGATCTGGTCCATGGAAGCGAAGTTGAGGGACTCAAGCACGGGGCCGCGGCCGGTTGCGCCGTCGCCGCAGTTGGAGATAACGATACCGGGCTTGTGGTTGGATCTCTTATAGAGAGCGGCACCCAGAGCGATGGGAGCGGATGCGCCGACGATTGCGTTGTTGGGCATCAGACCGAAGGGAATGAAGAAGGCGTGCATGGAGCCGCCCAGACCACGGTTGAAACCGGTGGTTCTGGCGAAGATCTCAGCGAGTGCACCGTAGAGCAGGAAGTTGATGGCCAGCTCCTTGATGTTGCCGCCAGCGTTCATGTGCTTCTCCACGACTGCGAGAACCGAGCCACCGAGGAACTCCTTCATGATGTCATAGAGCTCCTTCTCATCGAGCTTTTCGATGGAGGAAAGACCCTTGGCGAGAATCTCGCCGTGGCTTCGGTGGGAACCGAAGGAAAGGTCGTTGATGTCGAGGCAATAAGCCTCACCGACAGCCGAAGCCTCCTGACCGATGGACAGATGAGCAGGGCCGGGGTTGTTGTACTCAACACCGTTGTAGCAGCTCTTGGTCTTGACTTCGTTGAGCATGGTCTCGAACTCGCGGATGATGGCCATGTCGCGGTAGATGCGCATCATGTCCTCTTTGGAGTAGATCTTCAGCTCTTCTTTGAGAGTCTTGTTGTACTGACAAACAGGAATGTCCTCAAAGTGGATGTAACCGGCATCAAAGGCTTTGCCGGGATCGACATATTGACTCTTAGGCATGGTTTTTTATCTCCTTATAAAATTTTTACATAAACATGGACTCGCGGATAACCTCGCATACGGTGGGATGCGGGAATACCAGCTTCTGGATATCCTCCACACGCATCTCGGTTTCTACCATCATGGCAGCACCGTAGATGATCTCGGAAGCGTAGGAACCGATCATGTGCAGACCGACAATGTTCTTGTGCTTCTTGTCGGTGATCACCTTAAGAATGCCGTAGCCGTGCTCGTTCTCGGCGATGTATCTGCCGCTGTACTTGAGGGTTACGCTCTTGACATCAACGTCAAGGCCCTTAGCCTTAGCGCTCTCCTCAGTCTCACCCACCGAGGCAACCTCGGGATTGGTGTAGATGACGGCAGGGATGGAGTTGTAGTTGACTCTGTCCTTCCTGCCGAGGATGTTGTTGATGCAGACCTCACCCTCGCGGTAAGCGGTGTGCGCCAGCATGGACTTGCCGTTGACGTCGCCTGCCGCCCAAACACCGGGGACATTGGTCTTGCCCATCTCGTTGGTCACGATTGCGCCGCGCTCCAGCTTCAGCCCGATGTTCTCACAGCCGATGCCGGCAGTGCGGGGACGGCGGCCGATGGAAACCAGGGCATAGTCAGCGGGGATTTCGGTGATCTTGCCGTCTTTCTCGTAGGAGACGGTCTTGTTCTTGATGGAGGTTACCTTGGCACCGAGGATGAACTCGACACCGCGGGAAGCGTAGTCCTTCTGCAGGAGCTTGGAGATGTCGCGGTCAACGGCGCCGGCGATGTGATCCATCATCTCCACCACGTAGACCTTGGATCCCACCGAGTTGAAGTAGGACGCCATTTCCAGACCGATAACACCGCCGCCCACGACCACGATGGTCTTGGGAATCTCGGTGATGTCCAGGATCTCACGGTTAGTCAGAGCGAAGCCCTCCTTGAGGGAGTCTGCCAGGCCGTCGATGGGGGGAAGTGCGGGGGAGGAACCGGTGGCGATGAGCAGCTGCTTACCCACATATTCCTTGCCCTCGGCGGTGACGACGAAGCCCTCGGCACCTCTTTCCTTGATCACGGCAGAAGCCTTGACCACCTCAACGCCGCACTTCTTCAACTTGGCGCCGACGCCGGAAACCAGCTGCTTGACCACGCCGTTCTTGCGATTGACCACGAAGGCATGGTCGATGGCGGCGGAACCGAAGGTCACGCCGTAATCCTTGCCGTGCTTTGCGTAGTCGTAAATCTTTGCGGAATAGAGCAGAGTCTTGGTAGGGATGCAGCCCTCATTGAGGCAGACACCGCCAAGTGCGCGCTCTTCGATGACCAGGGTTTTAAGCCCAGCATGGCCTGCGCGCTCTGCAGCATTGTAGCCGGCAGGACCGCCGCCCAGTACAATCAGATCATACATTGTTATGTTCTCCTCTCTTTAACTCGCCTTATTTCGCCAAAAGCAGGTCGAAGTTCTCCAGGGCGAAGCAAAGCTCCTTGAGGAATTTCGCTGCGGGAGCACCGTCAAGCGCTCGGTGGTCGAAGGTCAGGGACAGACCCATTGCAGGGTAGGAAACATCCTCGCCGTTGACTTCCTTGATGCGGCGGGTGATGGTGTCCACGCCGAGGATACCGGTCTGAGGAGGATTGATAACGGGCGTAAAGCTCTCGATGCCAAGGGAGCCAAGATTGGTGACAGTGAAGGTACCGCCCTTGAGCTTGTCAGGGCTGATGGTGCCCTGCTGTGCCTCAGTGATCACCGACTTAGCGGCACGGGAGAGACCGTTGAGAGTCAGCTTCTCTGCACCGAAAACGGTGGGAACCAGCAGACCTCTGTCGGTGTCAACCGCGATGCCGAGGTTGACGGTGTTGAAGAAGCGCATGGTGTCGTCCAGATAGTGGGCGTTGAGGCTTCTGTGGTTAAGCAGGACGCGGGATACGGCGTAGAGCACCATATCGTTGAGCGTGATGTTGGCCAGGCCCATCTTCTCGGCGCCGCCCTTGAGGGAAGCGCGGAATGCCATGAGCTTGGTTGCATCGAAAGAGGTGTTGAGGGTAAGCTGAGCCATGGTGGACAGCGAAGCGTGCATCGACTTGGCGATGACTTTTCTAATGTTGGGCAGCTTCTCGTCAACGTACTCTGCCATGGGAGCAACCGCCTCAGCAGCTGCGGGAGCAGCCTTGGGAGCGAGATCGGAGAGAACAACCTTGCCGTTGATGCCGGAGCCTTCAACTGCAGTGGTGTAGCCCTCGGAAGCGGCGCCTGAAACGGTCAGGCCGCGGTCAAGCAGGCTCTGCACGTCGCGCTCGATGATGCGGCCGTTGGGACCGGTGGGGGCAGCCTTGAGCAGGTCAGCACCCGTCTTGGCAGCGAGGATCTTTGCTCTGGGGGAGATTGCGCCGGTGATCTCGGCGGCAGCCACGGGTGCGGTAGCCTCGACAGCGGCGGGAGCAGACTCGGCGGCAGGAGCGGCCTCAGCGGCGGGAGCAGACTCCTCAGCGTCATCGGACTTGGGGATGAAAGCAGAAAAATCTTCCCCGTCCTGGCCAATTACACAAACAGTCTCCAGGCAGGGAACATCGTCGCCTTCTTCGCAGAAGATCGCCAATATTTTACCGCCCTCGGGTGCAGGCTCGTCGAAGGAAGATTTGTCCGTTTCATAAGAGAAAAGGATGTCACCCTTCTCTACGGTGTCGCCGACCTTTTTGTTCCATGCTGTGATGATACAGCTTTCTACGCTCTGTCCCTGACGGGGCATGATAATCGGTAGTGCCATTTGATTCATTCCTTTCAATAAAACGTTTTTTGGATATGTTTATCCCATTTTATACGCATAATCTCACATATAGCATTTTATCACTTTATGCCCTAAAAGTCAAGGGCATCGTTAAAGAAAAAACAGATTGCTCCAAATTTTATGCAATCTTCACACAAACGAAAGAAACAGGTGAAAAACAGCGTGAAGTTTTCCATTACACTTGCGTTTTCTCATTAAAAAAAGACGTTTTTTGTATCCATGGACACAAGATTTCCTCTTGAAGAATTATAAAAAATATGATATAATGGAATGATTAGAAGATGGAAAGGTGCGGATTGACATGGCAAAGCTCTATTTCAAATACGGCGCAATGGGATCCTCCAAAACAGCACAGGCACTCATCACCAAGTTCAACTACGAAGAGCGCAATATGAAGGTATGGCTGATCAAGCCCGCGCTTGACGACCGGGACGGGGAAAAAATCATTCGCTCACGCATCGGGCTGTGGGCGGAATGTGACGCCATTGCTCCCGATGATGATATTTTTGCGCACTTCACTGCGTCACACGCCGATGCCGATGTCATCATCGCCGACGAATGCCAGTTTTTCACCGAGGCGCACATTGATCAACTGCACCGAATTGTCAACGAGTGCGACATTCCCGTCATGTGCTTCGGTCTGCGCACCGATTTTCTCTGCCATCTCTTCCCCGGCAGCCGACGCCTTTTCGAGGTTGCCGAGTCAATCACCGAAATCAAGACCATCTGTGCCTGCGGGGCCAAGGCCACCATCAACGCACGGCTGGACGCCGATATGCGCATTGTCACCGAGGGTGACCAGATCATGCTGGGCGGTAACGACTGCTACGTTGCCATGTGCCACAAATGCTGGCAGCGACGCATCCATGAACAGGAAAATGAAAAAAGTGAGGTAATATAACATGAACATTTCTGCCATTCTCTCCAAGTGTGACCATACCCTGCTGACCCAGAGCGCAACCTGGGAGGACATCCGCGCCATCTGCGACGACGGCATCCGCTTCGGCACCGCCTCGGTCTGCATTCCCCCCGCATATGTCAAGGAAGCCAAGGCATATGTGGGCGACCGTCTGCAGATCTGCACCGTCATCGGCTTCCCCAACGGCTATGCCACCACCGCCACCAAGGTCTTCGAATGCCGTGACGCGCTGGAAAACGGCGCCGACGAGATTGACACCGTGATCAACATCGGTCACCTCAAGTCGGGTCGCTATAACGAAATCCTCGACGAACTGAAGGCGCTCAAGGCGGCCTGCGGCGAGAAGATCCTCAAGGTGATCATCGAAACCTGCCTGCTGACCGATGATGAGAAGATCAAGATGTGCGATCTGGTCACCCTCTCGGGCGCTGACTATATCAAGACCTCCACCGGCTTCTCGACGGGCGGTGCGACACGCGAGGATGTTGCCCTCTTCGCCGCACACGTGGGTGAGAATGTCCGCATCAAGGCGGCAGGCGGCATTGCGTCGCTGACCGACGCCGAGGATTTCATCTCCCTCGGTGCAGACAGACTCGGCACCAGCCGCATCGTCAAAATCGCCAAGCAGGAGCAGAACGCCACGGGATATTGAGCCGTCCCATCCCATTCACGGAGGTATTCCATGCCGAAATATGAACGCCTCACGCAGGCGCTGACCGAGCAAATCGAGCAAGCCAATCTGACCGGTCGCTTTCCCGAGGTTGCATTCGCCGACCGTGACGTGATCCGCCGCCGGAACCTGGCCAAGGACAGTGCCACCGTCTGGCGCCCCACCTTTGTGCATGACATCGATAAGATCATTCACTGCCCCTACTACAACCGCTACACCGATAAGACGCAGGTCTTCTCCCTGTGCAAGAACGACGACATCACCCGCCGCAGTCTCCACGTGCAGCTGGTGTCCCGCATCTCCCGCACCATCGGCACCGTCCTGCACCTCAATCTCGATCTTATCGAGGCCATTGCTCTGGGCCATGATTTGGGGCATCCCCCCTTTGCCCACACCGGCGAGGCTTATCTGGACGAGCTGTCCACCCGCCACACCGGGCGGCATTTCTACCACAACATCCACTCGGTGCGGGTGCTGGACGGCATCTTCCCCTACAACATCAGCCTGCAGACTCTCAACGGCATCGCCGCCCACAACGGCGAGATCGAATGCGAGGAGTATTATCCCGAACCCATCGAGGACTTTGCCCGATTCGACCGTATCATTGAGGAATGCTACACCAACCCTGCCGCCGTACAGAGCATGATGCCCTGCACCCTGGAGGGGGCGGTGGTACGGCTCTCCGACATTATCGCCTACCTTGGCAAGGACCGACAGGATGCGGTACGAACCAAAATGGCCGAGGAAAGTATGTTCTTCAATGAAGACATCGGCTCCATCAATGCCGAGATCATCAACAATCTGGTGGTCAATGTCATCGAGAACAGCTACGGCAAGCCCTATATCAAGCTGGACGCCAAGCACTTCCGCGCCTTGCGCAAGTCGCGGCTGGACAACTACCGCCGCATCTACAACTACGCCGCCTCCTTTGCGGGGCTGGACACCACCGTCAAGCCCATGATGGGCGAGGTCTACGGCCAGCTGCTGGACGACCTGCGCGGAGACAATCAGCGCTCCCCCATTTTCCGTCACCATATTGATTTTGTCAACACCGTCCACTACAAGCGCGAAAAGCCCTATGAGGCCTGCGATCCACACCAGATCGTGGTGGACTATATCGCCAGCATGACCGACAACTATTTCATCGAACTGCACCGTTACCTCTTCCCGAACAGCCCCCTCCGTGTGGAGTACAAGGGCTACTTCGACGATTTCACTTAATCGACGGATCCCACGAAAGGAATTCGCCCTATGTTTGAACAGATTATTGAAACCATCCGTGCCCACGGCCGCATCATCCTGCACCGCCACAAGAACCCCGACGGGGACGCGCTGGGCAGTCAGGTGGGCCTTTGGCACATTCTCCGCGACAGCTTTCCCGATAAGGAAGTCTACATGGTGGGAGACATGACGCCCCGCTATGCCTTCATCCCCGACCGTCCCATGGACGAGATGACCGATGAGCAGTTCGCCGGTGCCCTCTCGATCATCCTGGACACCTCGGCCCCTGCCCTCATCAGCGATGACCGCTACACCTTGGCCGCCCGCACCGCCCGCATCGACCACCACATCTTCATCGAGCAGATCGCCGATGTGGAAGTCACCGACAACAGCCAGGAAAGCTGCTGCGGTCTGATCACCGCCTTCGCCATGGAATGCGGGCTCACCGTCTCTCCTGCCGCCGCTAAGGCCCTCTACACCGGCATGATCACCGACTCGGGCCGTTTCCGCTATGACTCCACCTGCTCAGATACCTTCCGTCACGCCGCCTATCTGATGGAGCGGGGCTTTGAGACGGCCGACATCTACCGCAATCTCTACGCCGACACCCTGGCCTCCATTCAGCTGCGAGCACGCTTCACCCTCAAGATCCAAACCACCCCCCATCGGGTGGCCTACATCTACACCACTCGGGAGGAAGCCGCGGGCTATGATGCCGACGCCTTTACCCTCTCTCGGGGGATGGTGAACGTCATGGCAGAAATTCGGGGGATCGACAGCTGGGTGAACTTCACCGAAACCGAGGAGGGCGTGCTCTGCGAGATTCGCTCGAGTCGCCACAACATCAACCCCATCGCCGTCAAGTACGGCGGCGGCGGGCACAAAAAAGCAAGCGGTGCCACCCTGCGCGACCGCGAGGAGGCAATGCGCCTGCTGGATGACCTCAATTCCCTCTCGGAGGTAACCCAATGAATGATAACATCACCTTGATTCTGGACAAAATCAAAGCCTATTCCCACATCATCATCTTCCGTCACAAGCGCCCCGACGGGGACTGTGTGGGGGCGACCAAAGGTCTGCAGCAGATTCTGCGCCTGACCTATCCCGAGAAGAGCGTTCTCCTGTCCAACACCGACTTCTGTGAGTATGTCTCCTTCCTCGGCGAGGAGAATCCTCTCCTCCCCGACGAAGCTTTCACCGATGCCCTGGGGATCGTCATCGACACCGCCACCGCCGACCGCATCTCGGATCAGCGCTGCACCCTCTGCCGTGAGCTGATCAAGATCGACCACCACATCAATGTGGACGCTTATGCCGATCTGGAATGGGTAGAGGAGGAGCGCTCCTCGGCCTGCGAGATGATCGCCGCCTTCTGGGCTGCCTTCCGAGACGAGCTGAAGATGGACGTGGTGGCCGCCACCTGCATTTACACCGGCATGGTCACCGACTCGGGCCGGTTCCGTTTCCGCTCGGTGTCGGGGGAGACCATGCGTCTGGCGGGGATGCTGCTGGACTGCGGCGTGGATACCGACCGCCTGTACGCCAACCTGTACATGAAGGAATTCGACGCCCTCAAGTTCCAGGGCTATATGTTTGGCCGCATCAGGCGCACCGAGCATGGGGTTGCCTACCTTTATATCACCCGTGCCATGCAGGAGAAATTTAACCTTTCTTTTGAACAGGCCTGCGCGTCGGTATCCTACATGGACGCCATCCGCGACAGTCTGATCTGGATCGCCTTCATCGAGTGCGAGGATGGCAGCATCCGCGTTCGCCTGCGCTCCCGCTTTGTCACCGTCAACGAGATCGCATCGAACTACCACGGCGGCGGTCACGCCTGCGCCTCGGGTGCTACTGTGGCCAATCGAGCAGAGATGCGGCGTCTGCTGGCTGACGCCGATGCCAGACTCGCTGCCTTCAAGCAAAGCGAGGTGGGCTGGCTGTGAGAATCTTGATCACCAACGACGATGGGATCCGCTCCCCTGCCCTGCCTGAGCTGGTGTGCTTTGCCCGGCGCTTCGGCACTGTCACCGTCGTAGCCCCCAAAACCGAGCAGAGCGGAAAGAGCCAGGCCATCGACTTCTTCCACCCCGTGGAGATCAAGGCGGTGGACCTCTTCCCCGGGGCTGCCGCCTACGCCATGGCATCCACCCCCGCCGACTGCGTGCGGTTCGGCACGGTGGGGCTTGGTGTGCAGTATGATCTGCTCATCTCGGGTGTCAACTGCGGCTACAATCTGGGGGAGGATATTGTTTACTCGGGCACCATCGGCGCCATCTTTGAGGGCGCACGCTCGGGCACCCCGGGCATGGCCATCTCGGCCGAGGCTCACACTTTCTTAGAGTCCCTCACCCATCTGGAGTCCCTCTTTGACGCCTTCCACGAGAAGGAGCTCTTTGCCCGCAACCTGCTCTTCAATGTGAACATTCCCCCCGTGGTGCGGGGAATGCGCATCACCCGCCAGGGCGGCATCTTCTACTCCGATCGCTTTATCAAGCGGGGAGAAGACCTCTATATCCAAGAGGGCGAGCCCACCGGCGTGCGCACCGATGACCTCTCGGTGGACATCGATGCCGTCCGCGAGGGGTATATCTCCATCACCCCCCTCACCCACCACCGAACAGCCATGGATGCCTTTGAGAAGATGCGGGGGATTTTGGAATAAAAGATTTTGCAGGGGGGCTTTTTGAAAAAAGTCCCCCTGCACCCCCAAAAATTTTCGCGCATTTTTGTGCGGAGGGGAAAGAAACAGCCCCAACCGAACAGTCAGCACTGACTGTTCGGTTGGGGCTGTAACTTTTGTTTTCAGAAAAATCAAATTCGCGAAAGCTTTCGCGGGGGATGGGGGAGCCTCTGAGATTGCCGCAAGGCAATTTCCCGAGGAACTGTCCATCGGACAGTTCTGTTTTCAAAAGGCTTCCCTTCTCCCGCGTAACAATCAATATCCCTTACGCCTCAGTCTGGGCAGCGGGGACAAGGACGCAGCCTGAGTTGAACTCGATCTTACCGTTGTAGTTGGTCAGCTCGCCGTAAACGGTGATGGTGTCGCCTTCCTTGATGGTGTCGGCGCCCTCACCCTTCAGGCGGAAGCACTCGATGAGCTTGTCAGCCATGTCGCCGACCTGAATGGTAACGGTAACGTTGCCATACTGCTCGCTGTAAGGTGTGTTCACGGTGGTGATCACACCGGTCAGGGTGTACTTTTCAGCCAGGCTATTGCCTGCCTCGAGGGCATATGCTTCAGTCACGATGGTCTCAGCCGTCTTGTAAGCGTCAAGGGTACAGCCTGCGTCAAACTCGACCTTCCCCTTGTAGTTCTTGATGATGCCGGTAACGGTGATATTGTCACCGACCTGGATCTTGTCAGCGCCCTCGCCCTTCAGGCGGAAGCACTCGATAGGCTTGTCAGCCATGTCAGCAACGGTGATGGTCACAGTGACGTTGCCGTACTGCTCGCTGTAAGCGGAGTTTACAGCAGTGATCACACCGGTGAGGGTGTATTTCTCACCGGCGGAGAGAACTGCGTCCTCAGCCAGAGCGTAAGCGGCGTTGACGATGTCGGCTGCGTTGGTGTAAACCTCGGGACCTTCAGCAGGAGCGGCAGACTCAGCATCAGCCTTGGCGATCAGACCTGCGGGGAACTGCGTCTTACCGGTGTTCTCTGCGGTAATATAGCTGGACTCGGAGATGCAGAAGGTGTTGTAAGAGCTGTAGGTACCTACCACATACTCAGTACCGTCAATGACGGTGGTCCATGCGTTGACATCAGCAACATAGGTCCAAACGGTGCCCTCTGCGCTATAGTTGAGGTACTTGCTGACCTTGCCGTCCTCAGCCTTCACGGTGGAACCGGTAACATAATTCTTCGCATCATCGATCAGCGTGTAGAACTTGAAGCCGCCCTCAGCTGCCTCGGCGAAGAAGTCGGGAGCTGCCTTTGCGTCAGCGGTCGACTTGATATACTTGTTGTCCTGCAGCTCATGGGTAGCGTACAGCGTCTGGCCCACATTTGCCTGAACCATGTAGAACTTGTATGCGGTGTCAGCCTCGGGGTTAGACACGATGGAGGAGGTGTCAACCACAGGAACCGAGCGGTTGAAGCTCTTGCTCTCGCTGTTGCCCGCTGCGTCGGTGACGGTAGCTGTCAGAACATAAGGCATTTCTGCATCGTTCTTATCGGGCACATCAACCGTGTAGAAGCCGGCAGTCGTGCTTTCCTTGATGGCAATCGCCTCGTTATCGACAGTCCAGGTAACACCGAACTCGACCGAGTTGATCATAATCTTGCCGACCACATCATAGTCAACGGGGGTGCTTTCTGCTGCATCCTTGTACAGGCTGTTGAGATAGGTCACAGCATCTGCCAGGGCAGGTGCGTTCTCATCGACGGTGTCTTCGCCGCAGGCAGCAAGGCAGCCCAGGCACATCAGCATCGCCAGCAAAAGTGCGAAAAGTTTTTTCATAGCGATTTTGTCTCCTTAAAAATATATTTGTTTTTGGGATTACTGAATCGTAATGTCTTTGACCGAGAACACCTTGATCTGGTACTCGCCGTCAAAGCGATCAACCAAACCGCGCACGGTCAGCGTTTCCCCGAGAAAAGCATCAGCAGTGACCAGCTCGCCGTTCTCATCGTAGAGAACAATGGTGCGCACGGTAACCGTTGTGCCTCCCACATCGCAGGTCAACGTCATCGCGCCACGGGATGAGCTCTCCTCGTTGGTGGTTGTATAGACATCGACCACCCGGAGATCCTTCATTTCCACCGAGGTATACAGTGCAAGTTCAGCGTAGGCGAAGGTTTTATTCTCTTCCCCGACTGTCACCGTGACCTTACCCTCGGCAAAAGTCTGAGGCTCGGTGAGCACATATGCCGGAGAGAAGCCCTCTCCCAGCTGCTGAATGTTGCCCGGATCGGTGGGGCGCATGGGGGAGTACTCAAGCCCCGACACCTGATAGGAGCCTCCTGTCTCATAATACTGCACCGTGCCCACAATGCGGACGCGATTGCCCACAGACAGAATCTGCAGTCCCGTGCCGTTGAGGGCATAGCCGTAATAGACAGTCATGCCGTAATAAAGCCCCGACTCGGGATCATATTCTTCGACGTAGACGGTATTGCTGTTGTTCTTGGTGACAACCCCTTCAAAAGCGACTCGGGTATTGTCATACGCGGTCACATTGCAGCGAAGCTCTTTGAGCGTCAGCTCCACGGCTTCGCCGTAGGGGAAATTGGGATCCTTTTCATCCGAATGGACATGAAGTGATTCTGCTTTTGCTTGGTTGATGGCCGCCATACAGGTCTCGCCGTAGCGGTTGTTGGCCGAATTGGAGGCAATAGCCAGCCCCTCCTGCAAAAGCTCAATGTTGAGATTGCGGTATTCATCCGCCTCGGCGGGCTTGTACCACACCCAAACCAGATAACGTCCGCCAGTTGAATCGGCGTTCCACTTTCCATTATCCGATTCGATGAGGATGGACGCGGCATTCTCCAGCTTGCTGCGGGTGAAGTTGGCTGCAGTCTTGCCCCATTCCTCCACCTTGCCGGTGGATTCGGGGGTGTTGACGGCAAGATAACGTGCCTTCAGCACACCGCCGGGCATCACAGATTCGGGCACATTGAAGTGGGTGGTATCTCCATCCACAAAGGCATGAACTGTGACCTCCTGCTTCATGGTTTCGGACTGTTGATCAAGGGAAATCGAGGCGGCATAATCAACATGGCCGCCGTCTTCCGGGTTCTCTCCGCCCTGCCCGCAGGCGATCGTGCAGAGGAGCACGACCGCCGCCAGCAGAATAGCAAGAACCCGCCGTAAAGAACGGGAAACGGGATAGGTCATAGACGATTAGCCTGCCTGGTACTTGCACTCGGCAACGGCATCGGCAAAGGCCTTCTTGATCCCCGCCTCCACATCGCTGAAGTCGCCGGACAGGCACTTCTGCATCAGCAAGCCAACCTGGTCACGGGCGGTGGAGGAACCGTTGAACGCAGGCGAGGTGTAGTAAGCCTTCTCCTGATCAAGGCAGACCTTGGCACTCAGCGCCGAAATGAAATCGCCGCCGTCAGCCTTATCCAGGAACTGCTCCTTGTAGATCTCGTTCTCGCCAACCGACTTGATGACCGGAACATAACCGGACGCCATGGAGAACTCAGCCTGGAATTCTACCGTCGTGGTAAGATACTTGACAAACAGCCAGGAAGCAAGCACCTCCTGGGGATCTGCCTTCTTGAAGATGCAGAGCGAGGGGCCCTGGGAAATGACCTTGGGATTGCTTGCATCCACCTGGGGAATGGTGGTGATGCCTACCTCAAACGGATATGCCTCATCAACCTTATCGGGGCGCTGGTGGGTTGCACCTGCCGAAGAACCGATGGACATATAGCTGTTGCCTGCCTCGGACTCAGCCTTGGTAAAGAGCTCGGAGGTGTAACCGCCCGAGAGCTCCTGGGTGGTGACATAACCCTTCTGGTACCACTCTCTGAAGCGAGCGACGAAGGCATGGTTGGTTTCGTTGTCGAAGAGGAAGTGCTCATCGCCCGAAGCGCTGGTATAGTCGGAACCATACTGCTCGCACATGGTGATGAACCAGTTGCCCTCGGAGTCATAGCCAAGGGGAATGGAATCGGGATCGATTTCCTTGATGGCCTTAATGGTTGCCTCCATCTCGTCCCAAGTGGTGGGAACGCTGAGGTTGTGCTTCTCGAAGAAGGTCTTGTTGTAATAGAGCACTTCAGTAGACTTGGACAGAGGGAGGGTGTACATCTTACCGTCGCCAAACTGCTGACCTTCTGCATAGTAACCCTGAATAAAGTCGGCAATCTGCTCATCGGTCAGACCGAGCGTTTCGGTGGAACCGTCGGCACGGGTAACGGTCATATCGCTCTCGATCAGAGAATCGAGGGTGGTGACTGCCTGGGCAAGGTTGTACTGAGCAACATGGTCGGGATAGCAGTATGCAATGTTAGGCTGATTGCCGACGGTGATCTCGGTTTTGATCTGATCACGCACATCGTCATAGCCGCCCACCTGCTCGTGGACAATGGTGATATTGGGATAGAGCTTGTTGAACTCGACAATGTAACGGTCGAGTACGTCGCGGAGGTTGGAGCCCATCGTGTGATAGAAGGTGATGGTTACCTCCTTTGTGGTATCAAATCCGCCCTCGGGAATGACGAAGTCTCCTGCCGGCTGCTTGGAGCCGCCGCAGGAAACAAGCGAGAACAGATTCAAACACATTGCCAGGATCAGGAGTGCCGTGATGAGAATTCTTTTGGTTTTCACGATAAAATTCCTTTCTGCAAACTGATTTATTGGATAATCGGGTATGCCCGAATTATCATCCTTTGATGCCGCTGCGCGAGACACCCTTCATGATATACTTGCGCAGGAAGATGAAGACCAGGAACAGCGGGAAGGAGACAATGGCAACGGCTGCCATCTGTACGGGGATGTTGACATCGCCCGTGGAATCGGTGAAGGCATTGCGCAGACCGTTGGTAATGAGCTGATACTTCTCGTCGTTGGCAACCAGGCGGGGCCAGACGTAGGAGTTCCACGCGCCCATCATTTTGAGAATGGTGATCGAAATGAGAGTGGGCAGCGCCAGGGGAATCATGACCTTCCACAGATACTTGAGGTCGCTTGTCCCATCCACCTTTGCGGCGAGGTAGAGCTCGTTGGGAATCTGCAGGAAATTCTGCCGCAGCAGATAGATATAGAATACGCTCACCAAGAAAGGAACGATCAGCACGGTGAAGGAATCCATCCAGCCGAAGCTGTTAACTGTCGCATAGTTGGTGATCGTGAAGAGCTCACCGGGGATCATCATGGTGCCGAGGAGGGCGGCAAAAAGCGCATTTTTTCCCTTGAACTCAAGGCGGGCAAAGGCAAACGCCGAGAGCACCGTAATAACCAGCGACAGCAGGGTGGAAACCAGACCGACATAGAGGGTGTTGAGGAACAATCTGCCGAGATTGGCCTGCTGGAAAGCATCGACATAGTTGCTGAGCAGGATCTCCCGTGGGAAGAGCGTGGGCACCGACAGGCGGTACTCACTGATCGACTTGACCGAAGAGATCAGCATCCAATAGAAGGGGAAGATAATGATGACAGCCATCAGAATCAAAAACGTATACACCATGACTTTGGAGACAATTTTACCCACCGTCTGTCGGGAGGAAACACGGCGCATATCTCTCTCATGCATGGTTACATGGTTCGTCGAAGACATGGCATTTCCTCCTTTAATAGTGGGTTTTCTTCTTGCTGACGTAGAGGTTGATCATCGTCACCACGAAGATAATACCAAACAGAATCAGAGCAGCGGCGCTGGCCCGTCCCTGTTGGGTGGACAGTGAATCGTAGATAAAGCCGACCATGGTATTGAGGCGGCCGGGGGCACCGGCAGGTCCCATATCCTCGCCAAAAATACCGACGATGCTCGAATATTCCTTAAATCCGCCGATGAAACCGGTGATGACCACATAGGCAAGCATAGGGGAGAGCAGCGGAACAGTAATACGGGTAAAGACGCGGCGTCGGCTGGTGCCGTCCACGCGGGCGGCATCGTAATACTGGCGGTTGATGCTCTGCAGACCGCCCAGCAGGATCAAGATCTTAAAAGGCAGCGCATTCCAGACGATGTAAACCACCATGACCACCACATTGGCGGCGTAAGAGGAGCCTGCGTTGATCCAGTTGACGGCATGTCCGCCGAAGAACTCAATCACATTGTTGATGATGCCCGCAGTGATGATAATTTCATTCTCTCCGCCAAACGCCGAGCCAACCATGTTGAACATAGCGGCGAATACCATGCCGATGGCAATGGAGTTTGTGACATAGGGGAGGAAGAAGATGGTCTGCAGCAATCTCTGCAGGGGTTTGATGGCGTTAAGACAAACGGCAATCAGCAGGGCAAGAATAGTGGAAAGCGGCACCGTCAGAACGCACAGGAGCATAGTATTGCCCAAGCACTGCAGGAAGTAGTTATACTCCAACACCTGCTTGAAGTTGCCGATACCAAAGCTATAGGTCGCACCGCCCACCGCAGACATACTGTTGTAGCCCTCGAGCAGGGACATCCGCACCGTATTGATAATGGGCCATACAGTAAAAATCAACAACAGAACGATCGCGGGAGCAAGGTAAAGCCACGCTTTCCATTTGTGTTTACTTTCTACCATATCACTTCACCTCAAAATAGATACGGCTCTCATCGGTCTTCGAGAAGAGGAGCACCTTGTGGGGCTTGAGGGTATAGCTGACCGTTTCACCCGAGTTCACCTTGCAGTCGGCATTGATGATGGAGCGAATAGCAGGCGTCTGTGCCGCGGGATGGGAGGAAACGACGCTGACATCGCGGCCCATGACCTCGACACTGTTCAGGCGGCAAACCAGCGGACCGTTTTCGTCGGGAACAAATCCCTCGGGACGGATGCCGACCGTGACCTCCTGATCAGCAACACCGGGCACATCCAGAACGGCTGCATCGCCGATATACAGGCGGCCGCCCTCCACCTTGCCGTCGAAGACATTGATGGGGGGAGTGCCCAAGAATTTTGCAACGAACAGATTCTGGGGATCGTCGTAAACCTCCTGCGGCTGACCGATCTGCTGGACAACGCCCAGCTTCATGACGACGATCAGATCCGAGATACTCATTGCCTCTTCCTGGTCGTGGGTGACAAAGATGGTGGTAATTCCCGTCTCCTTCTGGATGCGGCGGATCTCCTCGCGGGTCTGCAGACGCAGGCGGGCGTCCAGGTTGGAGAGAGGCTCGTCCAGCAGCAGAACCTTGGGCATCTTGACCAGTGCACGGGCGATGGCAACACGCTGCTGCTGACCGCCCGAGAGCTCACTCGGCTTGCGGTCCATGAGATTGTCAATCTGCACCAGACGTGCGGCGTACAGCGCGCGCTCAAGCATCTCTTCCTTGGAGAGCTTGTCGGCACCGCGCAGATTCTGCAGGGGGAAGAGAATGTTCTGCTTGACCGTCATATGGGGATAGAGCGCATAGTTCTGGAAAACCAGACCAACACCGCGGTTCTCGGCGGACAGCTCGGTAACGTCATCGTCTCCGAAGAAGATTTTTCCCCCCGTCGGCTTCTGCAGACCGCTGATCATGTACAGCGTCGTACTCTTTCCGCAGCCGGAGGGGCCGAGCAGGCCGATCAGCTTGCCGTCGGGGATCTCAAAGGTGAAATCGTTGACCGCGATGACTTCCTCCCCTGCCTTTTTGTTTCGGCTCGGGAAGACTTTGGTCAGATTCTGCAAAACAATTTTCATAATCGTTCGCCTTTCTCATCCTATAAGTATTTTTTATTGTTCTATGTCATTGATAATCTGCGTCATTTTCATTGGCGTGCTCTGCGATATACCGCTGCCGCGCCTCGGGGGTATCAAAAATCATTTGACTGGCGATATCCACGGTGACGGTCTGAGCCAGGAGATCGTGGACGGGGGTTCTTTTCCCGGTTGCGGCCAGCAGAATAATCTGCACCAGCCACAGACCAAGGATGATCAATGTACCGCCCAGCCCCATAAGGTTGAAATAAATCATCACAGCAATCAGCGCGGGAATCATGGTTTCTACGGTATATTTTCCAAGAATCGTACGCGCAAAAAGCAGCACGGGCGGAAGTTTAACTCCATCCGTGCGCATCACCCCGATGCCGAAAACCTTTTTGCCCAGCGTCTGCCCATGGCCGAAGAGCAGCGGAACGACAAACTCAAGCAGCAGATAGGCGAGCAAAATGCTGAAGGTCACGATGATCAAGGTAAAGTTAATCAATAAGCCGTAGAGATAATTGACATCGGCATCCCCGGCAAGCGCCTCGAGTGCCGCATCATACTGCGCCTGTGCCTGTGCATCAAGCGCCGCATATTCGGCAGCCGTCAAATCAAACTCCACATCATAGGTCAGCGCATAGCCATCATACGCCGCCTGCAGGCGATCGGCCTGTGCGTCATATCCAAGCAGAGAGGAGAGCAGCAGGGCAAATCCAATGACGACAATGCAGAGCAAAATCCCATCACACATCGCCGCGGAAATCCGTTTCCACATATTTGCCTTTTGCAGATCGTACATACCCTTCCCTCGCTTCAATGTGCTATATAAAATCCCTCACTATTATATCACAATGCCAACACAAAAAGCAATAGTATTTTTCTTTTTCTACATTTTTTCGTTCACCCCATGTCATTTTTTGTGGAATTTGGGGAAAACCAAATCACAGGCGAACGAAAAAGGATGCTGCGCATAGTTGCACAGCATCCTCGAACGTATGATACATCAAATGCGGAACATCAAATCCGCATAGGTGGGATAGGGCCAGTATTCATCCGCCGTCATCGTCTCCAGTTCATCAATGACGGTGCGAAGCGCAGACATTTCGGCAAGCACAGCATCGCGGTAATAGATCGCCGCAGCAAGTGCACCGTCGTTGATCGCCTTCGCCGCAGCAAGTGCAGTCTCCAGTCTGCCGACCGCGGCATATGCACTGTCGGTCAGCGCCGAGATACGTTCAACCAGCGCGCTTTCATAGCTGCAGGCAAGCGCAGGAGATACGGCGCGTTTGGCGGTCACCGCCGATGCAAGCGATGCCGAGAAATCGGACACAGCGGGCAAAATATCGCGCTTGACCATGTCAATGAAGGTCAATGCCTCGATATTGATGGTCTTGGCGTAGGTTTCAAGCAGAATTTCCAGGCGCGAGTGCATTTCGGTCTCGGTGAAAACATGATGACGGGTAAAGAGCTCAATATTCTTACGGTCAACAAAATGCGGCAGTGCGTCGGGCGTCGTCTTGTAATTGCAAAGCCCACGGCGTGCAGCTTCCTCCTGCCATGCATCGGCATAGCCGTCGCCGTTGAAGATGATGCGCTTGTGCGCCTTGATGGTGCGGCGAATCAAATCGCCCAGCGCACCGGTGAAATCCTCAACGCCCTCCAACTCATCGGCGAATTGGCGAAGGGTTTCGGCAACAATGGTATTGAGCACGATATTCGACTCGGCGGTGGAGAGTGAAGACCCAAGCATACGGAACTCGAATTTATTGCCGGTAAAGGCAAACGGCGAGGTGCGGTTGCGATCGGTGGTATCTTTGGGGAAGGAAGGCAGCACATGCACACCGATATCCATCTTAACGCGCTCGACACCGTTGTAAACCTCACCCGTCTCAAGCGCTTCCAGAATAGCGGTCAACTCATCGCCCAAGAACATCGACACGATGGCAGGGGGGGCCTCATGGGCACCCAAACGGTGGTCGTTGCCCGCGGTTGCCACCGAGATGCGCAGCAGATCCTGATGCTCATCCACCGCCTTGATCACGGCGCAGAGGAAGAGCAGGAACTGTGCGTTTTCATACGGCGTTTTGCCGGGGGCGAGCAGATTCACGCCCGTATCGGTTGAAAGTGACCAGTTGTTATGCTTGCCCGAGCCATTCACCCCGTGGAAGGGCTTCTCGTGCAGCAAGCAAACCAGATCGTGCCGCAGGGCGACATTTTTCATGACCTCCATGGTCAGCTGGTTCTGGTCAACGGCAAGGTTGGCGGTTGTAAAGATGGGTGCCATCTCATGCTGCGCGGGGGCAGCTTCGTTGTGCTTGGTTTTGGAGAGGATGCCCAGCTTCCACAGCTCTTCGTCCAGTTCCTTCATAAAGCCAGCAATACGAGGCTTAATGGCACCGAAATAGTGGTCATCCATCTCCTGTCCTTTTGGGGGACGGGCACCGAAGAGGGTACGCCCGCAGAAAATCAGATCTTTGCGCGCCTCAAAGAGCGCCTTATCTACCAGGAAATATTCCTGCTCGGGACCGACAGTTGTCACGACACGGCGAACACCCGTGTTGCCGAAGAGTCCCAGCACACGCATGGCCTGCTCTCCCACCGCTTCAATTGAGCGAAGCAGGGGGGTTTTTTTGTCGAGCACTTCCCCGCCGTATGAGCAGAACACGCAGGGAATGCAGAGACTGCCGTCCTTGATAAACGCATAGGAAGTCGGATCCCATGCGGTATAGCCGCGCGCCTCAAAGGTCGAGCGCAAACCGCCCGAGGGAAAAGAGGAGGCATCGGGTTCACCCTTGATGAGCTCTTTGCCCGAAAACTCCATAATGACGCGTCCATCCGAGGTGGGCGAGATAAAGCTGTCATGCTTCTCGGCGGTAATTCCCGTCATCGGCTGGAACCAGTGGGTATAATGCGTCGCACCGTTCTCCAGTGCCCAATCCTTCATGGCGGCGGCGACACTGTTGGCGACGGCAGAATCAAGCTGCTTGCCTGCCTCGATTGTCTTGTGCAGCGACTTATAGATATCCTTGGGCAGTCGCTCACGCATGATCTCATCGTTGAAAACCAGACTGCCGAAAATTTCGGGAACCTTTATTGCCATATGTACAACCTTTCCGCGCGGCACACCGCGCCAAGCAAATTGCCGAAGGGGACACCCCGGGAGCAAATCCGTTTGCCTTACCGTTGGGATTATTTTTGTATTATATCATATTTTATCGCAGTTTGCAAGAGGGCGCAGCGTTTTTTCTGATCATACGAGGGTTATGTCCCTTCTTTGTCCTCCTCACCCATAGCCGCCGCGATCAGCCGCGCCACATCCACAGCTCCTTCGCCGAAGATGTAGGCAATGGCCGCTGTTACCGCACATTTGAGCGCCGAGACAATTTCCGGTGTCAGTTCTTCTCCGCAGAGTGCGGCAATCAGCGCCGCCGCAGCCGCCAATACTGCCGCCCACAGCTTGCGTGAGCTGAGCTTCTGTCTAATTTTTTCCATATCCTATTCCTCCTTCAATAATCTCTTTTCATCTTCGAATTTGCGGCCGTCCCATTTGTCGGCAGCAAATTCACCCCATGCCGATTGACGTTCTCGACCGTCGACTTGGTGCAGTAGGCAATCACCGTCCCGAGAATGGTGGTGATCGCCGTCTGGGACAGGCTCTCGGCGATCTCGTATCTGCCCAGATACGCCAGCCCATACGAGCACCACACCCATGCAATCGCGTTGATGAGAATCACCAGCACAATCAGCTTTGTATAGCTGTCAAGCCACGATTTCGCAGACTTTTTTCCTGCGTTCGCTCGATTTTTGGCACGCTTATCCATCAGCCGCCCCCCGTCATGGCGCGGTGCAGGAACACCACCGCCATCTCCCGGGTGCAGGGCTCGCGCAGGCGAAGGTTGCCTACCTCATCCCCGTAGAGGATGCCGTTCCGCTTCGCCCATTCCACCGCTTCCCGCGCCCACTCGGCGGGGATGCTGTCGCCATCCTCCCGCACGTCCGGGATTTTGGTGCCAACCTCCCCCACCTCGTTGGGGATGCCCAGATATGCCGCAGGATCGAGCACAACATTCGATCCGCTCCTCACCTCAAAATGCAGGTGATCTCCCGTGCTACGCCCGGTGGTTCCCATGATGCCCAGGATATCCCC
>JAFQVV010000006.1 GCA_017407835.1 Clostridia bacterium
GCCGCGCATCAGCGCGGCACCGCTTCTTTGTTTTATTCCCCCAGCAGATATGCCAGCAAAACGCCGGTGGTTCCGACCATGCCGTCAATGTGCGTCCGCTCCATGCCGTGACTGCAGTAAACTGCCATGCCAAAGGCGGCGTGGCGGAGATTGTTGCCCCCGCGCATAGCTGCCCCCGCATCACTGCCGTAGCGATAGTACAGATCCACGGCATAGTCCACCTCTGCCCGCTCGGCACAGCGAATCAGCCGACTCACCAAACCATAATCGTAAGGCATGCTGGCATCCTTGGCACAGATGCTCACCGACCGCTCACTGCCCTCAAGCTCGGGACCGATCAGACCGATATCCAGCGCAATGTATTCCTCAACGCCCTCGGGTACATAGGTCCCACCGAGACCGATCTCCTCACAGTAGGGGAAGGCAAATATCGTTCTGTACTTGGGACGCAGTCCCTTCTCGCCGAGATAGTTGAGCGCGGCAAAACAACAGGCAATCGCCCCCTTATCATCAATGAAACGGGACTTAACATAGCCCTTTTCGGTGATCTGACAGCGGGGCTCAATCGAGATCATGTCCCCGTTTCGGATGCCCAGACGAGCGACATCGCCGGCACTTTTCACATCTTCGTCCAGCAGAATGCGGATACTCTCCTCATTGCGCTCCAGCGTGTGAGCATCCTCAAACACATGGACAGAATGCGCACGGCAGATAACCAAGCCGGTGTATTCCCTGCCATCTCGGGTATGGACAGTTACCGTCTCCCCCTCAATACTGGGGAAGCAAACGCCGCCCAGACGTCTGACCTTCAGCATACCGTTGGGCTCCACACAGCGCACCATCAGACCGAGGGTATCGGCATGGGCACCGATCAGCACCGTTTTGCTGTTGTTCTCACCGTCAAGCGTAATGTACGCTGTGGATTTGTTGTCATACGTTACCGACAGCCCCAGTTCCTCCGCCATCTCGGCAAGCACGGGATTGAGCTTGATCGAATATCCCACGGGACTGGGTACCGAAACAAGGCGGGAAAAGCGCTCAAGCAAATCAGATTGGTCAATCGAAAATCGCATCATATACCTCACAATCATCAATTTGTACATCCTAACGCAGCGGCTGCACACACTGCGTCAATATACGAAAATCTTCAGGATTCAATCAAATATGCACGGCAGGGCGCACCTTCAAAGCCGGCTAAGTTCAGGGGAGCGGCACTCAAAAAATAGCGCCCCTCCGCCACATCCGCCAAGCGAATCCCCTCCAACAAGGCAACCTCCGCACCCAACAAAATATGATGCACCTCCATCGGTGTCTGCTCAGGTCCGACGGTTTGGCTCTCATTGCCAATCAGTTTTATCCCCGCCGCGGCAAACACACGCGCCGCGTCCGCGGTCACTGCCAGCGCACCGGCAAGCAGAATTCTCTCTCCGGCCCCCACTGCCCGTGCACACTGCAAAACACGTTCGGCATCGGCTGCCGTTACATCCCCCTGCAAGCGCGCCACATAACAGTCCCCGACAAAGGCATCCAACATCATTGCGTCAATTGCCTTGCCCCGTGCCAGAAAATGATAGGGAGCATCGATGTGCGTACCGTTGTGCGCACACATCGAAAAAGCCGAAAGATTATACAGCGCCCCCTCCTCCATCCTGCAAAGGCACTGGGCACTCGGTGCGGGATCATCTCCAAACACCACGCAGGAAAACACCTCTTGGGATATGTCAATCAGTTTCATGGGATCCCCCTTCGACATTGATTACAGATAGCACAAGTATAGCATAAAATCCTCGTCTTTTCAAGGGGAAAAAGCTCTTTTTTCATCATATGAAATCAAACGGCATTGCGTACCGATTGGGGCGCAATACCGTTTGGTTCGTTATTGATCAAGCGTAAATACATCAGCACATTCCCACAGGAACGTTGCATACGTATACAACGCTCATCTCTTTCGCCGACAAAATCCGCGTCTGCCGCACGTCGGGCATTTGACAAGCCGCTTGCCGTTGAAATGGGTACAGGCCGAAATCTCATACCACCGGGGTTTGAATTCGGTTCCGCATTTGGGGCAAACATAGGTACCCGTTATGATCGCAATATAAACTACAACGAAGAGCAGCACTACCGGAACCACCACAACATACCACGGCACATCAATCGTTCCGCCAAACCAGTTTACTTGGCAGGAGGTGAGGGAGAACGCCGCGCACAGGGCAAGGAGGAAAAACAGGATCTTTTTCACGAGCGCACCTTCTTTCTGTGTGATTGATGATAGTATAGCATAGAATTGCAAAAATTGCAAGGACAGGAATTCGGTTCAAGGGCGGAGATACTTATTTCATACCCCAACCGCCTTTCTAAAACCTAATTATATCACACATTCGGTGAAAATTAATCACCAATCAACAGACCGAATGATTAACTGTAATCCCGTTTGGGCGAAACGCAACATCGTTATGAAGTACATCATTTGTTACTTGTCACAACTTCGTTCATTTGTGTCCGTCTGCGACGGAATGGGGTTCTTGCTTCGCTCCAAATGATGTTGTGTCCTGCGGACAAAAATGAAAAATCCAACTCTTATAAGTTGGATTTTTTGTGTTTGGTAACCGGTTTGGATAACATTATTTTTTTACAATCGTTGTATTTGTAACCATATCGCCAATGGATTTATTTGTCGCAATAAGCATAACGGCTTCTACCGGATAGATAAAGAAAAACAAATTGCGAATTGCCTGTTTGGGTTTTGAGGGAAGCTCGTTCGTTTGGTTATCGATAATGTGAAGCCTAAAAATGCGCTTTGCTATGCTTCGTCCCTTAAAAATAACGTCACGAAAAACAAATATTGCAGGAAAAGACAAAACAAAAAAAGCAAAGATAAGCACGCAGAGAGGATTTAACTTTTGAGATTTTGCAATTTCTCTAAAAATGAGAGCGCATACAAGGGCCGGAATGCCAGAGAGATTCCAATCTATAACCCAAGCTAATATTCTTTTTAGTTTCATATAAGTCCCCTCCTAAATCAAATATGTAATCTCTCTATGTTTTATAATAGCATATCGGCGCGGAAATGTAAAGAGAAAATTACAAACGGCAATTGGATTCAGAACCAAGATTTGCGCTATAGCCTGCAAAAAACATTCTTCTAGTACAACCTTTGCAGAAACTGTGCTTCCGCACTTTTGCGAAATTCTAAATCGGGAAGCCAGGCTAAAAACAGAAGAGAGGGACGATATTTTTTTATCATGAGAAAATTGCCTTTTCGCTTAAAAATACAAGCCAATACACCGTTGACGGAAACCATAACTGCCGCTGCAATCGGAGGGAGAGAATATAGCGATAGTTCGATTTCATCGCAAAAGATTATCGATGGGATAATGTTAATGATCAAAAACGCAAGAGTGATAAAGAAAACGTGAGAATATTTCAAGGATTTTTTCACAACTCCACCACCTTTCCGGGCTCATTACAGCATAAATCTTTTCTACGCCAATCAAGGATGCATGTTTGCCCCTTATGCGCCCACAGCTACACATCATTAGGTGAAACTGTCATTACAACATCACTTACCAATGACAAACATAACTCGAGACCTATTTCATACTAAAATAGAAAATGCTTTTCGCCAAAGCGAAAAGCTACCTAACTTTCTCACTATTCACTATTCACTATTACCTCTTACCCAACCACATCCCCGAGTTTTTAGTGAAGAGTGAAGAGAAAAAGGAATCCCCGAGGACTTGTCCTCGGGGATTTGGCTGGGGCACTAGGATTCGAACCTAGGTAATGACGGAGTCAGAGTCCGTTGCCTTACCGCTTGGCGATGCCCCATTGAACAGGCAATATTATAGCAGATTTGGTGAAGCTTGTCAATACCCTTTTTGCAATTTTTCAAAATATTTTTCACTGTTCGGCAGGCATTGTTCGTTTGCCTGCCGAACAGGAAATACCGTTTATTCGCCGGCGAAGAGCTGCTCCACATCGCGGCGCAGGAAAATCTCTTTTCTGTCGCAGAAGCTGCAGCAGACTTCAATCTGCTCCACACCATCAACTTCACGCGCTTCATCCAGCAGGCGCTCAAGCTCACTGCGCCCCAGCGAATGCAGGGCTACGGCCGTACGTTCACGGCTGCAGGTACAGCGATATTCCACGTCAAGCGTATCGAAAATATCGTACGGGATCCCTGCCAGTGCAATATCAGCAATCTCCTCGTTACTCGCACCCTCGGCAATGAGGGAGGAGAGTTGACGCAGTTCCGTCGCGTTTTTCTCCAACTGATCGATAATCGACTCATCGGCAAAGGGCAGCAGCTGGACAAAAACACCGCCCGCGCCCTTGCAGCTGTAATCGCGGTCGATCAGTACGCCCAGCGCACAGACTGTGGGCACCTGCTCGCTTTGGGCATAGTAAGCGGCAATATCCTCGGCAATCTCACCCGTGGTCAGGGGAATGGATCCCACATAGGGCTCGTCCCCGCCGCAGTCGCGGATGACACGGAGCATTCCACGGCCGATCACACCGCCCACATCCAGCTTGCCGTTGGATTTCAGCGGGAGGTCAGCCTCGGGGTGCTGAATATACCCCCGCACGTTGCCCATATAGTCCGAAACTGCCAGCAGACGACCTCCGGGGCCATCTCCCTCAAGGGTAACGGTGATGGAGTCAGTCTTCTCGCCAAGCATACTGCCCATCACAGAGGTAGCTGTCAGCAGACGTCCGAGGGCAGCTGCACCGGTCGGCATCGGACGATGATATCCGAGTGCCGTGTTGACGATTTCGGTGGAATTGATTACATGAAGCCGCGCACTGCCGTCCTGCGTCATCGCGCGGAGAATGGTGGACTTTGACATAACAATATCCTTGAAGAATTAGATTTGAGGCTTCAGCGCACGCGCGGCGATATACCAGCGCTCGGTTGTCTCCTCGGGCGCGCCGAAGTGATAGTCGGCAAAAGTGCCGAGATGGGCAAACCCTGTCCGCAAAAGGGAGTCCAGCAGGGTTTGATGGGCATAGCACCGCTCTCGCTGATGTTCCTCGGTGCGCAAATAGCTGCCATCCTCGCCCTCTTCAAACAAGGTCAGATAAAAATCACAGATACCGCTTTTGGGATCATAGGCATTCTGCCAGCCGCAGAAAATCGCCCGCCCGTCGATCTCATCCTCTAAGATATACGCGTTGTCAGCATAAGTATGCCCAAATTTATAGGGTGTATTCACATCGAAGAGAAAAAGTCCGTCGGGATCGAGATAATTATGCACACAGGCAAAGCAGCGATCAAGATCTCCCTCATCGGTCAGATAATTGATGCTGTCCAAGCAACAGGTCACGGCGCCTACCGTGCCGTAAAGCTCAAATGCGCGCATATCCTGGCAGAGAAAGAGAGGGGTGGGCCCCTCTCCATTAAAGTCGGTGCGGGAAAGCGCGGTGCTGAGCATCTCCGGCGAACGATCAACGCCGATCATGTCATAGCCGCGGGCGGCGAGAGCATGCGTCATGCTGCCGGTACCGCAGGCAAGATCCAGAACAAGCTCGGGACGGGCGGGCAGGAAACGATCAAATGCAGCTTCCGCAAATTCAGCCCATGCAGCATAATCCAGCTCGGCGTTGAGCCGATCATAAATATGCGCAATCGCGTCGTATTGGGGCATGGTCAGTTTCCGCGGCGCTTTTCGATGCGTTCAAGCACGCTCAGATACCCGTCACTGCCATACTTGAGACAGCGGTTCACACGGCTGATGGTGGCTGTGCTCAGACCGGTCTGTGCAGCAATTTCGGAATAAATATAATTTTCACGCAGCATTTTTGCCGCCAGCATACGCCGCGACATCTCCTTCAGCTCGGACACAGTGCAAAGATCCTCGAAGAAGTTGTAGCAATCTTCCATGGAATCAAGCGTCAGGATGCCGCGAAACAAGTAGTCGATTTTTTCGTCTCGGATTTTACTTTTCATGATAACTGCATTCCTTTCAATCATTTGGGAAAGTCAAATATCAGCATTTACCTGTACATATTGTACTCTATTTTTTCGCTCTTGTAAAGGGCTTTGGCGAAAATTGTCAAAAAACTTTACGCTTCCAGCGCAAGCAGATCATACAGACGATAAATGTCCCCCGCCCCCATGATGATCACGACATCTCCCGCATAGACGTTTTCATTGAGCTCTTGTGCAATGGCAGCAAAATCCGCATAATAATCGGCCCTTTCCCCGATGCGATCGGAAAGTTTGGCCGAGCTGACCTCGGTTGGATTGACTTCATCTCCCCGCGCGGTATAAATATCGGCAAACAAAATGCGGTCGGCATTCTCAAACGCTGTCACGAAATCCTCAAACAGCTCGGCCGTTCGGGAGAAGGTATGGGGCTGGAAAACGCACCAAATGCGTTCATAGCCCATTTTTGCCAAGCCGTCAAGAGTAGCCCGCACCTCAGTGGGATGATGACCGTAATCGTCAAAAACATCGGCACCGCGCAGATGGCCCTTGAACTCCATGCGGCGTTTGGCGCCGTGGAAAGTCGAGAGCCCCTCGCCGATCAGCTCGGGCGAAATCCCGCAGCGGTGTGCGGCAGCCGCACAGGCCAGCGAGTTGAGAATATTATGCGCCCCCGGCACAGCAAGGGCAACGTGACAGAGGAAAGTTCCGCGGAAGAGAATATCAAACTCGGGTTTTCCGCCGACATAGCGCACATTGGCAGCGGTATAATCGGATGACTTGTTGGTCATACCGAAGGTGATCAGCTCACCGTTATAATATTCGAGTGCCGTACGCACATTGGCATCATCAAAATTGGCAATGGCACAGCCCCCCGGCCCCGTCTTGGCAGCAAATGCTGCGTAAGAGGTACGGATCTGTTCCAGGCTGGTAAAATAATCGGGGTGATCCATCTCGATGTTCAGGATCACGGCGATGGTCGGATAGAAATCGAGGAAGGAATCCATATATTCGCAAGCCTCAAAGAGGAAATGCTCCTCCCCACCGACATGGTATGCCCCCCCCATTTCCTCCAGCTCCGCCCCTGAGAGAACCGTCGGATTGGCGCCTGCCGCAAGGAAGGTGTGTGCACACATTGACGTACAGGTGCTTTTCCCATGCATACCCGAGATACCGACACGATTCTGATAGGCTTCCATAATATAGCCCAGATAATCGGCACGGGAAATGCGCGGGATGCCCATCTCCTCCGCACGCACATAAAGCGGGTTATCGGGGGAAATGGCAACCGTATACACAACAGCATCATATCCATCCAGCTGCTCGGGCTCAAGGGTATAGCAGATGGGAATTCCTTCCTCGGCCAGACGGCGAGTCAGTGCGGACTCACTGCGGTCATAACCGCCGACACCGAACCCGCGGACATGTGTGATATGCGCAAGCGATGACATATGAATACCGCCGACGCCGATGAAATATATTTTCTTGACAGGGGATAGCATTCGCGCGATCTCAGCCGCGCCGAAATGTGTATTGGGTGTTGACATGAACATACTTCCTTTGGATCGAATTTTAATGGCTTTGCCGCAAAATGACAAAAAAAAGACGAATTACGGAAAAAGATTGACATTTGGTTCATAAAAATCTCGATTTTCCGCTGTATAATCTTCACAAAGATATTATATACTATATTCCGATAAGGTGCAAATTATCAACAATGGAGGAAAGAAAATGATTATCACAGATGTAAAAGTCAGAAAACTGTTTGACGAAGGACCGATGAAAGCGATTGTCTCTGTTACCTTCGACGGTCAGCTGGCGGTACATGACATCAAAATCATCAATGCGCGTGACAAATTCTTCATCGTGATGCCCAGCCGCAAAAACCCCGACGATACCTATCGAGACATCGTGCACCCCATCAATGCTCCCTTCCGCAGCGAGTTGGAGGCAGCCGTAATCAGCGCATATGAAACCGCGCTGGAGGAAGCAGCCGCAGCGGCCGAAATTGAACCCGAGGCCGAAGCCGTCGAGCTTCTCTGACAAACACAGCAGTTCGCCGGCAGAGCGGACACCACCTGCTCTGCCCGCACGACTGCCCTCTCTCCCCCAAAGGGGAGTTTTTTTATTGCTTTACAGCCTGCCGTGGGAGAGCAGGATGCCGTTTTCGCGAATGGTAATCAGACCAAACTCCCGGCTGTTAACCGATCCGGGGTTGAAGAGATACAGCGGTTTTTCCAATGTCCGCCCAAACATCTGCTCACCTGGGGGAATGTAGTAAGAAAACTGTTGATGCGTGTGCCCGAAGCAAACAATATCCGCCCCCGCTTCAAGCCCTGCGGCAGCCGCAGACATCACTCCCGATTTTACACTTCGCGTATGACCGTGCATCGCCAGAATCCGCTTCCCACCAAAGATCTCGGTACATTCATCCGGAGCAGGATCGAGGTCAAAGAGGGTGAAGACATCGCAATTGCCCCGCACACGCACAAGGGGGCAGTGTGTCGTTTCGGGCAGGTCGCGCAGACCGTCGCCCAAAAAGAATACCGCCGCAGCATCCCGATGCATCTCCATGATCTCCCGCACCAGGTCAGCACGGCCGTGGGAATCAGACAGGACAAGCAGCGTCATTCCTGCTCTCCTCTCTCCACATCACGCCCCGGGGAAGCACAAGCCGAAGTGCACGGGGCAGAACCTTAACCGAAAGTCGATCGGCCGCAAACAGCTCTCCATCGACACAAATATTCTGCATCTGCGGGAACTGCAGCTCGAGTGTCTCGCACTGGCTGTAATTGATCAGTCCCTGGGCAGCCTTCTTTTCCAAATATGTGCCGTCATGATAGCTTTTGACCAGCGACACAAAACGGGTTCGGCTGATATTCTCAACCATGCAGATATCCATTCTGCCGTCGTTGAGGCTGCTGCGCGGTGCCGCACGAAATCCTCCGCCGCAGAAAGCACCATTGGCGATGGCAATTAAAAGCAGGCGATGCTCTTGTGCCGCAGCCGCATCAATGGATGCGCGCAGACAAACACCGGGTTTGCGGGCCAACGTCATGGCAACACCGCTGATATACGCCATCTTCTCCCCCATCCAGCGATTGCGGCGAAGGCGGGCCGCCTGCCCTGCCGCCTCACAGTCAAAGCCGATATTGAGCATATTCACGCACAGCCGCTCGCTGCACCGAAGCAAATCAATGCGCGTTTCGATGCCGTCAAGCTGGGCGAAGGGATCAAGGAACGCCGCCCGGTTGTCGAAGTTGCGCACAAAATCATTGCCCGTGCCGATCGGCATTACGCCGACAGAAGCGCAGGGAAATTCGACTGCCGCATTCACCACACCACTCAAGGTGCCATCCCCGCCGCAGGCAATGATGCGCACCTCTCCCCCCGCCGAGCAGGAAGAACGAATCAACTGCTGAGCCTCCTCCATGGAAGCGGTGGAATAGAGTGCATAGTCTACATCATGTGCATCGCGCAATATCTGCAGTTTGGCAGAAAGCTCGGCATAATGATCTGCCGCACCCGCATGCGCATTCAAAACAAACAAATATTTCACAGCTTGCCCCTGCTCTCTTCATCATATTCTGCCGCGGAAAAAGTTTTACAGATTATTATAGCACGCCAAGACAAAGTTGTCAAGAGAGCGACATTTTCCGCGGTCGGCGAAAATGGCAAATCTTCTTTAATTGCACAAGGCACTCTCTTGATTTATCTGCCGCTTCGTGATATAATGAGCTCATCAATTATCGATCAATCGGAGTTTTGTTGTGAAAAAACTGCTGACTTTTCTGCGTGCATATCGCCGTGAATGTGTGCTTGCACCTCTGTTTAAAATGTTGGAAGCCATCTTTGAGCTTTTTGTTCCTCTGGTTGTCGCCGCAATCATCGATCGCGGCATTTCCGGGCGGGAGACGGCGGTCATTTACCGCATGGGTATCCTCCTCGCTGCGCTGGGCTTGATTGGACTGCTCTGCTCGGTGACAGCCCAGTTTTTCGCTGCGCGGGCGGCGGTTGGCTGTGCGGCCGATCTGCGCCGTTCGCTGTTTGCGCATATTCAATCTCTCTCCTACACTGCACTTGACCGCGTCGGCACATCCACGCTCATCACCCGCATGACAGCCGATGTCAACCAGGTGCAGTCGGGAATCAATCTTGTGCTGCGTCTCTTTTTGCGCTCTCCCTTCATCGTGTTCGGCGCAATGCTCATGGCCTTTACCGTTGATGTGCCCTCTGCATGCATCTTTGCGCTGGCAATCCCCGTCCTCTCGATTATTGTTTTCGGCATCATGTGCTGGAGCATTCCCCGCTTCGGTGAAATCCGCAAGCGGCTGGACGGCGTGCTGGGCATTACGCGAGAAAACCTGGCAGGTGTGCGTGTCATCCGCGCCTTTGGCCGAGAAGAGGCGGAACAGCGCGACTTTGATGTACGCAATGAGGTATTGACCGCACTGCAGCTGCGGGTGGGGCGCATCTCAGCGCTGATGAATCCGCTGACCTATGTGGTCATCAACCTTGCAGTCATCGCGCTGATTCACACGGGGGCAGTTCGTGTGAATGAGGGCCTGCTCACAGCGGGTGAGGTCGTTGCACTCTACAATTATATGAGCCAAATTCTTGTCGAGTTGATTAAGCTCGCCAATCTGATCATCACCATCAACAAATCGCTTGCCTGCACCGACCGCATCAATCAGGTCTTCGCCATCCCTGCCGATATGACCGCCGAGGCATCGGCGCCAAGTACAGATATGCCGGGCAGTGACTATGCGGTGGAATTCCGCCATGTCTCCTTCACCTATGCAGGCAGTGCCGAGCCGTCGCTGAGCAATCTCACCCTGCGCGTCAAACGGGGCGAGACTGTGGGCATCATCGGCGGCACGGGAGCAGGCAAAAGTACACTTTGTCAGCTGATCCCCCGCTTCTATGATGCAACCGAGGGCAGCGTGCTGGTCAACGGAACCGATGTTCGCAGCTGCGCCACCGACGAACTCCGCCGAAAAATCGCCGTTGTCCCCCAGACGGCCACCCTTTTTGCGGGTACGGTCAGGGACAATTTGCTCTGGGGGCAGCGGGACGGCGTTCCCGCCGATGATGCTGCACTGATGGCGGCACTTGAGACGGCACAGGCAAAGAACATCATCGAAGAAAAAGGCGGGCTTGACGCGCCCATTGCTCAGCACGGACGCAACCTCTCGGGCGGTCAGCGGCAGCGATTGACCATCGCCCGCGCACTGGTCGGACGGCCTGAGATTCTCATTCTCGACGATAGTGCATCTGCGCTCGACTATGCCACCGATGCCGCTCTGCGGCAGGCACTGCGCAGGCTGCCCGATCAAACTACCGTCTTTATCGTCTCCCAGCGGGCAGCCTCTCTCTGCCACGCCGATCAGATTGTCGTGCTCGATGACGGCGAAGTGGTGGGCATCGGCACGCACGATCAACTGCTGGCCGACTGCTCCGTCTATGCCGAAATCTACTATTCGCAGTTTGAGAAGGAGGAGGCGTAAAATGAAAAAAGTCAACCTTTCCGCGCTGCCCTCCATCTTATCACGGCTGCGCAAATATACCCCCATGATCCTGCTCTCACTTTGCCTTGCCATGGTGCAGGTTGCAGCCACACTTTATGTGCCCATCCTCGTGGGTGAGGCGATTGACAATATTACGGCAGCGGGGCAGGTAAACTTCCCTGCCATTCTCGAGCGACTGATCCGAATTGCACTCTTCACCGGGGCCGCCGCCTTCGCACAATGGCTGATGAACCTCTGCAACAACCGCGTCACCTACCGCGTTGTGCAGGATCTGCGCCGCGATGCCTTCCGCCGTATACAAATTCTCCCTCTCTCCTATCTTGACCGCCACCCCATAGGGGATCTTGTCAGCCGCGTGATTGCCGATGCCGATCAGTTTGCTGACGGCCTGCTGATGGGATTTACTCAACTTTTCACGGGTATCATCACCATTGCCGGCACCATCGGGTTTATGCTCTCGATCAACCTCAGCATTACCGTCATTGTTGTACTCATCACTCCGCTGTCTCTCTTCGTTGCCGCCTTCATTGCCAAGCGGACGCACACATTCTTCCTCGCGCAGTCGGAAGCACGAGGGGAACAGACCGCGCTTATCGACGAAATGGTCGGCGGTCAAAAGGTTGTCCGCGCCTTCGGTATGGAAGAAGAGGTTCAGACTCGCTTCGATGCCGTCAACGAAAAGCTGCGCTGTGCCAGCCTTAAAGCTATTTTCTTCTCTTCGCTGACCAATCCCTGTACCCGCTTTGTCAACGCAATGGTCTACGCCGCCGTGGGCATTGTCGGCGCATTTATCGCCATCGGCGGGGGACTGAGCGTGGGACAGCTCTCCTGCTTCCTCAGTTATGCCAACCAGTATACCAAGCCCTTTAACGAAATCTCAGGGGTTGTCACCGAACTGCAGAACGCTCTGACCTGTGCAGAACGCGTGCTTGACTTGATTGAAGCCGAGCCGCAGCGCCCCGATGCGTCGGATGCATTGGTACTCACTCGCCCCGACGGGAATGTTGAACTGCAGAATGTCAGCTTCAGCTACACCTCCGATCGGCCGCTGATCGAGGGGCTCTCGGTCTCGGTGAAACCGGGGCAGCGGGTAGCCATTGTCGGCCCCACCGGCTGCGGCAAGACCACGCTGATTAACCTGCTGATGCGCTTTTATGATGTGGATGACGGCAGCATCTCGGTGGACGGGCAGGATATCCGCTCGCTCACCCGAAGCTCGCTGCGACAGAGTTATGGCATGGTCCTGCAGGAGACATGGCTCAAATCGGGCACCATCCGCGACAATATCACCATGGGCCGCCCCGACGCCACCGATGAGGAAATCATCGCGGCGGCAAAGGCTTCGCACGCCCACAGCTTCATTCGACGCTTGCCCGATGGATATGACACCGTCATCGGTGAGGACGGGGGCAGCCTCTCCCAGGGACAGAAGCAGCTGCTCTGCATCACCCGCGTCATGCTCTGCCTGCCCCCCATGCTCATCTTGGACGAAGCCACTTCCTCGATCGACACCCGCACCGAGCAGAAAATTCAGGCAGCATTTGCCACCCTCACCGCAGGGCACACCTCTTTTATTGTCGCACATCGTCTCTCGACCATCCGAGAAGCCGACATCATCCTGGTGATGAAGGACGGACACATCATCGAACAGGGCAATCACACAGAACTTCTGGCAAAGGAGGGCTTCTACTACACCCTCTACCGCAGTCAGTTTGCGCAGTGAGCAAAAATCCACACCCAAAAGGAGGATAACATATGAAACGGTACTTGCTCTGCATCCTCATTTATTGCTGTATCCTGTTTTTCCCCGCCTGCGGCGACACCGCAGACGTTCAGCCCCCCGCACCTATGCAAACAGAGGAAACCACCGACACGGCCAACGAAAATACCATCCCCGAAGGCCGCACCTATGTCTACGAGGGGGAAGGCTGCGGCGGTGCCTTCAACATCACGCTCTTTGAGAATGGAAGTTTCTCCTACTATGAGGGTATGTTCAGCAGTCATATCGGCTTCGGCACATGGTCCATCGACAGCGACATTCTCACCCTCAGCGAGGACGAGGGAACCGGCCACGGCGGCGATTTCCGCTTTCTTTTGCAGGAAGATGAACTGCACTATCTTGCCGAAGGCTCGCAGAACTTTCTCTATGTGCGCCTGGAAAACGGTGCCGTATTCCGACATCTTGATCCCACACAGGCAGAGGAGGGAGATATCGGGCTGATCATGTACGTTTCCCCTTGACATTGCCCCGCAAAAAGGGTATAATATACCCGATACTCCGCTGAACAATCGCGTGGCGTCAGGCCGAAAGGCAGCGCCATGAGGAAAGTCCGGGCTTCACAGGGCAGGATAGCTGATAACGTCAGCCGAAGGCGACTTCAGGGAAAGTGCAACAGAAATAGACCGCCTGCCTCTGGCAGGCAAGGATGGAAAGGCGAGGTAAGAGCTCACCGGCACGACAGGCGACTGTGTGCAAATGTAAACCCTATCCGAAGCAACACCGCAGTCGGAGGCTTGCCCGGCACATCTCCGCAGGTGGCATGCGGCGACCGAGAGGAAACCGCGGAGCGGTATGGTGACATACCGCACAGATAGATGATTGTTCTCGACAGAACCCGGCTTACAGGCGAAGTATCACCAAAATCATAGGGGATTGCCCGGTGCAATCCCCCGTTTTGTTTGCAAAATAAAGGAGCCGTGGCAGTTGCCACAGCTCCTTTTGTTTGGTATAACAATGATCAATAATAGTAATTCGCCGTCACCGATTTAAGTGAATAAAGGTCGGCGATCTCGTCATTGACCACAACATCCGCCATATAGGGCTCCAGCACGCGGGTGAAGGATTCGACAGTCAGGTTCGATTCGAAATCGGTGAAGAAATCTGCCGACGCGGTCGATGCGTAGGCCTGCGGCTCAAGCTCCAGACGCATAATAATGTGATAGCCCAAGTCGCTCTGGACATAATCCCATTCCCCGATCTCCAGGTCGAAGGTCATGTCGACAACTTCTTCAACATAGTTGGAAGTTGCGGTCAGATAATAGCCATTGGGGTAAATCCCGGTTGCGCTGTCCTCGGTATAAAGCGCCAGCATTTCCTCAAAATCCGCCCCCTCCTCGAGCTGTTTGACCACCTCCGCAGCCTTCTCTCGCTGTGCGGAAAGCTCCTCGGCAGTAAACTCGGTGGTCATCACATTTCCGTCCTCGTCATACTGGTAATCTCCGTTCTCGTCATAAACATACTTCGCGGAAGTATTGACGAAAATATGCTTGATACGAGCATAATTATTCGCATAATACTCATCCTTGACCGCATCGGTCAACGCCTCCGGACCATCCTCAGCAAAAAGATATGTCTGCAGCTGCTTGACCTTGGCTTCAATGATATAGATTTCCTTGAGCATATCATAATTGACAGCAAAGTTGGCAAGCTCGGCATTCATCGCGGTCTTGCCGCCGGCCGCATCGACAAGCTCGGCAAGATCATCTTCAATCGTCTGCATATCCGCATCGGACAGCTTCAGCTTGTACTCATCATAGAGATAAAGCGCAGCAGCATAGGTGCGGGCATTCTCCTTGACATAGCCCGTGAAGGTTTCATTGAGTGTCGCCCCGGTTTCGTCAATGGGAGTATCCCATATTTCCGCACTTTCCTCGTTGTTCATATAATAATATACGAAAAACGCCTTATACCGGGAGAGCCAGAAAGCATACATATTCTCGGTGATTTTATGTCCGTTCAGCTCCATCACCACATTGCCCGAGGGTGCACAGGCGCTGAGCATGCCAAGAAAAATCACCAACGCCAGAACGATGCAGATCAATCGATTCATTTGTTTCGTCATCACGATGTACCTCAATCGAAAATTCGGTCAACATAACCGTTATTTTTATTATTTTACCGCGTTTGGGGGAACGTGTCAAGACAATGGCAAGAGTGTTTACAAATTTGTCGTATTCGCTCATTTACACGCCGCTTTCATGCGTCACTTTTTCGGTACTGCTTGCATATCCTGCTGTTGAAGACAAAATTCATCGAGAGGAAGATGTATATGCAGCTTGATCGCAAATCGGTAGAACGCATGCTCCGCATGGATGACAACAGTCTCCGTCAGCTGATCAATCGTCTGGCACACGATGCGGGGATAGACCTGAATGCCCTCAACATCAGCACCGCCGATCTGGGCGAAGTTCGCCGTGCATTCGGGACAGCTTCGGATGCCGAACTGAACGCACTTGCCGCCCAAATTGAGGCACAGCGCAAAGGCGGAGGGAGAGATGGACGTGGACAGTGAACGCACGCCCGATCTGTCGGCAATGCTCGGCAGTCTCCTGCGCGATCCTTCCGTCATGGCACAGGTGCAGCAGGCGCTCTCTTCGGTCACCGAAGCCGACAGCACGCCGCAAGTCGATGCGGAAGAATCTCACGAGCCAACCATCGCATCGGAGCATACGCTGCCGCCGGCACCGACACTGCCGCCCGAACTCGGAGCGCTTCTGCAGAACGGTGCACTGATGTCGCAGCTTCCCGCCATGCTCGGGATGCTTTCCTCGGCAACGGGGAAACCGACACAGAGCGGCGGCGGTGGCAGCGGGGGCGGAAAATCCGGCGATCATCGCACCGCACTTTTGCTTGCGCTCAAACCTTATCTGAGCAGCGGCCGCTGCCAGATGATCGATTCTATTGTTAATCTCAACCGCTTGGGCGACCTGCTCGGCAAGCGGCCGAACCATTGAAGGAGGGGGCGAAATGTACAGCCGTAGTCAAGCCGCACGCACGGGGGAAGAAACCCTGCGCGTACCCGAGCATTACAGCGGGGTTGCCTTTGATCGCAATCCCGTTCCGCGGCAGCGGGAATACTGCGCCGAGGGACTTCCGCCAAGGGAAACACCGCCACCGCCGCCGATGCCCAACATTCCCTCACCATCTTTCCCGCCCCAGCCGCACGAATCTGAGAGCGCACCGCCTCCCATTGAGAGAAAATCCGAGAGCGGTGAGGGCGTGCTCGGTTCAATCGGCCGCGAGGAACTTCTTCTGCTCGGCATCATCTACATCCTTGCACAGCGGCAAGGAGAAGACGACACCATTCTCCTGCTGCTTCTGCTGCTTCTTCGTCACGAATAAGATCGGCAAACTGCTTGAGCCCGATTTGTGCGGGATCAAAGCGATCGGTCCCCAGCGAAAAGCCGAGCACACCCTCCGATGTGACAAAAACATCAATCGCAAAACCGCTCTGCAGCGAGAACAGCTCCGCCAAATGCAGTTCTGCCGCATCGGGGAAACGGGTGAGAAGAACATCCAGAGATGCAAACCCGACAGGCAGGGGCAGGCTGCTTTTGGCGCTGATGATCAATGCTGCATCGGCGGCACGCCCGCTTGCCGAAAAGGTCAGATCAGCATCCCGCAATGTGCGGCAAAGAAAAAGAGCCAGACAATACGCCGCACTGCACCATCGCTCACTTTGTCCCCCCATCTCCAACGCCCCAAAATAATCGGGCAGCATCAAGCGGGTTGGATATGTGCAAAGCGGAGGCATGGATAATATGCTCTCCAACATAGCGCGCGGCGTCGCAGAAACGGCGGGCAATGCCCGCTTGGCAGTACACGCACAAAGGTTCGCCATCACCGCAGGCAGACATCGCGCATCGCTCGACTCTTTTATACGAACCCCTGCCGTACTCGGCGCAAGATAAAGGTCGGGCAGTGCGCCGCTGCGCACTGCCCATACCGCATCGGCAACCGGCACATCGGGGCAGAAAACACCACGGAAAGCACTGCATCCGAACAGGTTCGGCACAACCAAAACCGTCCGCTTTCCTCCACGGCAGGCCACAGCATACAGCACAGCCTTTTCGCCATCAGAAAAGCAAGGACGATCGCCCGCCGACAGCAGAAGCGGAAAATAATCACCCACATGAAGTGAGAGAGGGGCGGCGTGCACATAAAGCACCCGTCCCTCCCCATCACAGATCGCAGACGGCAATGCTGTCAATTGATCTGCAGATACATATTTCGGCATCATGTTAATTTATCTTACAGTTCGTTCTTTAATTTTTCCAAGCAAGCCGAGCAAATGCGCTTACCTTTGAAGTGTACAACATTATCCACATTGTCACAGAAAATACAAGCGGGTGTGTACTTGGAAAGAATGATTCGCCCATCATCGACAAAAATCTCAAGGGCATCTTTGTCACTGATGTTCATAATTTTGCGCAAGTCCGCAGGAAGTACAATGCGGCCAAGTTGATCAACTCGACGGATAATACCTGTGGATTTCATACGGATAACCTCCCCAAAAAAATTTGTCAACAGGATAAACCACCTGTGTAATCAGTATACCATATTTCGCCTTTATTGTCAAGCGTTTGCCAAAATAATCAGGGCATTTTTTACAATATTGTTATAATTCTTCCATTCAAGTCGAATCATGGAATTTTCATCCTCCGACCTTATTTGCTGTCAACTCATGCAAACCGTGAATAAGCACCCCCGGGGATGCCAATACTAACACAGGATGGAAAAATTCACCGAATTCAAGGAGAAAATGTTCATGGTAAAAGGCTGTCAGCGAAGAATCATTCTGCTGCGCGGAACGGGAAGCGGAATGTTTGAAGAAGCATATTTCATCCTCAAGCCGGAAAAGGCACACCTTCCCGAGCAGATGATGATTGCCGAGGCCAACCGAATCGTCGAACAAAATCTGCTTCGTGGAGGCCGTCGCGAGAGAAGCACTCCGCAAAAGCCTTCCGGGAAATTGCTTGCTTTTTTACTCGGTTTAATGTCAGGAAGCGCTTGCCTTGGTCTGCTTTGGCTGTTTTTGGGGTAAGCCTATTTTGCCTCAGGCGAATTCTCCCCTTGACAAATTGCTCCCTATCGTGTATAATAATGGTAACTCTATTGACCGTATTCCCCGTTTAACCCAATTTTTACCTCAGGCTATGGCAGATGTGCGTGGTCTTCCATGGCATGAGGTTGCTTTCTGCGTGTCATTTTTCGCGCCGTTCCATCATCGGCGGCGAAAGTTCTCCGTCCGCTTTTCAAAGTGAAAAATCGGGCAGAGAACATCAAGCATTTCCCCGCAATCGACGGGGGCATCTTTTTGCGCGCAAATTTTATGACAACATACAACCACGCCTCACATACAGCAAAGAAAGGAACCCCGCCTTCTCTGCGGGAACAGGTATAACTATGGCAAAAAAAGAAAAAGAGTTAGGCAAGCTTCGCATCATATCATTGGGCGGCCTCAACGAGGTCGGCAAAAATATAACGGTCATCGAGTATGGGAATGACATTATCATCGTCGACTGCGGTCTGGGTTTCCCCGATGAAGAAATGCTGGGCATTGATCTGGTCATCCCCGATATCACATATCTGGAAAAAAATCAGGACCGCATCCGCGGCCTTCTGCTTACGCATGGGCATGAAGATCACATCGGCGCCATTCCGTATATTCTGCGCACCATCAATCCTCCTATCTACGGGACAAAGCTGACGCTGGGCATTCTGCGCAACAAGCTCGCCGAGCATCGCCTGCCCGCACAGCCCAAACTCAATGTTGTCTCAGCGGGCGATGTGGTCAAGCTGGGCGCGCTGAGTGCCGAATTTATCCGAGTCAACCACTCCATCGCCGATGCCTGCTGTCTTGCCATCCGTACGCCGCTGGGTACGCTGGTGCACACAGGCGACTTTAAGCTTGACATTTCCCCCATCGACGGCGAGATGATGGACCTCACCCGCTTGGGCGAAATCGGTCGGGAAGGCGTACTTCTGCTGATGTGTGAATCGACCAACGCAGAACGGCACGGATTTACCCCGTCCGAGCGCAAAGTCGGTGAATCACTGGAGTATATCTTTACGCGAAACGCCGACAAGCGGCTGGTCATTGCAACATTTTCCTCCAATGTTCACCGTGTGCAGCAAATCATCGATGCATCCGCCAACCACGGACGAAAGGTTGCCATCACCGGGCGCAGTATGCTCAATGTCGTCGGTGCCGCCGTGGAACTCGGCTATATGAAGGTTCCCTCGGGTGTGCTGATTGATATTGCCGACATCCGCCGCTATAAACCGGAGGAGCTGACCATTATCACCACGGGAAGCCAGGGAGAACCGATGTCCGCCCTCTACCGCATGGCATGGGGGGAGCACGACAAGGTGACTCTGGGACGTCAGGATCTGGTTGTCCTCAGCTCCAGTGCAATTCCGGGCAACGAAAAACTGGTGGGCCGCGTCATCAACGAGCTCTCCAAAAACGGTGTCAGCGTTCTGCACGACTCGGTGGTTGAAGTGCACGTTTCGGGCCATGCCTGCCAGGAAGAACTCAAGCTGATGCAGGCGCTGACCAAGCCCAAATATTTTATGCCCATCCACGGTGAATTTCGCCATCTGGCAGCCAACCGTGAATTGGCGCTGTATATGGGCATTGAGGACCGCAACATCTTCATCTCCGACATCGGCCGTGTGCTGGAAATCGATCAGCACGGTGCGCGCTTCAACGGAACGGTTCCGTCAGGCAAAGTGCTCGTCGACGGCTACGGCGTCGGCGACGTGGGCAACATTGTTCTCCGCGATCGCCGTCATCTCTCGCAGGATGGGCTGATCGTCATTGTGGCAACCGTTGACATTGAGGAAGGCATGATCCTCTCGGGACCCGACATCATCTCGCGCGGTTTTGTTTATGTGCGTGAATCGGAGGAACTGATGGAGCAGGCCCGCAAGCTTGCCCTTGATGCACTGACCGACTGCATGGATACCGGTGTTATCGACCGCATGGAAATCAAGAGCAAGGTCAAGGACGACCTCTCCAAATTCCTCTACACCAAGACAAAACGCAAACCAATGATTCTGCCTGTCATCATGAACGTTTGATGCCAACCGCGATGCGGAGATTCTCCGCATCGTGTACATAAATTTATGCAATATTCATGTATTGTTCACAATATCATCACGAAGTATCGGTATAATGAAAAGACGTATTGGTTTTTTACAATATTCGATGTTTAAAAATTAAGAAAAGGCGGTATTCCTACCATGGGTAACACCAAGAAAAAGACCTCCGGCAAAGATCTCGGTATGAAGATCTTTTTGATTGCAGTTATTGCTATTGTTGTGCTGGCACTCGGCACAAGTCTGATCAACAACTCCGGCTTGCTTCTGCACACCTTCAACCCCGTCACGTCGGAGAATTTCACCATCAACGGCGCGATGATGAACTATTTCTATAAGACCACCTACTACAACTTTGTCAGCCAGATGGGCGACTATCTTTCTTACTTTGGTCTTGACACCTCGATTCCGCTGAAAAATCAAGACTATCTTGACGGCACACAGACCTGGCATGACTATTTCCTCTCCTCCACAACCGAGCAGGCCAAGGAGCTTCTCGTTCTCGCTGAAGCTGCAAAAGCTGCAGGCCTGGAATTGACCGAGGAAGATATCACGGCGATTGACGAAAGCATTGCATCCCTCGAAGAAACCGCTGTTGCTTACGGCTACACAACCGCCGCATCCTTTATTTCTGCTCAGTATGGTGCCGGTGTCAAGGTAAAAGATATCCGCTCCGCAATGGAACTCTCCACGCTGGCCGGCAAGTACTCTACCAAAATCTCCGATGAGATCACTATCACCGAGGATGAAATCAATACCTATTTTGAGGAAAACCGCGAAACCTATACCATGGTTGACCTGCGCCAGTTCACCTTCGCTGCAAGTGAGGTAGAACTTGCCGAAGCAACCGATGAAGAGAAGGAAGCAATCGACGCTTCTCTCAAAGAAAAGGCCGATGCCCTCGCAGCATGCACATCGGTTGAGGAGTATGAGGCTTACCTCACCGAGTATATGAAGAGCACAACTGCCGACGGTGTTGAAATCACCGAGGAAAATATCGCCAGCAATCTTGCATCGACCGAGTATGCCGGCTATACCTCCCGCGATACCGATCAGGGCAAGTGGGCATTTGAAGAAGGCCGCAAGGTTGGCGACACCTTTATCGTGGCAGATGAAAGCACGCTCGCTTATACGGTTTATATAGTTGAGCGCACCGAATACCGCGACGAGACCGCAACCCGCAATATCCGCCACATCCTTTTCCTCTCTTCACAGCACACCGATGCCGCAGGTGCTCTGGTCGAGGCTGAAAAAATTCTTGCCGAGTATGAAGCAGGTGAGAAAACCGAAGACGCATTCGCCGCACTGGCAAACAAGTACTCCGAGGACACCGGCTCTAACACCAACGGCGGTTTGTATGAGAACGTATATGCCGGCGATATGGTTGAAGAATTCGACGCTTGGCTCTTTGACGATGCACGTCAGGTCGGCGATGTTGAAATTGTGGAAACAGCTGACTACGGTGCACATATCATGTACTATGTCGGCGAAGGCGAACCCCAATGGAAGCTTTCCGTTGAGAGTGCACTGACCAGCGAAAAGTACACCGCTGCGTACGAAGCAGTTGCCGCAACCATTGAGGTTGCACAGAATGACTTTGCTCTCAAGCTGGTTGGCTAAATCAAACCTAAACCAAACATATATAACGGGGATTGTCGCACGGTGTGCGGCAATCCCCGTTCATGTTTCGGAAAACATGCAAATATTTTTCGCCCAATTCCCAAAAATTTCGCGATTTTAATTGACAAATGACACACACTGTGCTATACTATTGCCATCGCACAGGAATTGAATAAGCAAACAGGGGTGCTGACGACGGTCGGCTGAGATGGGCTTTGCCCGAACCCTTTAACCTGATTCGGATAATACCGGCGTAGGGAGTTTTATGGAGTTGGACGCGTCACTTCGATACAACCGCACGGGTATATTCCCGTGCGATAATTTTTTATCGGAGGTGTTTTTGTGAAAAAAACCAAAACACAGCGTCTCATTCTGACCGCGATGATGCTCGCGGTCGCCACAGTCATCGCCCTGCTCTGTCAGGCAATTCCCTTCATCAACGCGGCATTCGGCGGCGGCTTCACGGTGGCAAGTATGCTGCCCATCGTTATCATCGCCTATATGTTTGGCACCAAGTGGGGGCTTTTCTGCGGTCTGGTCTACGCCGTTCTGCAAATGCTGATGGGCTACAGCACCGTATCGGCCTTCTTCATGCCCTCCAGTGACAGCTACATGGTCTTCGGACACGCAATTCTCGTCATTCTCATCGACTACATCATCGCCTACACCCTGCTCGGCACGGGCGGTATTTTCCGCCATCGGCTGTCCAAAACGCCCGCGCTCTGTCTCGGCTGCGTAGTCGCACTCAGCCTGCGCTACCTGGCGCACGTCATTTCCGGTACCATCTTTTTCGGCACATGGGCAGAGTGGTTCTTCTCGGAGATGGGCAGCTTCGGCGAGTCGATTCTGGGCACCTTCTCGGGCACATCGCTCTCGCTTGTCTACTCACTCTTCTACAACGGCATGTACATGATCCCCGAGATCATCGTAACCACCATCGTCGCGGCTGTCATCGCACATCTGCCGCAGATTGCCATTTGCGAAGTGGAATAAACACATACCCGAAGGGGGTGCCTCGCCCATTTGCGCGGCACCCCCTTTTCCTATCCACAAATTATTCGGGAATAACAATTTTACCGTCATCGGTAATCGTATATCCATATGGTGACACCGTATAGCCGGTGACCTGATGCTCGCCGATGCTGTAAAATACATACCCCGTCATCCCGGCTGCCGTTTCATCATCGCAGCAGTCTGTGGCGCAAATAAACATCACCGTTTCGCTGTCGGCAGTCCACACCACATCACGAATGGCACACACCGGCAAATCTGTGGGAAGCGACAAGAGTGAACCGCTCTCCCCGCCATCGGCGTAAAGCTGGCTCAACCCGAACTCCATCGGCGTCTGCGTCAGTGTAATCAGTTTCATTCGATCGGGCGACCAATACGCCGCCGTACGATTCGACCATTCACGGTTAGCCTTACAGGCTGCCGCAATAGACTCGATCACCTCGGCACGCCCCTGCCAACTGCACGCCTGCAGCAGCGGCGCCTCAACAAAATCAACCTCTTCATCATCTGCGGTCAAACGGTTGGAAAGTGCAATCACTTCTCCGTCGGTCCAAAATCCACCATACACCTGTTCGCTGATTCCCTCCCCACCGATACGGCTGTCATCGATGCGGCAAATGAGTTGGAGCGAAGACAACACGCGTTCCGCAATGATATCCACCAAATACAGCCCGTTTTCCTCCACGCGTGCCAGACGAATCTGTGCACGCATCCCAGCCGAAACCGCCGCAAAAAAATCATCGAGTGCAGCAATGCCCTCCTCGGTGAGCGCATCGGGGAAAATCACACCGTCCTCTGCGGCCTGCTCGGCAGTATAATCTTCAGGCAACTGCTCAAGGGCAGAAAATCCATAGGGAGAATCGGCAGAAACACGCGACTGCCCCATCGAAAATTCCGCCGCATAAACCGTATCGTTCAGCTCCTTCACAATGCGATATTCTCCATCCGAAAAGGCATAATCGAGGATGCCGAGATGAACGGTAAATGAAGAGGTTCCTCCGGCGCCCAGACTATACAGGGGCTGAATCCAAGCGACATTTTCAACAAAAGGAATTTTCACCCACACACCGTTTCGATAGGTCTCCATTTCCCATTCCGCACCATATTCAACCGATGCCGGAGAATTATTGCGAATGAATACGTTGATCTGCTCGATATCGCAACTGTAAACAGAAAACTGTGTTTCGATCGCAACATCACCTGACGTAACCGGGATATGTGTCGAAGGAACAAGCCCATCACAGGCATTCAATACAAGCAAAACCAGAATAAGCAAAAAAGGAAAGCATCTCCGCTTCATGCAATCACCTCCGAAAATTTTTCCATAAGTAAGACGTAAAACCATATATTTTGTTCCCGAAGTCAGAAAAAACCACATCTTCTATTGACAAAAATCGGTATTTTTGCTTTAATATTATTCGGAAATTTGGAAACATTCGCAAATATGAGGTGAAAATTATGAATCTTCCCGCGCTTCGTCAGCAGCGTATCCTGCGGCTGATGTGCAGTCTCATTTATTTTACAAAATACTTAACTCGCTCCAATTACGCCGCCGTCATTCTGGCCATCTGCGAGGATCTTTCTCTCTCCCGTGCCGAGGCCGGTCTTGCTGTCACCGGGAGTTTTTTCACCTACGCCATCGGCCAGCTGGTCTGCGGCATCCTGGGCGACCGCATCTCCCCCAAGAACATGATCTGCATCGGTCTGATCGGCACCGCTGTCTGTAATATTGCGCTGCCCTTCTTCTCCTCGGCTCTGCTGATCGCCCTGATCTGGTGTATTAACGGCTTCTTCCAGGCGATGGTGTGGCCCCCGCTGGTGCGCATTCTGGCCGAAAACCTCAATGAATCCGACTATATGGATGCCTGCTCCGAGGTCTATGCCGCATCTTCCATTGCGATAATCGTAACCTATCTCACCGTCCCGCTCTTTTTGCAAATCTCCGACTGGCGCATGGCCTTCTTCTTCCCCGCCGCACTGACCATCCTCTTCACGGTGCTGTGGATGATCGTTCTTCCCCGCCTTTCCCTGAATACCCCCACCAAGCGTTCGGCAGTCCCTACCCCTACCGCGTCCAAGGCACAGCCAATTTTCCCTCTGCTGATGCGTTCCGGGACATGGATGCTTCTGCTTCCCGTTCTCTTCCATGGCCTTCTGCGGGACGGCATCACCACATGGCTCCCCTCCTGTGTGGCTGACCTGGGCGGTCTGGACACCTCCTCCTCCATCCTCTCGGCGGTGGTCCTGCCCATCTTCAGCATTATCTGCGTCCGCCTCGCAGCTGTGCTCTTCCGCCGTATGCGGCACGAGACTACCGAGTGTGCCCTGCTGTTCGGCATCAGCACAGCGGCGGCCCTGGTCATGTTCATCTGGCTGGATGCCAACGCCCTGCTGCTGGTGACCTGCATGGCCATCATCACCGGCGGAATGAATGGAATCAACCTCTTACTTATCTCCCGTCTTCCCGGCCATTTTGCCATCCACGGCTGTGTGGCGGGAATGTCCGGCCTGCTCAACTGTGTCACCTACGTAGGCTCAGCCCTTTCCACCTACGCCATCGCAGCCGTGTCGGAGAATTTCGGCTGGAGTCCTACCGTTATGATATGGGCTATCGCCGCCGCCGTCAGCGGTTTACTGTGCATGGCTGCCCATCGGACTTGGCTGAAGTTTAAGAAGGAAGGGTAATTATGGGAAAGAGGTGCCTTTTGACAAAGGCACCTCTTTCGGTTTGTCCTTTGTTGGGGAAATATTCCATCCCCGCCTGCGAAATGCAATCGTAGAGCCGCAAGGCCTATTTCGGGAGGGCACAACCCGTCTTTAATTTGCCGCCAACTGTGCGTGCCGTGCCCATACTCCCATCCCGCGAAAACTTTCCCAAAATTTTTTCAAAAAACCCTTGACAAAGCGGACGGGCTGTGCTATAATAGCCCTGTTAATCCTAAGACAGCAGGTTCCCGTAAAAGCGGCGACGCTTTCCTGCCGAGGTGCGACCCCTTTTCATGACAAATATCATGTGTGGTCTTTCCTCGGAGGCGGTGTGCCGTCACGGGAGAAAGATTTTTTTATGCTCATTTTCACAATCGGGAGGTGAAATCATGCCCAGCAAAGCTATACTCGAACAAAAGCAGAAGGCCGTTGCAGAACTGGCGGAGAAGATGAAGAATGCCGCATCCGGCGTCCTCGTTAACTACCAGGGTATCACGGTCGAAGACGACACCAAGATGCGTGCAGCACTCCGTGCAGCAGGCGTTGAGTACATGGTTGTTAAGAACACCCTGACCGGTCGTGCATGCGACGAAGTTGGTTTCGGCGATATGAAGCAGTACCTCAGCGGTATGACTGCTATCGCAATCAGCAACGAAGATCCCATCGCACCCGCAAAGGTACTCAAGAAGTACGCAGAGAAGGTTGAGTCCTTCAAGATTCTGTCCGGCTTCCTCGACGGCGCGGTTGTCGATGAGAAGACGGTCAACGAATTGGCTGACATTCCGTCCAAGGAAGTGCTCATCGCCAAGATGCTTGGAAGCCTGCAGTCCTCTCTCTACGGACTCGCATATGTACTCCAGGCAAAGATCGACAAAGAAAACGGCGGCGCAGAAGAGGCCGCTCCCGCAGAGGCGTAAGCCCTGCCTGCCGATACACATCGGTTCATTTCGCCCACAAGGGCATCATTACGTTTTACACAGGAGGATATTATCATGGCTACTGAAAAGACCACTGCTATCCTTGACCAGATCAAGGAACTTACCATTCTTGAGCTCTCCGACCTCGTGAAGGCTCTCGAGGAGGAGTTCGGCGTATCTGCCGCTCCCGTTGCTGCTGTCGCTGTTGGCGGCGCTGCTCCCGCTGCTGCCGCTGAGGAAAAGACCGAGTTCGACGTCATCCTCGCAAACTTCGGCGCAAAGAAGCTCGACGTTATCAAGGTTGTCCGCGAGATCACCGGTCTCGGCCTCAAGGACGCAAAGGACCTGGTCGAGGGTGCTCCGAAGCCTGTCAAGGAAGGCGCTTCCAAGGAAGAGGCAGAGGACATCAAGAAGAAGCTGGAAGAGGCCGGCGCTTCTGTCGAGCTGAAGTAATTCGCTTCCCAGACGCTATTTACCGATTAAAGTCTGTCTTTCGGGTCAATAATAAAAGCAGCCGAAACGGCTGCTTTTATTTTTTACCAATAAAGATATTTTCAAAACCTCCATTTTTTCAGCACCGGTATCTTGACATTATTATCAAAACGTGTTAAAATAGTTTTGAAAACTATTTGTAATAGCAAAGGGTGACATGTATGGCAGCAAAAAGGAAAAAGGTGATTATATGGGGCGACTCGGTGACAAAAGGTGTAATATACGACGAAACACGCCGGCGTTACACGCTGGCACCGCAGACAGCTGTATCCATTGCGGCCGCTGCACTGGAGCTGGACGTGATCAATCGGTCACGGATGGGGGCGACGGTACAGGAAGGCGAGAGCATGATGTACCGAGATCTCGAGCGCGGTCTCACCGCAGATATGGCGATCATCGAATATGGCGGCAACGACTGTGATTTCAATTGGCAGGCAATCAGTGAAGCGCCGGAGCGCGAACATTTGCCCAAAACACCCGCACCGCTCTTCGAGGAAAAGCTTCGCAGCATGATCGGGGCACTCTCCTCCCGGGGAATCAAGCCTATTCTTGTGACCTTGCCCCCCATCGTTGCAGAACGATATTTCTCCTTCATCGCACAGAGAGGGCTTGATTCCAACAATATTTTACGCTGGCTTGGCGATAAAAATCACATCTATCGCTATCACGAACGCTACTCTTCCCTCATCACACGAATCGCACACGATTGCGGATGCCATCTGCTCGATCTGCGCGCCGATTTTTTGGCCCTCTGGAACTCAGCGCATCTCTTCTGTCCCGACGGCATCCATCCGAATGCAGAGGGGCAGTGCTTTATGGGAGAGTCAATCATTCGCGCCATTGGATGATTTTTGTTTATTTTCAACAAATTGAAGTCTGCAAATTATGCACTTAACCAAAATTTCGCACATCAATTGAAAAAGTGTTGACAAATCGATCACTGTCTGTTATACTGAAATCGGAAAGCAGGAAGGCATCAAAGGGATGCACCCAAAGGCTTCCGTACGAAAGGAGAAGGCACACCGATGGGCCATCACAACTGACTAAACACGTTCCGTTGACATAGATGGAAGACGTACCGCCACATGATTGCGCGAAAGGAGAAGGCACGCCAATGGGCCACGACGAGTAAGACGAATCATCGATCGCCTCATCGCCTACCCCGATGGAAGTTCCACCCGCTGTGCGAAAGGAGAAGGCACGCCAATGTACCGGTTCATTGTTCGGCTATGATAGCCGATAAGCCAGTTGTTTTTTCACAGAAACTTTCACTTACCTCCTTAACATATTTGTGGGGGCTGTTGCAAATGCAACAGCCCCCACAAAAAATCTCCAACAAGACCGCTTTTTTGAACTTCCGTAGGAATTTGATGCAAGATTTGATGGTTTTAGAACTTGCAAGGTCTCAAATATCGGTGGTCATACCGCCAAATCAAACTCGACGGGGTGTCGCGCTCATTTGCACGACACCCCCTTTTTCATGTATTTTTTCATTTTTCTCTTGACACAAAAGCAATTTCATGATATCATATGAACAAATGAACATATGAAAGGTTAAAAACATGAAAGAAAATACATGTCCCACAGACACCTATCTTTGCCTGACTCCCGAACGTGTGGCAGATATTCTGGATGAAATGCCCCCCGATGAGCAGCTTTACGATCTCGCCGAACTTTTCAAAATTTTCGGCGATTCCACGCGGATTCGCATTCTGTATGCACTCTTTGAGGCGGAGATGTGCGTGGGTGATATCGCACAGCTGCTCGGACTTTCACAAACTGCCGTTTCCCATCAGCTGCGCGTACTGAAAATCAACAAGTTGGTCAAAGGGCGAAAGGAAGGCAAAATTGTCTTTTACGCCCTCGCCGATGAGCATGTCCGCCGTATCATCGATCAGGGCATGGAACATATCGCCGAATAACCGAGATAAGGAGTTACATCATGAAAAAAGTGTTCAAGATGCGTGACCTTGACTGTGCCAACTGTGCACGCAAAATGGAGGATGCCATCCGCCGCATCGACGGCGTTGCCGATGTACAGATCAATTTTCTTTTGCAGAAGATGGTCTTGACGGCCGATGATACACACTTCGATGAGATTGTGGAGCAGGCAGCCCGGGTTTGCCGCAAAATAGAGCGGCATTGCGTTATCCTCCGCTGAAAGGAGGCACGCTATGACCGGCAAGCAAAAGCGTACTTCGGCGAGAATTCTTCTCTCTGCTATCCTCTTCGGCACAGCCATCATCCTGCCCCTGCAGGGCAATGCACGGTTGATTGTGTTTATTCTCCCCTACCTCATCATCGGCGCAGACGTGCTTTGGCACGCGCTGTCCGGGATAGCCCATGCCCAAATTTTCGATGAAAATTTTCTCATGGCCCTTGCTACCATCGGTGCGCTCTGCATCGGCGAATATCCCGAAGCGGTCGCCGTCATGCTTTTTTATCAAGTCGGCGAATTTTTTCAGGATTATGCTGTGAACCGCTCCCGTCAATCAATCGCCGCACTGATGGATATTTGCCCCGACAGCGCAAATTTGGAGAAAGACGGTGAACTGTTCTCTGTTTTACCCGATGCGGTCAATGTCGGGGATATTATCGTTGTCAAGCCGGGTGAGCGGATTCCTCTGGATGGCAGTATTGTCACAGGCAGCTCTTCGCTCAATACTGCGGCACTGACAGGGGAACCGCTTCCCCGCCCCGTCTCGGCAGGTGACGAGGTGTTCAGCGGCTCGATCAACGAAACCGGCTTGCTACGCATACAGGTCAGCCGACCGTTCGCCGATTCGACCGTCTCGCGCATTCTGGAGCTGGTCGAAAACGCCTCGGCAAACAAAGCAAAAGCCGAGCATTTCATCACACGTTTTGCACGCTGGTACACCCCCTGTGTCGTTGGTGCCGCCCTTCTGGTTGCGCTCATCCCCCCCCTCTGTTTGCGGGGGGATTGGCAGAAATGGCTCTATCAGGCACTGACCTTTTTGGTTGTTTCCTGCCCCTGCGCGCTGGTCATCTCGATCCCGCTCAGCTTTTTCGGCGGAATCGGGGGCGCGTCACGGCGAGGGATTCTCGTCAAGGGGGGCAATTATCTCGAAGCCTTGGCAGATGCCGAGACGGTGGTATTTGACAAAACCGGAACGCTGACCTCGGGTAACTTTCGTGTCACTGAAATTTGCCCCCTCCTGGACATTACCGCGCGTGATCTGCTCACCTATGCAGCGCTTGCTGAAATTTATTCCGACCACCCCATTGCCCGCTCGCTGCGCGATGCGGCGGGTGAGCTTGACCGTACACGCGTTGACACTGTGCATGAAGAGGCGGGACTGGGTGTTCGGGCAATGGTAGACGGTACTCCCGTTGCGGCGGGCAGCCGACAGCTGATGGATGCCCTCTGCCTTACCGTTGATTCTTTCTCTGAAAACGGAAGCACTGCCGTACATGTTGCCATTGACAACCAATACGCGGGATATATCATCATCGCCGATGAACCCAAACCCCATACCGCAGACACAATCGCCGCCCTGCGCAGGCTGGGTATTCGCCGAACCGTCATGCTGACCGGGGATCGCCCCGCGCGCGCGGCGCAAATCGCGGCATCGCTGGGATTGGATGACTACCGCGCCGAGCTTTTGCCTCACGATAAGGTTGCCTGTATCGAATCATTGCTCACCGAGCAAACAGGCGGGCGGCTGATTTTTGTCGGAGATGGGATCAACGATGCCCCTGCCCTCTCGCGCGCCGATATCGGCATTGCCATGGGCGGACTGGGGACAGATGCCGCCATTGAAGCCGCCGATCTGGTCATCATGGATGACAGCATCGCCAAGGTTGCCGAAGCCATTGCCATCGCTCGCCGCACAAGACGGATCGTTCGGCAAAACATCATTTTTGCCCTGTCGGTTAAGGGACTTGTGCTGCTGGCGGGATTGGTCGGAGCAGCGAATATGTGGTTTGCGGTCTTTGCCGATGTGGGTGTCGCCCTGCTTGCCGTGGTGAACGCCATGCGCTGCCTGCATACCGGCCATCCCGCATCGGTCGAGCAGAAATCTTAACGCACAAACCATCTGCCACTGCATCCTGCAAATCGTCAATGAACACCACTCACCGACCGTGTCGTGATCAACCCCTTCAGCGGCAGGCTAAATGAATATGTGTACAAAACCTACAGCAACAAATACCGTCAGCACGTCTTTTACCCCATTAGCCATCTCGACGGCGGAATGACGATTGATCCCTATTCCTACGCCTACTGCGCCTGTATGTTCAAAACTTGGTTCAGCGAGGTCAACATCGCCGCAAAAGCAGAATTTGATGCCATGGCAGAAAAAGGCGTACAGCCTTGGGCAGGTGCTGACATCCGCGACGAGCACGGTGGCGATCTTGTCTTTGATACGAGTCCTGTTCTCATCACCTGCGACAATCTCCAGTTATCCTCGATTTTCTGCGTCCAAAAGGCTATCATCAATCTCCCCTATCCCACCCAAAGGAGGCCTACACATGACAAAATATCCGATCACCGACACAGACCGAATCCTGATTGCAGAAGGACTGGAAGTATTAGCCCAAAATTTTGATGACGGCACATACAACCATACGGTTGGCTGTGCCCTGCTGTGCAAAAACGGAAAGATCTACCGGGGCGTCAACTGCGACGGCATTCACGGTGCCTGCGCCGAATACATCACAATGGGCATGGCCATATCGAACGGCGAGCACGAATTTGACACAATTGTAGCGGTTCATGAAAAGCATCTCAACGCGGTCATTCCGCCCTGCGGGAACTGCCGGCAAATGCTGTTTGAATATTGTCCCGATATCAAGGTGATTGTCAACGATGAACAGGGAAATTTGATCAAGGTCACAGCAAGAGATTTGCTCCCCTTTGCATGGGAACCTGTAAAATGCTGAAAATGCTGAGAATGCCGAGGGTGCTGCGCAAATTGCACTGCACCCTCGGCATTCTTCGTTTGGTTTTGCGTTGTTTATTTGTCACCGGGCAGCCGATAGGTAAAGTGATCGATGCGGGTGATGCCCATCTTGCGCAAACGCTCTGCCGTGGCATCGGTATCGCTCTCGCCGTTATAGCCGGGGATCAGCGGTACCCGAGCCACGATTCTGTCCTCGCCCGCCTGCGACAAAAGCCATGCAAGATTGTCCCAGGCAAGGTCTGCATCCCGCCCTGTGTAGGCAACATAGCGGGCGGGATCTCCCTCCTTGACGTCCACATAGAAGCAGTCAGCGGCCTGTACGGCCAGCTCCACCGCACGGCGAGGAACGGAAAGGCAGGTTTCCACGTTGATCTTCCATTCGTGCCCACAGACAGCCCGGAAAGCGGGGAAAAAATCGGCGTAGAGCAAGGGTTCCCCTCCCCCGAAAGTTACACCGCCCCCGGTGGCGCGGAAATAGAGATCGTCCCGCTTCAGCACCCGCCACAGCTCTTCGGGGGTGTAGTCCCTGGTGGCAGTCCCCTGCCGCCAGGACTGAGGATTGAGACAGTAACGGCAGCGCAGGGGACAGCCGTAGCCGCAGACCAGAGTGGTCACCCCTTCCCCGTCGCTGGCCATCCGCAGGCGGGAAACCCCAAAGGCGCGAAAGATGGGAGCACTCATGATGTGGAAGAGTCCGGGATGATTTCAGGTGCAATCGTCACCGCGTCCCTTTCCTCCTCGGGCTCGGGGAGCAGCTGATCGTCGCCGACGAGCTCACCGACAGTCTCGGTCTCGGGCACCGGCATAGTCCCCATGAGTACCGTAGTTTCCACATACGGCTCGGTGGTGACAGTAGAATCGTCCTCCGGTTCGGGCAGGTCTGTTTCGGGTAATGGGGCGCCCATCGTAGACTCTTCAGGTCCCGGAAGCACAGGATCCCCCATCAGCGGCTCGACCGGCATCAGCCCTTCCACAACAGGTGGCTCGGTAGTCGTAGTCGATTCCACCAGCTCACCGGGAAGATGCGTGGTCTGCTCAATCTGCTCACTTCCCGTGGTATCAGGGGGGAGCATATCCCCCTGCAGCTGATTGTTGCGGGAAAAGGGATTGTCACAGGAAGCGAGATTAACGCTCAGCAGTCCCATGGACAGGCCAACAACTGCAATGCGCTTCCCCAGAGAACGGCGTTCGGAGAGACTTCGCTCCAGCCGGCGAAGCTCGGCCTCGCAATAGGGGCAGGTACCGATACATTCCCCCGTATGCGTGCATGCACGTTCCGCATAGGGAATATTGTTGGCAGCGGCAATATCGCGGCGGATTCGGCGCAGAAGATTGCATTTTTCTTTTCCGGTCATGGCAATTTACCTCCTGATGATTTCAATGGATAAGACGCAAAAAATTTGTTTTTGTTCCCAAGCACAGCAGAATTTTCTCCGCGCCGATATCGGAGCAGACTTGACAGGGATACAAAAAAATGATACAATACCATCATCACAATCAAACCCGAAAGGATATATGCTATGATCCGTCACGTTGTTATGTGGAAATTCAAGGAGGAAGCTGAGGGCAAGACCAAGGCCGAGAATATGCAAATCGTCCGCGATTCTCTCTTTGCCCTGCTTCCCATCATCCCCGAGATCAAGCTCATGGAAATCGACTGCGACATCTCCCATACCGAAATGTCCTATGACATGATGCTCACCACCGAGTTCGAGTCGGTGGCATCCATGAAAGTTTATGCAGAGCATCCCGAGCACAAAAAGGTACAAGCTTTTGTGAAAGCGGTGCGGGAAGCCCGCATCGTCCTCGACTGCGAGAGATAATCGGCAAAGCATAAGAAAATCGGTCTGCCGCGCTGCGTCAGACCGATTTTCTTATGCTTTTTTGCTTTTCCCAATAAACCTCAATAACGAACCCACCCCATCGTGGGAACAAATACATCCACAATCCATTGGGTACAAAGGATGGCGACAAGAACACACAGCACAACAAAAAGACGCTTAAGCCAAGTATCTTTGTTGGCCAGTATTGACTTATACATATTTACAACCTCAGATTCCATCACCTTGGTGACAGAAGCCTGAGCGCGGTCTGCAATGAGCAATTCGGCATCAATCGGCGGCTTGACGGAAATGCCGGCAATCTCATCCAGGGAACCATTCATAGCAGTTACGATTGCCACCATTGTTTGAAAGTTGGCATTTTCACCGTTTCCCGCCAGGATTCGGGTGATGGTTGACTCGGAAATACCACTTATTTCCGCAATTTGAGCAGTCGTGAGTTTTTGCTTATTTTTCAAGGCTTTCAGGCGTTCGGCAATCACGGATGCATGTCCTTTCCCTCATCCGTGAGGGTACAAAATGCACCGATAACGGACAAGTACTAAAATTGATTATGGATTTTCGGGGAAATTTCGTGTATGATGGAGACACAGAGAAGGTGCAAACACATCGCTCAGGCAATCCATGCATAGACAGACAAAAACTGATCTGTTGTGGAAAAAATCCCCATGAGCAATTTTATTATACCATGCAAAATGCGATTTGTCAACTGATGAAAAGGCGCAGCCCGCCCAAAGGATTAACCGCACTTACATTAGGGCCAACAACGCCAACCCCAAAGAGACAATTTTGCACTCCTGTCAATACAATACATAAATTCATAAAAATACGGAGGAAAATAAAACGATGAGAAACACCATCATTACATCACAAACAAAATTTGACCAAGCCGCAATCCACAAAGATCTTCAATATGCACTTACCAAAAGATACGCCAACACCGATGCAGCTGTACAAGAAAGAGAAGAGGCTCCCGTTTGAAAAAAAGCCGAAGCATTCGGCAACGGCGACACAAAAAAAGAACTTGGATATTGTTCGGCCAAGCAGAACATACAGCCCCGCGAAAACGATGGAAACAGTACTTCCACGCAGATCAAAATCGGCGCAGAAGTGAATATCGCAGGGCTTATCAAAGCCAATGTAGAATGGACAAAAGCGCATTCGGGCGAGGAAACAAGCCCCCCCAACACAGAGACAGCCGGCAATCGAGGAACAGCTGTCGTCGGTGATTATGGTACGGCAACGGCAGGCAGGAGTGGTAAAGCCATCGCCGGCGACTATGGTACGGCGACCGCGGGAAGCCGGGGCAAAGCATCGGCCGGCGACTACGGAGGTGCCACAGTGGGCAGAGGTGGAAAAGCCATCGTCGGTGACTATGGTGTTGCAGCCGCAGCCGGTCAAGGGAAAGCAGAAGCAGGCGATTACGGCACAGCCGTTTCGGGTGAAACAGCCGAAGTGGGCAAATGGGGATTGGCCGTTGTGCGAGGAATGGAAGGCAAAGCAAAAGGCGGGGTGGGATCAATTTTGGTCATTTGCGAAGAAAATAAAGGCAGTCCGCAAACTCCCGCATGGATTGCCGTTTTCGTTGATGGAATCGACATCAAAGCCGAAACATGGTATATGCTCAAAAACGGCATATTGATGGAAGTGGCGGAGGATAACGGATATAAATACCCATCGATGGCCTTTGCACAAAAATTCGAGAGTCTGATTTTTATTGCCCACCCAAGCAGAGATTGAAGGCCCCAGCCTCGCTTCGCTCGGCGCAAGAACCGCTCCCCTTCGCTCTAATCGATTCCCCCTGCCGTTCTTGTATCAAACTTCTCTTGCCCAGACATCTCCACCAAAAGCAAAAGGCACCCCACAGGGTGCCTTTTGCTTTTGGCGGAGAAGCAGAGATTCGAACTCTGGAGGCGCTTTTAACGCCTACACGATTTCCAGTCGTGCGCCCTCGACCAACTAGGCGACTTCTCCATATTCGGGTCATGCGGACGTTGGCTATCCACGCGACTTGTATATTATACACCATCCCGCAAGAAAAATCAACCCCTCTGCGAAAAATTTTTTCGTTTTTTTGCAATTATTTTGCAATTTCCCTCGCTGCCGAGAAAATAATGCTTGACAAAACGCTGCAAACAGGATATAATATTACTCGCTCCGAATTTTTTCGGTATCTACGGAAAGGAACCGCCTCGGCGGTACGGTATGCATTATGCTGCTTGATCTCCGTCCTCTGATGCGCGGTGAAGTGTCTGCGCTTGACGTGGACTACACCCTGACCCCACCGCCGATGGAGGGTATCATCTTCCCCGAGTCGGCGCATATCCAAGGAAAAATCGTGGACCACGTCGAGTTCATGCGCCTGACGCTTTGCTGCGATGTCCCCTTTGTCGGCGAATGTGCCCGCTGTCTGACGCCTGTCTCCGATCGTTTGACCTTCGACTTCTCCCGAACGATTATGGACGAAAAAGGACTGCGCATGGTCAGCGACACCGAAGATTTCGATGAGGATGAATATGTCACAGTTGTGGACGGCATGCTCGACATTGATGAGCAGCTGGCAGAAGCCTTGCTCCTGGAGTTCCCTTCCAAGCTGCTCTGCCGTGAGGATTGTCCGGGGCTTTGTCCCAAGTGCGGCAAACCACTCGCCGAGGGAGATTGCGGCTGTCCCAAAAAAGAAATGGATCCTCGCTTCGAAATTTTGAAAAAACTACTTGAAAAAGATGAAAATGTGTGATATAATAGAGTGTATTTAATTGCAGTGACAGAATAAGGAGGGAATAAGCAATGGCAGTACCGAAGAAAAAGGTATCGAAGGCCCGCAGAGATAAGAGACGTTCCAATGTTTGGAAGCTCGAGCTGCCCGGCATGACCAAGTGCCCGAAGTGCGGCGAGTACAACCTCGCACACAGAGTTTGCAAGGCTTGTGGCTCTTACAATGGCAAGGAAGTCATCAAACAGGATGCCTAAATCAAAGGTCAGGAATCTTCTCACCCAACGGTGATGAGGATTCCTTTTCCTTTTCCCGGCGAGGGATGTATCGCAGATAATGAAAATGCTTTATGTCCAGTCTGTTAATTCTCGCGCATCGCTCTTCCCATTTCGTCCAAAGCATGATATAATAAACAAACAGTGCGGCATCTCTGCCGTGCATTAAACAAAATAAGGTATGGTATAATGATGAAGCGCATTTCTCTGAGAATGTTAAGTATGTTCCTTCTTGCTCTGCTGGCGGTATCTTCTTTCGCCGCGTGTAATGCCGCCCCCTCCACAGATTCTGATCAACCCTCCGACACCACAAATTCAACCGAACAAACCGAGTCAACCGAACAAACCGGCACCGTTGATCCCTTTGTTTATTTGCAGGAAGATTTAACCCCCTACATTACATTGGGCAACTACCGCGATATCACAGTTATCCGCGCATCTTCTGTTGTAACCGATGAAGATTTGGCCGCTTATATTCAGGAAGTGTGTGAATACTATGCTGTCCCCGCACAAATTACTGATCGTGCCGCAGCCGAGGATGACACTGTCAACTTTGATTTTGCAGGGTATATCGACGGTGAACAGTTTGATAACGGTACCGCTGCAGGCCAGTCCATTACGCTCACGGGAACCGGCGGCTATATTGAGGGCTTTGTTCCTGCCATCATCGGCAAAATGCCGGGCGAATCCTTTGAGATTGTCACCACCTTCCCCGAGGATTACGGTGTTGATGAACTCAACGGAAAAGAGGCTGTCTTCAAGTGCACACTCAACTACATTGAAGGGGATCTTATTGTCCCCGAATTCAACGATGAGCTGGCACAGGAAATCTCGGAATTTCAAACTGCCGATGAGCTGAGTGCATATCTGCGCACCGCGATGGAAGAGGAGCTGGCAAACTCGTCAATCAACCAGCTCTATACCGATGTTTGGACACAGGTTGTCAACAATGCCACCATCCACAGCTACCCTGAAGAAAAGGTGCAGTATGTATATGAGCAGAATGTTTCCACATACACCATGTACGGTGCCATTTACTACAACGAAAGCTATGAACAGTTCCTCCTCCGCCAGGGAATGACCGATGACGATGTGCTCGAAGAAGCAAAGAGCATGATCAAGGAAGATCTTGTTTTCTACGCCATCGTTAAGGCAGAAAACATCTCGATTTCTGATGAAGAATTCGAAGCAGAGCTTCCCGAATTTGCTGCTTACTACGGTTACGATGATCCGCAGGGGATCGTCGACACCTACGGCAAAGAAGCCATTGTTGACGGCATGCTCTGGAATAAAACCCAGGATCTGCTCTTAAGCTGGGCAAATATTGTTGATGAAGAATAAGAAGAATAGCCGGAGATGTCACGCTGATTGGCGTGACATCTCTTGCTTTCGGTAACGATCTTTTCCGGTTACGGTGTGTCATGCTTTGTGTCCTGCCGCATACACTGAAGATATAACTTCAATGCTGTGAAAGGATCCAATGACCATGCTGATTACCAAAGAATACGATCGCCTGCGTGCGCAGATGTATGCTGAACGCTGGGCACTCGACCGAAATCCGCTTTTTCTCGACTTCACCGGGCGTGGTGGAGATTGCACCTCTTTTGTTTCCCAAGCCGTGCTGGCTGGCGGATGTGTCATGAACTTCACCCCCACCTACGGCTGGTACTACATCAGCCCCGATGACCGCGCAGCGGCATGGACGGGGGTACCCTATTTTTATAATTTTTTGCTGACCAACAGGGGGGCGGGGCCATTTGGCGAAGAAACAGCCCCCGGTTTGCTTGAAATCGGAGATGTGATCCAGCTCGGCCGTGCGGACGGTGTCTACTATCACACCCTTCTGGTCACGGGATTTTCCCACTCGGGGTATCTCGTCTCCGCCCACAGCGATGATGCCTATAACCGTCCGCTCTCGACCTACACCTTTGACCGTGCCCGCTATCTGCACATTCTCGGCATCCGAGAAGAAGTGCCCGATCGCGTGGATTGCTTTGAATCTCTGCTCAACGGAACAGCGATCGTGGGTGTGGGCGAGCCGTAAGGGATGGGGAATAGTCGTTGGGGCTTTGCCCCAACACCCCACGCAAGGGGCTTTTTCGAGAAAAGGCCCCTTGCGAATCCCCAAAAAGCTTTCATAAAAAAGGAAACGATGGCGGAGTGCACATCGTTTCCTTTTGACACGGGAATTATTTTAAGAAGCCGTTGACAATCTGGGCTTCTGCTTCTTCTTCGGTCAAACCGAGCGTCATCAGTTTAATCAGCTGCTCGCCTGCGATCTTACCGATGGCGGCCTCGTGAATGAGGCTTGCATCAATATGGTTTGCGGTGATCTCGGGAATGGCGGCGACCGTTGCCCGATCCATGATGATGGCGTCGCACTCGGTATGCCCAGCGCAGCGATTGTTTCCGTTGATGGCAGAGCGAAAAATTTGGTGCGACTCGTCTCGTGCAACCGAGCGGGAGATCACATTTGCGCTGCAGTCCTCACCGTCCAGAGCCACAGTAAAATCGGTCTCGGCGTACTGCTTGCCGTGGGTCATGAGCTTCTCGCGAATGACCAGCGACGCCCCCGCCGCCAGCTTGGCGGTCGTGACGCGCTTGGTCGAATCAACGCCCTTGATCTGGGTGGTGTCCATCTCCATATGGCTGTCCTCTGCCTGCTCAATCACCGTGGTGGGATTCATCAGGCGCTGTCCGTTTCCGTCCCCTTCCCCATAGTGACGCTCGACATAGTGAACCTTCGCACCTTTTCCCAACACAAAGCGGTGGATGCCCGAATGCTCGGCATCGGCGTCGCCGCCGTTATGGATACCGCAGCCCGCGACAATCGTCACATCGGCACCTTCGCCGATGAAGAAATCGTTGTAGACCAGCTCCTTGATGCCGCTCTCGGAGAGGATAACGGGAATATGGACGCTCTCGTTGACCGTGCCGGGCTTGATGATGATGTCAATGCCTGGCTTATCGGTCTTGGTGACGATATCAATGTTGGCCGTTGTGCGGCGTCCCGCCGATTCGCCGTTGGCACGGAGATTGTATGCCCCCGTGGGAATCTCATGCAGATCGGCGACCTGCTTGAGCAGATTTTTCTGAATATTGTTCATCTCACTCACCCCTTACAGCTTATTGGTCATGACCGAACAGCTATAGCTCGGGCTTCCGCCGCCCAGAAGTTCGGGAAGGATCTCATCCCTCGTGCCGATTGCCTTAAGGTGCCCGCCCGCGATGACCACGATTTTGTCGGCGATATTGAGAATACGCTCCTGATGGGAGATGATGAGAATTGAGCCGTTGACACTCTGATGCAGCCGCTCGAAAACGGTGATCAGGTTGCCGAAGCTCCAGAGGTCGATACCCGCCTCGGGTTCATCAAAGACCGAGAGCTTGGTGCCCCGCGCGATGATCATGGCAATCTCGATGCGTTTCAGCTCACCGCCCGACAGGCTGGCGTTGATCTCGCGGTTGATGTAATCGCGCGCACACAGCCCAACCTCCGAGAGGTAGGCGCAGGCATCGTTGATTGACAGATCACGTCCCGCCGCCAGCGAAATCAAATCGCGCACCGTCAGCCCCTTGAAGCGGACAGGCTGCTGGAAGGCAAAGGAAACGCCCAGCTTTGCGCGCTCGGTAATGGACGCTTGGGTAATGTCCACACCGTCGAGGATGATTTTTCCCTCGGTGGGCATATAGATGCCGGCGATCAGCTTGGCGAGAGTGGATTTTCCGCCTCCGTTGGGACCTGTGATAGCAACAAAGCGCTCATCAATGGTCAGCGAGACATCGTGTAATATTTCGCGGTCCCCATCGGCATCCGACACCCGATAGGAGACATTTTGCAGTTCAAGCATGATATTCCTCCTGTGGAAATCACAATAATCTGTATTATTATACCACAAAAAGATAAACTATGCAAGAGAAAACGCGATATTCCCCCGTGCGAAGAAAAATCATACAACGGCACCCACAGTTAGCAGTAAATTGAAAATCGATTTACGCCGTTTTGAAATATTCCTCGCGATCTCAACAACCGCGTTCCGCAAGCATAAACGGAATATTGCCCAAACAAAATGCAGGCCGAGGGGATGCTTCTCATAAGGATAAAAATCCCCGACAGATTTTTCAAGATCTGTCGGGTGGGATTTATTTCTTCTTAAAAATTCGGGTTGCAATAAAAGTCTCAATAATTATCAATAGAATAAAAAAGGATCCATATACGATTCTTACTTTTTCAATTTGTTCTACCGTGGGATATTCTTCTAACGATCCTAAAACAAACAAGAATACATCTATAACAATAATAATTGCAACGATTATTGAAATAATTATATAAAATGCTTTTTTCATATATCCCACTCCTTTTTATCACAAATTTCGCATTGGTATTACAAATGCGTCGGGCAAAGCCGCTGCCCATAAAATTGCACGAGCGCGTTCATAGGCTTCCTGTCGAAATGAAGCTTCTTGTTAGTCCCATTATACCATAAAATCGGCAGAGGAACAATACCTCTGCCGAAATTTGTTTGTAGGGCGACCAATGATCGCCCTACAAAATGAGATAACATCCCTATGAGAAGGAGCGTAACTGTTTCCGTTTTTTCTTATGTATCAAGCTCGCTCTTGATATCGCGGTTCATCAGTCTGTGCATCGCATCGTGCGGTTTTTCGCCGCATTTTATAATCGAATATACCGACTCGGTGATCGGAAGCTCGACGGCATACTTTTCCGCAATTCCCATCGCCGCCTCAAGCGCGTGATATCCCTCGACAACCATACCGATCTCCGCCTGCGCCTCTTCGTAACTTTTTCCGCGTCCGATTAACTCACCGCAGCGGTTGTTTCGGCTGTGGCATGACGTGCAGGTAACGATAAGATCACCGACACCAGCCAGCCCCATAAAGGTACGGCGTTTGCAGCCCATCGCAAGCCCCAGCCTTGTGATCTCGGCAATTCCGCGGGTCATAAGCATGGCACCCGAATTGTCACCGAAGCCCATCCCGCGATTGATACCTGCAGCGAGCGCGATCACATTCTTCAGCGCCCCCGATATCTCAACGCCCTTAACATCGGTGTTGGTATATACTCGCATACACGAATTGGCAAACAAGCCCGCGATTTTGCGCGATATCTGCTCATCCTCCGATGCGGCAACGATGGAAGTCGGCAGTCCCGCCGCCACCTCTTCTGCGTGTGTCGGACCGGACAGCGCGGCTATGCTGTATTGGAGCCCACTCCGCACTGTCCTCAAAACGTCCGCAATGACCTCTGTCATCGTCATAAAGGTGCCCTTTTCAATACCCTTTGCAGCATTTACGATGACCGCGTCGTTTTGTATATATGCCGCCGCTTTTTCTGCTGTCGAGCGAATGAATTGGGACGGCACCACAAAAAGCACTATCTCCCCATCCCGGCATGCGGCTTCCATGTCGTTTGTATATATAATATTTTGCGGCAGCTGGATGCCCGGAAGATTTTGATGCGTATTTGTGGCGCGGAGCCGTTCGATCTCGCACACAATGGGCGACCAGACCGTCACATCGCACCCGTTTTTGGAAAGCAGAGCGGCAAGCGCAACGCCCCATGTACCCGCTCCAAGTATAGTGATTTTCATCGATAAACAACTCCTTTCTCCTCACCCAAGCGTTGCCTCGCCGTTCCCGCTGATGGGAATCATCTCGCCCAAATAGGTGGGCTCGGGCTTGAACCAACAGTAAAGCATTCCCTTGACCCGCGCCGCTATCTCACGCAGATCATGACCAAATTGACCGAAATACACATTTAAATCTGCCGAAACGCCAACCGCTTCAATGCCGAGCGAGCGGGCAATATACAGTGCGCGAGGCAAATGATATTCCTGCGTCACAATGACAACACGTGAGACGCCGAACACATCTCTGGCGCGATAGAGACTGTCATAAGTTGAAAAGCCTGCGTGATCCATAAAAATATCTTGGCTTGGCACATCTGCCGCCATTGCGCGCTCGCGCATGACGTTGACTTCATCATACCCTTCTCTGCCGTGATCGCCGGTCATCAAAAGTTTTGGGGCCACTTGGTCATCATAAAGCATAATGCCCGTATCAATACGATCACGCAGCATATCTGAGGGGGTTCCGTCATCCCTTACGCCGGCACCCAGTACAAGAATACAATCGGCACCAAAGGCTGCCGCTTCCTCCGCCGAAACGATCATGTCGTCGGTTACGGCCAGCATGATCCAGTTAATCACCAACACCACACCGCCGCCGAGCAAGCCCAGCACAATCGCCGCCGCAAACAAACGTTTGAGGTGCTTTTTTATTTTTTTCATCTTTTCATCACGCCCCCGTCCCGAAAATATTCTTTCTGTGTTCATAGCATAACACACCCGCACCCTGTTTGTCAAGAATGGAATTTTTATAGACAAAAATTTTGCAAAGGGTTGATTTTCTCCACACAGCAGAGTATAATGATGGAGAAGCGCCATCCCTGCGTGAAAACGCTTTTTCGCAGGCAACAACAGGAAAGGGTCCGCCTCCCGTCCATTGCATGGAGCGGACAGTGTAATACAGATGAGACTTGGTACTGAGATCTCCATGTTCAGCGTCGGTGCACCGGAAAATCAGCCCAAGGCATGGATCACCATGATGCAGCATGCCGTGACGGCAGGATTCCGTGTATTGGCAATAGATTTCGGAAGCATGGTCAGCGCATACCCCAATTTATTGGCAGATGATGCGTGGGAGCAGCATATCGATGCGCTCGCCGAAACCGCCTCTGCCATGCAGGCAGAATTTGTTCAAGCCAATCTTCCCTTCCATGATGATCTCCTTGTCTACGGGCGTTGTCCCGACGCGCAGTCGATCGCTCATCTGCAGGAGATGATCCGCCGCAGTATTCTCGCCTGTGCACGTCTCGGCATCAAGTGGGCGGTTGTGCGTCCTCTGACAGACACCGTCAATGGTGAATTTGACAACACCGTCAACCTCGCATCGAATCACGCCTTCTACGAGCAGTACGTCACCCTCGCCGAGCAAAGCGGCGTCGGTCTTGCCTTTGAGAATATGCCCGAGTTCAGTCTGACCGAAACCATGCGCCGCTACTGCTCCACCCCGGAGGAACTGATTGACCTGGTCGACAGCTTCGGCTCCGATGCGGTAGGCATCTGTTGGGACTTCGGTCATGCGCACTCGATTCTCCGCGACCATCCCGCAGCGCTTCGCCTCATCGGCAGCCGCCTGAAGGCTGTCCATGCGCGGGATAACAAACCCACCGTAGATGCACATCTCATCCCCTTCATCGGCGGTAATATCAAATGGGAGGTGCTGATGCCCGTGCTGACCGAGATTGGGTATACGGGTGACTTCGTGCTCGATGCCTGTGATTATATGCGCAATATTCCCCAGGCACTGCGCCCGTCTGCCGCAAAACTGGCGTATGAACTGAGTATGCACTGTCTCTCCTTCGCCGAATCCGGGGAGAATTGAGCATGCGCCGCCCCATCATCGGCATCACCACCTCCGCCTGTGCGGATGGTCAGTTGACTGTGCGCGATTCCTACATACAGGCCATCACCGCACACGGCGGTCTTCCCTGCCCACTCTGCACTGACACCGATTCGATCGCCCTCACCGATCTCTGTGACACGCTGGACGGTCTGCTCTTCGGCGGCGGCTGCGATCTGAATCCCAACCATTACGGGGAAACCGTCATTCATCCCTCAGTCGAAATTTCCGACGCGCGCGATCGCTTTGAGCTGGCACTTTTCTCAGCCTTTATGCAAACAAAAAAGCCCATCTTCGGCATCTGCCGAGGTGTGCAGCTGATGAATGTGGCTCTGGGTGGCAGTCTTATCCAGCACCTTGACGGTCATCGGCAAACGCCGACTGCGGGAAATATTCCCACGCACGATGTGCTTCTCGCCGAAAAGAGCTTGCTCTGCCGCATTTGCGGGTGCGACCGAATATCGGTCAACAGCTTCCACCATCAAGCGATTAAGCATATCGGAAAAGATGCATCTATCTCGGCCATCACCCCAAACGGTGTTGTCGAGGGCATCGAGCTGCCCCAAAGTGTACATCCCTTTTTCCTCGGCGTACAATGGCATCCCGAGCTGTTTTGGCGGGAACATCCGTCGGCTTCCCTGCTCTTCTCTGCCTTTGTTTCTGCCTGCGTACAAAAATAAAACAAACAAAATCCTGAGGATAAAAATATGTCTGTCGAACTGAAAATCTGCACCTTTAATCTCCGCGTTGCCACCGAGCACGACGGAATCAACAACTTCCCCTATCGCACCCACCGCATTTTGGATACCATTCGCACCGAAAAACCCGATGTGATCGGTTTTCAGGAAGCTCGGGATGAGCAGCGCCTTTGGCTGCGTGAATCTTTGACCGACTACACACTGCTCGGATGCGGACGCAATGCCAATTACCGCGGTGAATCTGTGGTACTCGCTTATCGCACCGATGTCTTTGAAATGATTGCATTTGAGCAGTTCTGGCTCTCGCCCACACCGTCTGTTCCCGCCTCCCGCTTCGGCGCCGATCAAAGCACCTGTCCCCGTACGACAGTTGCCGCTTCGCTCAAGCATCACGATGCAGATGAGATTCTGCATGTTTACAATACGCATCTCGATCATAAAGGGCCGATCGCCCGCCTGCTCGGTGCAACCCAGCTCATACAGAGGATCTCCGCACAGGGTGGGAAATTTGTTCTCACGGGAGATTTCAATGCCACACCGGATGCTGCGGAAATCCAAAGCATCACGGCTTGCCCCACCCTGCCCATCGTTGATGCTACCGTAGGATTGGGGGGCACCTTCCATGACTACGGCAAGCTGGACAATCCGGAGAAAATCGACTACATCTTCACCAACGCCGAGTGCGATCCGGCCGAATCTTACCTCATCGAAGACCATCCCGCCGACGGTGTCTACATCTCGGATCACAATCCCGTTTTTGCCTATATCACGCTGAACTAAAAAGGAAGCGGAAGTCAATTGACTTCCGCTTCCTTTTTGCTTATCATTTATGCCAGATCGCCCACCATGGCGTACAGGCGTTCAATCTCTGCCTTGCGGTATGCGCAGAGTTCCTTCATGGAAGCGATCTCTTCCGCAGAGTAGGGATCAAGGTCGCCCTCTTTGAGCTTGTTTTTGTACATACGGTCCACAATGTGCGAATAATTGATATCGCAGGTGACCAGCTTACCCTCGCGCTCAACAACAACCAGATTGCTCTTGCCCTCAAGCATCAATTCAACGGCCATTGTTCCCATCTCGGCAGCCGTCAAACGGTCACGCAGGGTAGGTCTGCCGCCGCGGCAAACGTGTGCCAAACGGGCAAACTTGGTCTCAACACCGGTTGCTTCTTCAATCTTCTTTGCCAGTTCCTCACCGTATTTGCCCAGGCCCTCGCTGACAGTAACGATAAAGTTACGCTTGCCGCCCGCACGCAGCGTCTTGATCTTCTCAAAAGCAGCAGTTTCATCAAAGGGAATTTCGGGAATCGCAACAGCAACCGCACCGCAGGCAATGCCCGTACGCAGTGCAATCTCACCGCAGTCACGCCCCATGACCTCAACCACATTGCAGCGCGCGTGGGATTCGCAGGTATCACGCAGGCGGTCAATCATCACGCAGACGGTGTTCATCGCGGTGTCAAAGCCGATGGTATAGTCACTTGCCGTAATATCATTGTCGATCGAACCGGTCAGGCCGATGGTGGGAATACCATGATTGGAGAGGTCGGTGGCACCGCGGAAGGTACCGTCACCGCCGATGCACACAATACCGTCAATTCCGTTGTCACGGCAGCAGGCAATGGCCTTCTTCATGCCTTCCTCGGTCTTAAACTCGAGGCAGCGGTCGGTATACAGAAACGTACCGCCCTCATTGACAATATTGGAAACATCGCCATGGTTAAGCGTCTTCATTTTGTTGTTGAGCAAACCGCTGTAACCGCCGTAGAAACCGATAACCTCAAGGCCGCGGGAAAGTGCAGCCCGCGTCACGGCACGCACACAGGCATTCATGCCGGGAGCATCACCGCCCGACGTGAGCACGGCAATTTTGCGAAACTGTTTGTTCATGGTAATTCCTCCGTTTGATACGATAGGCAAAGCCTTAATTTTTGCAATAGTCATCATTGGATTATTATAATATAGTCTTGGCAAAAAATCAAGAGTTCATGCACAATTTGTCGTTTTTCTCACAAATCTTGGCAAAATTGAGAAAAACGCAGCCCAAAAATCTCCAATCGTTGTGCGATTTTTCAGCGGCACTCGGGATACTTTTCACGCAGCCGGACCAACACATGATAGAGCGCATGGCTGGCGGAACAAGTACGGATATACGCACGGTCGGCATGAGAATCAAGCTGAAGCAAATGTGTACTCTCCCCCCTCTCGTCAGAAAGGCCAAGCCAAACGGTCCCGACAGGCTTCTGTGGCGTTCCGCCACCCGGTCCCGCAATCCCCGTTGTACTGATACCGATCGACGCACCGGTCGCCAGACGAACACCCCGTGCCATTTGTGCGGCAACTTCCGCACTGACCGCACCGTGTGCAGCAAGTGTTTCTCGGTCAACACCGAGCACATCCGCCTTGACCTCATTGGCATACGAAACAACGCCACCCGGGAAAACGGCGGATGCACCGGGGACATCGGTAATACGCTTTGCGATCAAGCCGCCCGTACAGGACTCGGCCGTGGAAACCGTCAGCCCGTGCTCGACAAGGAGAGGCACCAGTGCAGCCTCAATTGAGCCAACATCCACACCGTAAATATAGGGCGCAATCTCGGTCTTGCGCAGTGCGCTTTCCTCGGCGTCGCAGAGCGCGTATGCCTCTGCCTCATCCCGTCCGCGCGCCGTGATGCGCAAACGAACCTCGCCGTCGGCACAATAAGGGGCGAGAGTGGGATTGAGAGAACCCTCCATCCGATCGCGCAGAAGAGCCTCCAGTGCCGATTCGCCGATGCCGAACAGATGCAGATTTCGGCTTCGCAAAACACAATCGGTGCGCGCCGACAAATAAGGAATCACCCATCTATCCACCATGGGAACAAGCTCGCGGGGAGGGCCGGGAAGCAAAATCATCACGCCGCGCCCCTCTTCCTCGAGGGCAAGACCGGGTGCGGTTCCGTGATCGTTGGCAAATATCGCCGCGCCCTCGGGCATCATTGCCTGCTTGCGGTTGTTGGGTGTCATTTCCTTTCCGCGACGGGCAAAAAAGGCTTCAATTTGCTCGAGTGAATCGGTATCACAATACATCTGCCGCCCAAAACAGGCAGCCGCCGTTTCCTTGGTCAGATCATCGCAGGTGGGGCCGAGTCCGCCGCTGGTGATGACCAGATCGGCGCGTCCAAGTGCTGTTTCCATCGCTTGGCGCATTCTGGCGGGATTATCCCCCACCACCGATTGATGATAGACCGATATGCCAAGCGACGCCAGCGTGCGAGCCAGATAGGCGGCATTGGTATTGACAATGTCACCGAGCAGAAGCTCGGTACCGACACATAAAATTTCGGCAGTTTTGATTTGCATGAATACTCACCTCTTTGGTATTGTTGGTTTTATAATAGCATATTTTCGGGCGTTTGGCAAGAACAACTCACCTTATGTGGAAAAAGGGTGTGCCGCGCCCATTCACGCGGCTCACCCTTTTTATCATTCTTTTTATTTGTCTAAATGTACATCGAGCTGCGGGAAGGGAATCTCGATTTCAGCAGCGATCAGACGGTTATGAATATCCCGAAGCAGGTCGTGATACACATCCCAATATTTTCCCGACTCAACCCAAACACGCAGTGTAAAACCGAGCGAACAATCGTTCTGGGCGGTCATTCGGGCAAAGGGAGCGGGATCACGGCGAACGCGGCTGTCGGCTTCTGCAGCCTCAAGCAAAAGCGCGGTAACACGATCGGGATCGGTACCGTATGCCGCAGTGAAACTCATATCCACACGGCGCAGCTCCTCGGCGGAGTAGTTGACGATGGCGGCTCCCATGAGCGTACCGTTGGGAATCATCACACGCTTGTTATCGCCCGTGGTGAGAACGGTGTAAAAAATGGTAATCTCGCGCACAACACCCGATTGACCTGCGGCTTCAATAAAGTCACCGATTCTGAAGGGCTTGAGGAATACCAACATAATCCCGCCTGCAAAATTAGACAGGGAACCTTGCAGAGCCAAGCCAATGGCTGCCCCGGCTGCAGCGAGCACGGTAATGATTGATGCAATTTCAATCCCGAGAATCGGAACAATGGCAACAATCAAAACCACATAAAGTGCGATCCGAATAAAGCTGTCAAGGAAACTGCGCATCTCAAGGTCAATCCGTGCATACGCCTTGGAGCGTCCGATCACCCTCAGCAAAAACTTAATCAGCAGCGAACCGACAACAAAAACAATAGCCGCCCAGAGCAGCTTGGTGCCGATACCGACGGCTGCGGTGAGAATTGTGGAAAGAATTGCGGGCATAATAACATTCTCCTTCAAAAGTTCCCGTCAAACGGAGTAATAGACAGTATAGCACAAAACAACACATTTGTAAAGGCAAAATCTTGCCATGTACCCGAAAATATGCTATAATAAACTATACTTCATCCGGTAAAAAAATACCTCGCTATCCCAATTTACTTCGCACCAAAGTTTTTTGTGCGTATCCGATTGCAACGACACCAAACAAAAGAAAGGTGATTTTCGATGTCTGCTCCTCGCTTTTATCATGCGCCTGCCCGCCGCGCCATCCGGGGGACGGCATATACAATATTTGCCTCAACCTCGGCCGAAGTGCAGTCGGTCTGCGCGGTCTGCAGTCACACAAAGACGCTTCTCCTTCCCACAGGTGAGTATGGAAATCTTCGCCTTTGGCAAGGGGAACTGATGCCGCCGATGGGTGTCGATACCCTCACCTATACCCTGTGTGCCGATCTGGTGCCGATGGGGGAATACACCGTTCCCCTCTCGCCGATCAACCTCGCCCCCATCGCCATTTCCGAGCTTTATCTGCGGGCACGAACCATGCACACCCCCTATATTGAGGTCATGAACACAACTGACGCGCCCATTGATCTCGCAGACTATGCGCTGATGTGGAAACGCGGTACACTTGATGCCGATTTCCCCGTCAACCGAATCCCGATTTCCCCTCGTGCGGGCGAAACAATTATTCCCCCGCGCTCGACAGCAGTGCTCTGGGTTGCCTTTGCCCTGACGCATGACAGCAGCTCCCCCTGCCTGACCGCCGAGGATTTCTATGCCCGTTTGGCGGCAGATCACACATGGTGCGGATTTTCCGCCGTGCCCGATGAAGTCAATCTGATTCGCATCGAAGCCTGCGATGAAGCAGAGGACGGAACATGGCACAACAAAGCTGATTTTGCGCCCTTCCCCGTTCTGCGGCCGTGGGATACCATCACGCTGGGTATTGCCCCCCTGGGTGCTTCCCTTGACGATGCCGTCAGCCGTGTCACCTTAAACACAAATATCAATTCCCCGTGGCACAACGATGTTTCTGTGCGCCGTGCTTCGCTCTGGCAGACCGATATCTTCGGCGGTGCGGCTGTGCGTATGCTCACCTCGTCGGCCCCCATCTCGCCCGGTATACTTGATGCCGCTCAGCGTATCCCCGATCCGCATACCGACAAACCGCTTGGCATCGCGCCCCTTCGCCTGCCCGATGAACACCCCCTCTCCGATGGGAAACTTAACCTCTCGTGGGCGGTGTTCGGCGGAGATGCGTGTGCAAGCCGCATTCGCTGTGTACAGGAAAATGATACGATCTGCTTTGATGCAGCCGAAGAAAACGGCATCTGGTCGATCACCCTTCCCGCTGATCTGATCGACCGACAGGAGATGCTCTCGCTCACCATTGAGGCGGACAACGGCAGTTTCACTACCGCGCTGGAAACTTCGATTCGCATCATTGATAACGCAGGTCCCGTGGTGACCGCGATGACCCCCGACAACGGATACGCCGCCTTCGTCAGCCAATCGATTGAGCTGAGGGCGGACTATTTCGACCGTTCGGGTGTGGATGCTTACACCAGCCGGCTCTATCTTGACGGCATGGATATCAGCCACAAGGCGATCTGGACTTCTTCGGGCGTGCGCTGTACGCTCGAGAAGCTCAAGCGCGGACAGCACAAAATTGCGCTCAAGCTCTATGACTGTCTGGGCAATGCAAGCAGAACCGTTTCCTATTTTCGCATGGTTGGACAGGATGAACTGCACTGTTATCGGGGGGAGGTACACGCGCACACGCAGGACTCGGACGGTGTGGGTACCCCCGAGGATGCCATGACTTATGCGCATGAGATGGGCGGTGTCGATTATTTCGCCGTCACCGAACACGGGCACCATATCTCGCAGAAAATTTACGACAAACAAAAAGCGGCCGCGGCGGCACACAATATCCCCCATCAATACGCTGTTCTGCAGGGATGGGAAATGACCTGGAACAACGAAACGGGGTATTGGGGGCATATCAATATCCTTGAGAGCGATTTCATCCACTTTGACATTCGCTCCATGGATATGCCCGCTCTCTTTTCGGCGTTTGCCGATGATCCCACCGCCATTGGTATGTTCAATCACCCCTGCTATGCATGGGGCAACTTTGACGAATTCGCACATCTCACCGCCGACGCCGACCGTGTGATGTGTCTGGACGAGATCAAATCCGCCGCCTACGACACCGCGCACGCGCTGGCACTGGCAAAGGGCTGGCACGTCGCCCCTGTATCCAACGAGGACACCCATCAGTTCAACTGGACAACAGCGACTCCCCAAACAGGCTTCATCCTCGCACCCGCACTGACGCGGCAGAATGTCGCCGAAGCCTTCCGCGCACGGCGAACCTATTCCACATCCGATCCCACACTTCATCTGCGCTTCCGCGTCAATGGGGCATGGCTCGGCTCGCGCATCCCTGCCACTGATCTGCTGACCATTGATCTGCAGCTTGAGACCCGTCGCCCCGAGGGGCTTGGTGTGATCAGCATCATCGGTGAGGATAATATCACCGTCGCCGAATGGGATGTCGGGGTGCAGAAGCAGTTTGCACGGCGCATCCACCTCCCTGCCGACTTCGACTATTATTATCTCAAACTCGTCAATCCTCTCGTTGAGGGAGACTACACCGTCAGCGCGCCCGTCTGGATTGAGGGGCGGGATGCACTTGCCATCACCGACATGGCGCTTGCGCTGACGGGGGGCCAAGCCTCCAATCTTGTCTCGGTATCACTCTGCAACAACACCGCCGATGCCGTCACCGACCTTCGCGCCGAGTTTTATCTCTCACCCGCCGAAGGCTTCGGTCTCGGCAAAACCCTGCCCTATCACACCGCCTATCTCGGCAAGCTTGCCGCAGGTGAGCGCATCACAACCGAACGCACCTTTCCCAATATCGCGGACTGCCGCCGTGTCAGCGTCATCGTCAGCGGCAGAATCGGCAAGCATCGCTATGCCGACACCCGTTATTTGATGCTCACCCCCGTCTCCATCGTCGAAATTTTGCCAGACAGCTCTGCCATCACCCTCGCGGATGGAAGAAGCATCACCAATCCCTTCACCTATGCCGTGCTCTTCAATCATACCAACGAGCCCCTCAATCTGGACGGAGCACAGCTGCGCCAATGGACAAAGACGGGGAAACAGCCATCCCCCAAGCACTGTCATCCCCTTGATGGGATCACCATTCCGCCGCGCGGCACCGTGACCCTCTGGCTGCGGGGCGAGGACTCGCCCCTGACCGCCGCGGAGTTCAATGCACACTTTGGCTGTGCGCTGATTGAAGGCGTAGACCTGATCTGTATCGACCGCGCTCCCCTCTCCGACAAACACACCGCCGCGCGAAGACTGGATTTGTGTCTCGGCGAAGAAACGCTCAACCGCGTACACTGGAATTACGCCGCCGACTTTGGCCATCAGCCGACCACCGACCGCGCACTCCGCTATTGTTTCCGCGGCAGTATGACGGCGACCTCTGTCCTCATTGATGAGGCAGCCGTCCCCTCCCCCGCAGGCGTTGATCGTGAACAGCTCCCCACTTCCCGCGCATACCGCATTCCCGACGCAGAACTCCGCCGTGAGCGGAAAGCAAAGAAGAAGCAGAAAAAACTCACCCGTAAGCCCGAGAAAAAGGGACTGAGTAGCGCAGCCGCCACGGCACTTGGCATCGGTTCGGCTGCTGTCGGGGCAGCTGTCGGTGCGGGGAGTGCCCTTCTCGCCGTTCTGCTGGCTGATCGACACAAGGAGGATCGCTCATGATTCCGCTTCTGCTTGAAGCCGCGCCCCGCACAGCGCTCTGGGGCGGAAATCGACTGCATGATCGCTACCGCAAGCCCGATCTGCCCCATCTCGCCGAAACATGGGAGCTGTCCGCTCGGGGTGAGCGTCCTTGCCTTATCATCAACGAGCCGTTTGCAGGTATGCCCTTCGATCGCTACCTCACCGAGATCGAGCATTCCAATCTCCCCTTCCCCCTGCTGATCAAATTCATCGATGCCGCACAGCCGCTGTCGGTGCAGGTACATCCCGATGATGCCTGCGCCGCCATGTTTGGGGAGAGCGGTAAAACCGAGCTGTGGCACATCATCGAAGCCGAGCCGGGTGCACGGCTGATTTTGGGTCTGCGGGACGGGGTTGACCGCGGCACCTTTGCAGCCGCACTGCAGAGGGGAGATCCCACTCCGCTTCTGCGGGAGGTGGAGGTACACGCAGGCGAGAGTTATTTTATTCCCGCAGGGCTTCTGCACGCCATCGGCACCCCGAGCCATGCCGGAATTCTGTTGGCCGAAATCCAGCAAAATTCCGATTCGACCTATCGCACCTGGGATTACGGGCGCATGGATACCAACGGTGCTCAGCGCCAACTGCACACCGCCGAGGCAAACCGCGCACTGCACCTCTACACCCCCGAGGAGGTAGAAGCCCTACGCTTTTCCCGCCGTGACCGCTGCACATTGGCAGGCGAATGCATCTGTGCCTGCGATCAATTTTCGGTGAGTCTGTTTCGCGGCGAGAGAGGGTTTAAGGTGGAGGAAAGCTTTCTTTCCCTGCTCTGCCTGCGCGGGGAGGGGATTTTGTCTGCCTCCGGCACCGAACTCACCTTTTCTGCGGGACAAAGTATTTATCTGCCCCCACACATCGGCATCTGCCAGCTGCACGGCAATGCCGAGTTTCTGCTCAGCGCACCGTCCTGATATGGCTCACGCAAAAAAAGTCCTCTTGAAAATTCAAGAGGACTTTTTTACTCAATCGGCATAAACCGAAGAGATGCCGAAGTATTCTTCAAGCGTCATAAATTCGCCATTCCCGAGATACAGCTTCTCTGCGAGCTCGACACCGACATAGCGGATATGCCAAGGCTCGTACATATAGCCTGTGATCTCCTCCTTACCCTTGGGATAGCGGATAACAAAGCCATATTCGGCGCAATGCTCCGCGATCCAGCGCGCCTCGGGCGTCTGATCAAAATCAAATGCGGTTGAGTTGAGATCGATCGCCAACCCCGATTGATGCTCGGAATGCCCTGCACGGGCAGAGTAGCGATCGGCTGCCGCCTGCCCGTCGCGGGCGACATAGCCGTTGTAGATATATCGCTGATCGTAATATGAGCGGTAATCGCTGATGGATTTGATGGTATACCCCGCAGCGGCGGCATCCTGCTTCATTTGCCAGTAAGCATTGAGCGCCTCGGGCGTCAGCGATTTCTGGGGATAATCGGCAGGCAGACCGTAGGTTTTGTTGACGATCAGCGTGCCGTCGATATATGTTACACCGTCAACCACAGTAATGGGAAAGCCCTTTGATGTACGGTTTGAATCGGGCGCATCGGTGGTTTGGGGCGTGGCTGTTGTTTCGGGTGCGACCGTCGTTTCGGGTGCGGCTGTTGTCTCGGGTGCGGCTGTTGTCTCGGGTGCGGCTGTTGTTTCGGGTGCGGCTGTTGTTTCGGGTGCAGCCGTTGTCTCGGGTGCAGCCGTCGTCTCGGGCTCCGCATCAATCGACGCGAGAGGGGAGACAGTCTCCGGCTTTGTATCGGGCAGAACGTCAATCATTGTCCGATCATCACCCAATGCACAGGACGAACAAAGAAACAATAGAACAAAAATCAGCGCCAATTTATATTTCATGGTAAAACTCCTCATCAAAAACCAACATTACCGATATGATACCACATTTTTTCCGTTTGCGCAAGTGTCAGCAACGGCATTGGAAATAAAAATCACTCGACATTTCACGAAAACGGTTGCAACCGGCGCAAAAAAATGATATAATTTAAGATAGATTTGTGTATTCAAAAAACAACACACGGGAGACCGTTTTATGATTAAACTTCTGCATTGCGGGGATATCCATCTGGACAGTCCCTTTTCCCTGCTCGAGCGCGAGGAAAGTCTCAGCCGTCGGGATGAGCTTCGCCGTACATTTTTGGAAATGCTCGCCTTTGCACAAAAAGAAGATGTGCGTGTTGTCCTCATTGCAGGCGACCTCTTTGACCACGGCTTTGCCACGGCAGATACGGTAAATCTGCTCTGCGATGCATTCTCTGCCATGAGCGACACCTATTTTGTCATCACCCCCGGCAATCACGACGCGGCTTCTGCGGGAAGCGCATATCTCAGCGAACGTTTCCCTGCCAATGTCACCGTTTTCACCGACGAGACACTGTCTTATGTAGATTATGACGATCTCGCTCTGCGTGTCTGGGGATACGGCTTTACCGCCGAGCGGCTGGAAAAATCTCCCCTGATGGGACAGTCGCTGGCGGTTGAAGGAAAAACCGCCGTTCTCTGTGCCCATGCCGACCTTGGCGTTCCCCTCTCCAAATACGCCCCCCTCTCGTCGGCGGATCTCGCCGCAAGTGGACTCTGCTATGCGGCACTGGGGCATGTGCACAATCCGCCCGAGCCCAAGCGCTTCGGCAAAACACTGACCGCATATTCGGGCTGTCTGGTGGGCCGAAGCTATGATGAATGCGGCTTTGGCGGTGCAGTGCTTGTGGGCATTGAAGACGGAGATGTCGTGGAATGTAAGCGCGTTTCCTTCGCTCACCGCCGATACATAGTGGATGAACTGTCGGTAGAAGGTGCGGCATCGGATGACGATATCCTCTCCGCACTCAATCTGCATATTGCATCAGCGAGCTATGGCGAGGAAACCGCTCTGCGCGTCCTGCTTACCGGACCGATTGATCCCAACTACACCCCCAACCTGACTGCCATCACCAAGCCTGCTTCGGCCAACCTCTGGCAGCTTGAACTCATTGATCAAACCCTGCCCATCTGGGGAAGCGACTATCTTGAGCGCGATCCCAGCATCCGGGGTGCACTTTACCGCACACTGCTTCCTGCCATGCAGACAGGCACGCCCGAGGAGCGCGCACGTGCTGTTGCCGCCCTTCGCCTGGGGTTGTCGGCTCTGGAAGGCAAGCTGTAAAATCCAAGCAAAAGGAAAAGACGGATATGCGAATTGTTTCCATACATATAGACGAATTCGGCGTACTGGAAAACAGAGATTTTTCCTTTGCGGCGGGGATGAATATTCTCGAAGGCAAAAATGAGTCGGGAAAAAGCACCCTGCTCGCCTTCATTAAATTTATGCTGTACGGTGCCCCCGGGCGAACAGCGGGAGAAATCTTTCCCGAGCGCACTCGTCGCCTGAACTGGCGAACGGGGCGCGCTGCCGGCAGCATGACGGTCTTCATTGAAGCCGATCAGCGCGAATATCGCATTGAACGTTCACTGGCGCGCACAGTCAGCGGAAGTGCCGAATCAAGCCGTGAGAGTTTTGTGGAAAGTCTGCAGATTATTGATCTTACCGACGGTTCTCCCCTCCCCCGCGGCACCCAGCCCGGGGAGCATTTTCTTGGCGTTCCCGCGTCGGTCTTTGAGAGCACTGCTTTCGTCCGTCAGCTGGGCTGTACGGGCATTGACGGCCCAGAAGTCAGCGAAGCCCTCGAGAATCTGCTCACATCGGCCAATGAATCGAACAACACGGCGCGGGCACTCTCCCGCCTTGATGCCGCCCGCAAATCCCTGCTGCACAAAAACGGACGGGGCGGTGAAATCTACACCCTGCAGAACGATCGCGCGGTCATCGCCGAGCGGCTGGCACGTGCCAAGGCCGCAGGCAGCGAGCGCATCGCTGCGCAAACGCATCTGGACGCGCTGATCAAATCGGGGGCTGAAACCGGCGAGAAGCTGACACAAATCTCCGCGCTCTATGCGGCACGGGAGGCATCAACACTGCTGTTCCGCTTTGAGAGTCTGCACGCATTGGAAAGCAAGACCGATGCCCTGCGCACCGAACTCTCCGCCCTGTACGCCGCCGAAGGTGCGGGGGATTTCTTCCCCAGCCGCACATACGCGGCACAGCTGCGTGATGTCGAGCGGCGCATCGCCTCTGCCGAAACCGAGTATGCCCGTATCGAGACCGAGCTTGCCCGTATGCGCTATGAACAGCCCTGCAGCCGCACACAGGCAGCGCAGGCAGCCGAAATCCGCACGGCAGGCGGCGTTGACGCGCTGACGGGGCATTATGCCGAACTGGCGCACACTGCAAAGTCGATGCGTACACTCGCCATTCTTCTCTTCGTGCTCGGCGCCCTCTTTCTCATCGGCGGAGCTGTGCTCTGGTATTTGATGCCGACCGTTGCGGGATATCTGCCTATGCTTCTCTCGCTTCCCATGCTGGCAGGCGGCGTTGCCGCGCTGTCCGCTTCCCGCCGCCGTCGGACTGAGCGCGATGCGCTCTGCCGCAAATACGGCATGTCGGGTGACGCAGGTGAGGTGGCATTTGCCGATTGGCTCAACGCCTGCTTTGGGGCCGAGGAACAGATCAAAGGCTATGAAGAGGTACTGGCACAGATTGAAGACGAATTGAATGCACGGCAAACAGCACTTGACACCCTGCGCGGCGAAGCTGCCGATGCACTGGAAAAATGGGGAATTACCGTCCGCGACGGTGGGCTGAACGAGACACTGTCGACTGCCATTCCACGTGCCGAGCGTGCGGCAGATACTGCGGATAATTTAATGCGCGATCTGGACAAATACAGCATTACCATGCAAAATATTCGTACCGAGCTTGAGGATCATGATGAGGAAGTCCTGCGCAGCCGTGTGGCGGCAGTCGATGTTGATCCCGCCGGACTGAACATCACCGCACTGCATCGCGAACATGATTCTCTGGTACAGGCGGTAAATGAAATTGAGCATCAGCGCATCGAAACCGAAAAAAGACTGATTGCGCTTGATGCAACCGCAGAAGATCCTATCCATCTTGCCGCACAGCTTGAAGCAATTGACCGACGGATTGCCGAGCTGACGGCACGGCATGATGCCATTCAGCTTGCCGCCGCTTCTCTGGCCGATGCCGCAGAATCAATGCGCCGCGGCATCATCCCGCGTCTGCGCACACGGGCAGGTGAGCTGCTTTCCTCGATCACAAACGGTCGTTACGCCGGCATCGGACTCGGCCACGGCTTGTCCATGACCGTTGAAACGGCTGATGCAACCCGCCCCGTTGAACTGCTCTCCTCGGGCACAGGCGACGCCGCCTATCTGGCACTGCGTCTGTCCCTGCTTGAGCTGCTCTTTCCCAATGAACGTCCCCCCATTCTGCTCGATGAAAGTCTCGCTCAGCTGGACAACACCCGTGCCGCCGCGCTTCTCGCCATGCTGGAGAAAAAGACGCGCGAAGGTGCGCAATGCCTGATCTTCACCTGCCACCCCCGTGAGGCACAGATGGTCGAAGCCGAGCATATCCTGCTGGGGTAACCACACAAATGATGCAACGGTCGAGCAGTTTGCTCGACCGTTACGCCATCCGCAATCTCGGAGGTATTGTATGCAACTCGTCACCGCCCCAAACGGGGTTTGCTATCTGCGATCCGATCTGATCGCCTTTCCCCACGGATTCTCCACGCGGGTGGGCGGGGTAAGCACGCTTCCGCACACCGCGTCCCTCAACCTTGCTTTCGGACGAGGGGATGCGGATGCCGTCGTGCTGACCAACCTTGCCCGCTTCACCGAAGCGGTGGGCGTACCGGGCGAGGTAATCTCCCTGCCGCAGGTTCACTCTGCCGATGTTCGCATTGTCGGAGAGGCAGACCGCGGGCTTGGCTATTTTCACCCCGCCAAGGACGCCTGTGACGGCTATGTCACGGCAGACAAAGGGGTAAGCATCGGGGTTAAGACCGCCGACTGCGTACCCATTTTATTGGCCGATGAAGAAGCAGGGGTTGTGGGCGCACTGCACGCCGGGTGGCGCGGTACGGTTGCGGGCATTGCCCGTGTTGGCGTTGCACGCATGATCTCCCTTGGTGCAGATCCCGCACGCATCAAAGCCGCAATCGGTCCGGCAATCGGGAGCTGCTGCTATACCGTGGGAGAGGATTTCTGCCGCGCTGTGGCAGGCTCCCCCTGCGCCAATCTTTGCCTGCCACATATTTACCGCCGAGAAGAGCAGCCCACCGCCGATCTGCCTGCCATGAATGTCGCCATTCTGCGCTCTGCCGGCCTTCGGGAGGAAAATATCGACTGCACCCACCTCTGTACCTGCTGCCGAACCGATCTCTTCTACTCTCACCGCGCAAGCCAAGGTCTGCGGGGCACCATGCTCAACCTCATCGCCATCCCGAAAGGAGAATGACCGTGCGAATCTACGATGCCCTCTCGACCTACAGCAAAAAGGATGCCGTTCCCATGCACATGCCGGGGCACAAACGCTATGCATATGATTACTTAGTCGGCGCCCCCCTGGACATCACCGAGATCGACGGTTTTGACGATCTCCACGACGCGGATGGGCTTCTGCGCGAAGCCATGGACAATGCCGCCCGAGTTTGGGGGAGCCGCCACGCCTTCTTCTGCGTCAACGGCAGCACGGGGGGCATTTTGGCTGCCATCCACGCCTGTGCCCCGCGGGGAAAGAAAATCCTCGTCGCGCAGAACTGCCACAAATCGGTGTGGCACGCCATCGAACTCTGTCAGCTGATGCCTGTCCACATCTCTCCGCCGGTGGAGGAAGATTTTGATATCTTCGCATCAATCGACGCTAAAGTGGTGGAGAATACGCTGGATGAGAATCAAAACATTGCCGCCGTGGTGATCACATCCCCCACCTACGAGGGTGTGATCTCAGATATTTCCGCCATCTGCGCCGCCGCGCACCAACACAACGTGCCCGTGATCGTGGACGAAGCGCACGGCGCGCATCTCGGCTTCGCACCATTCCCCGACGGTGCGGTTCGGGCGGGAGCGGATATTGTGGTACAGAGTCTGCACAAAACCCTCCCCAGTCTGACGCAAACCGCCATCGTCCATCTTTGCGGTGATCTCATTGATCCTGCCGTCTTCCGGCGGAGCAAAAATCTCCTCGAGACCAGCAGTCCCTCTTATCTGCTCATGGCATCCTGTGACGGATGTGCGCATCTGCTCGGCAGCGATACCGAACCGCTTAACGGCTGGGCTAATGTGTTGGATCTTTTCTATGCGCGCACAGCGAAATTGCGTCATTTGCGCATCTTCCGTCCCCGGGGGCGGGGGAGCGTATTTGCTCACGATCCGAGCAAAATTGTCATTTCCACCCGTGGCACCTCCATGACCGGCGTGGAGTTGATGCGGCGGCTGCGGGAGGAATTTGCCATTGAGCTTGAGATGGCCTCGGGGGATTATGTCCTGGCCATGACGGGATTTGGCACAACACGCGAGCATATCACCCGCCTGTCCGACGCGCTCAAGGCGATCGATGAGACACTCACCGTCTCCGCACAGCCCGCTCCCATCCTGCTTCCACCTCCTGCCGAGCAGGTCATGCGTCCCGCCGATGCGGTAGCAGCTCCAAAGCTCTGCCTGCCTGTGGACAGTACCGAGGGGGAGATCGCTGCCGACTATCTGTGGGCCTATCCCCCCGGAATCCCCCTCCTTGCCCCCGGCCAGCGCATCAATCGCGCCGTGCTGGATGCCATTGTCGCCCTGCGGGTGCGGGGGGTAGTACTGCGGGAGGAGATTGATGTGGTGGAAGAGAGCCTATGATTTCCCCTTGGCTTTACCCCCGACTCCGACCAAGGGACTTTTTCTTGAAAAAACCTTGGGAGACCTGAAAAAACTTTTAGAAAAAAGGATACCGCTCTGAGGGCGATATCCTTTTTCTCTTTTCAAAAGTGCAAAATTTCCCTTGATTAGCTTGGCACAATTTACAACTTTTCATCCTGCATTTTGTGCATCCGTACAAAACTCTACATTTATAGAAACTATAGTTGACAAACGTAGAGCGAACGAGTATAATAAAAGCAGGGGCGGGAAATTTCCCGTAACAAACGCACACCATTCACCCGAAGGAGGCCGTTATGAAACGCATCTTACCGATTTTTCTTGTCATGGTTCTCGTACTTCTGCCCTGCTGCAGCGAAAAACCGGATATGGAACTGCCGGGGCAGGACGAAATCCACACCTCGCGGGTGGTTTCCCGATGTATTGCGGAATACGGTGATTATGTGTATTTCCAAAAGGACGGCAGACTGATGCGGTACAACCGCAAAACAGAGGAAATGCAGACACTCTGCACCGATCCTAACTGCAATGCCGAGTGTTTTTTCTGTTCGCCAATACAGGAAACAACACAGGTGGTCGACGGCAGACTGTACAGCTATTATATGCGGATCTGGGACCACGAATATGTATATGCCTACTGGGATCTGGCCACCAACGAAGTGAAGGTTTTGCTGACGCTGCCCGAGGCTGAGACAGCTGAGATATGGCCGCCTGTTCTGCACGGGGGGTATCTCTACTATACGGGACAGTATCTGCGGGAAGGTGGGTCCGCCGAAAATCCCGATGATTATCAGCCCTATGTGGGGCGCGTTCCCATGGATGGGGGAAAACCCGAAGTAATGTGCCCTCTGGAATCCCGTTACCAAGAAATCCTGCTGGCAGTTACCGACAGCAAGGCCATCACTTCCCTCAACTACTGTCTCTACGCCACGGATTTTGACACCGATGAACGCAGTCTGCTTTTTGACCCCGAGGAGCACGGCCTGGCCCGCCGTTATGAGTGGTACAGTTATTTGGACGGTTATCTCTATATGCTGTACCATGCACCGGGTTTTTCCGAGGAAAAGCTGGTTTATGAAGATATTGTGACACCCGGCAAATGCGGCTATCAGTTTCTGGTCAAGATCGACATTCAAACGGGAGAGATGACCCAACTGCTGGATGAGCGGATAGATCACTTCTGGCTGACGGAGGATACCATCTACTACACCGAGCTGGGCTTCCGCGTATTTTACATTCCCGAGGATTACGAAACAAATCCGAATGCCTCGATGGGCTTAACCCTCTCTCTGGACACCCTTTACGCCTGCGACCTGGACGGAAGCAACCGCCGGGCGGTCTATACCGATCCCCTCACGATTTTCTCCTATAAAGGCACCATAATCGATAACTGCTATTACGGCAATCTATACGTACATGACGAAACACAGCACAAAACAAACTACGACGTATATGGGAAAATTGATTTCACCACGGGCGAGTTTACCCCTGCCGTGATCGAAGAATGATGTATATGCCCGGGGCCTTTCCCCGGACTCTACCAAAGGAACTTTTTCTTGAAAAAGTTCCTTTGGTAACCTCAAAAAGCTTTCCCCCAAAGAAACAGGAGTGAACCGAGAGGTTCACTCCTGTTTCTTTATCCGCAATGGGTGCCGTCGCAGTCGCCGCAGGATGAGCAGTCACCGCAGGCGATCTCGCCGCCATCGGCGGCATCGGCCACCTGAAGCATGATGGCGCATTCCATACGCTTCTTGAACAGCTCACAGCCGTACTTGTATGTACCGGTGATTGAGCCGGTGGCATGGTAGGCGTTGGCGGCGCATCCGCCGGCGCACCAGAGCCTTGCCCAGCAGTCAGCGCATTCGGGCTTGGCGTAGACGTTGCACTGTCTGAACTCGTCCCGCAGGGCTTCCTTCTTCACGCCGTCCCAGATGTTGCCCATGCAGAAGCGCTCGTCACCGACGAACTGGTGGCAGGGGTAGAGGTCGCCCCAGGGGGTGACGGCAAAATACTCGCTGCCCGAACCGCATCCCGCCACCCGCTTATAGATGCAGGGGCCGTGGGTCAGGTCGATCATGTAGTGGTAGAAGGTAAAGGGACGTCCCTCGCGCTTGCGGCGCAGCATTTCCTTCGCCAGGATCTCGTACTGCTCGAAGAGGATGGGCAAATCCTCCTCGGTGAGGGCGCTGGGATCGTCGGGAGAGCAAACCACCGGTTCCATACTCAGCTGGTCAAAGCCGAGGTCGGCCATGTGGAAGATATCGTTGGTAAAGTCGGTGTTGTGGTGGGTGAAGGTGCCGCGCATATAGTAGCCCTCACCGCCCCGGCTCTCCACGAAACGCTTAAACTTGGGAACGATGTTGGCATAGCTTCCCTTGCCTGCGTAGTCCACGCGGAAGCGGTCATGCACCTCAGGGCGGCCGTCAAGCGAGAGCACGACATTATGCATCTCGCGATTGCAGAAGTCGATGACATCATCATCGACCAGCACGCCGTTGGTGGTGAGGGTGAAGCGGAAGTTCTTGCCTGCCGCCTGCTCGATGGAGCGAGCGTACTCGACCAACTGTTTGACCACGTCCCAGTTCATCAGCGGCTCACCGCCGAAGAAGTCCACCTCAAGGTTTCGGCGTCCGGTGGAATTCTCCACCAGAAAATCCAGCGCACGCTTACCGGTCTCGAAGGACATGAGGGCGCGGTCGCCGTGATATTTGCCCTGGCTGGCAAAGCAGTAGGAGCAATTGAGGTTGCAGGTATGGGCGATGTGCAGGCAGAGTGCCTTGATGCAGGTATTGTTGGCTTTCAGGTTGACCGCCGCATCCCGGAAGGTGTCGTCAGAGAAGAGCTTTCCTGCATCCCGCAAGGCGGTGATATCCTCATAGCAGGCCGCAAGCTCGGCCTCGTTCACGTCCTCCAGATGGCCGTATTTTGCCATCATGGATGCGATCAGCGCATCGCGGGGGGTATCGGCGTAAGCGGCGATCATGTCATAGGCCACCTCATCCACCACATGGACCGAGCCGCTGTTGACGTCCAGGACGATATTGCATCCGTTAAGTTTATACTGGTGAATCATCATTTTCTCCGTTGATCTTTCTCTCAAATGGCGAGGGCAGAAAAATACCGCCCATGGGGGGGCGGTATTTTTCTGCCAACACTTATTTCTTGGCGTTCTTGTTTTCGCACTTCTGATTGGCAACACCGCAGGAGGTCTTGCAAGCCGACTGGCAGGAGGTCTGGCACTCGCCGCAGCCGCCGTTCTTGACGCTCTTTGCGAGGTCACGAGTGGTAATGGTCTGAATTCTCTTCATGATGTAACCCTCTTTCGAGATGGAATATGGATAGTTTATTATACCATGCAATCCGGAGATTGTCAAGATTCCGCGCGAATTTTCTCGGATTTATTCTTCGATGCCCCCAAGATAACCCTCTCACATACATCCCCATGAATATTTTTTCAAAACCTCTTGACAAGACGGTAGGTTTGTGCTATGATAAACCGCAGATAGCTCTCTATCACGGTAAAGTCCCGTTATCGGAAGGAAACGAAAAGAAAATGAATCTCATCTGCTCTGCATACTTTTTCTTTTTCTTTTTTAGCTTTGCGTTTTATTTTCGCAAGGCCTTTTGTCGTTCCACTGCCGAAGCATGATATAACGGGCAACACCGTCACATCAAACGACCAGCCGCAGTGAAACGACACTGCGGCTTTTCTGTTCGCAGTACCGACCGGCGGTAAATTTCAGGAGAAAAATACCATGATTGCAAAACTCGTAAAACATCCCGATCAACACAAAGTAGACGAATTGTTGATTCGTCTTTCCGAGATGGGTGTCAAAGGACAGCCCATTCAAGGCGGCGAAACCATGGTTATCGCCATCATCGGCGATACCACAAAGGTCGATCAGGACTTTCTTCACGCGCAGGATATCATTGAAGATGTCACGCGAATCCAAGAGCCCTACAAACTCGCCTGCCGCAAAATTCATCCCACCGATACCGTTGTTACGGTCGGCGGGAACGCAGCCATTGGCGGCGGGAACTTTGCCATGATTGCAGGTCCCTGCTCGGTCGAATCGCGCGATCAGCTCTGCACCATTGCCGCATCGGTCAAAGCATCCGGGGCAACCATTCTGCGCGGCGGTGCCTTCAAGCCTCGCACCTCCCCTTATGCTTTCCAGGGGATGCGCGGCGAGGGCATTGATCTGCTCATCGAGGCCAAGCGTCAGACCGGACTGCCCATCGTCACCGAAATCATGGATATTTCTCAGCTCCCCCTCTTTGAAGAAGTGGATATGATCCAGGTCGGCGCACGCAATATGCAGAACTTTGAGCTGCTCAAGGAGCTGGGCAGACTGCGCCGCCCCATTCTGCTCAAGCGGGGACTTTGCGCAACGCTGGATGAGCTGCTGATGTCCGCCGAGTATATCATGGCGGGGGGCAACACCCAGGTTGTCCTCTGCGAGCGCGGCATGCGCACCTTTGAGACAGCTACCCGAAACACGCTTGATCTTTCCTGTGTCCCTGTACTCAAGGCACGCACTCACCTGCCCATCATCATTGATCCCTCCCACGCGACGGGCAAATCGGCATACGTTGCCCCCCTTGCGCTGGCAGCGGCCGCAGTCGGTGCTGACGGGCTGATTATTGAAGTGCACAACAATCCCGCCCGTGCCGTCTGCGACGGACCGCAGTCGCTGACGCCCGACGCATTCGATACACTGGCAAACCAGGTTCGCGCCATCCTGCCCGCCGCATATAAATATTAAATGATAACTCCGCCATCGAAACCAAAGGATGAATGTATCATGTATGATGTTTTGATTGAGCGCGGACTGCTGTCCGCCGTCGGTGCAAAATCGGCTGAGGTTCTCTCCCCCGGCCGAACCATGGTTGTAACCGATGAACATGTCGCCCCCCTCTACGCCGATACGGTATTGACAAGTTTGCACCGAGCAGGTTTTGATCCTGCACTGACCGTCCTTCCCGCAGGAGAATCCACCAAATGCGGTACCCAGTACATCGCCCTGCTCGAGAAGATGGCAGAGGCCGGGCTGACCCGTTCTGATTGTGTCATCGCGCTGGGCGGCGGCGTCATCGGTGATCTGGTGGGATTTGCCGCTGCCACCTATCTGCGCGGAATTGCCGTTGTGCAAATTCCCACCACCCTCCTCGCCGCCGTTGATTCTTCGGTTGGCGGCAAAACCGCCATTGACCTCGCTGCCGGCAAGAATCTGGTAGGGGCTTTCCACCGTCCTGTTCGCGTTCTCTGCGATCCCGACACCCTGGCCACCCTTCCGCCCGAACAGCTGGCGGCGGGCATGGCGGAATCCATCAAATACGGTGTCCTCTTCGATCAATCTCTCTTTGATCTGCTCGCACACGGAGCGCCGCAGGATCTGACCGAAACAATTTCCCGCTGCGTCGCTCTGAAGCAGGCGGTGGTCTCCCGTGACTTCACCGACCGCGGAGAGCGCCAGCTGCTCAATCTCGGGCACACCTTCGGGCACGCCATTGAAGCCTGTTCACACTATCGCATTCTGCACGGCGAGGCCGTTGCCATCGGGATGCGCATGGCGGCACGCGCCGCCGTCCTGCTCGGCGTGGCAGAGCTTGACTGCACCGACGCCATCACCGATGCGCTGACCGCCGCAGGACTGCCCACCCGCGCCGAATTTACCGCCGCCGAGCTGACCGCCGCCGCCCTGCACGACAAAAAGCGCATGGGCGACACCCTCAAGCTGGTGCTCCCTGTGGAGATCGGCCATTGCGCGCTCCATCCCTTCCCGGTGGATCGACTGGGCGAGCTGATGGAAGAGGTGTGCCGATGATCCGTACCCTCATGCCGGGGCGGGTCTGCCGGGGAAGCCTCCCCGCTATCCCCTCCAAATCGGATGCCCACCGCCTGCTCCTCTGCGCGGCACTGGCCGACGCCCCCACCGAGATCGAGGTAGGTAAGGGAGAGCTTTCGGCCGATATTCACGCCACCATGGCCTGCATTCGGGTGCTGGGGGGAGATGTGACTGCGGAGGGCGAGATCCTTCGGGTTACGCCCATCAGATTTTCAAAGAGTAATGAGTCCATCCTCTGCAACTGCGGGGAAAGCGGCTCAACCGCCCGTTTTCTGCTCCCCATCGCCGCCGCGGCCGGGCACATCACCCCCATCACTCTGTCGGGGCACGGCCGCCTGCCCCTGCGCCCCTTTGCGCCGCTGTGCGATGCACTCCGTGCCCGGGGCGCTGACATCTACCGCGACCTGCTTCCCATCACCGTCCGCGGGGGACTGCAGGCAGGGGAGTTCACCATCGCGGGAAACATCAGCTCCCAGTATATCACGGGGCTTCTTCTTGCCCTGCCCCTGCTGGAAGGGGACAGCCGCATCACCCTCACCACACCCCTGGAATCCCGGGGCTATGTGGACATGACCCTCTCCACCCTGGCCCGGTTCGGCATCCATGTCAAGGCCGATGCGGCCGGCTGGAAGGTCCCTGCCGCCCCCTACCGATCCCCCGGCCGCATCACCGCCGATGGCGACTGGTCGAACGCCGCCTTCTGGCTTTGCGCCGGCGCGGTCAGCGCACCAATGACGGTCACGGGTCTATCGTCGGGAAGCCGGCAGGGCGACCGCCGCATCACCGATATTCTTGCCGCCTTCGGCGCCCGGGTCACAGTGGGTGGCGATGCCGTCACCGTCTCTCCCGCCCCTCTGCGAGGTGTCACCCTGTCAGTGGCCGACATTCCCGACCTCGTCCCCATTCTGGCGGTAGTTGCCGCCGCGGCGAAGGGAGAGACCCGCTTCATCGACGCCGGCCGACTTCGCCTCAAGGAAAGCGACCGACTGGCCACCGTCTCGGCCATGATCTGCGCCCTGGGCGGCGACGCCGACATTGACGGCGACACCCTCATCATCCGGGGCGGAAAGCCCCTCTGCGGGGGCACCGTGGACAGCGCCAACGACCACCGCATTGCCATGTCGGCCGCCGTGGCCGCCCTGCTCTGTACCGGAACCGTGGAGCTGCAGGGTGCCGAGGCTGTGGAAAAATCCTACCCCGCCTTCTGGACCGACTATGACCGGCTGAGCGGTGAACAAATTTGACAATTACGATGCATCTGCGGATGCAGAAAGGATCATAATGAGCAGTCAATTCGGACATCAGCTGAAGATCAGCATATTCGGGCAATCCCACTCCGCCGGCATCGGTGTAGTCATCGATGGCCTGCCTGCAGGGGAACCCATTGACTTAGAGCAAATCGCCGCCTTCATGGCGCGCCGCGCACCGGGCAACAGCCCTGCCTCCACGGCACGCAAGGAAGCCGACACACCGCAGATTCTCTCAGGGCTTTTCGAAGGACGCACCTGCGGTGCCCCTCTCGCCGCCGTCATTGCCAATACCGACACGCGATCGGGGGATTACGCCGCAATCGCCGATATGCCCCGTCCCGCACACGCCGATTATACCGCCCACGTCAAATACGGCGGTGCCAATGATGTCCGCGGCGGGGGGCATTTCTCGGGTCGTCTCACCGCGCCCCTCTGCTTTGCCGGCGCGGTCTGCGCACAGATTCTCGCCAGACGAGGCGTCACCATCGGTGCGCACGCCGCAACCATCGGCACAACCTTCGACGAAAGCTTTGATCCAGTCGCTGTGACAGCGGACGAGCTTCGCGCAATCGCACCAAAGCCCTTCCCTACCATCTCGGATGCATCGGCCGAAGCGATGCTGGCCGAGATCGCCGAGGCAAAAGCGAGGGGCGATTCGATGGGGGGCGTGATCGAATGCTTTGCGGTCGGTCTACCCGTGGGACTTGGCGAGCCGATGTTCGGCGGCGTTGAGGGACGGATCGCCGAGGCCGTCTTCGGCATTCCCGCCGTCAAGGGGCTGGAGTTCGGTTCGGGCTTTTACGGCTCAACCCTCTGCGGCTCGGAGAACAATGATCCCTTCCGTACCGAAAACGGGCGCATTGTCACCGAAACCAACAACCACGGCGGCATCCTCGGCGGCATCACCTCGGGTATGCCCCTCGTTCTGCGCGCCGCCATTAAACCCACCCCCACACTGATGCAGGAGCAGCAGACAATCAGCTTCTCCCGCGGTGAGAACGCGATTCTCCCGCCCAAAGGACGCCACGATCCCTGCATCGTTCCCCGCGCCGTCCCCGTCATCGAAGCCGCCGTTGCCGCTGTTCTGCTCGATCTGTGGCTTGAGTCGGGCAGTTTCCCGAAAGGAGCATAATCCTCATGTCGGATAAACCCATCGATCTTTCTGTTCTCCGCACGCGCATCAATGCCATTGATGGCGAGCTGCGGGCACTTTTCCTTGAGCGGATGGACATCGCCGCCGATGTCGCCGAATACAAGCGTTCGGTGGGCATGGCTGTGCTCGATCCCGCGCGCGAGCAGGCAATTCTCGACCATCTTTGTATCGGTCTTGACGCCGCTTACGCCGAGGCGGTCGCAAGCCTGTGGAAACAGATTTTTGAGCTGTCCCGCGGTTATCAGCACCGCCTGCTGGAGAGAGATACCTGCCCACAGGCATCTGCCCTCCGTCAGCACATCGCCGCGCAGAGCGAATTGCCTTCCCACGCATCTGTCGCCTGCCAGGGACGGCAGGGAGCATATGCCCACCGTGCCGCCGAAGCAATCTTCACCTCCCCCGATGTTACCTTTTTCCCCGATTGGAGCGCCGTCACCGATGCCGTGCTTGACGGGCGGTGCGACTACGGTGTGCTGCCCATAGAAAACAGCACACGCGGCTCGGTCAGTGCCGTTTATGAGCTGCTCCGTTCGCGTAAAGTACATATTGTACGCGGATGCCGACTTGCTATTCGTCATGCGCTCCTCGGGCTTCCGGGGGCAAAGCTCTCCGATATTCGCGAGGTTCGCTCACACGAGCAAGCGCTCGGACAGTGCGCAGGATGGCTGGATACCCATCCCACCATGACGCGGGTAACAGCGCCCAATACCGCCATGGCGGCCGAAGCGGTCGCGCAGGCGGGACGCCGTGATCTTGCAGCCATCGCCTCCCCCGACTGTGCAGAACTGTACGGCCTTGAGGTGCTGGTGAATGACGTCACCGACTGCGGCTTCAACTATACACGCTTCGTTTGCATCGCCCGTGAACCTTCGGTCACCCCCGATGCTGACAAGCTCTCATTGATCGTCACCCTGCCCCACCGTTCGGGTTCCCTTGCCGCGCTGCTGGGACGCTTCGCCGCCCGCGGACTGAATCTGACCAAGCTGGAATCTTCTCCCATCGCCGATCGCGACTTTGAATTTATGTTCTGCATCGATCTTGACGCGCCAAACATCGAAATCCTGCCGGGACTGCTCGATGATTTGGACGATCAGGTTGAGTCGATGACGGTACTCGGTCTCTATCACGAGCAAAAATAAAATCACCTCATCAAAGGAAAATGCCATGTCTGAAAAGATGTTTTACCTGCTCGGCAATCCGCTGGGGCACAGCTGGTCGGTACCCATTCACAACCGTCTCGCCGATTATTCGTATCAGCTTCGCCTCACCACGCCCGAAGAGCTGGATAGTTTCTTGCGCGAACGGGATTTCGGCGGACTCAACGTCACTATTCCCCACAAAAAAGCTGTCATTCCCTATTGCGACGAGCTGACAGACACCGCGCAGAAAATCGGTGCCGTCAACACCGTCTATTTTGCCGACGGACGCATGATCGGCCACAACACCGACTATGCGGGCTTCGCCTATCTGGCACGGCGGGCGGGCATTTCTTTCGCCGGACGCCGTGTGTATATTCTCGGCAGCGGCGGAACTTCTCTCACCGCACGGGCTGTCGCCGAGGACGAAGGTGCGGCCGCCGTCACGGTTGTCTCGCGCAGCGGGGACTTTGGCTATGACGATCTTTATGCCGCACACGGTGAGTTTATCCTCATCAATACCACCCCCGTTGGGATGTACCCCCACACCGATGCCTGCCCCGTTGATCTCGATCGGCTGCCCGACTGCCGCGGCGTGCTGGATGTTGTCTACAACCCCCGCCGCACACGCCTCGTACAGGCTGCGCTTGAGCGCGGAATTCCCGCGGCCGGCGGGCTTGCTATGCTGGTTGCGCAGGCGGCGTATGCATCCGAAAAATTTGCAGGGCGACAGGTCAGCGAGGATGCCATCGAAACCACCCTCGCCGCCATTACACAGGAATGTGCAAATATTGTGCTCATCGGTATGCCGGGATGCGGAAAATCCACGGTCGGGCGCTGCCTTGCCGAGCTGACCGGACGGGAGCTGATCGATACCGATGCCCGCATTGAGGAACGCGCTGGCAAGCCCATTCCGCAAATTTTCGCCGAGGACGGCGAAGCTGCATTCCGTGCCCTGGAAGCAGACGTCATCGCCGAGCTCGGACGTGAGCGCGGTCTGATCATTGCCTGCGGCGGCGGTGCGGTGCTCAAGCCCGAAAACCGCATTGCGCTGCGGCAGAACGGGCGCATCTATTGTTTGCGGCGCCCGCTTGAACTGTTGGAAACGAAAGGACGTCCCCTCTCGGGAAATCTCGAAAAAATGCGTGCACTTGAATCGGTTCGTGCGCCCATTTACCGCGAAATGACCGATTTGTCGGTCGAGAATATTACCACTCCCGCCGATGCCGCAGCAGCGATTTGGAAAGATTTTCTCCAAGATGTCAATTAAACTTTATTTTCCTCAATTTCATTGTGCAATTCGTTCAATGAAATTGAGGGTTTTTTGTCCAAATTATCTATATCATGATAGGGGGTTTTTATGCTATAATTGGTTCAAAGCGATATGGTTCCATTATACATGTGGAGGGCAGCGATGAAAAACTCTTTTTCTGCATCAGCCGTTGCTGAAGCGCTTGGTGTTTCCATCAATACCGTTTACCGTGCCATCAATCACAGTGGCTTGGTTAAATCCACTACCCAACAGCGTATTCTCGACTACATCCGTGAGCATTATCCAGAGCATCGCATCGGCGCACACCATACGGGAACACGCACCATCACCGTCATGACGCAGATCAAACCCAAATATTATTGGCAGACTTCGATTGACGAAATGCGTGCCGTGCTGGAGGATTATCCGTCGGGTGCACTTCGGCTGCGTACAGTTTTTTATTCGGGTGTGCGCAACGAAAATGCGCTCTGCGACGCACTCTCCCAGCTCAATGCCCGCACAACCGATGCCCTGATCGTTGTGCCGGTCCGCAGCGAAAAGGCCCGCCGCATCATTGAACAGCTTTCGACCGAAATTCCCGTGCTGATCTTCTGCGACTACGGAGACTACGGTGATCATTGCCTGTCTGTCCACGGCAACGGATGGCAGGAGGGTGAAGAAGCCGCGAATATGGTGACGCTCTCTTCGCTCAAAGCAAAGAATGTGCTTATCCTACGCAGTATGCACGACAGCAATTTGATCAATGACCGCATCGCGGGCTTCCGCGCACGGCTCGAAGACTGCCCCGGCTGCAGTATCGCAGGAGAACTTGACTTGAGTGATGTCGTCAACGGAGACTACAATTACCATTCCACCCTGCCCGCGATGATTGCGCGTCAGATTTCCGATTACTTTGCCGCCAATCCGCAGGCCGATATCAACTGCCTGTACATCCCCGATGGGCTGATCGCCCCGGTTTGTTCTGCGCAGATTAAACTCGGCCGCCCCGATCTCCGCTGTTTCGGTCACGAATTCAACGACACGGTACAGCGTTTCTTTGAAAGCGGCATCAAAGGCGGATCGGTACGCAGTGATGTTTGCGCGCAAAGCCGTCTTGCCATTCGTCTGCTTGCCGAAAAATTGCTCTATGATCAAGAACCCGAGGAGCGAGAATTTATTACCCCCTTTGACTCTTATCTGATCGAAGAATAAAACGAAAAAACCGTCTTTGTTCTCCTTATTATATTATCAGTAATTTATTTTTATCGAAAGGATATTCCCCATGACACCTAACGGTTCCGCAATTCGTGTCGGTCTTCTTCCGCTGTATGTTGCACTCTATGACGAGTCGGTTCCCTTCCTTCGTCCCATCGTAGAGGCATACTATGCTGAAGCGGCAGATGCATTGACCAAAAAAGGTCTTGACGTCATGCGTGTTCCTGTTTGCCGTCTCAAAGACGAATTCGCCGAGGCAATTCGTGCTTTTGAGGCAGCGGGCGTTGACTGCATCATCTCTCTCCACCTCGCATACTCCCCCTCCCTTGAATCTGCCGAGGTTGTGGCTGCGACCAAGCTCCCACTCATCGTGCTCGATTCGACCGAAGCTTTCCGCTTCTCCCATCCCGATGAAATCCTCGCCAACCATGGTATCCACGGCGTGATGGACTTCTGCAACCTGCTCCGCCGCTACAAGAAGGACTATGCTATCGCCGCAGGTCACCTCTCCGAGGAAGGTCTGGTTGACCGCGTGGTTGAGCTGGCAAAGAGTGCTGTGGCCGCAGGTGCCCTCAAGGGAATGCGCGTTGCCTCCATCGGCGGTTCTTTCGCCGGCATGGGCGACTTCGTTGTCACCGATGAGGAGCTGGCTGCGTTCGGCATTGAGGTTGTTCGCCCCGCAGAGGGTGCCCTGGCCGCCTGCCGCGCTGCCGTCACCGATGCCGAAATTCAGGCAGAGATGGCTGCTGATCTCGCCGAGGGCGTACGCCTGCCCGGTGATTACGGCAACTTCTCCCCCGAGATCCACGCCCGTTCCACCCGCGACTCTCTGGCTCTGCGCCGCTGGCTCAACGAGGAGAAGATCGACGCCTTCAGCGTGAACTTCCCCATGGTTGACAAGACCGGACTGCGCACCATGCCTTTCATGGAGACCTGCCGTGCCATGGCCCGCGGCCTTGGCTACGCCGGTGAGGGTGATATTCTCACCGCCGCATTCTGTGGTGCTCTCCGCCGCGGCTTTACCTCCACCACCTTCGTGGAACCCTTCTGCCCCGACTGGTCGGACAACCGCATTCTGCTCAGCCACATGGGCGAGGTCAACTACGGCTGCATCGATGGTCCCATCGAGCTGACCGAGTTTGAGTTTGTTTACGGCACCGCCGAGAATCCCGTTGTTGGCTTTGCCCATATGCGCGCCGGTGAGGCAGTTTACATCAACATTTACAATGACGGCGACGGCTTCAATATGCTGCTCTCCCCCGTCACCATGGAGCATCCCGCAGGCGAAGACGCCTTTGCCGGCAAGATCCGCGGCTGGATGCGCCCCAAGATGCCCCTCGGCCGCTTCCTTGAGGGCCTGAGCGCAGTGGGTGCTACCCACCACAGCATCCTGGTATACGACACCACCGTTGATGCATTGGCATACTTCGGCCGTCTCTGCGGTTTGAAGACATCTATCTTATCAATCAGTTAACCGAGACTACAGGTTAACAAAATCTTTCCACATCCAAGGAGGAAACCATCATGGAAGAAAAGAAAATCAGACTTGGCGTATTCGGCTGCTATCGCGGCAGTGCGATCGCCGCTTGCGCAAAGATCGCCGGCGCTGAAATCGTAGCCGCCTGCGACTCCAACCCTAAGATGATTGAGCGCATCAAGCCCCATCTCGCTGAGGACGGCGTTATCTATGATAACTTTGATGAGTTCATCAACCACGAGATGGACGGCTGTATCGTCGCAAACTACTATTGCGAGCACGTTCCCTACGCCATCCGCCTGCTGGAGAAGGGCATTTCTGTTCTCTCCGAGTGCGCCGCTGCCATCACCATGGCACAGTGCGTAGAGCTCGTCCGCGCCGTTGAAGCAAGCTCCGCTAAGTACATGCTGGTTGAGAACTATCCCTTCTCGGCAGCCTGCCAGGAGCTGAAGCGCGTTTACCAGAGCGGTTCCATCGGCCGCGTGGTCTACGCCGAGGGTGAGTACGTTCACCCCATGTCGGTCAAGGAGCACACCAACTACGCGCCCACTCCCGAGCACTGGCGCAACCACATTCCCCCCACGTACTACAACACCCACTCCCTCGGCCCGATTATGCACGTGACTGAGGCGATGCCTGTCTGCATTTCTTCTCAGGCAGTTTCTCGCCCCGAGATCCACGAGGGCACCCTTGCGCAGAACGACCCCTTCGCACTGATGATGTGCAAGATGTCCGACGGTTCGGTCATCTCCTTCTCGGCATGGGCACAGATGGGCGGCCACGGTCACTGGTACCGCGTCAACGGCACCAAGGGCGCCGCTGAGATCACCCGTTACGATCCTAACCGTATCCGCGTTACCTACAACAGCTACGACCGTCCCGAGGATCAGCCCCGCGACTCGGTTTACGCTCCCGAATTCCCCTTCGATGCCGACAAGGCAAAGAAGTGCGGCCATGCAGGCGGCGACTACTACATCGCACATCAGTTCCTTGAAGTCATCGAAGGCAAGCGCGAGCCCTTCTTCGATGTTTACCGTGCAACCGCTATGGCTTGCTGCGGTATTCTCGGCTGGAGAAGCTGCATGGAGGGCGGTAAGGTTTACCAGATTCCCGACTTCCGCCGCGAAGAGGACAGAAAGATGTACGAGAACGACCACATCTCTCCCTTCTGCAAAGAAGACGGCACCACCGATATTCCCGCTACTCTGGGCGAGAAGTAATCGGCCAAGAAGTCTTTATCATTTTGATTGTTATCCCGAACGAACGGTCTCAGCATGAGACCGTTCGTTCCCCGCGTTTTTTCGCGGGGGCGAAAAAACGCGTCGTACCACCGTTCTGTTGCCCCAATGGGCTAAAGATACCAAAAAATTTATACAAAGGAGAACATCATGAAAAAGCGCATTCTTGCACTTGTCCTTGTCGCTCTGATGACACTGCCTGTGCTGGCAGGCTGTGCAGAAGATACCGGCAAGAATCCCTCTGTGACGACCGATCCTGCGGTTACCACCGATCCCTCTGTCACCGATCCTGCTGTGACCACTGAGCCTGAGCTCAAGCCCGATCTGCCCGAGATTCGCTTCGACGGCACCGAGCTGGTTATCATTCACAACCCCGCTGTTCAAACCTACTATTATGAGCCCTGGATCTATTCCGAAGGTTACTCGGGCGACCTGATCGGCGACTCGGTTTACGAGCGCAACATGATTATCGAGGAGAAGTACGGTATCAAAATTGTCTCCATCGAGGACACTAACCCCGCAAACACCGCCGGTTTGGCTTCTCAGGCACAGTCCGACGAGTACGACGTTGCAATGTGCCAGTTGAAGCACGTCGGCACCATCGCACCTCAGGGTATGCTGCACAACATTGCAGATCTCCCCTACGTCAACTATGACAACCCCTGGTGGGACAGCAACTCGGTTGCCGGCACCACCTATAACGGTCAGCTCTACGGTGTCGTCAGCGACATCTCGATGATGACCCTGTCCGGCGTTCGCGCTATTCTCTTCAACCGCGACCTCGCTAAGGACTACGACCTGGACGACCCCTATGAACTGGTTAAAAACAACGAGTGGACCCTCGACAAGATGGGCGAGATGATCATGGGCGTTACCGACGACCTCGACGGTGACCAGGCCTACACTGACCAGGACCGCTACGGTATGCTGACCGAAGGCTCCAACATCAACAACCTCGCTGTCGGCTGCGGCATTCAGTTCACTGCACTCAACAGCGAAGGTGGCATCGATGTTACCTTTCTCAACGAGAAGACTATCTCCGTTGTTGAGAAGTGCCGCTCCTTCCTGCGCGACGATACCCACACCCTCGACTATGAGGCTCTCGCAAAGTTCCCCGGCATGTCTGTCACCGGCTCGAAGTACTCCTACGGCCGCGTGCTCTTTGCCGGCGACCACTTCCTCTTCACCCAGGGCGGTGCAATGCTCTTTGAGGAGCTGAACACTGCTAACATGGAGAGCGAATACGGTATTGTTCCCAACCCCAAGTATGACACCGAGCAGGAAAGCTACTATCACCTGCCCGACAACAACACCTCCATGCTGACCATTCCCTCGGCAAACTCGCTTGAGGATCTGGAGCGTCTGGGTGTCATCCTCGAGGACCTCGCTTACCACTCCAGCAAAACCATTTACCCCACATACTATGAGGTTATTGTTAAGGTTCGCCGCGCTGATGTTCCTGAGCTGGGCGAAATGATGGATATCATCAAGGATTCCGTTGTCTACGAGTTCAGTAACATCTTTGGTATTGATACTTACACCGTTATCCAGACCGCATTCAAGAGCGGCAACATCTCCTCGACCTTCGCCTCCGGCAAGAAGGTCATCGAAAACCGCATTAAGCAGCTCGTCAAGAAGCTGGACAGCGTAGGCTGATCGCTTGTCAGAACAGCTGAAATAATCGTGCGCATTGCATCCGATTGCGCATGGATAAACGAAGAAACACACCCCGCATGCGGGGTGTGTTTCTTCGTTGTAAAAATGTGCAAAATACACAAATCAGCTCGCTTTTTTTCGTCACTTTGCACGTTTCATGTAGTAAACGATTTATGATATAATATAGGCAAGTAATAGGGAGATTGCAGCATCGCGTTTCCCCATTATCCGCTTTGCGGAAAAATACAATTTCAGAAAGGAAATTATCATGAAAAAGCTTCTTTCCCTCGCTCTGCTGGTTGTTATGGTTCTTTCCATGGCAATCATCCCCTCCGCCGCTGCTGACATCGATGTCACCGGTCGCAAGAATGTCTGCCTTGATGCAGGTATCTTCACCTACTATGAGCAGTTCAATATGGCTCAGATCAACAAGGTTGACCAGATGTTCGACGGCATCATCGACCGTGTTGCTGATGACGGCACGCAGAACTTCGGTGACTTCTCGATGCTCCCTGCTGCTTGGAATGCATTCTACAACGGTGGCGCTCTGGACGGTCCCCGTTACAATGAGCTGGGCGACGAAGACCCCAATGGCAAGTACCTGACCGGTGTCGACTTCATCCTTGATGATGTTTACACTGTTGACACCATCCGCGTCTTCCTCGATGAGATGGAAAACATCAAGGACCTCTGCGTTGATGGTTTCGATATTCTCGTTCGCGAGACCGAGGATGACAAGTGGACCACCATTTACTCCGTGTCCAACCTTGCTACCGAAGCAAAGTATAAGGTTCACGAGGGTGCCAACGGTCAGCAGACCGCTTATGTTGAGGCGACCTTCGCTCCCGTAAAGGCCGGCTACATTCGCTTCTCCCTGACCGCTCCTCGCTCCGCTCTCTCTATCTATGCAGATGGCGGCGCTGCTCACCGTTTCTTTAGAATCACCGAGCTTGAGCTGTATGAGGCAAAGGCTGGCGAGGATACCACCACTGCTGCTCCCGAGACTACTACCGCAGCTCCTACTACTACCACCGCAGCTCCTACTACCACCACTGCTGCTCCTACTACCACCACTGCTGCTCCTACTACCACCACTGCTCCTACTACCACCACCGCAGCTCCTGACACCACCACTGCTGCTCCTGACACCACCACCGCAGCTCCTGACACCACCACTGCTGCTCCCGACACCACCACTGCTGCTCCCACTCAGACTCCCGATACCGCTGACGTTCTTCCTCTCGTCTGCATCGGTCTGATGCTGGCTGCAGCTGCTTGCCTGACTCTGCGCAAGAAGTTTAACTAATTGAACATATTAGAAAAAGATCCTCCCAAAATTGGGGAGGATCTTTTTCTGTTGCTTTTTTACGATTTCGGCGTCAACCGTGCGTTATCACCAAAAAAATATGTATTTTTTTGGTGATAACGCATATTCTTTGACAGAAGTAAACGTGATATAATAGATTGTCCGGATATTTGTCGCCCCTCATACGGCATATGCGGCATCCCCCATGCGAAAGGAGGCGGCTTCCCCCCCAAGCAAGCGTAATTCCCCCTTCATACACCAAAATGTCAAGCAAAAAAATCTCCCTCGCGCAATATACAAAGTGAAAAAAACGAAGGGGGAATTTTCGTAAAAAATGCATATTTCTTTCAAAAACATATTGTGCTATAATTACTATAATTTAGATGATAGAACTGTATCTATATAATTCCATCATAATATTTAATTTATAAAGGAGTGATTTATCATGGCAATGGGTATCAATGTTACCGATTTTGACCGTGAAATTTATGAGAAGGAGCTGCGTGATTTTCTTCCCGACAACATCATTGACTGCCATATCCATATCTGGAAAAAGGAATTCAAGCCTGACGTTCCCAACCGCCGCGGTCTTGTAAGCTGGCCCAGTATGGTTGCAGAAGATTGTACCTATGAAGATATGGTACTCAGCTACCAACAGTTCTTCCCCGGCAAAAATGTCACTGCTGTTTTGATGGGTGATCCCCCTGTAATCCACACCCTCTCCAACGCATACATCAAAGAACTTCATGACAAAACAGGGCTCCCCGCTTTCTATCTGACCTCGTGGGATACGCCTCCCGAGGAAATCGAGCACGCGATAAAGGTGGACGGTTTCTGCGGAATCAAGCCCTACCTCAACGCAGCCCCCCCTTACGTTCCCGCAAAAGAAATTCGCATCTTCGACTTCCTGCCTCACGAGCACCTCGAGGTGGTTGACCGCCTGGGCGGCAAAGTTATGCTGCACATTGCACGCGACCTGCGTCTGCGTGATCCCCTGAATGTGGTTCAGCTGATGGAAATCGAACGCCGCTACAAAAATATGCAGCTCATCGTTGCGCACATCGGCCGTGCATACTCTCCTCAGGATCTCGGCGACGCATTTGACACGCTGGAGAAAACCGAAAACATGGTCTTTGACTTCACCGCAAACTGCTGCGAGGCTGCCATTGAAGAATGCCTGCGCCGTGTTGGTTCCAAGCGCCTGCTCTTCGGCTCTGACCTGCCCATCATCAAGATGCGCATGTATCGCCGCACCGATGAAACCGGCTTCTATTACAACTACGTTCCCCGCGGTCTTTACGGTGATGTTTCGAACGATCCCCACATGCGCGAGGTTGATTATCCCGAGGCTGACCGCATCACCACCTTCATGTACGAAGAGCTGCTTGCTTTCAAGGCTGCGGCACGCACACTCAAGCTGACCGACAGCCAGATCGAAGATGTCATGTGCAACAACACCGCCAAAATCTTCGGCATGGAAAAATTCATTAAATAAGGGTTCAGCAAACTCTCTCATACTCACATTTGAAACTGTACAAGGAGATAAAATATGCCTGCCAATCAAATCACCGTCGGCTTTCTGCCGCTATATATTGAGCTCTACGATCAAGCTGTTCCCCAGCGCCATGTGCTTTGTGATGAAATTTACGAAAAAGCTGCACAGATGCTCGAAGCACGGGGGCTCTCTGTCCTTCGCTCTCCCCTTTGTCGGCTGAAACGCGAGTTTGCCGATGCTGTTCGCGAGTTTGAAGCCTCAGGTGCTGACTGCCTGGTCACACTGCACATGGCTTACTCTCCCTCGCTTGAATCTGCCGACGTTCTCGCAGCCACCGATCTGCCCATTGTTGTCATGGATACAACCGTAACATATGATTTCAGTCCTTATCAAGATGCAGCTGAAATTGGTGTCAACCATGGCATTCACGGTGTCATGGACATGTGCAACCTGCTGCGCCGCCGCGGCAAGGAATTTGCCATTGCGGCAGGTCACCTGACCGAGTCCCCCGTTGTTGACCGTGTGGTCGATCTGGTCCGCGGCGGCGTGGCTGCCCGCGCACTCAACGGCATGAAGGTCGCCAGCATCGGCGGCTCCTTCCACGGC
>JAFQVV010000007.1 GCA_017407835.1 Clostridia bacterium
AGTACGAGAGGACCGGGTCGAACGCACCTCCGGTGCACCAGTTGTTCTGCCAAGGGCACAGCTGGGTAGCCGCGTGCGGATGTGATAAACGCTGAAGGCATCTAAGCGTGAAACACACCTCAAGATGAGATATCCCACAGCGTAAGCTGGTAAGGTCACTTGAAGACGACGAGTTTGATAGGTCGGAGGTGTAAGCGTGGTAACACGTTCAGCTGACCGATCCTAATAGACCGAGGGCTTGAACTGCTAATGCAGCCAAGCGCATTTGAGTTATCGCTGGTTTGCCGTTTCTTCTTTGTTCGGTTTTCAATGTGCATTGGAAAATAAACCATGGATTTGATCCATGGTTTATTTTTTTGTCCAAAATATTTGCAAGGGCGACCAATTCCGTCAATTGAGCCTGAACTCTCTTATTGGGAGAATATTACTCGATAACGCGGATGTTGTGAGGCAAAAAAATATATGCTATACTATAACAGAACCAGGGCCCGGGTTATTTTGATAGGAGAGGTATCATGATGGAAAATATTGGACAAAGAATCAAGACATTAAGGAAGAAAAACGGCCTGACACAGGAGACGATGGCAAATTTTCTCGGCGTAACAGATAAGGCTGTCAGCAAGTGGGAGTGCGGTTTGACGATGCCTGATCTTACTTTGATTGTTCCACTGGCAAGACTGCTTCACGTTTCCAGCGATGAACTGCTGGGGATGAAGCCGGCAGAACAGGATGGACGTAAAGCTTATTTCGATTCGGAATATGTTGAGTTTTGGAAAAAAGATGATCACGAAGCAGATTATCTGATTGCAAAACAAGCTGTGGAAGAATATCCGGGTGAATACAAATATTGGCATTGGCTTGGTTCAGTTGAATACTACATTTCATTTAATCGTCAGAAACAAGAAGAGTTCCTTGAAATGATGGACAATTCTATAAAGCATAATCTTACCGCCTATGAGAATGCTGTAGACGAAAAGTGGAAAAATACGGCTTTATGGAATATTATCTGTGCATACAGATACAGTAACCGTATCGACGAAGCAAGAAAATATGCTAATTTGTATCCTGAAAGTAATCCTACAACTCGTGAGGATGCGATTGGACTCTGTCTTGAAGGTGATGAATTGCTGGCGCATCAGCAGGGTATGTTGTCTGATACGCTTTCAAAACTTTGCTCCATACTTGCACAGATGTGGACTTTCAGAGATGCGGCAGATCCACGTGTTCATGCTTGTGTAGAAGCAGAGAAAACAATTATTGAAGCCATTATTCCCGATGGAAATATGCTGCGTTTCAGCATATTTCTTAGCGGTATCCATGAAAAGCTCGCTGATATTGCATTGGCATCAAAAGATTATGATACTGCGGTAAAGGAATTGAAAAAAGCTTTGAATTATGCATTTGCAATGGAGAAAGCACAGACATCCGGTAAACAGTATTATACTTGTTTGATTCTCGATCACTGTGATTACGAGTATTCTGATAGCAGGCAATGGGGGGCGTATGCAAAGGATTTGTTGGAAAGATTAAGCGAAAATATAAGGTACAATCCCCTTCGTGACCGAGAGGATTTCAAAGCTTTATTGGAGTTACGCCAAGCGGAAGGAAAAAGGGAGATTACTGCCTCATCAAAATGAGAGAATGGATGAGATATGCGGGATTTTTTCTCTTTCCGCTTGACAAACAGAAGGAAATATGATACCATATCGCTACTATATGTGGAAGTGCTCTATTTGCCGCTTTGGGTTTCTATTCTCCTTCTTTGGACGGAGTGCGAAAGGAAAATATTATGCAAACGCCCGAATATCTTCAACTGTGTCAAAAGTTCCTTGCCCCCACAAAAGAAAACCGTCCCGATTTATATCTGGAAACTGCGCTTCTTGCCGATGATGCAGCCCTGGATGCTCGCTTGGTCACACTTGCGCAGGCAGGAATCGGCTCTGTCATTCCGCTGTTGACCGAATCCAGGCAGGAAGACGGCCGTGCCGAGCTCGGTTTGCGCCAAATGGGGATGTATGCGAGGCGATATGCTGCTTTGATCGAAAAAATTTGCCGAGTCGATCTCAATGTTTCCTTTGTCTTTGAGCCTGCATATGAACGGCACTATCTTGCATCCATTGACAGCGAATTCGATGAATCGGCATCGGCCAAGGAATTGCTTCCCATTGAATATGTTTGCGGTGAGGGCGAGGAGGTTCGGCTCTTCTTGCGGGGCGATTCGCTGATGTCGCTGGTCGCATTTGAAGAATCTGCGGCACAAGTGATCGATTTGCGCGAATTTGTTACGGATCGTCTGCTTACCTGGCAGGTGCCTGCCGGAAACTGGAAAGTGATTCAGTTTGTTTGCACCGATTGTGTGGATGAAGACGGGAATGCACATCGCGTCAATTCCCTCAACTATGATGCAGCGCTGGAGTATCTCCGACAGACGTACGATATCTTTTCCAATTTGCTTGAGCCGATTCGCGGGGAGAGATTTTGTGCCATTGGCTATCGTGATCTTGCCTTTGATGCACCCAACCATCGCAATTGGGATCCTGATTTCAACCGCGTTTTTATCCGGCGCTATGGGGTTGATCCCGCGCTGCTTTATCCTTCGCTTTTCTATGATTTGGGGCCGCGAACCGAGCGTGACAAGGCACTTCTCCTTGATTGCCGCGCGCATATGCTCGCCGAAGGCATGCTTCGTGCATATGCCGACTTTGCGGCAGAGCTTGGTGTAGCCCTGCGCGGATCGCTGTGCGAACCGAAACTTCCTGCCTGTTCACTGTTGAACGGGGATGCGCTGCTTGGCGGAAAATTTACGGCGGGTGCGATGTTGGAGAAGGCATATTTGTACGGTGCAAACTCGGTAAAATTGGCGGCGGGCGCGGCGTATAATTACGGACACTGTGCAGTCAACTGTGAAATTTACCGCGATTATCCGCCCTATACTCCCGAAATTTACTACAGCGAGGCTTGCAATGCCTTTTCGCACGGTGCCAACCATATGCTGATTCATCACGTCAAAACAGCATGGAAGGACGGGGTGCCCGATTTTTCGCAGCGGGGAGATTTTTATCAGTTCGCGGCACGCACGCAGGCGCTGTTGTGCGGTGGAGAGCATATCGCAGATATTGCCATGCTTTATCCGATTTATTCCCTGCATGCACAGGTGTATTTTTACCGTGCTGAGGTACAGGGATTTGAGTATCCCGATACGCCGGTGAATGCCGACTATATGTCGTTGATCAACAGCATCTCGATTTATGCGGGACACGATCTGACACTGCTGCATCCCGAGACGCTCAATACGCGCTGCCGTGTTGAAGACGGTGTGCTGTATTTGGACAACGGAAAAACGAAGGAAGCTTTCCGTGTGCTGATTCTTCCCTCAACGCAGATGATCAGTATAGGCAATTTGCGGCTCCTGGCAGCATTTTTTGCCGCCGGCGGGAAGATCATCGCCACAGGAGAGCTGCCCCGTTGCGCATTCGAGCGTGATCATGACGGATCAAACGATCGAGAGGTCGAGCGGCTTGTACGTGAGATATTCGGACAGGATATTTTTGACGGCGATATATTGCGCAGCTATGATTACCACACCAATGATGCGGGTGGGGAGGCATATCATCTGAGTGCGGAATTGACGGCGATTGACGGAACCGATATGGTGCCGGGCGCTTTGATCGATGAAACCATCAAGTCGCTGAATCTGCCCTACGATGTGCTGATGCCGGGGATGATTCATTTGGAATGTACGGGAGCATTGAGCCTGCCGTATCCCGATTTTGTTCGCCTTGGTCTGGATCGCTTTATTCCGGGGAAGGGAATGCTTTCCCATATACACAAGCGCAAGGATGAATGCGATATCTATTATTTTGCCAATACCACCGATCGTATATATGATCGGGAGATCCTTCTGCGCGGTGCACATTGCCTTGAGGTGTGGGATCCCCATACGGGAGAAATTCGCCCACTTGCGGTCAATTATGTCACTTACCGTGATACCGTTTACACCCAAACCCGTCTGAAGCTGGAGTCTGGGCGTTCGATTTTCTATATTTCTCCTGCCGCTGAGGCCCCGAAGGTGATTTCGGCACTCGAGTCGATTGAAGAACTGCAATAAATTCAGTATGCGTTTCCTCCACCGCCTGTGATCGGGCGGTGGAGTTTGTTTTTTCATGCAGCTTTGCGCGCCGAGGGTGAATGCCGCGAACTTTTTTTTCCTTCCTGCATATGCTGTGTATATAGAGGAGGGTTCGCTATGTATATGGATTGTTTTACCCTGCGTACGCCTTATCCCGATGAACGTCCGCGTCGGCGGGACCAGCGTCTGGCACGCCGCATGCTTCCCCTTTACAGCGGAGCCGGCGGTGAGCTTGGGGCAATCTCGGCGTATTGCTATGCATCCTTGCGTACCGAGGAAGAATCACCTCGACTGGGGGAGCTTTTTGAGGAATTGGCGAAGACCGAGCTGCTGCATTTTCGATTGCTGGGCAGATTGATTCGAGATCTGGGGGTGGATCCGGTCATTCATACGCGCATCGACGGCATAGGAGATGATGCACACAACAACAAGATCAGGCATTTTCTTGAACATAGTCTGCGACGGGAACAGATTGCGGCAGATACTTATCGTTATTTGCTGACGCAGACAGATGATCGGGCAGTTTCGGCACTGCTTGAACGAATCGCGCAAGATGAGGAGATGCATATCGCACTGTTTTCTCAATTGCTTAACGGATAATGCAATATACAGGGGAGCGCCGATCGGCGCTCCCCTGTATATTGCAGAGGAATGATGAAAAATTTCGGCATGTATTGATATTTGGAAAAAATTATGATATAATAAATTTAACTATGCTGTATGAATACCCGAAACGGGTGAATCCTTATCAGATTGGAAGCCCGAGAAGGAGAATTATGAGTCGAAAAGCTTATCTGGAGTGCGGAAAAATTATCAATACCCATGGCGTCCGGGGTACAGTCAAGCTGGAGAGCTGGTGTGATACCCCCGCAATTCTCGCGGCGCTGCCCCGCGTCTGGAGAAAAAAAGGGGACGAGTATCTTCCGCTGAAGGTGCAGAAAACCTCGTTTTTTAAGCAGTTTGTGCTTGCTGATCTTGAGGGAGTGGACGATCTTGAAGCGGCGGTTGCGCTCAAAAACACGGTTCTTTACGCTGCACGTGAGGATCTTGATCCGGGAGAGGGATATTTTATCGCCGATCTGATCGGCTTGCCGGTCAAGGATGCCGACAGCTTGGCGGAATACGGTATCCTGATCGATGTCATTAACCGTGGAGCGCAGGATATTTATGTGATCAATACCCCGCAGGGCGAGCGTATGATGCCCGCTGTAGAGGAGTTTGTCTTTCGGGTAGATTTGGATGAGGGAGTCTTTGTCAAGCCGATTCCCGGGATGCTTGACTGATGCCGATGCGTTTTGATATTCTCACCCTTTTCCCCGACATGGTGGAGCGTATTTTGGGGGAAAGCATCATTGGTCGCGCCCAAAAAAGTGGGGCAATTACCGTGGCGGCACACAATATCCGCGATTATTCCACCGATAAGCATCATCGCGTAGATGATACCCCCTATGGCGGCGGCAGAGGGATGCTGATGGCGGCACCGCCCGTTTACGATTGCCATGCCGCTGTTTGTGCCATTGCCGATCAATCGCTGGGGAAAGATCTCGCTCCCCGCCGTCGCACCATCTATCTCTCGCCGAAGGGAAGGGTACTGACTCAGGATTATGCAAAAAGTCTGCTGTCGTATGATCATTTGATTCTGCTTTGCGGTCATTATGAGGGAATCGATCAGCGTGTGCTTGATGAGATCGTAGACGAGGAAATCTCGATCGGCGACTATGTACTCACTGGAGGGGAGCTGCCCGCCTGTGTGTTGGTTGACTGTATTGCCCGCATGGTGGATGGCGTTCTTCCCGAGGCGGTTTGTTATGAGAGCGAGAGCATAGCCTGCGGTTTGCTTGAATATCCCCAATATACCCGGCCTGCTGTTTTTCACGGCGTCCCCGTACCCGAGGTTCTGCTTTCTGGGCATCATGAAAAAATCGATGCGTGGCGACTTGCTCGTGCCCGTGAATTGACCGAACAGCTTCGTCCGGACCTGCTTGAGTTGGTTGAATCCCCTGCAAATACAAAGAAAGGAAGGTGAGTCCATGCGTCAAAAAATGCGGATGTGGCTGCAAAACAGTCTTATTCTGTCATGGCTTGACCGCGCCGCAGCGGCAATCTATCGTATGCTGCGGGAAGGTTTTTTCGGGCGTCTCTTTACCGCTTATTTCCGTGAGGACGAGCTGTTTGGCGAGAGTGTGATCGGTTCACACATTCGTCCTGACCACATGCGGCGTCGGGACAGCTTGTTTTCCCGTGTCCAGCTTGCGGTGGCAAGAAATTTTGAAAACAGCTTTTTCACCGGACTCTTTTCTCGCCTTGCCAACTATCTGCTCAGCTGTTCTCTGCGAATGTACGGCCTGTTTTTCTCGTCATTCGCCGTGTATACTCTGCTGATTTTCCTCATTCAGCGCTATGCACTTTCTCTTCAGGCAGAAAACGGAACATTTTTGATGGGGACGGTTATTTTGCTTGCCGCGCTGCCTTTGCTGGCTTCACGCCAGCCATTGGCTGAGGCATTGCTCAACAGTGCATTCCTGCGTCCGCTTTTGCTCAATGTTGCGGGAGTGCCGCGTGAACTGTTGGAGAATCGCCGCCTATCAAGAGGACGGAGAAATCATATTGCCTTTTTGGCAGGTGTTGCGCTGGGACTGCTCACATACTTCATCCCCGCCGTTCTTCTGCTTTTGATTTTGGCCGGTGCTGTTGCTGTCATGCTTGTTCTGTCCATGCCTGAGATCGGCATACTGACGATGATTGCATTGCTCCCGTACTTGGTTGTCTTCTCGCACCCGTCCATTGCGCTTGCGGCGTTGATTTTGCTGACTGCTTTCAGTTATTTCTTGAAATTGCTGCGAGGCAAGCGAGTCTTGCGCATTGAGCTGTTGGATTTTGCTGTTATCTTCTTCGGTATTGCATTTTTGTCAGGCGGTTTGGTTTCCTTCAGCGGAGCAGGATCACTGAAAACAACAGCGATCTATATTTGCTTCCTGCTCGGCTATTTTCTTGTGGTTAATCTTATGCGCACAAGGATTTGGCTCCGCCGCTGCACAACGACGCTGCTGGTGTCCGGTTTTGGCACCGCGCTCTACGGCTTATATGAGAACTATTTTGGCAGGACTGAAGCCAAATGGCACGATACGACGATGTTCGAGGACATCGAGGGACGTGTGGTGTCGATGTTTGAAAACCCCAACATGTTTGCCAATTATCTGATTATGCTGTTCCCGATCGCGTTTGCCGCGTTTATCTCCTCCAAACAGCGACATATTCGCTACGGTGCAGGCATTGTTTCACTCACGATCGGGCTGTGCTTAATCTACACATGGTCGCGCGGCGCATGGCTTGGCCTGATGATTGGTATGCTCTTCTTCTTGCTGATGTGGAATCGCCGTACATTGAGCGTTCTCCTGCTCGGTGTCTTTGCCCTTCCGTTCGTACCGTTTGTCCTGCCTGAGTCGATTATCAATCGCTTTGCAAGTATCGGAAATCTTGCGGATTCCTCCACCAGTTACCGCGTTTCCATCTGGCGCGCCGCGCTGAGAATTGCCCGTGATTTCTTTGCATCGGGAATCGGCGTCGGAGAAAATGCTTTCCGGCAGGTTTATCCCATGTACAGCTTGGCTGGAATCGAGGCGGCACCCCACAGCCACAACCTTTTTCTGCAGATTCAGATTGAACTTGGGATTGTTGGCTTGCTGCTTTTCCTTTGTGTGCTTGTTCTTTTTGTCCAAGCTTGCATGACGCATAACAGCACAGCCGCCGATCGCGAAACACGCATGATGGTGATTGGCGGATTTGCCGGTGTTCTTTCGGCTCTCGCACAGGGAATGACCGATTATATTTGGTATAACTATCGTGTCTACTTTGTTTTTTGGTTTGTTTTGGCACTGACTTCGGCATATATTCGTGTTGGTCGAAGCGAGCGAAGCCGTGATCATGCCAATCTTGCCGCATATGCCGATGCAACAAAGGCGACGCTTGAGCTGCCCTTGAAGTTGACTTGACGTATCGGTGAAACAGAAAGGATGAAATTGTATGAAACAAAATAAAAGCACACGCACCAGACGCTTTACCGTGCTTGATGCGCTGATTATCCTGGTTATTCTTGCCGTGATCGGTGTGGGAATTTATTTCTTCGTCGGAAAAGACGAGGTGCTGGATACCAATCAAAGCAGCGTACCCATTGCCTATACCATTGAGATTCGCGGAATTGAGGATGTGTATGCCGGCAATATCTCGGTGGGTGATACAGTGGTGGATTCGGTTACCAAAAAAACAATCGGGACGGTGGCTGCTGTTGAGAATCTTCCCCATACACAGTATGTCATCAATCAGACCAATGCGGTGGTTGAGGAGAAAGAGTTCCCCGGGCAGGTGAATCTGCTTGTTACCGTTTCAAGCAATGCCACATGGGGTGCGCTGGGCTATGAAATTGAAGGATATCGTATCGCAATCGGTGTTCTGCATTATCTGCAGCTCCCCAACTTCGTCGGCTCCGGCTATTGTATCAGTGTACAGGAACAGACTTAAGCGCAACGGAAAATCAGGAAAGGAAAGGATTTATTATGGCGCAAAAGGAGCAAAAAAAGGAGCGCAAGCCCTCCTCTCGCATCCGCTTTAATATCATTGATTTGGTGATTGTCATCGCCCTGCTTGCTTGTGTCGCAGGGATTTATCTGCGCTACAATTTCGGTGAACAGTACGGGGTAGAACACGAACTCGCCCAGTATGAGATCACCTTTGAAGTGACCAATATCCGCTATACCTCGGTGGATGCATTTCCCGAAGGTGATGCGGTATACCTGAAAAACGGTGGAAAATATCTGGGCAGTATCCTTGGCATTGATTCCACAACGCCGAGTGAAATGATTTACACCGATCTGTCCGGCAATATTATACAGATATATTATCCCGAGAACTCTCGGATTGATTTGGTTGGCAGATTGCTTGCATCGGGAACGATGACAGCAGGGGGATTTATGCTTGACGGCAATACGCATCTTGCAGCCGGTACCGCCTATGCTGTGCAGACACCGCATATCGATGTAACTCTGGTGATTACCGATATATCGCCGGCAAACGCCAATCCTTGATTATTTTTTGTGAAAATCGGCGAAAAACTCAAGCGGAGTAATGCGAAATTTGAGGAAAAAAACTCTGTCCGCCCCCTTGCTTTTGCATGAAAATTTTGATATAATATATAATATAATAATATCAATATATTGAATAAAGGTTCGTGCGGCGCCGAGTTTTCGGTGTGTTTTATTTCATCATGATAGGAGCCGGAAATATGATTTCTCGTAATGTCCAAATTACCAATAATGTTGGTCTTCATGCCAGACCTGCAACGTTTTTTATCCAGAAGGCCAATTCTTATCGCAGTTCCATTTGGGTGGAGAAGGATGATCGCAGAGTGAATGCTAAGAGCTTGCTGGGCGTTTTGTCGCTTGGTATTGTTAAGGGAATGACGATCACGCTGATCGCTGACGGCCCCGATGAAGCTGACGCACTCGAGGGACTTTCGGTTCTGGTCAATACCGGTTTTAACGAATAAAACAGGTCCGCATAAAATCAATCAAATACAGGCAGACGGGCGAACCTATGCGTTCGCCCGTCGTTTTTGTGGAGGGAGATGAAATGATGGCGGAGTTTTCGATGGAAGCTGAGCGAAGAGCGGCATTATTGGAGAAAGCAAACGCATTGCCGCGTTCCCCCGGTGTTTATCTGATGAAGGATAAAGCCGACCGTGTCATCTATGTCGGCAAATCCCGCAGCCTCAAAAATCGCGTATCACAGTATTTTCAGCAGGGCGAAAAGCAGGTCAAAACCGCGCGGATGGTTTCGCGTGTCGCTTCTTTTGAATATATCCTTACCGATACCGAGATGGAGGCACTGACACTTGAAAACAGCTTGATCAAGCAGTATGCGCCAAAATATAACATTCGTCTCAAAGATGCAAAAGCCTACCCCTATATTAAAGTGACGCTTGATGAAGCTTATCCCCGTCTGATCATGACGCGGCGGCGCAGCAATGATAAGGCGCGCTATTTTGGTCCGTATTCCGGGACGGCAACGGTATTCTCGGTAATCGGTACCCTGCAGAAGACGCTTGGATTGCCGTCTTGCAAGCGCGTCTTCCCTCGGGATATCGGGCGAGATCGCCCCTGCATTTATTATCAGATGGGGCAGTGTGCCGGGTTGTGTACGGGCGAGATTTCCCGCGAGGAGCACGGACGTATGATCCGCCTTGCACTGGATATTCTGCGCGGAAGCGACAAGGACGCACGTCGGGCGCTTGAAGAAGAGATGTACCGCGCAGCCGACGAAGAACGCTTTGAAGCAGCGGCGCGTCTGCGGGACAGCATCGCTGCACTCGATCGTTTGGGCGAACGGCAGAAAGTGGTTGCTTCCCCCGATGCCGATCAGGATGTTGTCGCACTGCAGTGTGACGAGGCTTACTCTTGCCTGTCGGTATTCTATATCCGCTCGGGCAGGGTGACAGACCACGAGGAGTTCCTGTTTACTGCCGATCAAATTGCCGACGAAAGTGCGATTGTTTCTTTCCTTTGTGACCTTTATACCCAGCGTGAATATATTCCGCGTGAAATTTTGCTCGGCCTTTCTCTGGGGGATGAGGATGTGACTTTGTTTGGCGATTATGTATCCCGTTTGGCAGAGCGAAAAATTTCGGTTCGCATCCCCGAGCGCGGGGATAAGCATAAGCTGGTCGGCATGGTTGAGAGCAACGCTGCCGATTATATCCGCGAGTATCGCCGCCGTGCTGAACGGGATGATGCAACCCTGATCAAGCTCGCATCACTGCTCGCACTTGAGGTCATTCCCGATCGCATTGAGGCCTATGATATTTCGAATCTTGGCAGTGAGCACATCACGGCGGGTATGATTGTCTGGGCAAACGGCGGTTTTCGCCGCCGTGATTATCGCAGCTTTACGATCCGCGGAAACGACGGTCCCGATGACTACGCCGCTATGCGCGAAGCACTCTCCCGCCGTTTGGCGCACCTGGGAGAGGGGCAATTTGGAGATATGCCCGATTTGATTTTGCTCGACGGCGGCAAAGGACACGTCTCAACCGTTCGATCACTGTTGGAAGAATTGGGGCTGGATATCCCGGTTTTCGGTATGGTCAAGGACAGCTTTCACAAAACCCGTGCGCTGACCGATGATCACGATGAGATCAGCATTGCCCGTGAGCAGGCAGTGTTTGGATTTGTTTATCGCATTCAGGAAGAGGTGCACCGCTATACCGTCTCACGGATGCAGGGGGCAAAGCGTAAAACGCTGACCACCTCCTCGCTTGAGCAAATTCCCGGTATCGGCCCCGCCAAGGCAAAGCGGCTGTTGGCGCATTTCGGCAGTATCAAACGTATTCGGGAAGCAAGTGCCGAAGAGATCGCCGCACTTCCGGGGTTCGGCCGAAGGGATGCCCACGCGATCAGCAGCTTTTTTTCGGTCGAGGGGCATCAATGACTTGCCTTTCGGCAAAAAATATGGTATGATAAAGAAAACAAGAAAAACCGTCATGAGAGGTAAAGAACTATGATGCGTATTATTACAGGCACCGCACGCGGAACCAAGCTCGTTACACTGGAGGGGGAGATGACTCGCCCCACTACTGAACGCGCAAAGGAAGCGATTTTCTCGATGATTCAGTTTGACATCGAAGGCCGTCGGGTGCTTGATTTGTTTGCAGGCTCGGGACAGATGGGCTTGGAGGCGCTCAGCCGCGGTGCGGAGCACGCAACACTGGTCGATCAGGCAAAAGCACCGATCGGTGTGATCACCCAGAATGCACAGAAAACCCGCCTCAATGATCGCTGCCGCATTGTCTGTGCCGATTATGCCGACTTCCTGCGCAATCGAACGGGCGCCGAGAAGTATGATATTGTCTTCCTCGATCCGCCCTATGCCGATAATTTGCTTCCGGGTGCGCTTCGACTGCTTGCTGAGCGGCGCTTGCTCAACCCCAACGCGCTGATCGTTTGCGAGAGCGGCAGTGAGGAGATCTTTGGAGATGCCGCGACGGCTGCCAAATATTCGGTTCTGCGCACCGCACATTACGGCATCTCATACGTCACACTGCTGACCCCCGCGTGGGGGAAGGACGGGGAGGGAAAAGCATGAGTCTTGCGCTGATTCCGGGCAGCTTTGATCCTTTTACGCTCGGTCATGTAAATCTGGTGGAGCGCACCGCGAAACTCTTTGACCGTGTGGTGGTTGCCATTATGGTCAACGGGGAGAAAAATGATACGGGCGGCGGCTGCTTTACCTTCGTCGAGCGTGCGGCGATTGCCGCAGCTTCGCTTGCGCATCTGGATAATGTCGAGGTGATCACAGACAGCGGTATTTTGGTCGAGCTGGCAGAGCGTATCGGTGCAACCGCCCTGGTCAAAGGTGTGCGCGGTGTGGGGGATTTTGACTATGAATACACCCTCGCCCAGATCAATCGCCGCCTGCCCCCCACGGTGGAAACACTCCTTCTGCCCGCCGACTCTGTCTATGATCACATCAGCGCAACCATGGTGCGTGACCTGCTTCGTCATGGGCGTATCCCCGAGGGATGTCTGCATCCCGCCGCTATGGCACTGATTAAATCGATAAAGTTCAAGAACTGATTGGTTGTTTGTAATTTTTTTAACTATAATTAGGTGTGCTGTGCAATTTGTGCAGCACACCATTTTTATCGCTTTCGCAGACATATCTCGTCCTATCCGCGCATACCATGTACAAAAACCTTACGAAATACGGAGGAGAAGACATGGCAAATCTCTATCAAGATATCGCACAGCGCACGGGCGGAGATATTTACATCGGTGTTGTCGGTCCGGTAAGAACGGGGAAATCGACCTTCATCAAGCGATTTATGGAGTCTCTTGTGCTGCCCAATATCGCGGGTGATTATGATCGGGAACGTGCGCGGGATGAGATGCCGCAGAGCGCAGGCGGCAAAACGGTAATGACCACCGAGCCGAAATTCATTCCCGATGAAGCGGTGCCGATTCGTGTTGGCGAGGGCGGCGGTTTGCGCGTAAAAATGATCGATTGCGTAGGTTATATTGTACCTGAAGCGATGGGACATATTGAAGACGGGCAGCCGCGCATGGTGCAAACCCCGTGGGCAGAGACGCCAATGCCCTTTGCCGAAGCAGCAGAACTGGGAACGCAGAAAGTGATTCGTGAACACTCGACCATCGGTATGCTGGTTACCACTGACGGCAGTATTGGGGAAATTCCGCGCGAGAGCTATGTGGAAGCAGAAGAACGCGTCGTGCGCGAGCTGAAACAGTTGGGTAAGCCCTTTGCCCTTGTGCTCAATTCAGCGAATCCTGAGGCTGAGGAGGCGGCACGACTGGCGTATGCGCTGGAAGAGAAATATGATGTTCCTGTTGCACTGGTGAATTGTCTGGTATTGGATGCCGAGGATATTCGGCAGATTCTTGAGTTGGTTCTGCACGAGTTCCCTGTACGTGAGGTTCGGGTTGATCTGCCGGCTTGGGTATGTGCCGTAGAAGAAAATCATCCGATTCGCACTGCAGTGACTTCTGCGGTGCGCAGATGTGCCGATCATGTTTGCCGTGTCGGAGAGATTAGCCGTGCCTTTGCGTCTTTGACCGAGTGTGAGTATATTAAGTCCGTGCACCTGCAGAGTTTGGATTTGGGCAGCGGCACCGCCGTGATGGAAGCTGCGCTTGAAGATGCACTTTATTATAGCGTACTCAGTGAGCTGACAGGACTTGATATTGCCGATGAAGCCGAATTGATTGAAACGATCCGAACGCTGGCTTCGGTAAAAGGTCGTTACGATAAAATCGCGGAAGCACTGGCTGCAGTGGATGAAAAGGGGTATGGCATTGTGATGCCCGATGTGGAGGATCTTCGGCTGGATGAGCCCGAGATCGTCAAGCAGGCAGGGGGATACGGTGTTCGCCTGCGCGCATCGGCACAGTCGGTGCACATGATTCGCGCCAATATCGAGGCGGAAATCAATCCAATTGTCGGAACCGAACAGCAGTCGGAGGATCTTGTCCGCAATATTCTGCGTGAATTTGAAGCAGATCCCCAGCGGCTTTGGGAATCGAATATGTTTGGCAAGAGCCTTTATGAGCTGGTCAACGAGGGGCTGCACGCCAAGCTGGAGCATATGCCGGATGATGCACGCGCCAAGTTGGCAGAGACGCTGGAGCGAATCATCAATGAGGGCAGCGGCGGATTGATTTGTATTCTGCTGTAAAATAGGAGAGAAACCCGGACAGTGGGGCTGTGTCTGATAGACACAGCCCCACTGTCCGGGTTGTGCGCACCACATTGACCGCGGTGCATATATTGTCAACGATGGATGTGTGATGGTTGGCAAAATAAGATGACTGTGGGCATGTATAAATTGTGCAGGGCAGGGAATGATGAGGAGGAGAAAAAATATGCCCTAAACACCAAAAATGACTTGACAAGTGTGCAGCAGTGTATTATCATAATAGATGACCGATATATGTAAGCAAGAGAGGAGGATCAGTGTGAAGAAGTTCGTGTGTGAACTGTGCGGCTACGAGTACGACCCTGAAATCGGCGATCCCGAAAATGGGATTGAAGAGGGAACTGAATTTGAAGACTTACCCGAAGATTGGGTATGCCCACTGTGCGGTGTTGGCAAAGACGAGTTTGTCTCTGCCCAAGATGAGGACATCCCCGCGCTTTCTCTGGAGTAACCGCGTTGGTTGATAAAAACGGATGGGTGGGGTTACCTTTCCTTGCTCATCCGTTTTCCTTTTGCCAAGAAAAGTTACAAAAATCCGAAAAAAGGATTGACAAAGCCATCCGATTGTGGTATAATATGCAAGTCTGGTAAATGACCCATTAGCTCAGAAGGTAGAGCACATGACTTTTAATCATGGTGTCCGGAGTTCGACTCTCCGATGGGTCACCAGTTGTCAATCTCCTGCAGTATGCAGGGGATTGACACAAATTTTGAGGATCTGGGTGTGGCGCAGCTGGTAGCGCGCTACCTTGGGGTGGTAGAGGCCGCAAGTTCAAGTCTTGTCACTCAGACCAAAATAAAGGCATCGGGATAAATCCCGATGCCTTTATTTTCATCTCGGCGATATGCCTTGAAGTCGCGGTTGAGCCCACGCCCTGCGCCGCAAGCGCAGAGGGGGAGCCTGTGGCTCCCCAAAGCGAGCTTTCCTGGCTTTGGTGGTTCCACGGTAGTGCGCCGCAACTTCAAGTTTTTCCACTCAGACCATGGTGAATGTTCATAACGCATGTTAGAGCGATTTTTATAATCATATTCACCAAATTATTCCCCCACAATTTGTCGGGATTCACAAAATTCTGTTTTCGTGGAATAAAATGGTTGACAAACAAAGAATTATACGATATACTACAAGTGTAAAGTGCAAATCTGCTGTCCAAAATCATGCCTACTTGGCTTACGAGCGTATTTTTTTAACCAATTTTTGGCAAAAAAGCCCTTTACAAAAAAAAATTGAAAAAATTGAAAAATTTTTTGTTGGGAAATCGAAAAAACGGTATTATATGTATGAGGGGGAAAAAACTTCCCGTGCTGTGCGCTTCTGATCAAAGTAAACAGCCCTCAGTCCCGACTGCGGCCGATAGATGGTACCCAATATCGGTTTGGCAGGCGAAGAAAGGATGGATGTCCCGACATCAGATACAAGCGACCGTAAGATGCGGTCGTACACCATCGGTGTACACCGCCCACCCGTTTTTACACAAAAACAAAGAAAGGAAAAACATCATGAAAAAGAACAAACTGTTAGTTATCCTGTCCCTCGCCCTGACCCTGTCCTGCTTGCTGTCCGCATTGTCGATGAATGTCTTTGCGGGCGCATTGGAGAATACCCACTATGTGACACTTCAAGAATACACCGCAGTGACCCAGACATATGGATATAGCTCTGCTATTTTCACCGGTAATTACTATCCGAATGGAGACGGAACGAACAATGCAATCCTTGCCGTGGAAGCCAGAGGCGGCAGAACAGATGAGTTTACAACAGAGCTTATGGCTGAACTTGTCGGAGGAGGAAGCGTTTCTTTAAATTCGGATACAGAAGGCACCCGAACATTGAGTGCAACTCTGGTGTCCTACACTATGAATAGAGGAGACTTTGGAAGTTCCTTGCAATCCTGTATCAGCAAAACCAATTTTACCGAAGACACGTGGGAACGGTATTATTATTCAGCATGGGGAAATGATGCTTCCGGCTGGACCTATTATTTCCAAGATCCTGAAACGTAAATTGACAATATCCGTCATGCTTGCCGATTTATCGGCAAGCATGACACCCCTTATCCTCTTACCGAAAGGAGACCCCAATGAAACGCACCCTTCTCATTCTCCTTGCACTCATTTTGCTTCTTCTCCCCGGCTGCAGTGAACAGCCGGATATGGATATAGACGGCGAAAGCAAAATTCATACTTCTCGAGTTGTTTCAAAAAAAATGGCGGAATATGGTGATTATTTATATCTTATCGAAGATAGATTGCTTTGTTATAACCGGAAAACGGGAGAATTACGTCCGTTTTGCACTGACCCCGACTGCTATTACGAATGTGTATTTTGTTCTATCCCCCTCGAAATTACGCAGGTTACGGATGGAAGATTATACTTTAACGGAACCTTTATGCGCACACGCCAATATTTTCTTGCCTATGTTGATTTAGTCACCGAAGAGGCTACGGTTTTACTGACACTTCCGAAAAACGGAACCTCAATTTTGAGTCCCCCGGTATTGGATAACGGCTGGCTTTACTATACAGTCCAGCGTTTGCGTGAGGGAGGAGAAGCCACAAATTCGGATGATTAT
>JAFQVV010000008.1 GCA_017407835.1 Clostridia bacterium
GCCATCAAGAAGGGCTGCACCAAGGCCTCCGACTCCGCTGCCGCCATCGGTATCGGTCTGCAGGCATTCTGCATCCCCGGCTCGGTTGCCGAGAACCGCAAAGTTGGCCTGGGACATGGCAACCTGGGCGCAATGCTCCTCTCCGAGGAGACCGACTGCTTCTGCTTCCTGGCAGGCCACGAGTCCTTCGCTGCTGCTGAGGGTGCCATCAAGATCGCCCTCAACGCAAACAAGGTCCGCGTCAAGCCCCTGCGCGTTATCCTCAACGGTCTCGGCAAGGACGCCGCGATGATCATCTCCCGCATCAACGGCTTCACCTATGTCCAGACCCAGTTCGATCCTTACACCGAAGAAGTCAACGTGATCAAGGAGACCGCCTATTCCACCGGCGACCGCGCAAAGGTCAAGTGCTACGGTGCGGACAGCGTACCCGAGGGCGTTGCCATCATGCGTCTGGAGAATGTCGGCGTTTCCATCACCGGTAACTCCACCAACCCCACCCGCTTCCAGCATCCCGTTGCCGGCACCTACAAGAAGTGGTGCAACGAGAACGGCAAGAAGTACTTCTCTGTCGCATCGGGCGGCGGTACCGGTCGTACCCTGCACCCCGACAACATGGCAGCAGGTCCCGCTTCCTACGGCATGACCGACACCATGGGCCGTATGCACGGTGACGCCCAGTTCGCAGGCTCCTCCTCCGTCCCTGCCCATGTAGAAATGATGGGGCTGATCGGTGCTGGTAACAACCCTATGGTTGGTATGACCGTTGCGGTTGCTGTTGCGATTGAGGAAGCAAGCAAGTAAGATCCGATTTATACGAGGGAAACTTTTTGCAAAAAAGTTTCCCTCTTTGCGATGTTTGGTCGATTATCGGCCAAACTCGCGGTCCGGCGGAACCCCGCCAGACCTAATCCCTTCTAAAAACTCTATATCGAGGTGACAAGAATGAAAAAAATCCTCGCTCTGCTCCTTGCGGCAATGATGTTCCTCACGCTGGCACCGGTATCTCTTGCCGCCGAGGATGAAGCGGCCGCCGCCGCGCAAAAGCTCCACGCGCTGGGGCTATTCAACGGTATCGGCACCGATGCCGACGGAAATCCCACTTTCGCCCTTGATCGCACACCCACCCGCCACGAGGCCGTGACCATGCTGGTCCGTCTGCTGGGCAAGGAGGAAGAGGCCCTGGCGGGCAAGTGGGAGATCCCCTTCACCGATGTGGCCGAGTGGGCGAAGCCCTATGTGGGCTACGCCTACGCCAAGGGTCTGACCAACGGCATCAGCCCCACCGCCTTCGGGGGAGAAAACATCGTTTCCGCCGCCCAGTATCTGACCTTTGTGCTGCGTGCGCTTGGCTACAAGAGCGGCGTGGACTTTGTGTGGGAGCGGGCGTGGGAGCTTACCGACCGTCTGGGCATCACCGACGGCGAGTATAATGCCGAAAACGACACATTTGTCCGGGGCGACCTTGCCATCATCTCTGCCGATGCCCTGGAGCAGCCGATGAAGGACGAGAAGATCACGCTGGTCGAGCACATCCAGGCCGAGAAAGAAAAGCACAAGGACGACAAGCCTAAGGAGGATAAGCCGCAAACAGAACCGCCCTCAGCATCGATCGTTTCTGAGCCTTCCTTCAGTTATTCCGGGGATGTTGCGGTATATGTGGATGGAAGTTCTTACACCTTCGGGAGCGCTTATGAAGCCGGTGTCCCGTCTTCTCTTCGCGTGACCATGACGGTGAAAGGTCTTTCTGTTAAGGAGTTCACCCGGGTGAATATCTCCGGTGCCAATGGGTGCACGGCACACATAGAAAAAGACGGGTCCTTTACCGTTACCGGTACCGAAGACGGCCTTGTGTCCCTGCAGATATTTTACATTGTCCCTACCGAACAGGAGGAAACCAAGGCGCCAAATCCCGGTGACCCACCGGATACCTCCAAGCCTTTCGGTGTAACAACCCCTCGGCGGGAGCAGCGCACCGATATCAAAATCCTCTTTGGCTCCCTTCCCAAGGTTCCGGGGATTTCCTTGGAACGGAAATATACGATCATACCCAATGGCGGCGCCTTTGGCACTTGGGGGCAAACCGTTTTTGTCACCACCGTTCTGTTTGACGGCACCCCTATCCATGACTACACCGTCACCTCAAGCGACCCGAACACAAAGGTCTCGGTACAGGCCGACGGCTCCCTGCTCATTGAGAAGTCCGCCGCCGGAACCGCATCTTTCACCGTCACCTACCGCGGGCAGACAGCGTCCTTTAGCGTGACCAGCTGACCGCGCACCAACTGATGATTGGCCGAGCAGAAAGATGCACGACGCAAACTCTTTTTCGCTCACCCTGCAAAAGCGGGACACAACCGCCGCCTATGGTTGGTATGACCGTGGCACTTGCGATTAAATGGTCCTGCAAGTAAACAAATACTGATTATCAAAACAACACGCCCGGTGGAGACATCTCTGCGGGGCGTGTTGTTTCCATCTCTTGACAGTGGCGGGAGGATTGCGTTATAATAAAGATATTCATTAAAGGATACAGCGAAACCCTTCCGATTTTCGCCATTCAATTCCTCATCGAAGCAAAGGAGACCGTTCTATGATTTCAAAAAGCCGCCTGTCTCTGATTCTTATTCTCTTCCTTGTTGTTTGCTGCTGTTCGGCTTGTCAGCAAGCCCTGCCGCCAATCAACCCGATTGACACGACCACCGCGGCACCTGACACGACCATTGCCGCACCTGACACGACCATTGCCGTGCCTGACACGACCACTGCTGCACCTGACACTACCACTGCTGCACCTGACACTACCACTGCTGCACCTGACACGACCACTGCTGCGCCTGTCACTACCACTGCGGCACCTGACACTACCACTGCTGCGCCTGTCACTACCACCGCCGCGCCGGTAACAACCACTGCGGCACCCGTGACAACCACTGCGGCGCCTGTCACTACTGCGGCGCCTGTCACTACTGCGGCGCCTGTCACTACCGCGGCGCCTGTCACTACCGCGGCGCCTGTCACTACCGCGGCACCCGTCACGACGGCGGCGCCCGTCACGACGGCGGCGCCTGTCACCACTGCAGCTCCTCCGGCAACCGCCGAGCCTATCGTTGTCGTCACGCCGGGCACAACGATTCCCCCTGCGACTACCGATCCACGTGTACTGTCACACTTCTATATCTGGGAACAAAAACTTTTCTACGGCAAACGAGACTCCGTTACCCTCAGCGTCGGCCAAACCGGCCAGGTTGACGTCGATGTCTACCCCAAAACTGCACTCTGCATCGGCATGACGTGGGAGAGCAGCGATCCCTCCACCGTCTCGGTCGACCGCTACGGCTACATCACCGCACTGAAGGCAGGCACGGTTACCATCACAGGCACCGAGGAAAACGGGATGTCCGCCACTTTCACCGTCATCGTAGACAAACCCGCCGGAGCCCTGCAGTTTGCACCGACAGCCGACGGAAAGGGCTATACGATTGTCGGCTGCGACAAGTCAGCCTATACCACCCACATCCCCGCCGAATACAACGGACTTCCGGTGGTGGCGGTCAAGGAAGGTGCCTTCCTCGGCTGCACCAACCTCTGTTCCTTTACCGTTGATCCCGCGCAGAAGACCTTCTACGAAATTGACGGTGTGCTCTTCACCGACACCCCGCGCAAAACGCTGGTCTGTTTCCCTGCCGCCTGGGAGAAAAAACTGAACTATATCGTCCCCACTGACACAGTCGCAATTGCTCCCTACGCCTTCGCCTCCAATCAAAAGCTGGAATATATCGCCTTGCCCGACGGACTCGTGTCGCTGGGGGCCTACGCTTTTGCCGAGGCCGGTGGAGACAACCACATTAACCTCGGCGTTTTCGGTCCTTCATCGCTGACCGAAATCGGTGAGCACATCACGCAGAGCGCCACGACCAACGTCTGGTTTGAATTCTATTCGTGGGACACACCCATCGGTCGCTACTGCAGCGACAACATCATTCCCGCCGCGCAGCTGCGTGAAATCGAGAAAAAGACCATAACCGCTGCGAGCAGCATTCCGCAGTCACTGCCCGCCGACCGCATCACGCCCGCCACCGGCACTCCTGTCTATTTTACCGATCTGCCCAAATCATTTGCCAACGAATATGAGGACGGCTCGATCGAGAAGCACTACGACATCAGCGAGCTGGAGCGAACCACCGATGGTGAGGTTCGCTTACTGCTGCAGGCACAGTGGCGGCACATTGTGCCCGACAAAAACGGAAACACCGCGGTTGACGCACCGCCGCAGACCGGTCTTTACGGCGCGGGCTATACCGAGGGAAGCGCGAGTCTGCGGGGCTATGCACGGGACGGCAGTCTGGTCGCCATGCAGGAGGTCAGCGGCGATTTCGCCTTCTGCTTCCCCGGCGCCTTTGAGCTTGGCATCGAGGGCGGCACCAACACTGCACTGACCGTCATTCCCTATGAGCCGGTCTACGTCACCTCGGCAGGCACCGTGCCCGTCACCGACGAAGCGTTTCGGATGTTTGGCGAGCAGGCCGTTACCCACTATGTCATTGCCCTCACCGACACGAACATCGAATACGCACATGGTAACGATTCGCTCCGCCGTGCCATGTACGATGCATATTCCTTCGGGTTCAACGAACGCTCCCATTATCTGGTCGGCCGCACCTCCTCAGGCACCCCCGGACAGACCGATTACTACACCGAATGCGCCGTGCAGGTTGACTGCGCCATATCGCTGCTCGAAACCCTCGAACTGACCGTCACCGCTGCCAGCCGATTCAATCCCACATCTGCCGTCGGAGAAGATGCCAGCCGGGTCTTCACAACGCTCAAGGAAATTATGCTGGGAAAATATTTCCCCGCGTCGGTCAATATTAAGCCGATCCTCCTTCAATTCGTCCTGGAAGAAAACGGAAGGGCGCAGGCCGCCCCCGGCGAATTGTACGACAAACCCGAATTCGGCGGAGTGATCGAACTTACCTCCTATCATATGACCAAAGAAGGAATGTACACCGTGGCACACGAGTTGGTACATGCCATCGACTACAGCGTCAACAACATGAAAGCCCTTTCCCCCGCCCCCTGGTTCGAGGGACGTGCTGAATATCTGGCGGAACAGCTCTGCGAAAAGCTTGGGATCTCCTATCACCCGTATGACGAGACCATCGACTGGTCCTTCGTCAGCGCTGCCGAGCGGGCCGACTTCTTCACCTACTATTACTTCAACACCAACACCAAAAACCAATATGATGTCGGCTACTATTTCTTCCGCTACCTCTGCGAAACCTACGGCGAGGACATCTCGGTAAAAATCCTCGAAAACATCCACGCGCAAACCGTCAGCGTCGAACACTGGGATTGGAGTTCGGAGATAACTGCGCCCATCTTCAAGCAATGCGTCGAGACCGCAACCGAGCCCGACGTCTTCCAGAATTTCGTCCGCGATGTCATTGAAAAGGGATAACGGCAAGAACGACTTCATCCCCCCCGCCCCTGAGCGAAAAAAATTTATCCTACGGATAAAAAACAGATTGAAAAACATAAAAATCGGTGATATAATACCATAAGATACTTGTTTGCAGGACATACTATGAGAAAATTACGAGGAGAATTATCATGCTGCTTTTTTACGTTCGCCACGGCGATCCCATCTATCAACCGGACAGTCTGACCGAGCTTGGGCACAAGCAGGCCGAAGCGCTGGTGGCGCGTATGCGCGAGTGCCGCCCGCAAAAGATTTTTTCATCCACCTCAACGCGGGCGATTATGACCGCAGAGCCCACTGCGCACGCACTCGGGCTTGAAATTGAAAAGCTGGACTGGTGCCACGAAGATCACGCATTCCGCGAGCTGGCCCACACTGACGAAAACGGACGGCAAAACTGGCTGTTCCGCCAACCGAAAATGCGGCAGATGCTCGCCTCCCCCGAGGTACACCGTTTGGACAAATCATGGTACACGCACCCCGCACTGACACAATTCGAGGCGGGGATTGCACGTATTCAGCGCGAAACCGACGCATTGATGCACTCGCTCGGCTATCGCCATGACACCGCACGAAACGGATATGTTCCCGAGTCGCCCGCATTTGACCGTGTGGCCCTCTTCGCCCACGAGGGATTCGGCGCCGCATTTTTGAGCTGCCTGCTCGACATCCCCTATCCACAGTTCTGCACCCATTTCGAGATGGGGCACAGCGGCATGACCGTCATCGAATTTCGGGACGGGGAGGAGCTCATCATCCCCCGCGTCCTGCAGACGGCAAACGATTCCCACATTTTTGCCGCGGGGATCTCCACTGATTACCAGAACAGGATTCATTTTTGATCCGAAATCGGTGTGATCTGCACATTGATCGCCCGATTCGCTTAACCGAACAACAAAACAATCGGCGGTGTTTTGCGCAAATTGGCCCAATACACCGCCGATTTTCTCTATCTGCTATCTCCGCGGACAAGCGGGGATCACTCCTCTTGCACCGAACGGCGGGTAATATATTCTCGCGGAGAAAGACCGATAATTTCCCGAAAAACCTTGGAAAAATACAGCGGATCCTGAAATCCGCAGAGCAGCGCCACGTTTTTCACCGATTCAACTCCCTGCTCCATATAAATCACCGCGTGCTTGATGCGCAGTGTTTTGAGATAACGGGAAAAGCCAATCCCCACCTTTTTTTTGAAGCAATCGGAAAGATATTTTGCATTATATCCCCATTCTTCCGCCAACGCCCGAAGCGAAAGCTCACTGTCTGCGTAATTCTCCTCGGCGTATGTTGTCATCATAAAGGCCACATTTCCCGCAGGTTCGCGCACACAATTGAGGCGGGAAAAGGCGTACATCAGCACACTCTCCGAAATCAGATCAATATTTTCAGCCGTGGCGCGGGAAATATTCTCCTGCCAAAACGGAAGCAGGCCCTCATGCCCCGCGAAAACGCGGTTGAAGGTTGTCACGCCAAAGCGGCGGAAAAGCTCCTGCGCCCGCTGGCCCTCAAAGCTGATATAAAAATACTCCAAATCATCGCTCTGCACACGAAAGGATTCTCCGGCAAAACCGAAGACCATTTTTCCCGCCGACACTGCCGTCGGCTCACGATCAAAATAAAAAGTTCCCTTTCCCGCAAAAATCAAATAAATCCGATGTGTGCATACAATATGCTCTTTAGCCTGCACATGGGGATCATGTTCAAAGATAAAGTTGTTGGTTTTGAGTTCAAGCGCGACCGCGGGAGCGATAAATTTACAGACGTTATTTTGTTTCACTGCTGATCACCTCTGTGTCAAGCATAACAGATCTCCCCCGACTTGTCAAGGATTTTCTCCATATTTCAATGGAAAATATACATTTACAAATGTGCTCTTTTCCTGTTATAATGGACACAGAGTGATCATGTGTGCGACACAGGCAATGCCGGCTCCGTTTGTCCCCCAAACAGCAGCTTCTTCCTGCGCGCCACCCTGACAAAACGCTTCGATCAAACTTTCTATACCACAAGGAGAACAAAAATGGAAAAAATCAAAGTCGGTATTTTCGGATTAAACCGCGGAGCAAGTCACATTCAGGGCTTTCTTGCCAACAACGCAGAGATTGTCGCCGTCTGTGACAAAATGCCCGAGCAGCTGGAAAAGGCGAAAGCAAAGCTGGGAAATCACGTTGACTACTATACCGACTTTGACGAATTCATCGAACACAAAATGGACGCCGTCCTGCTCGCCAACCATTTTCACGAGCACGTCCCCTATGCCCTCCGCTGTTTGGAGAAGAACATCCATGTTCTCTCCGAATGCACCGCCGCCAGTACCATAGCCGAATGCGTTGCGCTGGTTCGCGCTGCCGAAAAATCCAAGGCCAAATATATGCTCTGCGAAAACTACCCGTTTATGAAGTTCAACCTGGAAATCAAGCGTGTCTGCGACTCGGGTTCGCTGGGCAAGCTGCTTTATGCAGAGGGAGAGTATAACCATCCCTCCGCTCCTTCCGACGTCAACTTTGTCAAGAAATTCCGCAAATTCGAGAAGCATTGGCGCCACTTCCTGCCTGCAACCTACTATCTTACGCACTCGCTCGCTCCTCTGATGTACGCAACCGGTGCCGAGCCCATTCGTGTCACCGCACTGCCCGTTTGCTTCCCCGCCAAAGATACCTATGCCATTTCGCACTGCAGCGACCGTGCCGCAGTGATCACCACCCTCAACAACGACAAGTCGGTCTTCAAATTTTTCGGCTGGTCCACCTTCGGCGGGCACGGCAACTCCTACCGCATCTGCGGCACTGACGGACAAATCGAAAACGTGCGCGGAACAAACGGCAAAATCATGCTGCGCTATAACGCCTGGAGCAAGCCTGCAGATCTCGAAGAGGCGACGCAGTTCTATATGCCCGACTGGAATGACAAAGACAAGAATCTCATTGAGAACTCCGGCCACGGCGGCAGTGACTTCATCGTTGTCCGCAACTTCCTTGACTGCATCCGCAACGATACCCAGCCGTGCTTTGACGTTTATTTTGCGACCAAAATGTCGGCAGTTGCGATTCTGGGGCACCGTTCGCTGCTTGAGTTGGGTAATGCTTACGATGTGCCCGATTTCCGCCGCGAGGAGGACCGCGTAAAGTGGGAAAATGATACCCTCTCCCCCTTCTACTACGAGGACGGCCGCGAGCCCACCATCCCCTGCGGATCTGATCCCAACTATCTGCCCTCTGCCGAACAGCTTGAAGCTTTCCGCAAAGATATCGCGGGAACCGACACCTCCGACGATTTGACTAATCCCATGCAGGGTTAAGCCGACTGTACTCCGCTCGGCCGAATGAAATAACCGAATACCCTCTGCTATAATGGGGACGATACCAACTGTCAGAGAAAAATCCGGATAACAAACAGCGACAGCGAAAAAATGCTCTGCCATAAAAAGCAGAGTATTTTCGTTTATAAGCAAACTGTTTAATAAATTGGAGTTTGTTGAACTAAACGATTTCACGACCTGTTCCAATATAATATCCTTCTTGAATTGCCGAAAATGTTGCTATTGAGCATACTACAACGGAACTGTATTTTAATTCAACGAAATGTAGTGTCAAGGGCAAAAGAAACAATAACACCCCCGTAGTCTTATTCATCATTGTATGTAAGGATATTAACTTTTTCTTGTGAATGAATCCCCACATAATATCGCTGATTTTAATGATTGCGATTACAACAATCCATATCCATAACCAGCTTGGCATATGAATTAACGGTAAGAATTTAATCAAAGATACAGCTACAAATATGAAGTCAGCAACCGTATCAAATCGTGCCCCAAATTCGCTGATACTATTTGTCTTTCTTGCAACAGTTCCATCTACCATATCACTAAATCCACAAAAAAGATATAAGATATAAAATTGAGCTGAAAACGCAGAAAAAAGCAACATTAAGATACTGCATAAAATGCGGCAACTTGTTATCGTATTTGCAATATGTTTCTTCAACTTCACTCCCCCAAATTCAAATTTATCTGTTAGATTAAGAAAACCCACAGCAAAACGAAATCTGCTGTGGGTTCAAGTCTTAAATCATTTTCTTTTCAGCAGAGCATTTTAATTGCTTCTGTTCAAAAATGGAGTGTTGTCTAAACACCTTTTTACATCACCGAAAGCCCTGTAAAATAAAGCTTCTTCGAGGGTTTTGGATTATTCCCACTCAATGGTTCCCACCGGCTTGGGGGTGAGGTCGTAGAGAACGCGGTTGATGCCCTCGACTTCGGTGGTGATGCGCTGCGTAATATGGTGCAGCAGGGCGTAGGGGATCTCCTCGATGGTGGCGGTCATGGCATCCTTGGTATTGACGGCCCGGATGATCGCCGGCCAGCCTTCGTAGCGGGCTTCGTTTCTCACGCCGACGCTCTTGACGTCGGGGATCGAAATGAAATACTGCCAAACCTTACCTGCCAGGCCGTTTTTGTCAAACTCCTCACGGAGGATAGCATCGGCTTCACGCAGGGCGTGCAGGCGATCTCGGGTGATGGCGCCCAGGCAGCGCACACCGAGACCGGGACCGGGGAACGGCTGACGGTAGACCATGTCATGGGGCAGACCGAGGGCTTCGCCCACCACGCGGACTTCGTCCTTATATAAGAACTTAACAGGCTCAACCAACTCCATCGCCATGTCATCGGGCAGGCCGCCCACATTGTGGTGGGACTTGACCGGCTTGCCGCTTTCCTTAGCCTTGATGGACTCAAGAATATCGGGATAAATCGTTCCCTGCGCGAGGAAAGAGATGCCGTCCAGCTTGGCGGCCTCCTCGTCAAATACTTTGATGAACTCGCCGCCGATGATCTTGCGCTTCTTCTCAGGATCAGCAACGCCTGCCAGCAGATCGAGGAAACGGTCGGTGGCATCAACGTAAACGAGGTTTGCATCGAGTGCTTTACCGAAAACCTCGATGACCTGCTCGCTCTCGCCCTTGCGCATCAGACCGTGATTGACGTGAACACAGACCAGCTGACGGCCGATCGCCTTGATGAGGAGAGCGGCGACAACCGAAGAATCCACACCGCCCGACAGGGCAAGCAGAACCTTCTTGTCTCCCACCTGTGCCCGCACTTCGGCAACCTGCTCGGCGATAAAGGCATCGGCAAGTGCGCGGGTGGTGATGCGTTCCATGGATTCGGGACGGATATTACTGTTGGACATATGCAAAACCTCTTTTCGATGTGATTAAACTCAGGTGGTATAGTTATCGAAATAGCCCTGAACCAGGACAACGGGAGTCCCCTTATCGCCCGAGCCCGAGGTCAGGTCGCAGAGCGAACCGATCAGGTCTGTGAGCTGGCGGGGGGTAGTCCCCTGGGACGCCATGTTTCCAACCAGGCTGTCCCCGGTCTTGGCACGGATGCTGGCGGAAATGGCTTCCTTGAGGGCCTCGCCCGAGAGGTTGCTGTAGTCGTTATCGGCAAGGTACTTGAGCTTGAGCTCGTTGGGGGTACCGATCAGGCCGTCGGTGAATGCGGGAGAAACAACCGGGTCTGCCAGCTCCCAGATCTTGCCCTGGGGATCCTTGAAGGCACCGTCGCCGTAAACCATGACTTCGACGTGCTTGCCCGTCTTCTCGAGAATGCGCGCCTGAATATCAAGCACCAGCGCCTTGCACTCGCGGGGGAAGAGCTTAATCTTGTCCTCGGTCGATTTGTTCGAGCCGAGCAGACCGTACTTTTCGTTGCAGCCACTGCCGTTCACGGGAGCGGTGAGGATATCATCGAGACCGCAGACCTTCGCAGCCCCCGCTTCGGTCAGCTTGCGCTTGGTGCGGGCGCGGGTGTGAATGTCACAGGTCAGGACGCGGTCGGTATAGGACAGAATTGTTTCGGGGCGGTTGGCGAAGACGATCTCTACCTCAGCACCGCATTCACGGATGAGATCGGCGTAATAGGCAACATAGTCCACACCGGTGAACTCATGCACATTGACCCCAAACAGCTCGCGGTAGCGCGCAAGCGAGAGCACGTCCGAATAGGGATTGATCCCCGCCTCGTCAAGCTGATCATAGGTCAGCAGTGCGTTGCCCACCTCGTCGGAGGGGTAGCTGAACATAAGGACGACCTTTTTGACCGCCCGGGCAATACCGCGCAGGCAGATCGCAAATCGGTTGCGGGAGAGAATCGGGAAAATCACGCCGATTGTATCGTCGCCCAGCTTGGCGCGGACATCGGCGGCAATATCGTCAACAGTAGCGTAGTTCCCCTGTGAACGGGCAACAATGGATTCGGTCAGCGAAATGACGTCGCGGTCATGCAGCGAAAAGCCCTCAGCTTCTGCGGCTTCCAGCACGCTTTCGGTGACAATGGTGGCGAGGTCATCGCCTTCACGGATGATGGGGCAGCGAATACCCCGGGAAACGGTTCCAACTTTGCGTTCCATAGGTGTTATTCCTTTCGTAAATAACAGTAGCTTAACATAAGTATTATACCGCAATACAGCTTTGAATGCAAGAGTTTTTTTTGCAGAGGTGTAAATTTTTTTACACGCTGAATGTTGCTTCGCCGCAGCAGCGGCAAGACAAAAGCGCCGCCTGTTGGCGGCGCTTAATGGCACGGAAGGTAAAGATGAAGCAGATCAAATGCACAAGCGATGTGATCAGCCAGGAAACGGGGTAGGAGAGGTAAAGCATCCCTGCACTCGGAGCCGCGGCGAAAATGGTATAAAGCCACAAGATACGAAGTCCGCACGCGCCAAGCAGGGACACGACCATCGGCATCACCGAACGCCCCAGCCCGCGCAGGGTACCGACAAATATCTCCATCAATCCGCACAGGAAATAGGTCGTGCACACATAGCGCATTCGCTCAATGCCTGCGGCAATGACGGCTTCCTCACCCGGGCGGTAGAGATTGAGCAGAGGTTCGGCACACAGCACACATATCCAGCCCAACGCCGCGCCGACCACAGTTACCATCACTGCAGACAGAACAACCACGCGGCGCACACGGTCAAGCTTGCCTGCACCGACGTTTTGTCCCGTGAAATTCAGCGCCGCATGGTGGAAGGCATTCATGGCAACATAAACAAAACCTTCGATATTCGCGGCGGCACCGTTGCCGGCAATCACCACATCGCCGAATCCGTTGATCGACGATTGAATAAGCACATTGGACACCGAAAACAGCGAGCCCTGAATCCCCGCAGGAAGCCCGACCCGCACGATCTGCGAAAACTCTTTGCGATAAATGCGCAAACGGCGAAGTGAGAGCTTAACCGTGCCCCCATCCACAATCAAACAACGCAGAACCAACACTGCGGACAGGCACTGGGAGAGCACGGTTGCCAGCGCGACGCCCGCGACGTCCATATGGAAAAACACCACAAAAATCAGGTTAAGCAACACATTGAGCACACCTGAGATTGACAGATAAATCAGCGGACGGCGGGTATCTCCAACGGCACGCAGGATAGACGCACCGAAATTGTAGAGCATCATGGCGGGCAGACCGCAGAAATAGATGCGCACATAAAGGGTGGAGAGGGGGAGCACCGTGGGGGGCGAATCCATCATTGCCAGAAACGAGCCGCAGGTGAGAAAACCGAAAATGCCGAAAATTACACCGCCCACCGCCGCCACGGTGATGGTTGTATGCACCGCACGGTCAACCGCATCTGTGTTCTGTGCGCCAAAGCTGCGGGAAACCACCACCGATGCACCCACCGACAGGCCGGTGAGCAGATTGACAATGAGGTTGATCAGCGAGCCCGTCGAGCTGACTGCCGCCAGTGCTGCATTGCCGTCTTCGGCAAACCGCCCGACAATCACAATATCGGCGGCATTGAAGAGCAGCTGGAGTACACCCGAGAACAGAAGCGGCAGCGCAAAGCGCAGCATCTTGCCCGCAAGGGGGCCCGAACACATATCCATTTCATAACGATTTGCCATTGGTTATCCTTCTTTCGATGAGCTATGCGAATTTGCCGCGAAATCAGAAAAAGCGGCTGAGAATCCAAAACAGGAGAAGATGGGTGGGGTAAATGAGATAGAACGCACGACGCAGCACCGGCGAATGCTGCCCCTGCCGGCCGCCATAGAGCCACACAAGGGGGAGTGCAAGCAATGCAAAGCCCTGCTTATATACGTTTACGGGCAGGCCGAACAATGTTACTTCCCACATCAGCCCTTGTATCATCTCGCAATTGATCCAATACATCACAAGCAGCTGTACCGCCATACGCAGACAAATACCGAGCCGCGGCTGTGCACTGCGGTCAATGCGGGTGAAGTAGAAAAGTGCGATCATCAGCATTCCGTATCCGTAATAATCGACGAAAAGCAGGAAGCCGAGCAGATAAAAGCAAAGCAGAACGGTCGCCGACAGCAGCAGGCGCACCAGGGGGCGGTGAAGCGCACCGATGCGCGCAAACAGGCTCAGCATCCCCATCCCAAGCAAAAATGACCAGACAACATTTTGACACAACGGATTGAACACGACATCGGTCATCATCAGGTCAAAGGGGATTTCGGAGAGGAGTGCTGCCCCGAGCAGGCGCAGGCAATAGCGGCGGCGGCTTCGGGTATGAACAAAGCCCTCAGTCAGCAGAAAGGCAAAGAGCGGAAAGGCTATCCGCCCAATCCAGCCAAGCCACTCAGCGTCTATCATAGATGTTCCCCGGAGGTGGTCACAGAGCATGAACAGATTGGCAAGCAAATGCAGACCGAATGCAGTCAGTCCCCAAGTGCGCATCGGAGAAGCGGCAGGGGATTGAAGTGCTTCGGTATTCATGACTGTCCTCCCAAATTGAACACATCTTTTCTCCATTATACTCTCCTCCGCACAAAAAAGCAAGAGTGCGGAGCATTTTTTTGCTCCGCACACATCAGTTTATTCTTCGGCGGCAAGGATGCGAATCAGCGCCACGCTCTTGTCGTCGGGTCTGCCCCCCTGCTGCGCTGCCCCCTCCAAAATCAGCTCGGCAGCGTGTGAGAGATCATCATCCTCAGGCCAGCCGCAGCTGAGCAGATCCAACAGCCACACGCTTTCCTCAAAGCTTTGCGCAATGCCGTCAGAGAGCATCACAATTACATCTCCCGCCTGCACATCAAAGCAGAGCTGTTCGGCATCCAGCGCCCGCATGATGCCAATGGGCACCGTTTTCGACTGCAGCTTGAAGAGGTTGCCGTCCCGCCGCACATAGGAGGGTGCCGCGCCGCTTTTGATGAAACCCGCCCGTCCCGTGATCAGGTCCAGCTCCATCAAATCCACCGTGGCGGAGCATTCGATCCCTTTCGCCCGCACAAAGCTGTTGAGCAGGCGAAGCGCCGTCTCCTTGCGGTTGCCCGAGGAGAGCATTTTCTCCAGGAAAACCGTGCAAAGCCGTGAGGTCAGCGCCGCCTCACGACCGCTGCCCATGCCGTCCGAGAGCAGGGCGTAGAAAAAGTCGTTCTCACCGCCGCCGAAGGTGTGGATGCTGTCTCCGCACGCCTCGTCCGCACAGGCGGCGGCAGAGCGCCGAATGCTCTCCACCCCATACCGCCGCGCAGTACAAAGGCGCATGGAAATCCGCCCGTCGCGGATCGACAGTGAAGGCGGCGTGAGGGCAAAGCCGCAGGTGTCGGCAAAGGCGCGGCGCAGATCCTCAGCCCCCAGACCGGCGCGGCCGAGGTCGATGCCCTCCGCCAAAATTTGCTTGCGGCGCTCGCCGTACACCAAAATTCCCTGCGCACCAAGCCCCAGCCGTTTCGCCGTTCCCCGCACCCGCTCGGTCAGCCCATCGTCGATGCGATAATCGGCTTGTTCCGCCGCCAGCGTTTCGGCAAGAATGGCGGAAACTGCTTCATAATCGACAGCAAAGCACTCGGTTCGCTCGCGTGCGGCGGTATCCGACCACAAACGGGCACACCCGCGATTGATCTCATCCAAAATCAGCGGCATCTGCGGGCATCGGCTGCGCAGATAATCGGGGACAGTTTCAACGCTTGTCCGCCCCGCGCTGTGCAGCTCGATCGTGAGCTTGCCCAGCACATCCACTGTCGAGCCGTACTCCTGCTCCCAGCAGATCCGATTTTGCGCACAGGTGGGGCAAAATCGGTCGCAGGTTTCGTCGCAGAGACGGCGCAGTGCCAGCACATCGGGGCGGCGCAGGCGGTCGGAGAGGCTGTAGCAGATATGGGAGAGGTCGGCAAAGGTATCGGATAGCGCCTGCATACGCAGCTCTGCCGATGCCGCCCTTGCTTCGGAGACGGCGGATGCCGTCATTTCCCCTCCACGGCTCTGCCGCAGACGGAGAAGTCCTGCCGCGCCCCCCTCGGCGTGGAGCAGATCGAGACGGTCTGCCGACATCACAAAGATCGACCCGCACACCAGTGCCGGCACCAGACGAATCAGGGCCGTGAGCCCATCGATATATCCACCCCAAAGCATACCGAGGATGGCAGAGATGCTCACCGCCGCCACCGCCGATCGCTGCCACATCAGGCCCGACGTCCCCGCGGCAATGAGGAAAAGAGGCGCATAGATCGGCTCAACGCAAAGCCCGCACAACCCGCCAAGCAAAGCTCCCCGCCCGATGCCGCCCAGACGTGTAACAACCAGGGTGATGACAAATGCCAGAAATGCCACAATCGAGATGCCGAACAGATCAACCTCCCGCACCGCCCAGCAGAGCGAGATGAGCAGTGCGCCCACCGAAATCTCCCGTGCACGCTCGGCAGAGCCACCGAAGCGAAGCTCCTCGATTGCGCAGAGTGGGGCATAGAGCAAGCAGGTAAGCGGGGCGGCAATCATTGCAGTAAAGGCGCCAAACAAATCATAATAGCGATATCCCCCCGCAACAATGCCCCAAACGCTTACGAAAAAAGCAACCACACACGCCGTCGCCATCCGCAATGTCAGGCTCTCGCGAAAAAGTGCGGTGCGATTTGCCCGCAGACGCGCCGGGAGGCTGCCCCGCGCCCCGCCCTCGGGCTGATCAATGGTCAGTCGGCTCAGCACGCGCACCAGTGCCCCAAAGCAATAGGCAGCGGCGCGCACCCATGGCGAGACAGCACCCGTCTCGCCTACCGCAAAAGCCGACGCCAGAAGTCCGCCCAAAATCCATCCGACGCGGCGTTCTGCCCCACAGAGCAGCCCGATCCCCAGCGGATATGTACCGAAGGGCAGTGCTCCCCATCCCAAAAGAAAAGCCAGCAGTGCCCAGCCGCATCCCGCACCCCATGCCTGCCATGTCTCGTCCGAGACGCGCGGTAATTTCGCGCGCCGTGTGTTCTGTTGCTTGTCCATCGTCTTGTCATTCCTTTCCGCTGCGTGCTCACCGCACACATTTACGCTACCAGTATAACGCAAAACTCCCGCACACGCTGTCGAAGCGGGCGGGAGAGGAATGACTATTTATCGCTCTTCGGCGAGGTTTTTGCAAAAGAGGGACGAAAAGGGCTTGGGGAGAAGCTTTTTGAAAAAAGCTCCTCCCCAAACCCCTCCGCAAAAACTTTCAAAAAGAGGGGGTTATCAAGTTTTTGGGGGGTCAAGGGGGATTTTTTATCAAAAATCCCCCTTGTGGGGCGCGGGGCAAAGCCCCGCTCTCCTTATATCGTCCCGCGCAGAACTTCTTCTCCATCCATGGTGAGGATGCGATAATTACCGCGCTCGGTATCGAGCATCATATAGGTGGCGGGATTTCCCCCTTTGGGCAGGGCGACCGAGCCGGGATTGAGGTAGAGCGCCTCCCCTCCCGCAGGCAGGGCAAAGGATTCGGCGGCGTAGAGGTGAGTATGCCCGTGCAGGAGCACATCCCCCGCACGCAGGGCAGGCGGCGTGCTGATGTTATGGTGATGTCCGTGGGTAGCAAAGATCACCTTCTGCCCGACGGGCAGAAGGGCATAGTCGGCGAGGACGGGGAAATCGAGCACCATCTGGTCAACCTCGGCCTCGCAGTTGCCCCGCACGCAGAAGAGCTTGTCACGATTGGCATTAAGCAAGGCGATAACGCGTTTGGGCGCATAGCCTGCGGGCAGATCATTGCGCGGACCGTGATAGAGCAGGTCGCCCAGCCAAAGCAGGCGATCGGCGCCCTCGGCGGTGAATCGGTCGAAGGTTTGCTCGGCGGCGGCAAGGTCGCCGTGCAGGTCGGATGCAATCAACAGGTTCATTTTTTGTTTCCTTTCCGTGGGAGTTGCGTCGAGATTTTGGACGCCCCAATCTTCATTCTGATTATCCTTGATTGATTATCGTTGTTCAACACGAGACTGTCATGCCGCAGCCAATCACCTCAAACTTGGGGCAGCGAGCGCTGCCGTCAGCCCGTTATTTGCGGCGGAAGGGCCCGAGCAATGCGCCGATGGCGGCTGCCGCAATCAACACAAGCGCCGCCGGCAGCAAAAAGGAAAAGAGGGCGCGGGCCGAGCCACCCGAGTCAGTGGGCGGAACGACAGTTGTTTGGGGTGACGAAGTCGTCTGGGGGGCTGTGGTCATGGGCGAAGCCGTGGTTTCGGGCGCGGACGTTGTCTCTGCCGCCCGCTGTTCGGCATAGGGTGTGATGTGCTCGAAGAAATCGTTGACGCCGGGGGTATCGGCCCCCACCGTTGTGCGGTAAAGCCCGTATTCACAGGGGCTGTATGTCTTGATCTGAGCGGCGGCGGTGATGGGGGCGTCCTTGGTGCCCCGGATCCAGCGGGTAAACCATGTCCAGTGCTGGGATGTATGCTCGTTATAGCCAAGATTGGAGACTTGGAATGCCGTCATGCCGTCATAGGCAGCCAGGGGGATGTCCCAGTTCATGGTCACCTTCCCCTCTTGCCAGAGATGAAGGTAAGTCTTGGGCACATCCCAAATTCCCCATTTCTCAGCCGACTCGGGGTAAGCAGATGCATCGTTCGAGCAGTCAAGAGCCTTCTGCAGGGCAAGGGTATTGACCATGTGGGCGCCGTGGTTATACTCGCCGTTGACATCGTGTCCGATCACCACCTGGGGACGGAAGCGGCGAAGCTGCTCAACAGCATATTCGATGAAATCCTCCTCAGTATACCCGTAGCCCGCGAAAACCGTACGGGCAGTTTCCAGCGAGGTGGAATAGAGATCGGGGAACGGCCCGACAACAGGGTAATTGCGCACCCCCACCGCCCAGAGTCCGTCCAGCTGTTCGTGGGGGCGATTATGGGTATCGAAGTGCTGTACCATATACACGACCTGTGCCGAGAGGCCGCGGTCGATGCAGGTGGGCAGGATGCCGGCGAAGAAGAGGTGCTCATCATCACTGTGGGTGGAGAAGAGCAGCAGATCCGCCTCGGCATAGGGTGGCTGCCAGACCTGCACGGTATCGGGCAGAGTCCCCGCCGACCACACCGACAGCTCGGCCACCGATGCCCCCTGGGGGAAGGTCAGCGTCAGGCTGCGCGTGGCGCCGATTCCCTCGGCGACATCGACATATTCGTGCAGAAACCCGTTTGTGCCGCAGGCAAACTCACCGTATTCGCCCCGGCAGGTCCACGTCTGCGGAACTTTATCAAAGATAAGATAGACACCGGCAATCTGCGTTTGGGCAGAAACCGTAATGCTGCCTCCTGCCGCAATGGTCAGGTAAGTGGTATTTTGCCCATCCGTCAGCAAAGAAAGCGATCCGCTGCTTGAGGTTGTCAGTGAGACGTCCAGCTGGTGAGCATCGTAAGCAGCCGATGCTGCCGAAGCAGGACAGACGGAGGCAGCAAACAGAAGTATCCCCGTCAGCAATGCCGACAAAAAAAGCGGGAAGCGCATATTTTCACCTCAATTCACGAAAGTTATGCTTATTTTTTATTATACCGCATTCCCCCAAAGAATGCAAGGCGTTTTGTCGAAAAGAAAATATCCCCCACGTTTGCCGTGCGGGATATTGAGGGGCTGCCGCAATGCGGCAGCCCCTCCGAAAAGGGGATTTATGCAAAATACGATTTCGCGGCAATCCCCACCAGATAGGTCAGCACACCCGCCACAGTGGGAGAGCTTACCCAGGCAATGGCGATGCGTTTGAACACACCGAAGTTGACGTTTTGGGAACCGGTCACCAATCCTGCGCCGATGACGGCACCCACAACCGCCTGCGAGGTTGAGACGGGAATACTCATCAGCTTTTCCATAAGCAGAATGGTGGTTGCCATCGCGATAATCACAACAAAACCGTCGACTTGGCTCAATTCGGCAATTGCGCCGCCAACTGTCATCATCACGCGGCGGGAAAAGGTCAGCACGCCCAGCGCAATAGCAATGCCGCCGATGGTTGCCGTCAGGTGGGCATCGGTGAGCAGATTTGCTCCGCTTCCGGTGGCATCGTAATAGAGCGCAGTCACGTTGGCAGAACTGTTGACGCCGATACTGTAGGATGCAAATGCGCCTGCAGCCAAATATCCGATCTTGATGATTTTATCATAGCTCGCAAGTGTTATCAGCTTTATTTCGATGAAGCGTTTTACCAAAAAAACCATGATAAACGAGATGAGCAATGCCCCAAGGGGATTGAGAACCCACGTTGAGACAAACTTGCTCAGCTGTGAAAGGTTGACTGCCAGCACCTCGGGATCGGAATAATCGGCATAGCAAAGTCCCCAGCCGATGATAGCTCCCGTAACAGACTGATTGGCCGACACGGGGAACTTGAGATAACTCATGATAAAGACGGTCAAGCCGGCACAAGTAAAAATAATGAAGGCTTTCAGTGCCGATTTGAGCCGAAGATCACCAAGCATTCCGCTCTCAATGGCAGCCTCAACCTCTTGAACCGAGGCAGACACCTTGTTTCCGGTGGCCAACTGGGAAACCTTGTTGATGTTGCCGTCACCGGCGACGAACGCACCGATGATGACCAGAATCGCAATGATAATGATCGCCGTGCGATATTTGACCACCCGGGTTGCAACCGCCGTGCCGAATGCATTTGCGGCATCGTTGGTGCCCAGTGACCAGCCCATAAACAGGCCTGCGGTTAAAAGTAAATAAATCCACATAACTTCTGCATTACGCCTTTCCGGTAATGAGCATGTTCTGAATCTTGTCGGCAATATTTTCGATGATATCCGACAAGTCGCAGACATACTCTACGATATGAGAGAACTGCATCTTTTCTGCCACATCCAATCCCGAATCAAAAATCTGCTCATCCAAAACCAAGTCCCCCTTGTTATTGATCGTAAACATATGATATTCTTCCATGGGGATAAAAAATCAACCCCTTTGGAGCAGGATTTCCTTTTTTATTGCAAATTTTCAAACGCTTAACATTCCGATTTTTCCCGTACCGATGCGGACTTGCGAAAGATATCTTTTTATGATATAATGGTATTTGAATCTGTTCAAAGGAGAAGGCACATGAAAACAGCTCAATTTGCCAAGCTTTACACGCAGGCGGGGGAAGCCCTCGCCCGTGCGGGATGGGATGCCATCCCGTGGCAGGCGTATCCCCGCCCCCGTCTTGAGCGGGACAGCTATCTCTGTCTCAACGGTGTCTGGCAGTTTTCGGCGAATGGGGGGGCCGAGGAGAAAATTCTCGTTCCCTTCCCGCCCGAATCGCTGCTCTCGGGGGGCGGACGTGACATGGGCATCCGTCCGCAGCTGCGCTATACCCGCAGCTTCACGCTGCCCGACGGATTTCTGCGCGATCGGGTCATCCTGCATTTCGGTGCGGTCGATCAGGTCGCCCGCGTCTCGCTCAACGGACGTTCCCTCGGTGAGCATCGGGGCGGATATATCCCCTTTTCCTTTGACATCACCGAGCATCTCGCCCCCGAGAACACACTGACCGTTGAGGTCACCGACGACACCACAACCTTTACCTTGCCCTACGGCAAGCAATCGGGCAAGAGGGGTGGGATGTGGTACACACCTGTCAGCGGCATCTGGCAGACGGTATGGCTGGAGAGCGTACCCGCCGAATATGTGCGGAACCTGCACGTTGACACTGACGCGGCAGGTGCCACCATCCGCGCCGAGGGCGTCTCGGCGGGTGAGGTCACGGTCAACGCCCCCGAGGGGGCGATCACCGTCCCCCTCCGCGACGGCATGGCGCGTGTCGAGCTCCCCTCACCGCGGCTCTGGTCGCCCGAGGATCCCTATCTCTACACCTTCACCCTGCGTGCAGGGGAGGACTGCGTGCGCTCCTACTTCGCAATGCGCACCCTCTCCATCGAGACGGTGGACGGGCTTCCCCGTCTCTGTCTCAACGGTCGTCCCTATTTCTTCCACGGACTGCTTGATCAGGGCTATTTCAGCGACGGCATCTTCCTGCCCGCCACCCCCGAAGGATACACCGAAGACATCCTCGCCGCGCGCAAGCTCGGCTTCAACACCCTGCGCAAGCACATCAAAATCGAGCCCCAGCGCTTCTACTATGACTGCGACAGGCTGGGCATGATCGTTTTTCAGGATATGATCAACAACGGGAAATATGCCTTCCTGCGGGACACGGCACTCCCCACCGTTGGGCTAAAACGCCGAAATGACCGCCGCCTGAACCGCGATCCCGACACACGCGCCGCCTTCCTCTCGACCATGGAGGAGACGGTCGAGCTACTGCGCGATCACCCATCGATCTGCTATTGGACCATCTTCAACGAGGGGTGGGGACAATTTGACAGCACCGCTGCCTACCGTCGTCTGCGCGCGCTGGATGCCAGCCGCTTCATCGACACCGCATCCGGCTGGTTCACTCCCGCCGAGAGCGACGTGGAGAGCCTGCACGTCTACTTCAAGCCCTTCAAAATGCCAAAGAAAATCACCCGTCCCGTCGTTCTCTCGGAGTTCGGGGGCTACGCCTGTTCTCTTGCGGGACACGTGTTCAACCCCGACCACATCTACGGCTACCGTGTCTTTTCCTCACGGGAGGCACTTGAGACAGCAATCCGCGACCTCTACGCCCGAGAAATCACCCCCGCCATCCCACGCGGTCTCTGCGCCGCCATCTACACACAGCTCTCGGACGTGGAGGACGAAACCAACGGGCTTTTGACCTACGACCGAAAAGTAACCAAAATCGGCGCTGTTCGCCTCTGATTGATCTCTGCGGAAAGGAGTTCGCCATGCGGCACTTAACCATCGGTATTCTCGCACACGTTGACGCGGGAAAAACCACCCTCAGCGAAGCCCTGCTCTATCGCGCGGGACATCTGCGCCGTCTCGGCCGCGTGGATCATCGAAATACTTATCTCGACACCTCCCCCATGGAGCGTGAGCGGGGAATCACCATCTTCTCCAAGCAGGCGCGCCTGACGGTGGGGGAATGTGAATTTGTTCTGCTCGACACCCCCGGGCACACCGACTTCTCCACCGAAACCGAGCGCACCCTGCAGGTGCTCGATTATGCCATTCTCGTCATCAGCGGCACCGACGGTGTGCAAAATCACACCCTCACCCTATGGGATCTGCTCCGCCGCTATCGCGTGCCGACCTTGGTTTTCATCAACAAAATGGACATTTCCACGGCAGGCGAGCGGGCACTCGCCGCCGAGCTGCAGGCAAAGCTGGATGCCGCCTGTCTGCCCTTTTTCACCGACGAGCCCATCGCCGCGCGCAACGAGCGGCTTGCCATGACCGATGAAACATTACTGGAGCTCTTTTTGGAGAGCGGCTCGCTTGACCGTGAGGCGGTGGGCGGGCTGATCGCCGATCGCCGCATTTTCCCCTGCCTGTTCGGGTCGGCACTTCGCCTTGACGGGGTGGATGCCCTGCTCGAAGCTCTGCAGGACATCACCCTCACCCCCGTCTATTCCGACGAATTTGGCGCGCGGGTGTACAAGATTGCCTATGACGGCGGCAGTGCAAATGGGGGAGCGGGCACGCGTCTGACCTATCTTAAGCTGACGGGCGGGGAGCTTCGGGTGCGGGATGAGATCACCTACCTCGCTCCCGACGGACACACGCACATCACCGAAAAGGCGGCACAGCTCCGCCTGTATTCGGGCGAGCGCTTCACACAGACCGACCGCATCCAAGCGGGCGAGATCTGCGCGGTGGTGGGGCTGTCCGCCACCGCCGCGGGGCTGGGGCTGGGCACCGAGTCCGACGCCGAGCAGCCCGTGCTTGAGCCGGTTCTGACCTACCGTCTCGTCCTGCCCGAGGGCTGTGATCCCGCCCTCTGCTATCCCCGTCTGCAGCTGCTGGAGGAGGAAGATCCCTCCCTGCACCTGCGCTGGGACGCAGAACTGGGAGAAATTCACGCCGCCCTGATGGGGGAGGTGCAGATCGAAGTGCTGCAGCGCCTGGCACACGATCGGCTGGGGCTCAATCTCACCGTGGATATGGGACGGATTCTCTACCGCGAGACCATCGCCAACACGGTAGTGGGCGTGGGGCATTTTGAACCGCTGCGCCACTATGCCGAGGTTCATGTTCTGCTTGAGCCGCTGCCCGAGGGAAGCGGAATCATCATCGACACCAACTGCCCCGAGGATACGCTGGGGCGAAACTGGCAGCGGCTGATTATGACGCATCTGGGTGAGCGCACCCATCGCGGCGTGCTGACAGGCGCTCCGCTGACCGATGTGAAAATCACCCTCCTTGCAGGGCGTGCGCATCTCAAGCACACCGACGGCGGCGACTTCCGCGAGGCGGTGGGGCGTGCGGTGCGGCAGGGACTGATGCAGGCAAAATCGGTTCTGCTCGAACCCGTCTACCGCTATCACATGACCATCCCCGCCGACACAGTCGGCCGTGCGATGCACGATCTGGAGATGCGGGGGGCAAGCATCAGCATTGAGGACAGCGATGAATCCTCCGCCCTCCTGTGCGGGCGTGTGCCCGTATCAACCATGCGCAACTATCTGCAGGAAATGCAGAGCTATACCCATGGCGAGGGGCGGCTTCGCTGCACCGTTGACGGATACGCCCCCTGCCACGATCAGGAGGAGGTTGTCCTCGCCGCCGCTTATTCCCCCGAGGCCGATCTCGAGCAGCCGCCTCACTCGGTCTTCTGCGATCACGGTGCGGGCTTCACTGTCCCGTGGGATCGGGTACACGAGTATATGCATCTTCAAGTCAACCTGCCCGCCGAGCGGGAGGAAGAGACGCTGATGCTGCCCTCCATCAAAACGATCGCGCGGCGCTGGCAGCTGGACGACGACGAGCTGGAAGCTATCATGCTGCGCACCTTTGGTCCGGTCAAGCGGCGCCGCTATTCGCCGCCCCGTACAATTGCCGCCGCAAAGTCCCCCCGCGAGCTGCCGCAACGCCGAGAGCAGCTGCTCATCGACGGCTACAACGTCATCTTCGCCTGGGATTTCCTGCACGAGCTGGCGGAGGAGAGCCTTGATGCCGCCCGTGAGGCGCTGATGGATATCCTCGACAACTATGTTGCCTACACCAAGGCAGATCTGACCTTGGTTTTCGACGCCTATAACCGCACCGAGGGGAACGGACACGAGGAGGAGCGCAACGGCTATCGCGTGGTCTACACCGCCGCGCATGAGACGGCAGACACCTATCTTGAGCGCATGATGCACAGCCGCGCCGCAGGTGTGACCACCCGCGTGGTCACCTCAGACCGTCTTATTCAGCTCTCGGCCGTGCACGCGGGCATCCTCCGCCTCTCTGCGCGAGAATTCTACCGCGAAATTCTCACCATCAACCAAGAAATCTCCACCTTCCTGCGCCGTCTGACGGCGGAGGAGGAATAAGAAAACGCGGGGGGACTTTTTGAAAAAAGTCCCCCCTCGACCCCCTCAAAAACTTCCAATAAAATTTATTTGTGAGCGTTTTTGCAGAGGGGTTTGGGGAGGGGCTCCGAGTTTACTTCGCAACCTCGGAGCCCCTCCCCAAGGTCTTTTATTCACCCTTCTCCCATGCGGCGAAGAGTTGATCTCGGTCGATGCGGACGATGACTTCGTTATAGGCATAGTCCACGACTGTCACATAGAAATACTGCCGATAAAGCTGATTGCCGTCAACGGCGAGGGGAATGGATGCCCCCCTGCCCGCGGCAAGCACGGCTTCGGCCGAGAGTTGGGTATAGTCGAAATCCACCATACTGCTTCGATCGGCAACCTCAACCAGACGAATATACTCGTTATCCCGCACGGTAAGCTCGAGCAGAAATTCATCCCCCTCCCGGCGGAAGGCGGCAGAGAGCAGCTCGGGCGGCGTGGTATCGATGCGCACAGGGATGGAAAGCGTCTGCTCTCCCCCCGCCGCGCCGAAAAGGGTGAGCGAAATGGTATATTCCCCATCGGGACAGATGTACTTTTCGTTGTCGGTCACGCAGCCCTGCCAGAGCGGAACACGCACGCCGACCGCAATTCCATTGAACGAATAGGCTTTGCTCAGCGCATCGCCGCTGCTGCGATACACCTCGGCGCCATCGGCATCTGTCACTGAGACCCGCCAATGTGAGACATTGCGCTCGAGGAAAAGCGTAATGCGCAGCGGTCCGCTGAGGTAGTTGGGATTAAAGGAAAGCAGTTCGGTGGCAATACTGTTGTTTTGGCGGAGGGTATCCATCTCCGAGACACCAAGCTCCACCTCTTTGCCGTTGCGCATGGGCGCAGAGATGCTCTGCCCAACATAGAGCTGTTCACCCTCCCCGTACACGGTGGGCGAGAGGATGGGAGTCTGCTCCCACGCACCGCAGAAGACGGCATAGGGCAGGGTCAGGGTCTGCTCACCGCCGAGCGGATTCTGCGTGATGGCAAGTGAGACACGTCCCTCAACGAAAAATCCGGAGGGGAAGGCGGCGATGCGTGCCGCATATTCTTCGGCGGAGAGGGTGACGGTCACGCGATATTCGACCGTTTCCCCGCCCGCGAGGGTGATGTATCTGCCCTCGGTGCCAAGCACTTCACCATCGAGACTGATCTGCGCATCGAGCGCAGTCAGCGCTCCCGTTGTGCAGAAGGGCGGATTGTCGAGATCGTATCCCAGCGCAATCAGCCGCTCCTCGGCGGCAGGGTTATTGGAATACTGCCTGAGATTGGGTTGGGTATACGCATCTCCGAGGGCCGATGCGGTCAGTGTGAAGCTGACGGGCGTATCGGCAAGATTGCGCAGGGTGAAAACCAAGGTAAAGCTGTCATCTTCGCCTGTCAGGGTAACGGCACCGCCGTCATTGCCCTGCAGAAGCAGGGGCGCGGTCATTGCGGCATCGGTATTGAGCACGCCCGCGCCCTGTGTGCGCACCGACACGGGGATATCTCCCGTCATCAGCGGCACGGCGGTATTTTGCAGCAGACATTGCGCAACATCAAGAGCATCAAGTTCCTCTGTCCCGCAGAGGGCTTCCTCGCGAACGCAGCTGAGCAGGACAGCAAGCGCACCGCTGACCTGCGCCGAGGCATAAGAGGTTCCGCTTAACACCGCAATGGTGTTGTTTGTGCTCAGGCCGACAAAATTGTCGCCCAGCGCAAGCAGTGCGGGGGCGAGGGTAAAGTCTTCGCGCAGACCGCGCGAGGAAAACTCAGCCACATCCCGCACCGCCATACCCCGCAGAGACGGATCATCATCGGCGAAGCACAGCTCGCCCTCACCCGCCGCCGCAAGACGTGCGCCGTCGGCAATATTGATCATAATCGCGGGAATCGGCGCGCCTGTCAGCTCCATGGTCAGTGCGCCATCGGTCGCAGGATCATTATCGTAGACGATCAGACCGATTGCCCCTGCTGCTGCAGCGTTGGCCGCCTTCTGGGCAAAGGAAATCTCCCCACGCTCAACCAGCGCCACCTTCCCCTGCAGGTCAAGTCCGCTGTAGTCCTCCGGCGAACCTACACCGCCGACGGCAACATAGGTAAAGCGTTTTTGTTTGAGCAGTGCGGCAAAGTTCACTGTGCTCCCCGATGCGGCATCGGCAAAAAATTCGGCGCAGGAGTCGGTGTATGTAATCTGCTCACCTGCTTCATCGCAGAGCACCGGCAGACGGGACAAACTTCCCGTCGCCGCACCGACGGCGAAGGTTCCCGTCACCGATGCGGGGGTGGTTAGGGTGCTGTGATCGGTATATGCGGTGGGATAAAGCGTCTCGCCCATCATGCTGTAGAACAGACTGCCCGCACCCGACTCGCCTTTATTGCCCGCCGCGCAAACGACGGCATTGCCGGAGGTCCGAGCGCCCGCAATCGCCCGTGCAAGGGCAGTACCCGACTCGGTCTCGCCATATGTTGCACCGAAACTGAGATTGATCACATCCGCACCGAGCAGCAGTGCGTCATTGATGGCAGAGACAACAGCGCACTCATTGGCACGCGCGTCCTTCTCCTCGCCGAACACCTTCATCAGAAGCAGCTGTGCACCGGGGGCTTCGCCGTCGTATTCGCTGTTGACATAAGCGGCGGCAAGTGCGGCAACTTTCGTCCCGTGGGATGCCGCGCTGTCGATGTCGGCATCGGGATCGGCATAGTTATAGGCAAAGGGGATTTTTTCGCTGACGGCGGCATCGGGCTTATCGACCAACGCCAGTCGGGCATCGAGTGCTTCCCCCGCCAGTGCGGGCACAGCACCCTCGGGCAGCGAAAACCCTCGGGTGGTCAAATCAAAGCCTGTATCAATGACGGCAATGACACTGCCGGAGCCGGCGGCAGTCTGCGTCCCTTTCCCAACTTCCCCCAGCGGGTATTCAACAATATTCAGCTCGGCATCGGGCAGAGGCTCGTCCAGCGCGGAATATGCCGCGGGGCGATATACATCAAAGGCAAGCTCACCCGGGGCAAGATCCCCCGCCGCCCGCAGCTCGGGCAGATCCGCGGCATCAACCTCGACCGCAATGCCGAGCAGAGCCGCCGTCCAGCGGGTGCGCTCCGCATAGCAGTGGCAGACAGATGCGGCCAGTGCCGAAATGTCATCCAGCAATGCATCGGTCTCGGCAAGTGCCGCCCGCCCCTGTTCGCTCAGCGCAAATTCGTCCGCACCCAGCCCTTGTTCCGCCGCCCGCACCGCGATCGACTCGCCTGTGCGGGGAAGCAGGATAAGTGTGAGCTTCTCCTCGGCGCAAACCTCTGCCGCCGTCAGCGGGAGGGCTGGCAGGAGCATCAGCAATGAGAGGCATATTGCCGTCACGCGTACAAAAAATCGTCTCATTCCGTCTCTCCTTTCGCTTTATGCCGCATCATCGATCGGTTCAATCTCGATTCGATAGGTATGGCTGTTGAGTGCGTAATCGTAAACATCGAGGTAAAGATAATCACCGGTAAATCCGCTCAAATCATACAGCAGGGTGATGGCACGGCGCCCCTCGCGATAGCTGATCTGGTGATCATCGCAATACAGCTCGGTCTCTCTGCCGTATTCATCGACAGCAGTGCGGTAGAGCTTTGCCCGCATGGGATAGTGATTGTCGCGCAGGGTAACAGACAGCATGGGCACACCGTTACGCTCGAACATGTGATACTCCACCAGTTCGGGGGCGGTCACGTCGAGCACCACCGGCAGCGCAACTTCCTCTGCGCTGACCGCTCCGCGTCCCAGTGCGCGGAGAATGACGGTATATTCTCCCTCCGGCATGACATAGACGGCACTATCGGCATCGTTGCCCGACCAAGCTGTGCCAAATCCGCTCTTCATCTCACCGTCGTCATCGACAAAGGATTTTGTCAGATAGAATGTACGTGCACTGCCTGTGACGATATTCCCATCGGCATCCCTGATCTCGATCTCAAAGCTGTAGAGATTGCGCAGCAGACGAAGCGAAACCTGCACTTCATCGAAAAAGCCGTCTCCGTTGGGCGAGAAGGCAATCAAATCCGAGCGGAAACTGTCGGCATCTCCCGCCTCGTCATAGACGTTGCAGCCAAGATAAAGCAGTGCGTTTGCGGCTGTGCCATAGAGATAGGATCCTGTAAAAAACGAATCCTTGCCGTCATAGGCAAAGGTATCGAAATAGGGTAGTGCATCAAAATCACCCACAAAGCCGAGGTAGGGCAGGCTCAGGCACTCGCCCTCGCTCTCCACCCAGACATAGCCCTCAAGGTAGTAGCCGTTTTCAAACAGCGTTTTATACTCGGCGGCTTCGGCAGCCGAAAGCTTGCCCCGCACCGTCAAGGTTCTGCTCTCGCCGGCGTCCAGCGTGACAGAAGCCGAGGCCGGCACCTGCGCGAATCGGTTTGCCTCTGTGCCGTTAACGGTGAGCATGGCATCCGAGAAGACGCGCATCGTATCGGCGGCAAACACAATCTGCTCGCCGTCCTGTTCGAGAATATAGATATCATCCGAGCCGACCGACCCCGAGACAGCATATGTACGGGCGGTATCCGAATGGTTGGTCAGCGTCAGCGTAAAGGAAAATTCTCCGTCAGCAGACAGCTCGTCGCCAAGCTCAACCACGCCGCGGCCATCCTCGGCGCGAAGTGTGCTCTCTGCCGAGAAAAGCAGATCGGTGCGCACCATGCCGCCCCCCTGCACCCGCACCGAATAGGGATGACCATCGGCATCGAGCATCGGCTCGGCGGTGGTGATCATCTCAGCCATCAGCGCGTCGGCAAAGGCTGCTGTGCCTGCATCCCCGGCGGCCGATACTGCCAGTGCGGCGATACCCGAGATAACGGGGGTTGCCATGGAAGTCCCCTGCTTGGTACCGTAGGTTCCGCCCGACAGTGCGGCATAAATTGTTCCGGGCGAGAGCAGTGCGGGACGAATCTGCAGCCCCGAGCCGACCGTGCTGTATTCGGCAGGCTGACCTGCATCTGCGGGTGTCGACAGCTGCACGGGCTGGCTGGAAATGCTAATTGTACGCTGTTCCTCGGGCAGGGCGGCCAGGCGTTCGCCTGCCGCGCGGCTGATTGAGACGGCGGGAATGGGCATTTCATCAAACGCCATATTGATGATACTGCCCTCCACATTGTCGCGGCAGATCATCCCGACAGCGCCGGCTGCTGCCGCCGCCAAAAGCTTCTCGGTAAAGGTGATTTCTCCGCGCTCAACCAGCGCCAGTTTGCCGGTGAGGTCAAGCCCAGCATAATCTTCGGTCGAACCGACACCGGGGACAACCACATAGGGCAGGGTTTGTCCGTCAAGGCTGCTGACAAAGCCTCGCTCGGCAAAGCCCTGACCTGACGCGCTGTCCACATAATCCACGGTGCTGCCGTCCCCGGCAAGCAGGGCGGAGGTCAGCACGCGGTCGGGCACATAGGCACCCACGGCCAGTGTGCCCGAAAAAGAGGCGGGATCGGCGGTCAGTCCATAATCGGGATTGGCGGCAAGGGGAAAATCAACGCCATACTCGACATCATACCGCGATCCATTTCCCACGGCGCCGTCGTTGCCGACCGCGCAGACGATGACACAGCCCAGCTCGCGCGCACGGTCAAGATGGCGGCTGATTGAGAAGGTATTGGTCGCGTAAGGAAAGCCGGGCGAAGAGCCGAGACTGAGGTTAATGACATCGGCGCCCAGAATCATGGCATCCTCAACCGCACGGTAGAGGGCATACTCCGAGGAGGAACCCGAGCCCGAATCGTCAAAAATTTTCATCAGCAGAAGCTGTGCGCCGGGGGCAATGCCCACATAGGTTCCGTCGGCATCGGCACCGCCCGCAGCGATTGATGCGACATGGGTGCCGTGGGTATTGGCGGCCGAAACATCGGCGTCATTGGCATTGTAATCGAAGGCAAAGGGGATCTTATCACTGTACCAGAGGTCGTCTACATCATACCGTTCACCGTTTGTCTGTTTGGAAACACTCAGCAGCGGCAAATATTCTGTCAGTATTTCCTGTGTCAGCGACGGCGCGGTGCCCTCGGGCAGTGTAAAAACAGGATGCGCGGTATCATATCCTGTATCGATAACGGCAATGATCGCCCCCTCACCGAGGATACCCTCGCTGTGCAATGCACGCGCACCGATCAAATCGGGGGCGTAGACCGCCGATGCGGCAGATACTGCCGCCGATTCTTCCGCGGCTTCCGCACTGTCGGCGGCAATCAGGCTGTCGGTCAGCACCTCGACCGAGGAAATGCCGTCAATGGCGGCAAGTTCATCGAGCAAATCGGCAGGCAGCCGCACACCGAGTGAAAGCGAGAGATACCAGCCGCTGCCGAAAACCTCCGCCCCGCGCAGCGACGCGATCTCCTCCGCCGTCCGCTCAAGCAGGGCTTCGGCGTCTGCAATCGCCGCCTGTCCTTCGGGGAAACAAAGGCGGTCAGCACTGACGGTATACGCCACGCCCTCCTCCGCGAGGGTAACAAACACCTCCACCGTCTCGGCGGGAGATGATGACGCGGCGGGCAGAGCGAACACCGACAAAATCAGAGTCAAGGCAAGCAAACAGGAAAGAAAACGCATAGAAAAATCCTTTCTGTGATCGTTTGGCGATGCCCTTACAGGAAGGGCGCAAAGGGCTGCATCAGCGCACCGAGGATGCGCAGTGAATAGTTGCGGCGCATCTCCTCCTCGCCGATCCGGCGAGACACGGCAAACAGCTGCTCAAAATAAGCGCGGATATCGGGGATTGCTTCGGTGTCTGTCATCCACGCGCCGCACTCAAAGTGCAGATACAGCGAGCGGTAGTCAAGGTTGATGGTGCCCACCGTCGCTGTTCTGTCATCGGCGAGGAAGAGCTTGGCGTGCAGAAAGCCGGGGGTATACTCATAAATTTTGACGCCCGCCTCAAGGAGGGCGAGGTAGTAGGAACGGCTGATGGTTGAGACAATCTTTTTGTCGGGCACACCGGGAGTGATAATCCGCACATCCACGCCGCTCTTGGCGGCAAGCATGAGCGAGGTGCAGAGCGCATCGTCGATAATCAGATAAGGCGTGGTGATCCAGACATAATCGGTGGCGGTGCGCAGGATATGGTCATATACCCATGCGCCAACCGTCTCGCCGTCAAGCGGCGTATCCCCGTAGGGCTGAACAAATCCGCGGCTGCACGGGGGGACAGGCGCAGATGCGACGGGCGGGAAAAAGCGCGCGATGTCGTCTGCGTCCTCAATGCGATTACAAAGCCACAACTGCAGGAAAATAGCGGTAAATGCCTGCACGCCCGCACCTGTGATCATGAGGGCGGTATCATTCCAATGCCCGAACCGCTCGAGCCGATTGATGTACTCATCACCGATATTGATGCCCCCCGTAAAGGCAACACGACCGTCAATGACGGCAATTTTTCGGTGATCCCGGTTATTCTGGACGGTACTGACGACGGGACGGAAGGGGTTGAAGAGAATGGTTTTTATCCCTTCCCGTGCCAGCGTTTGGTCATAGCGGTAGGGGAGTCTGAGCAGGCAGCCGAGGTCATCGTAGATGACGCGGATCTCCACCCCAGCCGCCGCCCGCTCGCGCAGGATGGCATGGATCTCGTTCCACATCTCCCCGTCGGCAATGATGAAATATTCAAGGAAAATAAACTTCTCCGCCCGGCGCAGCTCCTCGCAGAGCCGAGCAAACATCTCCTCGCCCGAGGGAAAAAACACGGTATCTTCAGCCGCATAGATCGGAAAATTCTGCCGCGCGAGATAGGTGGTTCGCTGACTGCCCCCCCGAGTCGCCCGATCAAAGCAGTCGGCCGTCGACTCATCCTGACAGCAATAGGGGGCGAGAATTGCATCCACCTCCCCCAGACGGTCGGCAAACCGCTTCTGGGATGCCTGCCCATGGATAATGAGGAACAGAATTCCGCCGAAGGCAGGCATCAGGGCGATGAGAATAATCCAGGGCAGTTTATAGACCGTTTCCTTGCGCCGCGTAATGATGGTAAGCACCGTCACCGCGCTGATTGCAACCAAAAGCAGGTACATCCACTGGAACATGGCGATGCCCGCAAAAAACATATAGATCAACAGCAAAAACTGGACAAGCAGAGCAAGCAGAACGATCACTCTGCGCTGAAAGAGGGGATACATCCACCGTTTCCAGCGGATTTTCGGTTTTTTCATTGTCATTCCTTTCCGAGGGACGCAAAAGACCGCTCGCGTGAACACGGAGCGGTCGGTCTGCATCACGCAGTCTCAATCAGACGTGAAGGGGGGAAATCAGCCCTGCACCTTGGCACGATAGGCGGGCAGAATCGCATCGGCAATGCCGGCGCGCTTGATCTTGCGGGAGGTGTTTTTCTCAAATTCCTCGTCGCGGCGCAGGAAAAGGTCAATTCGTTTATAGGTCTGGACGGTGGCATTGACTTCCGCCACAGCGGCGGCAAGTTTATCGTGAACAAGTTCGTCGGTCACGCTGTCGCCGAACTCCTCGGCAAAGCGGTCAAGGTTGGGAACAATGACAGCCACGATATCATAATCCTTCTTTTGCTCGTTGGGCATGCCGACAATCACCGACTCCCGCACATAGGAGCTGCGGGAGAGGTAGGTCTCCAGCTCCTCGGGGAAGATGTTTTTGCCGCCCGAGGTAACGATGACGTTCTTTTTTCTGCCCGTGATGTGCAAAAAGCCGTCGGCATCGATGTAGCCGAGGTCGCCGGTGTAGAGCCACTCGCCCCGCTTGACTTCGGCCGTCAACTCGGGCGCATTGTAATAGCCGAGCATGATGTTCTCGCCCTTGAAGCGAATCTCGCCCGTACCGTCCTCCTGCGGATTATAGATATCGAGGGTGGTGTTTGGGGTGGCGAGTCCTGCCGACTCGTCGCGGTAGAACTGATCCGAGTTGAGGGCCGCCAGCGGCGCGCACTCGGTCAGGCCGTAGCCCTGCACGGCAAGGATACCGAAGTCGCGCAGCCCGCGCAGCACCTCGGGGTCAACCGCAGCGCCGCCTGCAATCAGGGTGTTCAGCTCGCCGCCGAGCGAAGCGTAGATCTCGGCAAAGAGCTTACGGGTAAGATTGATGCCCACACGGCGCAGCGCATTGGAGAGCTTGACTGCACTCTTGACCTTTTTCTCCAGTCCTTTTTTGCGGATGTTCGCCCAAATTTTGTGATACATCGACTCCACCAGCATGGGCACACAGCAGATTTTGGTGGGATGCACTTCCTTCATGTTGCGGGTAATATATCGAAGCCCCTCGCAGAAGGCAACCGTGGTGCCGCGGTATATCTGGCAGAGGAAGCCGCAGGTGCACTCATAGGCATGGTGCATGGGAAGCACCGACAGGAAGGTATCCTCGGGCCCGATGTAGAGCATACGGCACATCTCTTCCAGATTAAAGCAGATATTGCGGTGAGAGAGCATAACCCCTTTGGAAACACCCGTCGTCCCCGAGGTGAAGAGCAGTGCGCTCATGGCATCGGGATCAATGGGCGCTTTCAGATAGGCTCGCTCGCCTGCCGCAATCCGTGCGTCACCGGCACTGACCAGTTCGGGCAGAGAAGTGAAGGGGATGCGCATGATCGACTCGGGCAGCTCTGCGACTCGCTTCTCGGACGATACCGCGTAAATGACGGCAGCCGCCTCCGAGATGGCGGCAATATTGGCAAGCTCCTCAGCGGGAATTTCGCGATCGACGGGGACCACAACACCAAGTCCGCAGATGACGGCAAGGTAGGAAACGGCCCATGCATAGCAGTTCTCGCCCGTCACAATGATTCGCTTTCCCGCAAGACCGCGCCCCCACAGCTCAGCGCCGAGTGCTTCCACATCATGGCGCAGTGTGGCATAGGTAATGCCGCGGTACTCTCCGTCTGTTTTTTGCAGGAATGCGTTTTTCTCGGCGTACATCTCTGTACTGGAACGAAGCATATCGCGCAGATCGCGAATGTGGCGCACTTCATAGGTCACATAACTGCTCATGTAAAATCCTCCTGCCCGTACGGGTATGCAAATCATCAGACAACCGACCGACACGATTTTCCGCCGCATGAATAAACCGGTATCGTGTGGGCAATGCTCCCTCGGGGAGGGGCGATCGGTTTTCTGTTATTATCCTATACAGTATATCACAACTTGTGCATTTATTCAAGTGTTTTTCATAAACTCCCACCCCAATCCGGAGCTGGAAAAGATTGTGCCTTGCATCGGTACGATTTTTCTGGTATCCTATTCTCAGCCGCTCCCACCAAAGAAAGGAGAAATGTATGAAAAAAAACCGCAAATTCCGCATCGGCATCTGTGTGCTGCTCCTGCTTGCCCTTCTGTCGGCGGCAGTGCTGCCCATTGCCGCTGAGGCAGGCGTGGGCGCAGGCAACGTCAACGTCACCTACCGTTCCGCTTCCGTCTGTGCCGGGGAAAGCCGCATTATCGGTTCGTCCACCTATGTCCCTCTTCGCGCCTTCTGCGCCGAGTTTGGGCTAACCGATCTTGTCTGGGACGCCGCCGCGCGATCTGCCACCCTCACCGCAGACGGGCTCAGCCTCCGGGCAGCCGAGGGAGCACAGTGGATTGAAGTCAACGGCCGCTGTTTCTGGGCGCCCGACGGTGTTCGCATCGTAGGGGGAACAATGATGGTTCCCATTCGCCCGCTGGCACGCGCACTTGGGCTGTCGGTCACATGGGAGAACGAAACCGCCTCGGTCTTGCTTGAGGATACGGGTGAGGGCTATGCCGCTCCCGCCGAGCAGGTCTATGACGATGAGGATCTCTACTGGCTCTCGCGCATCATTTCGGCAGAAAGCCGGGGTGAGCCGCTGACAGGTCAGCTTGCCGTCGGCAATGTTGTGCTCAACCGCGTCGCTTCCCCCACCTTCCCCGACACCATCAAAGGCGTCATTTTCGACACGCGATATGCCATTCAATTCTCACCCGTCGCCAACGGAACCATCTATGCTGATCCCGCTGAGCTGTCGGTAGTCGCCGCTAAGCTTGCCCTTGAGGGGTATACCCTGTCAAACGAAATTATCTACTTCCTCAACGCCGAGCTTGCCACCAATTTCTGGGTTCCCCAGAATCGCCCCTACGCAATGACGGTCGGATGCCACGATTTTTATACCTAATTTTTTGCACAAAAAAAGAGAGCTGCACTGCGGTGCGGCTCTCTTTTTCTGTGCAAATCTCTTTTTGCCCGACAGACGCATATTTTTCCCAAAAGCTCGCAAAATAATAGCGATCCATGATAACAAGCAAAAGGATGGCGATCAAAATGCGAGAATTTACCTATACCATTACCGATGCGCACGGCATTCATGCGCGCCCCGCAGGGCTTTTGGCCGAAACGGCAAAGCGTTTTTCTTCAGCGATATCTGTCCTCTGCGGGGACAGGACGGCAGACGGCAAGCGTCTGCTTGCCCTGATGAGTCTGGGTGCACGCTGCGGCGATGCACTCAGCTTCCGCATCGAAGGTGCGGATGAGGATGAGGCGGCGGATGCACTGCTCCGCACCTGCGGCGAGGTGATTTGAGGCATGATGACAATCCGGGGAACAGGAATCGGAGAGAGCGCCGCCATCGGCCGTCTCTTCTGGCTTGCACCCGTGCGGGAAGGGGGCGCTGCCGTCCCCGTCGGCTCTCCGGCAGAGGAGGAAGCGCGCTTTCTTGCTGCCGCCGATGCCGCACAGAAGGAACTGCGCGCACTTTATGAAGAATCCCGCACGACGGTCGGCGAAGAGGCGGCACAAATTTTCGCCGTTCATGCCATGATCGCGGCCGATGAGGATTTCACCGAGCTGGTGCTGGCGCGCATCGGTACCGGAGAGAGCGCCGAGAATGCCGTCATTGAAGCGGCGCAGACGCTGGCAGAGCGCTTTCGCGCCATGGATGATGAATATCTTCGGGCACGGGCGGGGGATTTTACCGATATTGCCGCCCGTCTGTGCGATCAGCTGACAGGTCGTGAATCGGTGCGTGATCTGCCCGACAACAGCGATCCGATCATCATCGCCGCGCATGATCTCACCCCCTCGCAGACCGTCGGCCTTGACCGCAAGCGCATCGCGGGTTTTGTGACTGCGGCAGGCAGTCCCGGCTCGCACACCGCCATTCTTGCGCGGAGCATGAATCTGCCTGCGCTGGTCGGAATGGGTGCAAATGATGTCCTGTCGGTACTCGACGGCAGGCAGGTCATGCTTGATGCGGCGGCGGGCGAGCTGATTGTCGATCCCGACAGCATCAAAATCGCCGAGTGCCGCGCACGAATGCAGGCCGAGCAAGAAGCCGCCCGCGTACGGTCGGCACTGCGCGATCTGCCCGCTGAAACCTGCAGCGGGCGGCGGATCCGTCTCGGGGCAAACATCGGACTCCCCAGAGAAGCCGCCGAGGCCGCAGCCCTTGGCGCGGACGGGGTTGGACTGATGCGCAGTGAATTCCTTTATCTGGGCGCAAAACAGCCGCCCGGTGAGGAAGAGCAGCTTGCCGCCTACCGTGCGGCGGCAGAAGCGCTCGGCAACCAGCCGCTGATCATTCGCACCCTCGATATCGGTGCCGACAAACAGGTGGATTATCTCAATTTGGCAAAAGAAGAAAACCCTGCGCTTGGTCTGCGCGCAATTCGGCTCTGCCTTTGCGGCGATCGCGCACTGTTTCGCACACAGCTGCGCGCCATCTGCCGCGCGGCGGGCGAGCGGGCGGCGGCAGGTGCCGCGGGGCAAATTGCCGTGATGTTCCCCATGATCACCTCGCCTCACGAGCTGGATGATGCGCTTGACGAGCTGTACGCCGTACAGGCGGCGCTCGATCGTGAGGGCAGAGAAATCGATCCCGATCTCTCGGTGGGCATGATGATCGAAATCCCTGCCGCGGCGCTGATGGCAGAGCAGTTTGCCCCCAAATGTGCCTTTTTTTCGGTGGGGAGCAATGACCTGACGCAATATACCCTCGCCGTTGACCGCCAAAATGCGGCAGTTGCGCCGTTGGCAGCCGGCGCGCATCCCGCAGTCCTCTCGCTCATTGCCCGCACCGCACGGGCAATTCACGCAGAGGGGGGCTGGTGCGGGCTGTGCGGCGAGCTTGCTGCCGATCCGTCCATGACGCAGACGCTGCTTGATCTCGGCATCGACGAGTTCTCGGTCTCCCCCGCGCATCTGCTCAAAATCAAAGAAAAGATCCGCTCCTGCACCTGATACGGGGCGGAAAATCCAAAAGAAAACGAGGATTTCTTCATGGCAACACAAAATGAACTGCTGGCGCCGATGGACGGGCTGCTGATGCCCCTGCGCGAAGTCCCCGACGAGGTCTTTGCCACGGGTATGCTGGGCGACGGCTTCGCCATCGCCCCCCGTGAGGACGCGGCATCCGTCACCGTCTGCGCCCCCGCCGACGGACAGATTGAAACTGTCGCCGATGCGGGACACGCCTACACACTGCACACCGACGATGGGCTGGAATTGCTGGTGCACATCGGCATCGACACCGTCACCCTCAAAGGTGCTCCCTTTCGCTCGCTTGTCAGTGCAGGCGACCGGGTGAGGGCGGGCGATGCACTGGTGCGCGCAGATCTGGGGGCAATCCGCGCCGCCGATCTGCCCACTGTTACCCCGGTACTCATCACCAATCCCGAAATTCTCTCCGATCTCTCTCTTGCGCTCGGAGAGGCCGAGGGCGGCGTCACGGCTGCCGCGCGCTATCGGACGGCAAACAGGGAAAAGAAAGGAAGATTCTGATTATGGCAAACACAGCATCATCCCGCGCCTTTGGCGTACTTCAACGGGTGGGACGGGCCTTCATGCTCCCCATCGCGCTTCTCCCCGTGGCGGGGCTTCTTCTGGGCATCGGCTCCTCGCTGACCAACCCCTCGATGCTCTCGGCGTATGGCCTTGAAAAGTTCTTGGGGGAGGGCACCCTACTGGGGGCAATCCTCACCGTTATGGCAGGCGTGGGCGACATCATCTTCGCCAACCTGCCCATCCTCTTTGCCATGGGCGTTGCCCTCGGCATGGCGGAACAGGAGAAAGGCACCGCCACCCTATCGGCGGCCATCGCCTTTTTTGTCATGCACAAAACCATCAACATCCTGCTTTCCCTTGGCGGCAAGCTGGAGGAGGGCGCTATGCTGGAGGGCACGCTGGCCAACGTGGTGGGCATCGAATCCCTGCAGATGGGCGTTTTCGGCGGTATTATTGTTGGCCTTGGGGTTGCGTGGCTGCACAACCGCTTCTACAAAATCCGCCTGCCCGACATCCTCTCCTTCTTCGGCGGGACTCGATTCATTCCCATTATTTCGACGCTTGCCTATATCGTGGTGGGTGTCATCATGTATTTCCTCTGGCCGTATATCCAGCAGCTGATCTTCTCGGCGGGCGATCTGGTCCTGCGCTCGGGCTACGCGGGCACCCTCATCTACGGTTTCCTTGAGCGTCTGCTCATTCCCTTCGGCCTGCACCATGTATTTTATCTGCCCTTCTGGCAGACGGGTGTGGGGGGCTCTGCCATCATCGACGGCACCCTCATCTACGGTGCGCAGAACATCTTCTTCGCCGAACTGGCATCCCCCAACACCACCGCCTTCTCGGTATCGGCGACCCGCTTCATGTCGGGCAAGTTCCCGCTGATGATCTTCGGTCTGCCTGCCGCCGCGCTTGCCATCTACAGCTGTGCAAAACCCGAGAAGAAAAAAGCCGCCGGCTCGCTGCTCCTCTCGGCAGCCCTCACCGCCGCGCTTACCGGCATCACCGAACCGCTGGAATTCACCTTCCTCTTTGTTGCCCCCGCCCTGTATCTCATCCACTGCGTGCTGGCGGGCGCCGCCTATATGCTGATGCACATTCTGAACGTCGGCGTTGGCATGACCTTCTCGGGCGGGTTGATCGACCTCTTCCTCTTCGGCATTCTCCCGGGACAGGCGAAGACAAACTGGCTCATGATTCCCTTAGTGGGACTGGGCTATGTGGTGGTTTATTTCTTCCTGTTCCGCTTCATGATCCGCCGCTTCAACTACGCCACTCCCGGACGGGAAGCCGAGGGCGTGGAAACCAAGCTCTACCGCCGCGCCGATTATGACCGCCGACGCAAGGGAGAAGAGGTCCCCGCCGAAGCAGCACCCGCCCCTGCCGGCAGTCAATCCGCCCTGATCCTCGACGGGCTTGGCGGCAAAGGCAACATTGCGGGGCTTGACTGCTGTGCCACCCGCCTGCGCGTAACGGTATTGGATCCGACGCTTGTGGATGAAGGTCTTCTGCGCGAATCGGGTGCGGCGGGGGTTATCCGCCGCGGAGACGGTGTGCAGGTAGTCTACGGTCCACAGGTCGCCGTCATCAAAAGCGAGCTGGAAGAGCACATGGCAAAAGAAGGCGGATAAATTCACAAAAAAGACTTGTATTCCGTGCCTATATCTGATATACTGGGGGCAACCATAAAGCTAACCGTATATTCCTGCGATATCTGCCCTCAATCCACAGCAGAACAGGCACGCGAAAGGAGATTTCCCGTGAAAAGACATCCTCTGACTCCTATCATTTGCCGCGCAAAACGATTTGTGCGCAATTTCAAACCCGAGCTGCGCGTCAAGACGCAGGGCGAGATCGGCATTTACGCCGACAGCACAGCCACCGAGCCGAAGATCAATCTCAAGCTCGACCGAGACTACGCACTTCCTCTGCTCAAAGCCGTTGCCATCGTAGCCGCTATCGTGGCGATTGTGGAGCTGTGCGACGATTGAAGATGCGGGGCGCTGCCCCGTACCCCGCTTAAGGGAGCTTTTTTCAAAAAGCTCCCTTAAGAAGCCCGCAAAAACTTTCCAAAAAGGCATGTTTGGAAGTTTTCGCGGGAGATGGGTGAATTGTTTTCGGCACAGCCGAAAACAATAGGGAAGAGGGAGCCTTTTTCAAAAGGCTCCCTCTTCCCTATTGATTATGTGCTATGTCACTGAAAATTCTCAAAAATTGCGGTGATATCTGCAGCGGTCAGGTTGAGAACATTTTTGTATTCGGGAATTGCTTCCACTTCTCCGCCGGTCTTAGCAGTCACAGCAAAGCTGTCGAAGTTGACGGCCTCGCCGGGAATGACCATGGAATCGACGGTAAAGCGAAGCTCTGTGTCGGTGTAAGTCAGCGCACCCGCCATCACGGCCTCCTCGCCGTCGGCGGCCAGAACCAGCCGATATTTGCCGTCGGCATTGTCACGGATGAAGGACATGGTCATGGTGTGGGTTTCACCATCGGCGGTGACCTCCATATCCATCACAATACCGCTCTTGCCCTCCTCGGTGACTTCACCCAGGCGAAGTTTTGCCTGAATTTGCTGGCCCTCGGCTTCGGTATTGAGGGTCATCTCCATATCCAGCGGCTTGTTCTCGTCGGTACTGAAGTTGATCACCGCCCCCGCTGTTCCGTCCCAGGTGATCTCCATTTTCACCACTCTGCCCGTCTCCTTTGCCAGATAGTACTTGTAGGCAGTGGTCTCGGGCATATTCTCCAGATCCATGTTGTACTCAACTTCGGCAACCTCAAGCAAATCGCCCATGATGGCCTTAAAATAGGTGTCCATTGCTTCGCCGCTCTTGATGATGTCCGCCTTGGTGTAGGTGTAAACCACAGTCACAGTGTCCACTTCACCCAGCATTTCCTCGGCAACCACGGGTGTCATGGACTTGGCCAACTCCTCGGTTGCGGTTATGTACTGCTCGGTGGCGGCACGGAAATCCTGGGAGGTGAACTTGGCAAACATATCCTGAGGATCAATTCCCATCTGTTCCTTCAGATCTGCCCAGGAGATACCAAAGAGAGCCAGGGTGGAGGAGTTCTCCAAATCCTCGAAGAAGGTATCAAATTTCACGCCGTAGGCATCGCTGCCAAGCAGCATGGGCACCGACAGGGCAAACTGATTTTTGTCCCCCCAAATCTCACCGGTGATGAGCGCTCCCTTAGGGCCGATGCCTGCCTCACCCGAGTAGGTGCCGCTCTCGGCATCCACCACCACCTCAGCAGAAATCTCTTCCACCGAGCTTCCGCCGGAATCGGGCAGAGAAAGTTCGAAGCTGTAAGTAGCTGTTCCCTTGGAAATACTCTCCAGCGCACCGCTCACACCGCTCAGGCGGGAAGTTATATCTGCGTTCTGCTTCTCAATGGCTGCCATCAGCACACCGTAGGGATCGGCCTGGGCTTTCTTGAGCGTCAGCGCATCCCCACAGGATGCCAGCAGAGTCGTGCAGAGCAAAAGCATCATCAAAATCGCAAAAAGCTTAAATGTTTTCTTCATTCTGTTTTCCTCCAATGCAAATTATGATTTTCGTGGGGGAAACTTTTTTGCAAAAAAGTTTCCGTCACCCTCCCATCAAAAAACTGCAGAAAATAATTTTTGCAAGTTTTTGCGGAGGGGTTTGGGGACGCTTCCGAGTTTTGCCAAAGGCAAACTCGATCAAACCGCCTAAAGGGCGGCTTTGTTTTCAAAAAGCATCCTCCCAAAGGTCTTCCTTACTTTCCAACCCTGCGATCAACTTCGTCGAGATAGGCGATCAGGTCGTGGGGATCGTTGGCAGTGATATTGGTAAAGCCGTACTTGAGGCAGCGGATGGCGGCTTCACGGCTGTCGGCGTGGTAGCCCCATGCCTCGATGCCGCGGTCATTGGCGAACTTGACCAGGGCGATGATGTCCTCATCGGTGGGCAGGCGCTTGGAATCCACCGGAACACCCATGCCATACATACGGTCGAGCACACGCTCGTCATAGCGCGTCATCGAAATGGGTGGCTGGCCCTGGGTTTTGATCTCGGGATAGAACTCCTGCGTATAGAGCAGCGTCTGCGCGTCGAAGCTGGCAATGACCGAGCGCTCCACCAGGCCGTAGCGGCGCAGTGCTTCGATGGTTTTATCGACAACAATGGGCAGCTGATCCTTGATTTCCACATTTAAGTGCAGGTTAGGGGACGCCTCTTTGACGATGAGCTCCAGCGTCTCGTCCAAGGTGGGGACGCGCTGTCCCGGATAGCCGAACTTTACCCCTGCATCCAGTGCTTTGACCTGCTCCAGCGTCATGAAGCAGACGGCACCCGTACCGTCGGTGGTGCGGTCAACCATGGCGTCGTGCATAATGACAGGGACACCGTCCCGCGTTACCTGAACGTCAAATTCCAGCACATCAACGCCGAGACGGAATGCCTCGGAAAATGAAATCAGCGTGTTCTCGGGCATATATGCCTTGCATCCGCGATGTCCTGTTACACCGAGTTTTTGTGTGTTTTGTTCCCACATAATTCAGTTTCTCCTTTCTTGATAAAGGCATTTCTGCCCCCGAGGGCAGCTTGGCTGTATTTTAACAAATTTTCACCCCCCTGTCAATACAAATCCCGCAAATACGCGGATTTTTCTTGATGAGATAAACTTCCTATATAAAATATGCAAAAAGGTGAAAAAAATTTACATTTACCCCTTTACAAATGTCGCAGAATGTGCTATACTGTATGCTGTATGACGCTGACTCGGTCTGCGGGGTATGGCTGCGGCAATATGCCCGGTCACCCTCATTCCGCCCGCTGAGTTTGCGCCAAATTTTATGAAATGTGAGGGAAACACACATGCGCAAAGAAGAAAAGCAGGCAATTATTGATGCCTACAAGACCCATGAGGGTGACACCGGTTCGCCCGAGGTACAGATCGCCCTTCTGACCAGCCGTATCAACACCCTGACCGAGCACCTCAAGGCTAACCACAAGGACCACCACAGCCGCCGCGGTCTGCTCAAGATGGTCGGCCACCGCCGCAATCTGCTGGGCTATCTCCAGAAGACCGATATCGAGCGCTACCGCGCCATCATCGAGAAGCTGAACCTCAGAAAGTAATCACTTGCACGGGAGCGATGCGTGGGGGCGGAAATCCGCCCCGCGTATCACTCCTTGTTGCTTTTTTGCCAATTCATCTGCTTCGCACCGAGACTTGTCCCGGGATTAGCAATTAACAAAATATTTGGGGCTCTGCCCCAAACCCCGCCTAAGGTCCTTTTTAAAAAAAGGCCCTTAGGAATCCCCAAAAACTTTGGGGAATTGGAGCCGGCGGGACAAAGACTGGCGCAAATATTTTGTTAATCGCTAAACCGAACGGGCCGCGGTGCGCGGAAATATAAAAACTACGGAGGAAATATCCATGTTCGAAAACTACCGCGTATTCGAGTACACCCTCGCCGGCCGCCCCCTCAAGATCGAGACGGGTAAGATGGCAGGCCTGGCAAACGGCTCCTGCATGGTGCGCTACGGTGAGACCGCCGTGCTCTGCTGCGCCACCGCATCCGCACGTCCCCGTGACGGCATCGACTTCCTGCCCCTCTCTGTTGACTTTGAGGAGCGCATGTACGCTGCCGGCAAGATCCCCGGCGGCTACCTCAAGCGCGAGGGCCGTCCTTCCGAGAAGGCTATCCTTGCTTCCCGCGTCATTGACCGCCCCATCCGTCCTCTCTTCCCCAAGGACCTGCGCAACGACGTTAACCTCTCCCTCACCGTCATGTCGGTCGATCTGGACTGCCAGCCCGAGATCGCTGCCATGATCGGTGCTTCCATCGCCCTCTCTATCTCCGACATTCCGTGGAACGGCCCCATCGGCGGCGTCTTCATGGGTCTGGTTGACGGCGAGCTGGTGGTCAACCCCACCGAGGCACAGCGCGCCAAGTCCGATCTGGATCTGACCGTTGCTGCGTCGATGGAAAAAGTCGTCATGATCGAGGCAGGCGCAAACGAGGTCGAGGACGACAAGATGTTCGAGGCCATCATGATGGCGCACGACGAAATCAAGAAGCTGCTCGGCTTCATCAACGAGATTGTTGCCGAGATCGGCAAGCCCAAGTTTGCTTATCCCTCCTGCGAGCTGAATCACGATATGTTCGACAAGATTTTCGCTTACTGCGAGAAGGATCTGATGTTCGCCCTCGACACCGATGACAAGTCGGTCCGCGACGAGCGCATCAAACCCATCTACGACAACATCGTGGAGAAGTTCAGCGAGGAGTATCCCGAGCTGCCCGGTCAGATGGAGGAGCTGCTCTACAAGATGCAGAAGGTCATCGTCCGCCGCTGGCTGCTGGAGGACGGCAAGCGCGTTGACGGCCGCCGTCTCGACCAGATCCGTCCCCTCGCCGCTGAGGTTGGCCTTTTCAACCGCGTCCACGGTTCGGGTATGTTCACCCGCGGTCAGACGCAGGTTGTGACCATCGCTACCCTCGGTACTCTCGCCGAGGCACAGATGCTGGACGGCATCGACAACGAAACCGAGAAGCGCTATATGCACCACTACAACATGCCCGGCTTCTCCACCGGTGAGGCCAAGTCCTCCCGCAGCCCCGGCCGCCGCGAAATCGGTCACGGCGCCCTGGCTGAGCGTTCGCTGATCCCCGTTCTCCCCTCGGTTGAGGAGTTCCCCTACGCGATGCGCCTGGTTTCCGAGGTTGTTTCCTCCAACGGTTCCACCTCTCAGGCTTCTGTTTGCGGCTCCACCCTCGCCCTCATGGACGCAGGTGTGCCGATCAAGGCTCCCGTTGCCGGTATCTCCTGCGGTCTGATCACCGAGGGCGAGCGCTGGATGACCATGATCGACATTCAGGGGCTCGAGGACTTCTACGGCGACATGGACTTCAAGGTTGCCGGTACCCACAAGGGCATCACCTCCATCCAGATGGACCTCAAGATCGACGGTCTGACCCCCGAGATCATCCGTGAAGCACTTGAGGTCACCCACAAGGGACGCGACTATATCATCGACGACATCATTCTCAAGGCCATCGAGAAGCCCCGCGAAGATGTCTCCGAGTATGCGCCCAAGATGATCACCATGCACATCAACCCCGATAAGATCCGCGAGGTTATCGGTTCGGGCGGTAAGGTCATCCAGAAGATCGTTGCCGACACCGGCGCCAAGATCGACATCGAGGACGACGGCACCATCTATATCGCTGCAGTCAACCGCGACTCGGCTTACGCTGCCAAGACCATCATCGACGGCATCGTGTTCGAGCCCGAGGTGGGTGCCATCTACGAGGGTAAGGTCACCCGCATCATCCCCATCGGTGCTTTCGTTGAGTTTGCCCCCGGCAAGGAGGGCATGGTCCACATCTCCAAGCTGGACAACAAGCGCACCGAAAAGGTTGAGGATGTGGTCGCTGTCGGCGACACGGTCAAGGTCAAGTACCTGGGCACCGACGAAAAGAACCGCATGAACCTCTCCATGCGCGACGCCAAATAAACCCAAACCGTCAGGGCTGTCCGCGAGGGCAGCCCTTTGCGCACAAACTGCTCCATCATACCAAACAAGGAGGATCTGCATATGAACAACCCCAACTACAACCGTCGGATCAATGAGCGCATCCGCCGCCGTCGCCGCCGCGCAACGGTGCTGACCATTTTCTTCTTTGTTATCATTCTGCTCTCTCTGCTGTCGGTCTTTGCCGTTCTGCAGATCCGCGAGCATCTGGACGACCGCGAGGAAAACAATCCCCCCGATATTACCGATCAAACGGTGCAGACCACCGAGCCCGCAGACCAAACGACAACGGCACCCATTGAGCAAACCACCGCTGCGCCCGAAACCGATCCGCCCGCGCCCCTTGTCACCTACACCACCGTCACCCTTACCCGCGATGCGATCACGCAGGGCGATTTGATTCTGGTCAACGCCGATCTGCCCTACACCTTCCCCCTGACCGAAGGACATTTAACCACAGTTTACGGCAACAAGAGCCGGGGCTATCAGCTCGGCTCGGCACAGGATAAGCTTGACACCGATGTACTCGCCGCCCTCAACACCGCCGCCGATGCCTTCCTCGCCGAGACGGGGGAGACGGGGCTTCTGCTGGCGAACAACGGCGCTTACCGCAGCTATGCGGCGCAGGAAGATCTGTACGCAAGACGTGTTGCGCAGTACGGCGAGGAAGAGGCGGCGAAATACGTCGCGCTGCCCGGCGTCAGCGAGCACCACACCGGGCTTGCCTTTGATCTTGCACTCTACATCGACGGCAAAACCTATGCGCTGGATGCATTTGATGCCTATGACTGGATTCCCGAAAATTTCCCCCGCTATGGCTTTATTCTGCGCTATCCTGCAAACAAAATTGCCCAGACCGGCATCGGCTACGAGCCCTGGCACTTCCGCTATGTGGGCATTCCTCACGCGGTCTACATGACGGCCAACAACCTTTGCCTTGAGGAATATATCAATGTTCTGCGCGCCTATCAGGCGACGGGAGAACATCTCTTCGTCGAATCGGACGGCCGCCGCTACGAGATCTGGTATGTCCCCTTCGCCGTTGAGGCGGAAACCACCTCCATCCTCATCCCCGACGGTGTCCCCTACTCCATCTCGGGCAACAACCGTGACGGATTCATCGTCACCCTCACCCACAATTCCACCGCACAGTAACGGAGGCAGACCATGCCAAACCTTTTCCTTCGCGTGCTGAGTACCGTCTGCGTACTCTGCATCTGCCTTTGCTCCTGCTCACTCGTTGTCATCGAGCAAGACGGCACTCACGCCGATCGCACCCCTTCCACCACAGGAGTTGGTGCAACAACCGATACCCCCTACACCGCGCCCGATCGCCCGGATGCCGCAGAGACAGCCGCATCTGCCCTCGCCGCACTGCCCGATGCCGATTTTACGGGGCTTTCGCTGATCGTCGCGTCGGCGGGGTACAACCCTCTCTTCCCCACTGCCGGCGAGCGTGCCGATGACCGTGCAAAGCTGGCCCGCAATGCTGCGGTCAGTGAGCGCTATGGCGTAACTTTTATCCCCGCCGCGTCGGATGTCGACACGATTTATGCGGAGACACTCGCCGCGAAAAATTCGGGGATGTATTACGCAGATATTCTCGTACTGCCCGCCAATCAGGTCGGTCGCTTTGCCGCCGCCGGACTTCTGCGCAACCTCAACAACCTCCCCTTCTGGTCGAACACCACTGATGCATATGGAGCTGACGCCGCACAGGGGGGCGCAAATCACGCGATCTACGCCGATCTTGGCGCCGCGATGCTCGATCACGACCGTCTGCCCGCCATCCTCTTCAACCGAACGCTGGCCGAGTCGCTGGGCTATGATCTCTACGCCGCCGTGGAGTCGGGCACCTGGACATGGGAACTGTATCTGCAGGCTGCCGCCGATGCAGCCGCACTCGATGGCGTCTCGGGACACGGCATCTCTCCCACAGATACCAACCGCTACAGCGATCTCCTTGCCGGCTCGACGGGACTTCATCTGGTGGACAACACCGAGGGACAAACGCCCACGCTGACACTGCCCGAAAATCTTGCCGAAATTGACACCCTGCTCCGCCGTCTGCGCGGAGACAATTCAGGCTTCACCGGGCAGGCAGGCAATGAAATCGCCGCGCTGCAAAACTTTGCCGAGGGCAAGCTGCTCTTCTGCTGCACCAATCTGGAGTATGTCGATTGGCTGTATGATTCAGGGGCCGAGTGGGGCGTGCTTCCCCTGCCCGGCAGCGGAGACGGCAGCTACCACACCCCGACGGGCGCATCGGCACCTGTTCTTTGTGTGACCGAAAACAACAACAAATTTGAGCAGACAGGGCTGATTGTCGCCGCCCTCAACGCCGCGTCAATCGATGTGATCACCGATGCCTACATCACCGATCGCCTGCAGAATCGCCTGCGCGACTGGGAGTCGGCGGCGATGATCGAGCTGATCGCCGACTCGGCATCCTATGATCTTCCCGTGCTCTATGCGTCGGGAATGCCCTCCCTCGCATCAGCTGCCATTGCCTCGGTGCGGGATGCTGCCGCGGGGGGATATCCCCTCTCCACCCTCGTCAAAGCACGAAGCTATTACGCCAATATCGAGCTTGCCCGCCTCTTTGGATAATCGAGTTCTGTCGCCGAAAATCTCTTGACAAATCCCCCCGACTATGGTATAATACTGCCATATTGGGGTATCGCCAAGCCGGTTAAGGCACAAGACTTTGACTCTTGCATTCCGCTGGTTCGAATCCAGCTACCCCAGCCATGTTGAGTGTCTGATTTAGACGCAGGCACGAAAAAACGAGAAAAACGGAGATTTCGAGAGATTTCTCCGTTTTTTCGATTCTAAAGTTTTTCGGAATTTTGTAGATGCATTTCGGGCATTTGGGATCTATAGACAGATTCGAACCAGCGAAACACTTGAAATATTTACAAAATTTTGATATAATGAAAAAACAAGGAGGATAACTACCACGACCCCAAAAGAACAATGTGAAGTATTGTTAGATAAATTACTCCCGTTTGCAGAAAATCAAATGAAGAAGTATCGCGAATTCTACCCGTTTGCCGCCGTTATTCTTATGGATGATTCTATAGAATTGACAAGTAGCTATGACGGTAACGAACATCCCGAATCAAAAGACGTTCTTGCTGACTTGATAAAAATACACAAGCAATTGGCTGCCGAAGGAAAAATAAAAGTAAGCGGTATTGTTTGGAATGCGGGTATAGCTTCCGCAGATGGCAAACCCGCCGATGCTATTATCGTAAGCTTGGAACACAAAGACGATTATTCTGTTATTGTCGGCGAGCCGTATAAAATTGGTCTTTTCAAAAAAATCACTTTTGGCAACTTGTTTGCAATGGAAGGAAAACACGATATTTTTTAAGAATACATAGGTTTCGTTTACAAGCATGGCGTTGCACCCCGAAAGATAGCGGTCAAGTGCAGCTCCCATCATCGCCAAGGGGTAAGTCTACCCTCTTTAAAATCGGTGTGCATCTAAATTGGCCACACACGGTTTTGCATCTAAATTGGCGTTACACCACAAATCCCCGAGGACTTGTCCTTGGGGATTTACTTTTTCACTTTTCACTCTTCACTTTTTACTAATTCGGAGGAGGTGGACAGATTCGAACTTGCGAAACAATTGAAACATTCAAATTTCTATGGTATAATATGTCTAAACCATATTGAAAGGAGGCTTTCAGAACAGTGAATGAACGAAAGTGGTATCGAAAGATATTCATGGTTTTAATCGTGGTTGTATTTTCTCCCTTTATTATCACAGGTATTATCATCTGCGGAATTGCTGCCTTGTTTCAAATACCAAACAACAAAAAAGAATACAAAAATTCTCGATACTATGCAGATTTCAATCAAACGTTTATGACAAGCATTCTGTTCTCTCCGCAATATCGTTTTTACAATTCCGCCAAGAGACGCAATCTGCCTTTGCACTATATCAAACAAGAGTCAAACGGTTTTGAATATTTTATCTATAACGATACTATTTACATTTTCCCTGATTTTAATCAAATAGATCTCAACGAGGAAGAAACCAAATGGCAAGTGGATTATGATGGCAATTGGAATTCTTTTGATGAATGCTATGCAAATTTGCTTGCTAAATTAGAAAGGACATATGATTATCCTGTAAAGTTACTTGTTGAGAGAAATATGTTTCCCAAATTGAACTTAAACGATATAATGATTCCGGAATGTATTTTTATTACTTGGAATTATGAAAATACATTTGAAAATGAAGATTCTGCGTTAAAAATGGTTATCCCGAAAAGTTCTAAAGAACTCTATGATATGATGCTGCAAACACCGGATCTGTGCGGCAAATTTGAACTCGCCAAAAACAATGGAAATATCGTGTGGAATGTCCATAAAAATATTAGAATTCAAATCAGTGTGAATACAGAAGATTGCTATCTCGGTGTAAACAAAATGCTTTTCGGGAGAATTGAAAGCAGTATCATGCATTGGCATCCCACAATATTTGAAATTTACGACGAGGTTTGCAAAATCGGCAAGCGCGGAAATGTTTTAGTTCTTCGTTCAACTTGGATCGGTAGCACTTTGCTGTACGCAGGCACAAAAGACAATTGTCCTTATCTCCCAAACCAAAAGTATTTGTTCGGAAAATACTACTATTTAGAGGCGAATTGTATTACATAAAATTCGTTTGCAAGCATGGCATTGCCCCTCGGAAGATAGCGGTCAAGTGCAACCCCCATCATCGCCAAGGTATTCGTGTATTCGTTGCAAAATAAATGTACATCTAAATCAAACATACATCCCCAAAATCCGAAAGCATAGGCTTTCGGATTTTTCCTTTGTGGGCAGCGATTCGCTCGGTGCGAGAAGATACGGTTGATTTTTGACCGAAAGTATGCTATGATAGATACAGAAAGGCGGTGTTTTCATGGACAATTACGCGATGATTGAAAAATTGAAGGCGGTGGGCGTTCAGTTTGCGGATGGGCTTTCCCAAGCGCAAATTACCAATATTGAAGAAGCTTTTCAATTTCATTTCCCCAAGGAGATTTCGGCATTTTTGTCTTGTGCCTATCCTGTCGGCGCAAATTTCTTTGATTATCGAGATACATCTCCGAGCAATATCCGTTTTTTCAACGAGTTTCAACAAAACATAAAAGAAACATTTCTCTTTGACATTGAGCATGACGCCGATTGGTTACAGTATTTGCTGGAAGAAGCTTTAGGTACGTTTTCAGAGATAAACACCTTCAAAGATGCGGTCCTCCGGGCTTTGGAAGACAGTCCTCGATTGATTCCTTTTTACGCGCATCGCTGCTTTTTGGACGGCATGGACGGGATGCCCATCATCTCCTTCTGGCAGGCTGTAGATACCGTATTCTACGGCTCTGATTTTGAAAATTATCTGGAAAATGAATTTCTGACGCCCGACCATCAGCACAAGCTCGGTGAGATTTCGGACAACATGAAAAATACGGGAATTTGGTATCACATTATATGGTAAATATTTGCACCTCCCTCGCCTGTGAAGGGGTGCGCGCAAATTCAGCAGAAAGGACAACACACCGATGAAAACAAAGCTCTCCTCCGAATTTTGGTTTACGCTGACTCTCTTCAGCCTGATCGGACAGATTGCCTGGGTGGTTGAGAATATGTATCTCAACGTCTTTATCTACAAGATGTTCCGCGCATCCGCTGCCGATATTTCGGCGATGGTTGCTGCCAGTGCCGTTGCGGCAACCCTGACCACCGTACTGATCGGCGCGCTCTCGGATAAACTGGGACGGCGAAAGGTATTCATGTGCGGGGGCTACATCCTCTGGGGACTCTCAATTTTGGGCTTCATCCTGCTGCGCGAGGACATCATCGGCGCCCTCTTTCCTATGGCTGCTTCGGTTTCGGCGGTGGGGGTGACGCTGGTGATCGTACTCGACTGTGTGATGACCTTCTTTGGTTCGACCGCCAACGATGCCGCCTTCAACGCCTGGCTGACCGACAGCACCGATGCCACCAACCGCGGCGCCGCCGAGGGCATCAACGCCATGATGCCGCTGGTGGCAATTCTCGCCGTGTTCGGCGGATTTATGGCATTTGATCTCGATCTGCCCGGGAGCTGGAGCGCGATCTTTGCCATCATCGGCGGCGTTGTGCTTGCGGTGGGCATCATCGGCTGCTTTGTCATCAAAGAGCCGCCGCTTACCCCTGCTGCCGATGGCTATCTGCGCACGGTTGTCCACGGATTTCTGCCCTCCACCGTGCGTGCCAACGCCCCACTTTATCTGTATTTGATCGCCTTTGTCGTCTTCAACATCTCCATTCAGATCTTCATGCCCTACCTCATCCTCTACTACGAGGTTTCGCTTGGGATGGAGAACTACGTCTTTATCATGGCACCTGCCATTCTTCTGGCGTCGGCAGTGACGGCCCTCTGGGGCAAGGTTTATGACCGACGGGGCTTTGCCCCCTCGATGTGGTGCGCGCTGATCTGGCTGATCACGGGATATGTTTTGCTCTATTGTTTCCGCTCGACCCTCTTCGTTTTCATTGGTTCGCTGCTGATGATGTGCGGCTATTTGGCGGGCATGGCGGTTTTCGGGGCGAAGATCCGCGATCTGACTCCCGTGGGCAAGGCAGGGATGTTTCAAGGTGTGCGCATCTGTGCGCAAGTTCTCCTGCCCGGTGTGATCGGTCCGTTTATCGGCAAGACGGTACTGGCGGGGGCGGAAATGATCGTCAACAGCGACGGCACCGAGTCCTTTATCCCCAACGCCAACATTTTCTCCGCCGCACTGGCGGCTGCGGTTCTGCTCTGCATTCTGCTGCCCGTCTTCGGCAAGTTTTCCCGCCGTCAGGGGTGACGGTGCCGCGGAGGGTGCATAAACAAACAAGAGGTGCTGCGCCATTGCGCAGCACCTCTTGTTTGTTTTGCTATGATTGGCGGAAAATCCCCTTACCGATTATCCTGTTTGACCTGCTCGGGAGAGGATGTCTCCTCAATGGGCTTGCTCTCGCTGCAGCAACAGCTGCAGGCAGAGCAGCTGCCGCAATGCCCGCCCGCCGAGCAAGAATGCTTTCCCTGCCGCCGTGAACGGATCTCATGGACGACGATCACCACAAAGATGATTGCCACGATAGCCGCCACGATGAGGGTTGGAAGATTGGGAATATTCATGGAAACTCCTTTCCGACAAACCAAAGATTATTTCAGTTCGTACTTGTTCTTTCTGAACAGCAGGTAGAGCAGGCCGATAAGGACTGCCGCCGCGGGGATAAGCCAGAGGGTGAATCCACCGGTAAAGAGCACACCGAACTGGTAAACGATGATCGAGATAGCATAGGCAAAGCCCGTCATCCAGCCGATTGCCGCCCATGTCCACTTGGCGCTGTTCATCTCGCGTCTGATTGCACCGACCGCAGCAAAGCAGGGTGCGCAGAGCAGGTTGAAGATCATGAAGGAGAAGGCAGATAGCTTACTGCCCCCAAAGAACTCCTGACCGATGATGGACAGGCTGGAATCCATACTCTCAACGGCGCCCATTGCCCAGTCGGCATCTGCCATTGACGACAGCGCACCGAACGAGCCGACAACTTCCTCTTTTGCGACAAGACCCAGTACGGTGGCAACAGCTGCCTGCCAACGACCAAAGCCCAACGGGACAAAGAGGAATGCAATAACCGAGCCGAGCACCTCGAGGATCGACGCACCGCCAACCTCCTCGGTGATGTAGTGGAAGCCGCCCTCAAAGGAGAGGCTGTTGAGCACCCAGATCAGGATGCCTGCCGCCACGATGACTGTTCCCGCGCGCTTGATGAAGGACCAGCCGCGCTCCCATGTCGTGCGCAGTACATTGGCAGGAATGGGGGCATGATAGGCGGGAAGCTCCATGACAAAGGGGGCGGGTTTGCCGGCGAATGCCTTGAACTTCTTGAGAATAATGCCCGAGACAACAACCGCCGCGATGCCGACGAAATAGGCGAGTGTTGCGACCCACGCGCCGCCATCGAAGAGGGCGGCTGCAATCAGCCCGACGATGGGGGTCTTGGCGCCGCAGACCATGAAGCCGGTGGTCATGACGGTGATCTTGCGGTCACGCTCCGACTCGATGGTGCGGGATGCCATGATGCCGGGGACACCGCAGCCCGTTGCGACCAGCATGGGGATAAAGGACTTGCCCGACAGACCAAACTTGCGGAAGAGACGATCCATGACGAACGCAACGCGGGACATATACCCGCAGTCCTCAAGCAGAGACAGCAAAAGAAAGAGGATGAGCATCTGCGGCACAAAGCCGAGGACGGCACCGACACCGCCGATGATTCCGTCGGCGATCAGGCTGACCAGCCATTCGGCGCAGCCGATCTGCTCAAGCATCCCGGTTACCCACGGAATAATCCACTCGCCGAAGAGGGTATCGTTCATAAATCCAACCGTCCAGTCGCCCACCGTTCCAATGGAGAGGGTATACACCAGCCACATCACCACTGCAAAAATAGGCAGGGCAAGAATTCGATTGGTCACGACCAGATCGATCTTATCGGAGACGGACAATCTTCCGGGGTTTTTCTTTTTGTAACAACGTCCCATAAGGGCGGTGATGTAATCATATCGCTCGTTGATGATAATCGACACGGCATCATCGTCCTTCTCGGATTCAACGTCGGCGATATCCACTTCGATATGTTCAAGCAGCGTCTGCGGCAGATTCAGCTGCTCAATCACCTTCTCATCCCGCTCGAAGAGCTTGACGGCGTACCAGCGCTGCTGCTCCTCGGGCAATCCGTGGACAGCCGCCTCCTCCAGATGCGCGATGGCGTGCTCCACCGCCCCAGAGAAGATGTGACGATGAGTGAGCTGTCCCGCTTTTGCTGCCTCGATGGCAGCATCCGCCGCCTCGATGATGCCGTCTCCTTTCAGCGCGGAGATTTCGACCACCCGACAACCAAGCGCTTTCGCCAGCTCATCGGTGTTGATGTTGTCCCCGTTTTTGCGCACAACGTCCATCATGTTGATGGCAATCACCATGGGGATGCCCAGCTCTGCTAACTGTGTCGTAAGATAGAGATTTCGCTCGAGGTTGGTGCCGTCCACAATATTGAGAATGGCATCGGGGCGCTCGCCGACCAAATAATTTCTGGCGACCACCTCCTCCGGGGTAAACGGTGAGAGCGAATAAATGCCGGGCAGGTCGGTCACGATGATCTCATCATTTTTCTTGAGTTTGCCCTCTTTTTTCTCGACCGTGACACCCGGCCAGTTGCCGACATACTGATTAGAGCCGGTCAGTACATTGAACAGCGTTGTTTTTCCGCTGTTCGGATTGCCTGCCAGCGCAATACGCATAGACATGATAAAAATCCTTCCTTTCAGGGGTTAGCATTAACTAACTCCATGTCTCAAAAATAAGGGGAGTCCAGTCTCCCGTGCAGCAGGGACAGATTATTCAACCTCGATCATATCGGCATCCGCCTTGCGCAGCGAAAGCTCGTATCCGCGAAGGGTAATCTCAATGGGATCGCCCAGCGGTGCGACCTTGCGTACATAGACCTCGGTTCCCCGCGTTAAGCCCATATCCATGATACGGCGCTTTACCGCACCTTCGCCATGCACCTTGACCACCTTTGCCTTGGCGCCGATTTTGGTCTGCTTGAGGGTTTTCATTGATCGCTCCTCCTTGATTTCGTATATCGGCATGGTTGATTTCCGGGAAAACGGAATGTATCAATTAGCGCAGACTAACCGCAGATTGAAAACCAATTAGCCGAGACTAACTATAGTATAGCGCAGACGGATTTATTTGTCAACAGAAATTGGAAATTTTTTTATGTGTCCTGATCAGTTTCAGCAAATTTTCCAAGAAAAAGTAACACTGTTCGCCATTTTTCTATCCGAGTTGCACACAGGAAATGCGGAGGGAAACGGCAGTTTTTTTGCCGACACTTTACAAACCTTCCCGTCGGGTGTATAATATTTCATTGGTTCCCCCGCGGGTTGGCTGCTCTGCTCCGCTGCTACCTTCATCTATTTCGCCCGCGCAAATCTGAGCAAAACGCTCCTGGTGGATTAACACGGGAATCTGTCCAAACCCTCGCCAAAACTTCCGATACAACAAACCGAGCGTCATGTGCTGACGCTCGGTTTTGTTTTGCTTTGGTTATGAAACGGGGGGAACTTTTTTGAAAAAAGTTTCCCCCAAGCCCCCTTCAAAAAACTTGCAAAAATAGGGATGGGGCAGTTTTCGGTGAAATCGTTGAAGGAATTGTGCCGGTAGGCAACATTGAGCATATCGAAGCAGACCACCGCACCGCCTGCGCTCATGCTTGGCCGAACAGGACAGCGAGATTGACCAGGACCTGCACCATTTTTTCCATGGACTGCACCGAGATACACTCATGGATACCATGGAAGTTCATGCCGCCGGTGGAGAGGTTGGGGCAGGGGAGCCCTTCCCAGGAAAGTCGCGCACCGTCGGTGCCGCCGCGGATGGGCACGGTGATGGGGGCGACCCCCGCCTGGTCCATTGCTGCGCGGGCGCGGTCGATCAACTCCATGTGGGGCAGGATTTTTTCTTTCATATTATAGTAGCTGTCACGCATGGAAAGGGCAAAGGTGCCCTCGCCGTGGACGGCGTTGAGGTAATCCACCAGCCGTGCCACAAAGGCTTTGCGCGCCTCGAACTTTTCGCGGTCGTGGTCGCGGATGATCATACACACCTCGGCGTCGGTGGTGGTGGCATGGATATCGGTGACATGATAGAAGCCCTCGTAGCCCTCGGTGTGGGCGGGTGTCTCGGCGGCGGGCATGGCGGCGACCAGCTCAGCCGCCAGCAGAGCGGCATTCTTCATCTTATTCTTCGCCGTGCCGGGGTGGATGTTGACACCCTTGATGGTGACAGTCGCCGACGCGGCGTTGAAGTTCTCGTATTCGATCTCGCCCAGCTCGCCCCCGTCCACGGTATAGGCTGCCTTGGCGGCGAATTTACCGAAGGTGAAGTGGTCAGTCCCCCGTCCGATTTCCTCATCGGGGGTGAAGCAGACGGCGATGGTGGGATGGTGCAGCTGGGGGTGAGCCAGCAGATATTCGCAGGCGGTGATGATTTCCGCCACCCCCGCTTTATCGTCGGCGCCGAGCAGGGTGGTGCCGTCGGTGACGATCAGCTCCTGCCCGACATAATGCTCGAGGAAAGGGAAAGCGGCGACAGAGATACACTCGCCGTTCCCGAGGGGGATATCGCCCCCTGTGTAGGAGAGGATGCGGGGCTTTACTCCCTCACCCGAGACGTCGGGGGAGGTATCCATGTGGGCAATCAGTCCGATGGCAGGGAGATGTGCGCAGTCGGGGGAAGCGGGCAGGGTGGCGTAGACGTATCCCTGCCCGTCCATCTCGGCGTCGGCAAGACCGAGGGCGAGCAGCTCATCGACCAGCGCCGCCCCCAGCACCTTCTGTCCTGCCGTGGAGGGAACTGTCTCGGATGCTTCATCCGAGGTGGTGGCAAATTTCACATAGCGCAGGAAGCGCTCGGTTACGGTAGAAGGCATCAGTTGTCCTCCCGCATCAGCTCGTCCACGAAGTAGGCGTTGGTGTAGGCCTTGTTCCCTGCAAAGTCGGTAACGGTGACACGGACGTAGACATCCTCGGGGACCACGGGGAAGGTGGCTTCGTTGACGGGGGCGCCGTTCTCACCGCGGATGGGCTTATTGCGGCGGGTACCCTTGCAGAGGGTGATCTCCCGGGCGTCGCTGCAGGTGACGTGGAGTTGGCCGTCCTCGTACCACAGCTCACCGATGGTGGGTCCCTCGGAGGCGTAGAAATTGCCCTCCTCAAGCGCCCGGGTGATGGTGCGGTACTCGAGCTTGTCGGCGCGGATCACGGTAAAGCCGCCGAAGCGATCCTCATACTTGTGGTTATCATCGTTTGCGGTGCAGAAAATGCGCTGACCGCCGCGGAGCAGGTCATCGTAAACGGCGCCGTTGTGGTCGTCGTAGCCCTCATAGCAGCAGGCGAAGTTGCAGATTTCCATGGCATTCATGCCGACATAGCCGCTGTACTGTGCGTAGTTCTCCTGCGACCAGCGGGGGTGGTTGTAGGTGACGAAAAATCCCGCATCGCGGCCCATACGCATGATCTCGCTGATGCCCTCGGCGGTATAGCGGCGCTCGTAATCGGGCTTGCTCTCGTCGAACTTGACTTGATCGCGGTACTTGACGGCGTTGCCGAAGAGATATTTCTCTCTGTGCCAGAAGGGCATGGTGATGTTGTCGGGTTCAAGCGCGATCATGCAGATGTGGCAGGTCTTGCGCGCCGATTTTTCCTCTACATCGGGTTGGTTGATCTCCACCTCAAAGCTGTTGAGGGGGAGGAAGTTCTCCTCGGCAAGCTCGGGATGGGGAATGAGAATATCGTGGTCGGTGAACGCGATGATGGAATAGCCCTGCGCCATGTAGTCGGCCTTCATTTCCTCGGGGGACTGTCTGCCGTCGGATACGTTGGTGTGGCAGTGCAGGTTGGCTTTGTAGTCATTTCCCGTGGCGGGAAGAAGATATTTACGCATAATATTGCCTCTCTTTTGTCGCCTGCGGCGTTTTTTTCATTATAGCATAACAAAGCAATTTCTGCAAGTGTTTTCGGCGGGAGAAAAGGGCAAGAACATGAGAAATATTCCCGCACGCAAAACAGAAAAAGCACCGGGTATTCCCGATGCTTTCCTGGAGCTGCTAATCAGAGTCGAACTGATGACCTCATCCTTACCAAGGATGTGCTCTACCAACTGAGCCATAGCAGCGTCAACATCGGTTATTATACCAGAACGCGTTCCATTTGTCAAGGCTTTTTTGAAAATATTTCGCGTTTTTTGAAAAAGTTTTTACCGAAAAACGCAAAAATATGATGCTTCCCTTGCAATCGCCGGCGTAGTTTGCTATAATGGTGACAGACAAGTTGCAAGGGGCTCTCACAATTTTTGTGGGATCGGAAGCTGCCCATGCGCAAGCAATTATGTACGGTGCGGGCTATCATCTGCGAATTTATCTCCCCGTGCTTCTTTCTCTCGGGTTATCTCCCCTCCTTCATTGCTGCCCCCCGTGGCAGATGGCTTTTTCGCAGGGCTGCCGCGGACGGCGGAAGCCCTGTTCTTCTCCCACAAATCTTGCACAGGAGATGATGGCATGGAACTGACTTATTCGCGTCCCTGCACCCTCTGTCCCCGCGCCTGCGGCGTCAACAGATCGGCGGGTGAGCGCGGATTCTGCCGGGCGGGCACAACGGCACACATTGCCCGCGCGGGACTGCATTTTGGCGAAGAGCCCCCCATCAGCGGCACGCGGGGCTCGGGCACGATCTTTTTCTGCGGCTGCACCCTGCGCTGTCCCTTCTGCCAGAATCACCGCATCAGCCGCGATGCCGATGCGGGGCAGGCGGTGGATGCGGTCGAGCTTGCCGAACTGATGCTGCAGCTGCAGGCGCAGGGGGCGCACAACATCAATCTGGTGACGGCAACCCACTATCTGCCCACCGTTCTCGCCGCCCTCGATCGGGCAAAGCCGCAGCTGCGCATCCCCGTGGTCTACAACTGCGGGGGCTATGAATCCACCGAAACGGTTGCCGCGCTTACCGATTACGTCGATGTATGGCTGCCCGATCTCAAATACGGCACCGCCGATGCTGCACTCCGCCGCGGCGCGCCTGCCGATTACCCCGAGCGGGCACTGGGGGCGATTGCCGCCATGGTCGAGCAGACGGGCGCGCCCGTCTTTGACGCCGATGGAATGCTTCGTCGCGGCGTGATTGTTCGCCATCTCGTCCTGCCCGGCGGGCGGCGCGACTCGGCGGCGGCGCTGGCGGCACTGGCTGCACGGGTTGACCCCGCAATGATTCGCCTCTCGCTGATGCGACAGTACACCCCCCCATCGGCGCTGACTCTGCCGCCCCCACTGAACAGGCGGCTGACGTCCTTCGAATACGACACCGCACTCGCGGCAGCCGCCCCATTCGTGGGCTATATGCAATCCGCCGATTCAGCCGACGAACGCTTCGTCCCTGTCTGGGACCGGGGATAAGGATACGGGGCTTTGCCCCGCGAAAACTTGTATAAAATAAATTTATTTGGAAGTTTTTGAAGGTTCCAAGGAAACTTTTTTCAAAAAGTTTCCTTGGCGGGGTTTGGGGCAGCGCCCCAAGCCCTAATATCACATACAAGGAGACAACCATGACAACGGCACAGATTGAGAAGATTTTTCGTGAGACTGCGTACATCCGCACGGGCGGGAGCGCGGAGGAAAAACGCGCCGCCGAATATTTGCAGGCGATCTGCCGCGAGGCGGGCTTGGACGCCCAGCTTGAGCCTTTCCCGGTGGATATGGCGACCATGCACACCGAGAAGCTCACCGTGGACGGGCAGGAGATCCCCTGTCGGGGGTATCTTTGCGCCGGCTCGGCCGAGGTTGAGGCGCCCCTTTACTACCTCACCGACACCGATCCCATGAGCCTTGCGGGATGTCGGGGCAAGATCGTCCTCTTCGACGGCTATCTCGGCTACTGGCGCTACCGCGACATCCTCAAGCACGGTGCGGTGGGCTTCATCAGCTATGACGGAAATGTCAATTATCTTGACCGCGACATTGACCGCCGCGAACTGCGCAGCTATGTGGCGCAGGGGGAAAAGATCCCCGGTGTCAACATCAACGCAAAGGATGCGGTCGCCCTCATTGCCGATGGGGCAAAGACGGCGCGCATCACGCTGGCGCAGGACGAATATACGGGGGAATCGCAGAATGTGGTGCTCGATCTGCCGGGCGAGGACGAACAGGTCATTGTCCTGACCGCGCACTACGACTCAACCTCCCTCTCCCAGGGGGCGTACGACAATATGTCGGGTGCGGTGGGGCTTTTGTCGATGGCGATGCATTTCGCCGCCCATCCCCATCGCTGCAGCCTGCGGTTTATCTGGTGCGGCAGCGAGGAACGGGGACTGCTGGGTGCTAAGGCATACTGCGCCGGCCACGAGGAGGGACTGGAGAAAATCTCACTCTGCGTTAATCTGGACATGATCGGCTGTGTCATGGGGAAATTTATCGCCTGCTGCACTGCCGAGGAGAAGCTGGTGCATTACCTGACCTACATGGGACGCGAGCTGGGCTTCCAGACTGCGCCCTATCAAGGGGTATATTCAAGTGATTCAACGCCTTTCTCGGACAAGGGAATTCCCTCTGTCTCCTTCTGCCGTGCTGCCCCCCGCGAGACGGCGACCATCCACAACAGCTATGACACCGCTGCGCTCATCAAGCCTGCGCAGATGGAGCAGGACATCGCCTTCATCACCGCTTTTGTTTCGCGCATGGCAAATGCCGCCTTCTGCCCGGTCGAGCGGACCATCCCCGACAACATGAAGGAAAAACTCGACAAATACCTCTGCCGCAAGAGATGAGGGAGGGGGAAGGGCGGGGCTTTGCCCCGGACCCCACTTAAGGGAGCTTTTTGTAAAAAGCTCCCTTAAGAATCCCGCAAAAACTTACACGTATTATGTTTTTATGTTAGGTGTGTGCGTGGGGTACTAAAGCTATAGAAACTGCGTTATATTGAAGATTCATCAAAGGTAGCCGTCTTTTGGGCGGCTGCCTTTGATGCGTATGGGCTTGGGGAGGAGCTTCCGAGCTTTGCCGAAGACAAACTCGCTCGAACTGCCCGCAGGGCAGTTTTGTTTTCAAAAGGCTCCCCCCGAAAACTCTTGCTTTTCTCCCTGATTTGTGGTAAAATAAAGTATCTATCTCTACACGCGGAGGCACCATGGTTTTTTCTTCTGCCATTTTCCTCTTTATCTTTTTGCCGCTGATCTGGCTGGGGCATCGTCTCCTGCCTTCTGTGCGTGCGAAAAATATTTTGCTCTCGGTGGCAAGCTTGCTGTTTTATGCGTTCGGTGAGCCGATTTATGTTGTGCTGATGGTGCTCTCTGTGGCGGTGAACTATGCGGCGGCACGTTGTATCAGTGAGGGCGAGCATAGGCGTCGGCTGCCGATGATATTGGCTGTACTCTTTGATCTTGCCATGCTTGGTGTGTTCAAATATGCGGGATTTGCGGTGGAGTGCATCAACTATCTGCCCTTCATTGAGCTTCCGGTACCTGCCATCCGTCTGCCCATCGGCATTTCCTTCTTCACCTTCCAGATTCTCTCCTATGTGGTGGACGTTTACCGCGGTGATACCCAGGTGCAGACGCGGATTGACGATCTTTTCCTGTATATTGCCTTTTTCCCGCAGCTGATCGCCGGTCCGATTGTCAAGTATCATGACATTGCCGCGCAGATCACCGATCGCACCATGACCCCCGAGCTGACGGCGCGGGGCTTGCGCCGATTTCTCTTCGGTCTGTCCAAAAAGCTGCTCATCTCCAATCCCTGCGGTTTGCTGGCTGATACGGCATTTGCGGCCTTGGGTGAGCAAACACTGGGTGCTCCTTTGGGTTGGCTCGGCGCGATTGCCTACTGCTTCCAGATTTACTACGACTTCTCGGGTTACTCGGACATGGCGATCGGGCTTGGGCATATGTTCGGCTTCCACATTCTTGAGAATTTCAACTATCCCTACATATCAGGCTCGATTCGCGAGTTCTGGCGGCGCTGGCACATCTCGCTCTCGACCTGGTTCCGCGAGTATGTGTATATTCCGCTGGGCGGCAACCGCCGCGGACGCGGGCGCACGGTACTCAACAAGTTTATTGTATTTTTCACCACGGGGCTTTGGCACGGGGCAAGTTTGAATTTCATTGTTTGGGGCTTATTCCACGGCACAATGCAAATGATTGAAGAATTCATTCGTCCCACCGAGCGGCGGTGGCTCCGCCCGTTGTGGCGGGTGGTGACGCTGGCGGCGGTGTGCTTGTCCTTTGTGGTCTTCCGCGCCGACAATATGACCGATGCGGTGAGATATCTTGCCGTTCTCTTCGGGGGCGGTGCATCGGGCGGTCTGTCGGCGGCGCTGGCACTGCTCGATCCCTACACACTGACCATCCTCGCTGCCGCGCTGATTTTTTCTTTCCCTATTGTTCCCATTTTGCGCAAACGCGCCGAGATAGGACCCCCGGCGCTTGATTATATCGGCTATGCCGTCACACTTGGGCTGCTCCTCCTTTGCGTGATGTCGCTGGCTTCTTCGACCTATAATCCGTTTATTTATTTCCGCTTCTGATCATACTATGGAAAGAGAGGTTTTTCCCATGTTGTTTTCCAAACATCCTACGTTTATTACCACACTCAAGGTCACCGGCATGGCTTGTTCTCACTGTGCGGCAAAAGTAGAGAATGCTCTGTCAGCCATCAAGGGCGTATCCGCCAAGGTCGATCTGGACGCTGCCACCGTCACCGTTTCTGCCCCTGCGTCGGTCACCCGCGAGGACATGATTGCCGCCATCGAAGCCGCAGGCTTCAATGCCGAGCTTTAATTTAAGCGCATTTTTACCCAAAAAGGAGATATATCTATGCCAGGATACCGCCGTGCCCGCATCAACGACGCGATGCAGGCTGAGCTTTCGACAATTTTTCGCGAGGTCAAGGACCCGCGCATCAAGGAGGCATTTTTGACCGTCACTGCCTGTGATGTGACGCCCGACTTGAAGTTTGCCAAAATTTATTTTTCGCACATTCACGGCGAGGAGAAGGAAATTGTGCGCGGGCTGCGCGCCGCCTCGCCTTATATTCGCCGCAGACTGGCCGAGTCGCTGAACCTGCGCATGACACCCGAGCTGACCTTCATCCGCGACGAGTCGCTGGCGCACGGTGCAAAAATCGCAACACTGCTCAATCAGATTGAGCGCAAAGCCAAAGAAAAAGAGGCAAATCATGCGGAATCTGACGCAGAGTGAGGTAATTGCGCGGCTGGCAGAACTTGAGCGTGCCGTGATTCTCTTTCATGTGCGCCCCGACGGAGATGCCGTCGGCTCTGCCTTTGCACTCCGCCGCGCGCTGGCTTTGCGCGGGGCGGATGTTTGGTGCGTCTGCGCCCACAGACTGCCCGATCGGTTGGCGTTTCTCTGCGATGCCGAGGAGGAGCAGGAATCGGTTTTGCCCGACGCGCTGCCCGAGCGATTTGCCGACGCGCCCGTGATCACGGTGGACACGGCATCCCCCGCGCAGATGGGGGATGCAGGGGTGCAGTTTCTGCCGCGAATCGTGCTGATGATTGATCATCACGGCAGCGGAGAGCCGTATGCCGACCACTACATTCTGCCCGACGCATCGGCGACGGGCGAGGTGCTGATGCCGATTTTAGCGGCGCTCTGCGGCGGCGATGAGCTTGATCCCCTTGTGGCGGCTCGTTTGTTTGCTGCCATTACTTCTGACACGGGGTGCTTCAAATATTCCAACGCATCCCCTGCAACCCACCGTGCGGCGGCGGCACTGATTGAAAATGGGATGTCCGTCCCTGCCGATGAGATCAACCGCCTGCTTTTTGACCGAAAAACAGCGGGCACACTTGCTGCCGAGCAGATTGCTCTGCGCAATCTGCGTACTTTCGCCGATGGGCGAGTTGTTGTCTCAACCCTCTCCCATGATGAGCGGATCAGTGCCGGGCTTATGACCGAAGACACCGACACCATGATTGATGCCATTCGCGTCCTTGACGGTGCACAGATTGCCTGTATGCTCAAACAGCAGGAACCGCATCCGAACAAACCCGGCGTGTGGCGGGCTTCTCTGCGCTCGACGGGCATTGATGTTGCCGCAATTGCCGCTTGCTTCGGCGGGGGCGGACATATTCGCGCGGCGGGCTGTTCTATCACTGCCGAAACGGCAGAGGAAGCGGTGGAAAAGATCGTGGGATTTTGCCCAACACCCTGCAATGGAAGTTTTTTCTAAAAAAATTCCATTGACCTGCAAAAAACTTGCACAAACCCAATTTTTGAACGTTTTTACGGGGGTTTGGGGACGCTTTTTTCAAAAAGCGCCCCCAAGCTTTTTTTACGAAAAAATTATCGCTGTTTTGGGCTTTTTCTCTTGCAAACCAAAGCGATTTATGGTATAATGGATATAATATAATTTGTACAAAAAAATCTGTGACGACCTGCTCTCGGGCGGGGTGGAACAGAGAAAGGAATGTCAATATGACCAACACCGAAGAGCTCAATGCCCTATGGACCGCGGTCAAGGAAGCAATGCGCGAAAATTATGCGCAGACTGTGATTGATCTTTGGTTTGACGCTTATACACTGACAGCGTTCAACGGTACATCTGCCACCCTTGTGACCGACAATGCATTCAAACACAGCATCGTTGTCAATCAGCACGCAGAGAACATCCGGCACTATTTTGAAGTGGCAACCGGGTTCCCCGTTGAAGTTGAACTGCGCTGCACCAGCACCGCAACAGTCGATCCTCAGCCAAAGCAGCAGGAAGCAAAAGAAGAAAAGCCTGCCGAACAAGTCATCGGCGGCACAATCCCCCCCTTCAACTTTTCCTACACCTTTGACAACTATGTGGTGGGTGACTCAAACAAATTTGCCTACACAGCCTGCTGGGCGGTGGCAAACAATCCCGCATACCGCTATAACCCGCTCTTCATTTACGGTCCCTCCGGACTGGGCAAAACACATCTGATGTACGCCATTACCAATGCAACGCGGCAAAAAAATCCCAACGCCGAGATCATTTACATCAAGAGCGAAGATTTTACCAACCAGATGATTGAGTCGCTCTCGCGCAAGTCCATGCCCGAGTTCCGCAACAAGTACCGCCACTGCGATGTACTGCTCATCGACGATATCCAGTTCATCGCCAAAAAAGAGGCGATTCAGGAGGAGTTTTTCCACACCTTCAACACGCTTGTGGAAAACAACCGTCAGGTTATTCTGGCATCTGACCGGCCGCCCTCTGAAATTCATCCCCTCGAGGAGCGGCTGAAATCCCGCTTTGAGCAGGGCTTGCTTGCCGATATTCAGCCCCCCGATTTTGAGCTTCGTGCGGCTATCATCAAAAACAAAGCCGCCGCTGTCAGCCTTGAGCTGCCCGACGATGTGCTCGATTTTCTGGCTGAAAACCTTCGCTCAAACATTCGTCAGATTGAGGGCGCAATCAAAAAGCTGGGTGCCATGTCTTTTGTGTCTGGCAAGCCTGTGAGTATGGAGCTGGCGCGCACCTCCATCAACGATATTCTCGGGGGTGCCGAGCCTGTCAGCGTCACGGTGGACAAAATTTTCACCGCCGTCTGCCGCAAATACGGTGTGACGCGCGCCGAGCTTGAGAGCACCAGCCGCAAAAAAGAGCTGACTCAGCCCCGACATCTCTGTATTTACCTCATTCGCGAGGTCACGGGGTTATCCTTCCCGCAGATCGGCAAATATTTCTCCCGCGATCACACCACCATTCTCGCCTCGGTAAAAGCCATTGAAAAACGATGCAACGACAACCTGACCTTCAAAACAGAGGTCAAGGAAATGATCAAGGAATTCCGCGGCTGATTGGAGTTTTTCCCCTGTGCGGATTGTGGGAAAACTGTGGAGGATTTTGTGGAAAAGAATTCTGTGGAAAAGACGGGAAATTTTCCGCAGAGGTTGTACACACCGATAATGCCTGTCCAACGGGAAAAAGATGGGATTTCCACAGTTTCCACATGACCTACTAATACTACGACTAAAGATTTATACATTTATTCTTTCATTCTTTCACACAAGTGCGCGTGTGCAGACAAGCTTCGCGCCGAAAGGACACGATATGCGTATTATTTTCGACCGTTCTACCGTTATCGCAGCTGTCACACCTCTGATGTGTGCCGTTTCCAACAAAAACACTCTCCCTGCCATTGAAGGTATTCTGATGCGCGCCGTACAGGGCGGCATTGAGATGACCACCTTTGATCTGGAGAAGGGCGTGCGTCTTTTCTGCGCTGCAGATGTGCTTGAGGAAGGCTATGTCATTCTCAACGCACAGAAGTTCTATGCCATCATCCGTGCCATGGGCGGCAGTCAGATTGAGCTGATTGTAGACAAAAATATGGGTGCCACCATTCTCTCGGGCAGCTCTTCCTATCAGATGCAGGCGATGCGGGGGGAGGATTTCCCCGGCATGCCGCTGCTTGAGAGCGAGCGCTCCTTTATGCTGCCCCAGGGGATTCTGCGGGCACTGATCAATCAGACCGCCTTTGCCGTTGCCGTCAACGATCAGCGCGCGGCGCTCAACGGCGCTTTCTTCCGCGTGACCGAAGGACAGCTGCTGATGGTCGGCTGTGATTCCTTCCGTTTGGCGAAATGCTCGGCGGATATTGCAATTGAGAACAAATCCACCGATGGCCGTTCCATCGATTTCTCGTTCATCATTCCCGGCAAGACGCTAGCTGAGCTGACGCGATTCCTTGATGATAAAACCGAAGGAGATGAGCTGCCCCAGGTTCGCGTTTACCTCACCCGCAAGCACGTGATCTTCCGTTTTGACACGCTCACCCTCTTCTCGCGCATCATTGACAGCGAATATCTGGACTATAACCGCGTCCTCTCGGGCAGCGATGCCAACCACGCTACCCTCGACCGTCTCGAGCTGCTGGGTGCATTGGAGCGTGCAACCCTTGTTACCGAAGAAAAAGTGGTGGGTGCCGTTCGCTCCTGGGTTAAGCTGACCTTCGGCGGTCCCCGTCTTGAAATTTCGTCGATTTCCTCCACCGGACGCATCTATGACGAGGTGGAAAACACCTACGCGGGCGATCCCATCGAGATCGGCTTCAATAACCGTTATCTCATTGATACCCTTCGCGCCTGCACGGCAGAGAAAATTACGCTCTCGCTGACTTCTCCGCTGATGCGCATGGTGGTTGAGCCCGCCGAGGATGAGGCTACCTTGACCGATCAGGTCTTCATGGTCGTGCCTGTCCGTATGCACGACTGATGCCCGTCCGTGCCGTTGCCCTGACCGATTTTCGCAATGTGGCATCAGCCGAGGTGCACTTCGGTGAAGGGGTAAACATCCTTGTGGGAGACAACGCACAGGGCAAGACAAATTTGCTTGAGGCAATCTACCTTTTCGCGCTTGGCAAGTCCTTTCGCGGCGCAAAAGAAGCGGAGTTGATCCGCTTTGGCGCGGAGCTGTCAGCCCTTCGCCTTGATTTTGCGGCGGGTGGGCGCGAGCAAACGGCAGTTATCCGCTTTTCGGGGGGAAAACGAACGGTTGAGCTCAACCGCGTCAAGCTGCGGCGAATGAGTGAACTTGTGGGCACCTTCCGTGCCGTCCTCTTCTGCCCCGAGCACCTCTCGCTGATCAAAGAGGGGCCTGCCGCGCGGCGCGGCTATCTTGACATTGCCATCTCGCAGCAGCGTCCCCTTTATCTGCAGGCGCTGCAGCGCTACAACGTGGCACTGCGTGAGCGCAACAAGCTGCTCAAGCAGGCCGACGAAAATCCACGGCTTTTTCGGGACACGGTTGATCTCTGGTCGGCACAGCTGGCCGAGCAGGCTGCCGTGATTGCTCCGGCACGGCTGGCGTATATCCGCGCCGTGGAAGCTGCGGCCGCCCGAATTTTTGCCGACATGACAGGCGACCGCGAGCTGCCCGCCTTCACCTACACCACGGGATTTCACCTTGAGCCCGACCGCTGTGCCGACGCCGATGCCGTGCGCGAGCGTGTCTATGGCTTGCTGACGTCCCATCTCGACCGAGAGAGGGGGGCAGGAAGCACGCTTTGGGGTGTACATCGGGATGATATTGCCATCAGTCTCAATGACCGTTCTGCGCGGCTCTACGCCTCTCAGGGCCAGCAGCGTTCACTTGCGCTTGCCATGAAGCTGGCGGAGGGCGAGATTTGCGCCGAAATGTCGGGAGAACGTCCCGTCTTCCTCTTTGACGATGTGCTCAGCGAGCTTGATTCAACCCGCCGGGCCTATCTGACGCGAACATTTGCCGACAGGCAGGTGATCATGACCACTTGCGAGAGGGATATTTTCTCGGGCGAGGCAAATGTGATACGGGTAGAGGGCGGCGTATACCGATAAGCGTCCCATTATCCAAACCATCAAGGGGGATTTGTTATGTATCTGCACGCAGGCAACGGACGAACCATCCGCACGCGGGATGTGATCGGCATTTTTGATCTGGACAATGCCAGCGTATCACCCATCACCCGCCGTATGCTGACCGAAATGCAGCATGAGGGGCGAGTGGAAAGCGCAGCCGATGAGCTGCCGAAAGCGTTCATCCTCTACCGTGCAGAGGGGACTATCCGACTTTGTTTATCACCGCTTTCTTCGTCCGCACTGCGCGGACGCTGTGAGGAGCTGTAATATCACCAACGCCGACTGTGCGTGTGCGCATGGCGGGAACAGGGGGAAGTCCCCCTGAGAAAAGGAGAGCACATGAATCAATACGATGAAAGTCAAATACAAGTTCTGGAAGGCCTTGAAGCTGTCCGCCGCAGACCCGGTATGTACATCGGGTCTACCTCTATTCGCGGTCTGCACCACCTGGTGTACGAGATCGTGGACAACGCCATCGATGAAGCCATGGCGGGGAAGTGTCACCGCATTGAGGTGACACTGCATCCCGATGGCAGCGTGTCGGTACAGGATGACGGCCGCGGTATCCCCGCGGGCATCCATCCCAAGATGGGCATCCCAACCCTTGAGGTGGTCTATACCATCCTTCATGCCGGCGGTAAGTTTGACGGCGAGGGCTATAAGTTCTCAGGGGGCTTGCACGGTGTGGGCGCATCGGTAGTCAACGCTCTCTCCGAATGGGTAGAGCTGGACAACTGCTACGACGGCCGGCGCTACACCGAGCGGTTCGAACGTGGCGCGGTTGCCCGTGCCTTCCGCTGTGAGGGAGAAACCGACCGTCACGGTCTTTATGTGCGCTTCAAACCCGATGCCACCATCTTTGAGGAAACGGTGTTTGAATACGATACACTTCTTGCCCGTCTGCGCGAGCAGGCATTCCTCAACGGCGGTGTGAACATCTCCATCCGTGATGAGCGCTGTATGCCCGATGCGGAAGGAAATCCCACCGAGCCGCGGGAAAATGATTTGCTCTATGAGGGGGGCGTGCGCTCCTTTGTGGAGCATCTGGGCAACGCAAAGAAGGCTGAGGTCATTCACCCCGACATCATCTATATGCGTGCCGAGCGTGAGGACTACGTGGCCGAGGTTGCCATGCAGTACAACGATACCTACAACGAGACGCTGCTGACCTTTGCCAACAACATTCACACCATCGAGGGCGGTACCCATGAGGTGGGCTTCAAGAATGCCCTCACCCGTGTCCTCAACGAATATGCCCGCAAGAACGGCATCCTCAAAGACGCAGACAAAAACCTCTCGGGCGAGGACGTCCGCGAGGGACTTTGCGCTGTGGTTTCGGTGAAGCTCACCGAGGCGCAGTTCGAGGGACAGACCAAGGGCAAGCTGGGCAACGCCGATATGCGCCAGTTTGTGGATAAACTGGTCTACACCAAGCTCTCGGAGTATCTGGAGGAAAACCCCTCCGCGGGCAAGATTATCCTGGAAAAGGCTCTTGCCGCTTCCCGCGCCCGTGAGGCCGCCCGCAAGGCGCGTGAGCTGACACGCCGCAAGAATCCGCTGGAGGGCTCCACCCTCCCCGGCAAGCTGGCAGACTGCCAGGAGCGCCGCACAGAGCTGACCGAGCTCTTCCTCGTGGAAGGAGACTCTGCAGGAGGCACCGCCAAGGAAGGGCGTGATCCCCGCTTCCAGGCCATCCTTCCCCTGCGCGGTAAGGTGCTCAACGTAGAAAAATCTCGTCTGGACAAGGTTTACGGCAACGCCTCTCTGATTCCGATCATTCAAGCGCTGGGCTGCGGCATCGGCGAGGAATTTGACATGGAAAAGCTTCGCTATGGCAAGATCATCATCATGGCGGATGCCGACGTGGACGGATCGCATATCCGCATCCTGCTCCTCACCTTCTTCTTCCGCCATATGCGCCGACTCATCGACGAGGGGCACATCTTCTTAGCCCAACCCCCCCTCTACCGCGTCCACAAGGGCAAAAAGGAATACTACGCCTTCACCGAAGCCGAGCGTGACGCCTATATGGAACAGCTTGGCCAGGGCGCCGAGGCCAACCGCTATAAAGGTCTTGGTGAAATGAACGCCGATCAGCTTCGCGACACCACCATGGATCCCAACTACCGCACCATCCTCCGCGTTACCCTGGAGGACGCCATTGAGTGCGACCAGATGTTCAGCATCCTCATGGGCGATCGGGTTGAGCCCCGCCGTGAATTCATCGAAGCAAACGCCAAATTTGCCGAGAATCTCGACGTTTAACGCAGTTCCATGAAAGTTGCCATTCTCAACCTCAATCCCGGGATTGACCGTGTGATCTATCTCGATGCGCCCACGCGGACGGGGCAAATGAACCGCGCCGCACGAACCCTGCTCACATCGGGCAGTAAGGCGGCAAATCAGGCGCGCATCTTCTCGCTGTTGGGGGACGAGGTTGACTTCTATACCTTCACGGGCGGACCGTTCGGCGATGTCTGCAACGCGCTGACGGCGGCGCCCCATGTGACCCTGCACTCCGTTCCCACCGCCGCGGGTGTGCGTACCAACACCAAAATCATCGACCGCGACGGGCTTTGCACCGAATTCAACGAATCGGGCGGTCCTGTGACGCTGGGGGAGCTTGCACGGTTGAAAACCGCATTGCTCGACGGCTGTGGAAAAGTCGATGTACTCTCGATCTGCGGCAGTCTTCCACAGGGTGTGGAAAAAGATTTCTACAAACAGATCATCCTCGCCGCAAGGGAGCAAAATCCCCATATCTTTGTGGCACTGGACTGCAGCGGAGAAGCCCTCTGCCAAGGTTTTTCCGTCCATCCCGATCTCATTAAGCCTAACCGCGGGGAACTTGCTGAGCTACTGGCTTTGCACAGTCTGTTCGAGGACTTGTACACAGCCGAGCAAATTTGCACAGCCTGTGGAAAACTCGGTGGAGAAAGGACCGAAATTCTGTGTACAATGGATGCCGACGGTTCGCTTGCTGTTGGTCCCGAGGGCAATTATCGGGTAAGCACGCCCACCGTTCCCTTCCGCTCCTTCTCAGGAGCGGGGGATACCTACCTCGCCGCCTACCTCCACGCAAAATTTGCCGAGGAAAAATCATTCCCCGAAGCGCTGCGTTTTGCGTCGGCTGCCGCCGCCGCGCGGGTTGCCCACGACGGCACCGAGCTGCCCACAGTGGCCGATATCGTAGCCCTTCTTGAACAAACCACTGTTACCCAAATCAATTCGTAAAATCCGCACCCACCAAACCCAAAACCAAATTTTGAAAGTTTTTGGGGATTCTTAAGGGACTTTTTTCAAAAAGCCCCTTAAGTGGGGGAGCGGGGGCAAAGCCCCCGTAACGAAAGAAAGGATAAATCATGGAAGAAAAACACGACCTTGAATTTGCCGATCAGAGCATACGCGACATTACCATGGAGAAGGAGGTACGCAAGTCCTTCATTGAGTATTCCATGTCTGTTATCGTCTCGCGCGCTCTGCCCGATGTTCGCGACGGCATGAAGCCCGGTCAGCGGCGCATTCTTTACGCCATGTATGAGGACCACCTCACCTACGATAAGCCCTTCCGCAAGTCGGCAACGACGGTCGGTAACGTGCTGGGCCGCTATCACCCCCACGGTGACGCGGCGGTCTACGGCACCATGGTGCGCCTGGCGCAGCCCTTCTCGCTCCGCCACCCCCTCATCGAAGGTCAGGGTAACTTCGGCAACATCGACGGTGACGGCGCCGCCGCCTATCGTTATACCGAGGCGAGAATGTCCAAGCTCGCCGATACCATGCTCCAGGACATCGAGAAGGACGTGGTCAAGTGGATGCCTAACTTTGACAGCAGCCGCCGTGAGCCCGAGGTTCTCCCCTCCCGCTTCCCCAACCTGCTGGTCAACGGCTCCATCGGTATCGCCGTGGGTATGGCTACCTACATCCCGCCCCACAACCTGGGCGAGGTCATCGACGCCACCATCTGCCGCATGGACAATCCCGACTGCACCGTGGCCGATCTGATGCAGCACATCAAGGGCCCCGACTTCCCCACTTACGCTTCTATCTACGGACAGAACGGCATTATCGAGGCCTACACCACCGGACGGGGCCGTGTCATGGTTCGCGCCCGCTGCGAGGTGGAGGAGGATAAGCACCGCATCATCGTCACCGAGATCCCTTACCAGGTGAACAAGTCCCAGTTGGTTGAGTCAATTGCCGACCTGCACAAAGAAAAGCGGGTGGACGGCATTACCGGTATCCGTGATGAGTCGGCACGGGGCAAGATCCGCATCGTCATTGAGCACCGCCGCGACGTGTCGGGGCAGATCCTGCTCAATCAGCTCTACAAGTATACCCAGCTGCAGGACACCTGCGCCATCAATATGCTGGCTCTCATTGACGGGGAACCCAAAGTGCTGTCCCTGCCCCGCATCCTTGATGCCTACATCAAGCATCAGGTGTCGGTAATCACCAACCGTACCATCTTCGATCTGAAGAAAGCCCGTGCACGCGCCCATATCCTTGAGGGATATCAGATTGCTCTCGATCATATTGATGAAGTGGTGGAGATCATGAAGACCTCCCCCTCCATCCCTGCCTCCAAGCTCACCCTCTGCGAGCGCTTCGGCCTCTCGGATGAGCAGGCGCAGGCGATTGTGGATATGACGCTGGGTAAGCTCACCGGCATGGAGCGCGAGAAGATCGAGGACGAGCTGGCTCGCCTGCATCGGCTCATTGCCGAGCTTGAGGGCATCCTCGCCGATCCCGCCAAGGTGCGGGACATCATCCGCGAGGAGATGCTTGAGATCAAGCGCAAGTTTGCCGAGCCCCGCCGCACCGAGCTGGTTGCCGCTGAGGACGAGATTGTGCTGGAAGATCTCATCGAGCGTCATGCTTGTGTGATCACCATGACCCACGCCGGCTATATCAAGCGCCAGCCCGCCGACACCTACACCGCTCAGCGCCGGGGCGGCAAGGGAATCATTGGTATGTCCACCAAGGAAGAGGACTTTATCGAGCAAGTTATCGTTATGAACTCCCACGATTACCTCATGCTCTTCACCAACCGCGGCAAGGTACACACCCGCAAGGCATATCAGATGCCCGAAGCGAGCCGCACCGCCAAGGGGTCCAATATCGTCAACCTGCTTGAACTGGAAGCAGGGGAGAAGATCACGGCCGTCATTGCCATCGCGGGCTTCGGCGAGGAGGAATACCTCACCATGGTCACCCGCCGCGGTGTGATCAAGCGTACCCTGCTCACCGAATACGAGTATCAGCGCAAGGGCGGCAAGATTGCGCTCTCGCTGGACGAGGGTGACGAGCTGGTCTTTGTCATGCACACCATGGGCGACCGGGACGTGATTCTCGCTACCGCCGACGGCAACGCCATCCGCTTCTCGGAGGAATATGTTCGCGCCATGGGCCGCACCGCCCGGGGTGTCCGCGGCATTTCGCTGCGCGGGGATGACTATGTGGTGGGTGCCGCCGTCGTAGAAGAGGGCAAGGAGCTGGTTACTGTCACCGAGGGCGGCTTTGGCAAGCGCACCCGATTTGACGATTTCCGCACCATGCGCACCCGCGGCGGTCTGGGCGTGATCTGCCACAATGTATCCGAGCGAACCGGCAAGCTGGCAGGTATTTCCGCTGTCTCCGACACCGATGATCTGATGCTCATCACCGACACCGGTACCATCATCCGCACGCCGGTTGCCGATATTCCCGTTTATTCACGCTCGGCGGCAGGTGTTATCGTGATGCGTCTGGCCGAAGGTGCAAAACTGGTCAACTTCTCGAGCGTGGCGGGCGAAGAATCCGAAGCCGCCGAAGAAGAACCGCAGGCATAAGCAATCCCAATCGCAGGAGGTAAGCGATGAAAAAGATTTTCACTGTCCTCACCTTTGTCCTCATCCTCATGACCGCAGCATCGTGCGGCAGCGCGCCCACCGAGGCTGAGATGAAGCCGATTGTCACCGCGCTCATTGAAGCATCTTATGAAATTAACGATATTTTCTTCGGCGAGGGTCTGCCCGCCATCAAGCGCGACAGCGAATTCGCCATCAAGAACTACGTCTACTACATGGACGAGGGGGGCAACTACGATTACGTCACCGAGGACTGCCCCTACCAGACTACCGACCAGATTAAAACCGCCGCCGAGAAGGTTTACAGCAGCGAGTATCTCGCGTCCATCTACGAAACGACCTTTATCGGTGTAGCAGACCCCAACGCAGGGATGCTCTACGCCCGCTATCTCGACACCGACGATGGGCTGAAAAAGTCCAATCTTCATGAGCCGATGATCACGGCAAAACGCATCTATGACTATGATACCATGACGGTTGTGAAACCTTCGGGCAGCAAGTACGTCAATGTGGAAATTGACTCCCACCTCGAAGGCGAGGCCGAAATCCTGCGCGTCAGGCTCACCCTCGTCCGCGAAGGCGAGGAGTGGAGACTGGATACGCCGACGTATTAAAAGGTCTTGGGGCTCTGCCCCAAACCTCGCCAAGGAAACTTTTTGAAAAAAGTTTCCTTGGAACCTTCAAAAACTTCCCCAAATACCCTCAATGAAAGTTTTTGCGGATTCTTAAGGGGCTTTTTTCAAAAAGCCCCTTAAGCGGGGCAAGGGGCAGAGCCCCTGTATAACCATTGAAAAACAAATATTTTTCCGAAATCGGAAAAATATTGAGAAAAACTATTGCAATTCAAGAAAATATTCGCTATAATATATCCATAATTAGAATTTATGGAGGATTTTATCCATGGCAACAAAAAATACGATCAAGAAACCCGCGGTGCAGATGACCGCATCGGACGAGGAGCGCGCAAAGGCGCTTGCCACCGCCAAGCAGCAGCTGACCAAGCGTTTTGGCGAGGGAATCATCATGAAGCTGGGTGAGAACGCGCACATGAACGTCTCGGCTGTGCACACCGGCTCGATTGCGCTGGATATGGCGCTGGGCATCGGCGGTGTTCCCCGTGGGCGCATCATTGAGATCTACGGTCCGGAATCCTCGGGTAAGACCACGCTTGCGCTGCACATTCTCGCCGAGGTACAGAAGGACGGCGGAGATGCCGCCTTCATCGACGCCGAGCACGCGCTTGATCCCCAGTATGCCAAGGCGCTGGGAGTTGACATCGATAATCTGCTCGTCTCCCAGCCCGACTCGGGCGAGGATGCGCTGGAGATCTGCGAGGTGCTGGTACGCTCGGGCGCCATTTCGGCGGTTGTCATCGACTCGGTTGCCGCGCTGACCCCCCAGCAGGAGATCGAGGGAGAGATGGGTGCGTCCCACGTTGGTCTGCAGGCGCGGCTGATGTCGCAGGCACTGCGCAAGCTCTCGGGCGTTGTGTCCAAGTCCAACTGCATCGTGATCTTCATCAACCAGCTGCGCGAGAAGGTTGGCGTGATGTACGGCAACCCCGAGACCACCCCCGGTGGTCGCGCGCTGAAGTTCTACTCCTCGGTGCGCATTGAAGTCCGCAAGGCAGAGACGCTGAAGAACGGCGCTGATGTCTACGGTTCGCGCACCAAGGCAAAGGTGGTCAAAAACAAGGTCGCTCCCCCCTTCAAAACGGCGGAATTTGACATTCTCTACGGCAAAGGTATCTCGCGCTCGGGCGAGCTGATTGATATCGGCGTGACGCTGGACATCATCAAAAAGTCGGGCGCGTGGTTCTCCTATAACGGCGAGCGGCTGGGTCAGGGTAAGGACAATGCCCGCGCCGCAATTGAAGCAGATCCCGCTCTCTTCGATGAGATCGAGGCAAAGATCCGCGCCATGCAGGATCAGCTCGATTCGATGGAAGAGGAGTACGAGCTGGACGAGGATGAGGATGACGAGTTCGACATCCGCTCCCTCAAGCTCGACGATGCGGACGGAGAATAATGCTCTCGGCTGTTATTCGGGAAATTGTCCCCGTGCAGATGGGGAGTGCTCTCTGTGTGGCCCTCACCCTCTGCGGTGATGGCGGCAGCGAGGAGAAAAGCTTCATCGTCTCCGACCGACAGTATGCCGAGCTGCCTTGCCTTCACCCCTATGAGAAGGCGGCGGGGCGCAGACTGACGCAGGAGCAGGTCGTGCAGATCGAGCAGGCCGCCGTCCGCCATGCTGCAGTCAGCCGCGCGCTGAATTTGCTGTCCTATGGAGATTTGACCGAGCAGACGCTGGTGCGCAAGCTCCTCCTGCGGGGCATCGACCGCGATGCCGCCGAATTTGCCGCCGCTGCGATGGTCGAGGGCGGCTATATCAACGAAGAAGATCAGATTGAGGGTGCGCTCCGCGTTTGCCTGCGCAAAGGCTGGGGTCCCCTGCGCATCGTGCAGGCGCTTCGGCAGAAGGGATTCTCACGCGATGTATTGGAAACGCTGCCCGATCGCCTGGCCGAGATTGACTTCGCCGCCCGATGCGCCGAGGTTATCGAACGCAAGTGGGGCTCCCTCCCCACCGACCGACTCGCCCGTCAGAAAGCCATCGCCGCCCTCATGCGCCTGGGCTACACCCGGGAGCAGATCGGGAGATAAGCGGGGCTCTGCCCCTGCACCCCGCTTAAGGGGCTTTTTGTAAAAAGCCCCTTAAGAATCCGCAAAAACTTTCAATAAGGGCGTTTTTGGAAGTTTTTGCGGGAGGGGTTTGGGGAGGAGCTTTTTTCAAAAAGCTTCTCCCCAAGTCCCTACCAAATCACAAAACGAAAGGTAAACCCATGAAAATTGGATTTGTATCGCTTGGATGTCCCAAGAACCAACTTGACACGGAGGTCATGCTGCACGAGCTGTTGGCGGCAGGCTTCGAGGTAACGCCGGAGGAAACCGAGGCGGACATTATCATCATCAACACCTGTGCATTCATCGAGAGTGCCAAAAAGGAGTCGATTGACAATATTCTTGACATTGCGTGGCTCAAGGATCACCACACGCTCAAGGGCATTGTGGTCACGGGTTGCCTTGCTGAGCGCTATCGCGACCAGCTTTTTGCTGAGCTGCCCGAGATCGACGCGGCACTGGGGGTTGGTTCGATCCACGCTATTGTCGATGCCGTCAAATCTGTTGCTGAGGGCAAGCGCTTCAGCGAGTATGCCCCCGCCGACGAGGTGCGTCTCGGCGGCGACCGCGTGCTGACCACCCCCGAGTATACCGCCTATCTCAAGATCGCGGAGGGGTGCGATAACCGCTGTGCTTACTGCGCAATTCCCGATATTCGGGGCAAATTCCGCTCGCGTTCCATCGAGGATATCGTGGCGGAAGCGAAGGAGATGGAGGCGCTGGGCGTGCGTGAGCTTGTTCTGGTTGCGCAGGATACCTCTCGCTACGGTCTTGACCTTTATGGCGAGTATAAGCTGGCAGCTCTGCTGCGTGCCATCACCGATGAAACCGATATTCCATGGATTCGCCTGCTTTACTGCTACCCCGACAAAATCACCGATGAGCTGATTGCCGAGATCCGCGACAACCCGCAGGTTGTCAAGTATATTGACCTTCCCGTGCAGCACGCCACCGACCGAATGCTGAAGGCCATGAACCGCCACGGTGACCGCGCCATGATCGATGACGCCATTGATCGCCTGCGCGCCGCCATTCCCGACATCATCATCCGCACCACATTCATCGTTGGCTTCCCCGGTGAGACAGAGGAGGATTTCCTCTCGCTGTGCGAGTTTGTGCGCGAGAAAAAGTTTGACCGCGCAGGGGTATTCCCCTACTCCCGCGAGGAGGACACACCCGCCTACGACTTCCCCGATCAGATTGACGAGCAGCTCAAGCTTGACCGCGCCGATATTCTCATGCGCGAACAGCAGGCTGTGGTTGACGAGCTGATGCCGAAGTACATCGGCACCACCATCCGCGTGCTGGTCGAGGATTTCGATCCTGTTTCCGAGGCACATTACGGACGCTCGTTCGCCGACGCGCCCGAGATTGACGGCAAAATCTTCTTTGTTTCCCCTGTTCGCATCGCCCCCGGCTCCTTCGTTGACGTGCAAATCACAGAGGTTCAGGACTACGATCTGGTGGGCAAAGCCATTATCCCCCAAAACGAAGGGAGAGCGTGAAAATGAAACTGAATCTTCCCAACAAACTGACCGTTTTGCGCATGATTTTGGTGCCGATTTTTATGATCGTCCTGCTGCTGCCCGTCGAGGGGGGCTGGCCGTCGATTGTCGGCTGTGCGCTCTTCATCCTCACCTCGCTGACCGATATGCTGGACGGGCAGATCGCCCGCCGCTGCAATATGATCACCGATTTCGGCAAATTTCTCGATCCCCTTGCCGATAAATTCCTGATTTTCGGGGCAATGCTGGCCATTTTGTGCAAATATGACGAGATTCGCGGGGTTTTTGTCTGGGTTGCCGCCATCGTCATCCTGCGCGAGCTTGCCGTCACCTCGCTGCGAATGATCGCCAACCAAAAGGCAGGTGTCGTTGTCGCGGCAAACTGGCTGGGCAAAATCAAAACCGTTACCCAGATGATCGCCGTCGTCGTGATCCTCCTCGAGGAGCTTGTCTTCCCCGCCGCCATTGCTGAGCTCCACATCCCCGCCTATGTGATGATGGCAGTCATGACGCTTTTCACCGTTTGGAGCGGTCTCAACTACCTAAAAGCCATGTGGCCATATTTGGATCCTGAGAAATGAGAATGTGGGGGGAGCCTTTTTCAAAAGGCTCCCCCACGCCCCCCCGCGAAAAAGTTCAAACAAAATGAAATGTTAGAAAGTTTTTGTAGAGGGGTTTGGGGAGGCACTTTTTACAAAAAGAGCCTCCCCAAGGTCTTTTCAATTCAAAGTTTTTGCGACCTATGGAACGAGAGAAGGGGGAGCTTTTTGGAATAAAGCTCCCCCGTCTCTCATCGTCTTCTTTTTCTCCTCATTCCCCATCCGCGCGGACGATCTTTCCGTTTTGGAAGTATCCGGTGTAGGTGCGGCCGGAGGGCCAGGTGTAGGTGCCCTCGCCGTTGAGATTGTTGGCGGAGAAGGTTCCGGTGAAGGTTTCGCCGTTCGCCCAGGTGTATTTGCCCTGCCCTGCGCGCATATCGGCGACAAACTCGCCCTCGTAGACATCGCCCGAAGCGTAGGTGTAGACGCCCGTTCCTTCTTTGAGGTTGTTCACAAAGCCGCCCTCATAGCGGGAGCCATCTGGCCAGACCATCACGCCCTGTCCGTTGCGCAGATTTGCAGAAAATCCGCCCGTGTAGTACGCGCCGTCCGCCCAGGTGTAGGTGCCTTGACCTTCCTTTGCGCGGTCAACAAGATCACCCTCGTAAACATCGCCCGAGACAAATTCAAACCGACCATAACCGGTGATGTTATCATAGCTGAATTCACCCGTGTATACATCACCGTTGGCGTATCGCAGAACGCCCTCGCCGTGGCGGCGCAGATTCTCCAGCCCGCCTTCATAGACAGAGCCGTCCGAGTAGGTGACGGTATTTTTGTCGAGGTCAACCTCGGCACGAAGCCCGTCTGAGTAGAAGAGCTTGCCGGTGAGCGGTTCGTTGTCCGCATCCACACGACCCACAAACTTGATGGTCGAGCCGTCGTCGTTGATCACTTTCTGATAGCGAATGCCTGCGAAATAAATGCCGCCTACAATCAGCATCGCGGTGACTACGGCGATGAGCAGAATAATCAGCAAAACAGACCACACGCTGCGGTGCTTGGTGGGACGGCGTCTGCCGCCGCCCGATCCGCCGCCTGTTCGCATCTGTGTCGGCGCGGGACGTGCGTAGGAGGGCTGTTGTCTATAAGGCTGCTGCGGACGTGCCGTTGGCTGACCGGCGTTCGGCTGTGGTCTTGCGGGACGTGCGGGAGGAGGCGTTGCTTGCCCGCCCGTCTGCGGCGGACGGCGCGGTCCCTGATATGCCTGCGGATTTTGCTGGGGCTGATTGGGCTGACCTTGCGGATTCCGATTCATAATTTACCTTCCTTTGCTTGATAACGGGTTAAGTAATGTTAGATGAGGGCTTCACCATGCCCACAAAGTTGTCGACCAACTGCATGATATCGGGCAGCAGTCGGAAAATCAGGCTCAATACGACCAATCCGAGAACGAGTGCGCCGAAAAATCCAAGCCAGTTGGTGCCTTTTTTGTCGTAGCGGATCTCGGCGGTGTAAATCTCATCTTCGGGAATATAGAAATGCGCATGATTGAGATCGGTGCGCGTGGGGGTAATCTTGGTATTCTTGGGTGCGGGTGCAACATAAGGGTAGCGCGCGGCATCCTTTTCGTGCAGGGGAATGCCGGCCTGCAGGTCTGCCACATCGTCCTCAACACAGCGGACAGCCCGACGCAGGGATCCACCGCGCTTGAGTGCTCCGCGCACGGCGCTGTTCTTCAAAAATCCCAGTTCAGCCAATGTTCGCGCCTTCTCGGGAGAGGTTGCACCGTCCCGTGCACAGGCGCGCACGAAGTCGCCCAGCACACGCTTGTTGAAAATCGCAAGCACAGACGCCAGCAGAATGCCGATAAAACAGCAGATCAAAATCGACTTTGCCGAAAACATGGGATTGGATAGATTGATATTTTGATATTCGCCGAATTCGATGGTGAAATATTTGTTGACGATGGAGTCCCAGAGCTCTTTAATCAGCGACGGCTCCTCGCTCTCGACGGTCAGCAGAAAGTTTTGCAGCATAGTTCCTCCCGGCGGGCAGATCAGCCTTCTTCGATGATCTCGCTGCCGCAGAGTCGGACGAGCAGCTGTTCAAGGTCCTCGTTGTCTTCGTAGGTCAACTCAAGCACGCGCTTGCGGGGCGAGTGTGCAATTTTGACCTTGCGGCCGAGCAGGGACATGGTTTTTCGTTCAAGCTCGGCAAAATAGTCGATCACAATCTCGTCGGAGGGAGTCTCTTCCTCCTCCACCTCGTCGGGAATCGCATTGAGTCGGCGAACGGCATCCTCGACTGCGCGCACCGAGAGATCCTGCGCGGCGATTTTCTCTGCCAGCGCATCGATTTCCTCGCGGCGGCGAAGTCCGAGCAGTGCACGGGCGTGACCTGCCGAAATCTCTCCGTCACGCAGCAGTGCCAGTGCACCCGCGGGCAAATCGAGCAGGCGAAGTGCGTTTGCCACAGCGGGGCGGCTTTTGCCGACCTGTGCCGCGACCTGCTCCTGCGTCAAACCGAACTCATCAATGAGACGGCGATAGCCAAACGCTTCCTCCACGGGATTGAGGTCGGCGCGTTGCACGTTTTCGATCAGCGCAATCTCGGCGGCGTGCAGCTCGTCGCTGTCCATCACGATGACGGGAACTTCGGTCAAGCCTGCCATTTTGGCCGCCCGCCAGCGTCTTTCGCCGGCGATAATTTCATAATATCCCTCGGCAACTGCGCTGGGACGCACCAAAAGGGGCTGCAAAACTCCATGTGCGGCGATGGAATCGGCAAGCTGTGTCAGCGCTTCGGCGGAAAAGGTTTTGCGTGGCTGATCAGCGCGAGGTTCAATCTCGGAGAGACGGAGCGTGCTGACCGCGCCCTTTGCTTCAACCATGTTATCGGTCAGCAGATCTTCGAGCGGATTGAGGGAACCCAGTCCGCGTTGTTGTTTTTTTGCCATATTTTCTTCCTTATTATATATGTATTGCTGCATCAAATGCGCAGCAGCAGCTCGTTTGCCACGGCGAGGTATTCCTGTGCGCCTTTAGAATGCTTGTCGTGATAGAAGACGGGCATTCCAAAGCCGGGTGCCTCAGTCAGGCGAACATTGCGCGAGATGGTGGTGCGGAACAGTTTGTCTCCATAGTGTTTTTTCAGCTCGCTCATGACCTGCAGCGAGAGGACAAGGCGGCCGTTGTACATGGTGACGAGAATGCCCGAAACCATCAGATCGGGATTACAGGTCTTTTTGATTCTGCCGATGGTGATCATCAGCTGGGCGAGTCCCTCCAGTGCGTAGAATTCGCACTGCATGGGGATGATAACCCCGTCAGCGGCGGCAAGACCGTTCATGGTCAGCAGCCCGAGCGAGGGGGGACAGTCAATGATGATGTAATCATATTCGCCGCTCTCACAAAGAGGTGCGAGGGCGTCACGCAGACGATATTGCGCACGCTCGCCCGTGTAAAGCTCAAATTCCGCCCCTGCCAGTGCGATGTTGGTGGGGATAATCGAAAGATTGGTGAACTCGGTGGTGAGAATGGCATCTTTTGCGGCGGCTTCTTCGACCAGGATCTCGTTGGTCGTGCATTTGAGCGTTTTCTTTGCAATACCCAGGCCGCTGGTCGTGTTGCCCTGCGGATCGAGGTCAATCAACAGCACACGCCGACCGAGCTGGCCCAGCGACGCCGCCACGTTGACCGCCGAGGTTGTCTTGCCCACTCCGCCCTTCTGGTTGGCGAAGGCGATAATCTTTGCCATGCGGATACTCCTTGTCGAAAATATGTTATCTTCATTATAACACAAACGGCGCATAAAATCAATGCGCCGTGCAAAATTCATGAAAAGTTTTATATCTGTGGCAAAAGCAGTGCCGCGGAAGGGTTATGCTTAAGATTGTGGGGAGAACTTTTTCCTAAAAAAGCTCTCCCCACACCCCTCTCAAAAAACTTTCGTTGAGGAGCTTGTATTGTGTTTCACGTGAAACGCTCGCATGGCACGGAATTTGTTCCACGTGAAACATGAATGGTGACAGTGACGCCATCCTCCGATTCTTCGCGGCTGAGGGTGGCGGGGATGTTGGCATTGTGCAGAATGGACAGCGCGCGGTCGATGGAATTATAGAAAATACCGATGTCCCGCAGTGCGGCGCGGCAAGGATGTGCGCGCGATGTACGCATTTCCTCAATCATTGTTTCGGCGGCGGCGACAGTGAGATTGGACGAGGCAATTTTCGCAATTGCTTCTCCCCGGTGCGCGGGTTGAAGTGCCAGCAGCGCACGGGCGTGCCGCTCGGTCAAACCGTTTGACAGAATGGCGGAACGATCTTCCTCGGTGAGCTTGAGCAGACGCAATTTGTTGGCAACCGCTCCCTGCGACAGTCCCAGCCGAAGCGCGGCTTCTTCCTGCGTGAGCGAACAGCAGGCAATCAGCGCCGACAGCGCTTCTGCCTGGGTAAACATATTCCCTTCCTCGGCGAAGATTTGTGCGGTCAGCTCACGCTCACGGTCGTTGATCGGTCGGCAGAGCAGACCGCTGATGCCGCAATTCTTTGCCGCCTGCAGACGCCGCGCACCGTCCAGCACATGAAAGCATCCGCTCTCGGTCGGTGAAACAAGCAATGGGTGCATCACGCCAAAGCGCGCCACCGAGGCTTCAATGCGCCGCTGATAATTGTCCCGCGGGGGTGTCGGCGCGCGCAGATGCTCGATGGCAATGCGCAATGTTCCCTCTTCCTCTTTGGTGATGGGGCGACGCCCCCGCCGACTGTTTTTTTCGTCCATGTCTGTGACCTCCGTCTGTTGATGTACCCATTATACACCACACCGGTCGCTGATCCCGTCGGAAGCGGACGGGAAATTATGATTTTTTCTGCGGACAGGGGGAAATCTTTGTCACAGAAAGCGAAGATGGAGCACTTTTTGCCAAAAGTGCCCCATCTTTTTGCTTGGACAGAAACTGCCGTTCAAAGGCTCTTCTTTTTGATTGCGCCGTAGTCACGAGGATACTGCGCGGGGGTTGGGGAAAGCTTGCGCACCGAGATAATGGTTCGGGTGAGCGGCTCGGGCTCGCATGAAGCGGTCAGCGTGCAGGTGCCGAGTGTCACATCACCGCCCCCCAGCGTATGGATGGCGCGGGATGCCGACACGAGCTCTTCTTCTGCCTCGCGGGATTTCATGGCGAGGAAAAGTCCGCCCACCTTGACGTAAGGCAGGCAAAGCTCGGACAAAATCGGCAGCGCGGCGACCGCCCGTGCGGTGGCAACGTCAAATTTACCCCGCATGGTCGAATCGCGTCCGCCGTCCTCGGCACGCAGCGTGAGGGCGGTGAAGTTGGACAGCCCCAACAGCTGTGCCGTCTCGGTCATGTAGCGCACACGCTTCCCTGTCCCGTCGATGGCGGTCAGGCGCAGATCGGGACGTGCGATGGCGAGGGGGAGGGCGGGAAATCCCGCACCGCTGCCAATGTCGGCAACCCGCGCACCCTGCGGAATCATGGGCGCCAGAATGAGCGAATCGGCATAATGACGGAGAATCACCGCTTCGGGTTCAACAATGGCGGTCAGATTCAGATGTTCATTGACCTCCAGCATCCGCTCGGTGAGAGCGAAGAGGGTCTCACCTGCGTCAAGGTAGGCGTCCAGCCCGTTTTGGCGGAAAATTTGGGCAAAGAGGCAGAGAAATTCGGCTTTTGTCATGGGAGATCCTTTCACTGATGAGATGGAGATTGGCGATTGGTAATCAGATCGATTGCCAACGCGGCGTTTTGATGGGCAAGGGCGGCAAATTCAGCATCACGCTGCGCGAGAGCCGTTACCCGTTCGTCTCGGTTGGTACAGACCGCTTCAACCTGTGCTGCCAACTCGTCGGCGAAGGGATGATCGGGACGGATTGCCTTAGGCTGCATCGCGTAATCGAGAAATGCATCGACCTTTGGATCATAGGAAATGCCGATGGCTGGGATGTGCATATGGGTGGCATAGATCATCAGATGCAGGCGCATCCCCACTGCCAGCGAGAGCCGCCCGAGCAGTGCACACAGCTCAGCGGCGGTGAGATGATCGAGCAGCAGGCTGCCCGCGGGGGCGGCTGCAAGCAAACGGCGGCAGATCGGCTCGTCCAGATCGGTTTGCATGGGGATAAAAATAGGCAGCATCCCCGTTTTTTGATGGATTTTGGTTACTGCACGGATGATTTCGGCCTCAAACTCCGCCTTGCCCAACATTCCGGTCGCCGCGCCGAGCATATGCCATTCGCGAAGCGAGAGTGCATAGTAGGATTTGGCGGGATCATACCCACTTCCGGCAAGAATGTATTCAATGCGGGAGGCAGGCGCAGGGGTGAGGGTGAAGGCGGGATCGGCGGTGAGGGTAACAGTTGTTTCGGTGTCAACCCCAAGTGTTGTCAGCTCGGCCACCGAATCGGGATCGCGCAGTGTAATGCGGTCGATGGTGCGCAGAGCCTTCGCCGCCCGTTTGCGGTTTGTGGGGCGATAGAGCGGTCCGATGCCGTTGGCGTAGAGCATGACGGGCAGCCCGAGTCGTTTGGCAATGCCGATGATGGACAGATAATAGATCAGCGATTTTGTGCTGGTGTTATCCTGCAAAAGCGATCCGCCGCCGCTGATGAGCAGCTTTGCCCCCCGCATTTCCCGGGCAATGGCGGGCAGATTGATGCGGTTAATGCAGCGCACGGCGAAGCGTTCGCGCATGGTACGGGGATTTTTCGCCAGTACCGTCACCCGCAGATCGGGGTAAACGGTGCGCAGGGATTCAAGAATACAGGCAAGCAGGCTGTCATCCCCGATGTTGCCGAAGCCGTAGTAACCGCTGATGATCACCTCGCCCCGTCGATAGGGCGCGAAGGGGGTAAGCGAACGGTAGACAGCTAAGCAGTCGGCGGCAGTCCGCTCGGCGGAGTAGTGCGTGAGGATAATCTCGCGGTTGCGTGCGCCGATGGCGGCGCGCTCGTCACGCGAGAGCGAGAGCAGAGCCGAGATGTCGCGGATGAGCCAATCGGTGCGGGGGAGCGCAAAGCCGCGGCAGCAGAAATTGGTGTCCATGGCATCGGTGAGGTTGTCCTCGGTGAGGGTGCCCAGCCAACCTTCGTTTCCTGCGACAACAACGGGCAGACCGACCGCCATCGCCTCAAGGGTAGCGCGGGAAACACCGACAAAGAGATCGGCGAGGGCGAGACAGTACTCAATGTCGGTTCGCCGCCCGAGGGTGTGGATGACGCACTTCCCTGCCGCACGGTTTGCGGCATCGGCCAATGTGCAGATGCGGGCAAAATCATTTCCGCCGCCGACGAGGAGAATTTCCACATCTCCGCATTTTTCGCAGAGCGCGGGCGCAGCTTCGATCAGCTGTTCGGCAACCAGTGAGCAGTCGGTGTCCATGCGGCTCACAAAGACAATGCGGCGGCTTCCCTCGCGTAAGCCCAGTGATGCGGCAAGTGCCGCCGTCTCGGGCGCGTCTGCCGTGGCGGGCGAAAAGCGCGCCATGTCGATGCCGTTGATGGTGGTGGTGATGTTGTCGGGCGGGAGCTTGTACTCATCAATTAGATATTGCTTGATGTCATCGCTGATGGTAATGGTGCGCTCGCCCCAATCGGAGGCAGAGCGAAGCCATGCGTTGACGCGGAAATGTGCATGTGCCGAGGTGACAAAGCGAAAACCCATCTGTCGGTGCAGAATTCCACAGAGAAAGGCGGGGATGCGTGCGTGTGCGTGAACAATGTCAAACTTTTCCTCGCGCAGCAGACGGCGAAGCCCAAAATAGGAGCGCAGCAGAGCGAGCGGCCGCTTGGTGTTGAGGGGGAGCGTGATATGTTTAACTCCGGCAGAAGCCAGCGCGGGAAGATATGCGCCGCCGCAGGAGGCAACCGTCACATCGCAGCCCGCCCGCACAAGGGCGCGGGATAGCTCCAGCACGTGCGTCTCGGCGCCGCCGATGTCCATAGACATGGTGGGAAGCAGGATTTTCATGATAGCACCTCGTTTGTTGGATAAATATAGTATACCATAAAATCGGCCGAGAAACAATATCTTCGCGCAAATATTCGCCCCGGTCCGCGATTTTCCGCGGCTCCCCGCGAAAGCGGGCGTTGCGCGGCAGTGTGTCCCGTGCGCCGAATCCTTGCCCAATGAGGAGAAAAAAGTCCCCAATACATTCCCCCATCGGCGGAACTGGAAGAAAATGGAAGATTTAAACAAAAAAACGCCCCGAAACCACAGTTTCGCGGCAATTTTGGGAGCGAACCGGTGTCCGTCCAAAGGACGGCTACCGCTGATCGAGACAAACACGCTGTCCGTTTTCTTCAACTTTCGCCAAATAAAAATTGCAGGAAAGTTTTTTGGAAGGGGTGTGGGGGAACCGTTTTTTCGAAAAAGGTTTCCCCC
>JAFQVV010000009.1 GCA_017407835.1 Clostridia bacterium
GCCGGATTCCTCGTTGCGGAAAAGGGTGGAGGTTTCGCCAAGACGCATGGGCAGGTCACGGTAGCTGCGGCCCCTGTTGAGGAATACCTGATACTGGAAGGGGCAGGTCATGGGACGCAGGGCAAAGCACTCCTTGCTCTCGTCGTCGGGATCACCCAGAATGAACATACCGTCGCGGTAGTGATCCCAGTGGCCCGAGATCTTGTACAGGTCGCTCTTGGCCATGAGGGGAGTCTTGGTCAGCAGATAGCCCCGCTTGGCCTCCTCGTCCTCGATCCAGCGCTGAAGAGTCTGAATGACCTTGGCGCCCTTGGGCAGCAGGATGGGCAGGCCCTGACCGATGGAATCAACGGTGGTGAAGTATTCCAGCTCGCGGCCGAGCTTGTTGTGGTCGCGCTTGCGTGCCTCTTCCAGCTGAGTCAGATGTGCCTTCAGAGCATCCTTAGAGGGGAATGCCGTGCCGTAGACACGCTGGAGCATCTTGTTGTTCTGGTCGCCCTTCCAGTATGCACCGGTGCACTGGGTCAGCTTGTAAGCCTTGACCGCGCCGGTGGCAAAGAGGTGGGGGCCTGCGCACAGGTCGACAAACTCGCCCTGGCGGTAGAAGCTGATGACGGCATCCTCGGGCAGCTCGTTGATGAGCTGGATCTTGTAGGGCTCGTCCCGCTCAGTCATGAGGGCAAGCGCCTCGGCGCGGGGCAGTTCAAAGCGCTCGATGCGCAGGTTTTCCTTGACGATCTTCTTCATCTCGCCCTCAAGTGCAGTCAGCACCTCGGGGGTGAAGGAAGTCTCGGAGTCGAAGTCGTAGTAGAAGCCGCCGTCGATGGCAGGACCGATGGTAAGCTTAGCGGCAGGGTAAAGACGCTTGACGGCCTGGGCCAGAATGTGGGCCGCGGTATGGTTGAAGACCTTGGCACCGCCCTTGTCGGCGAAAGTGAGGAGCTTAACCTCAGCCCCGGCGGACAGAGGATGGGACAGGGCGCAGAGCTCGCCGTTGACCTCGGCGGCCAGCACTTCACGGCTGATCAGGCCTGCGGCCTGAGCGGCGTCATAAACGGTTGCATTTTCCTCGGCGCAGAAGGGGGCGCCGTTGATGATAATGTTCATGGTGTTTTCCTTTCTGTATGATGAAATTTTTGACGAATCAATAGAGATCCACGGGAATCATGATTTTGAGCTGATTGATCTTGGATGTGTAGGCCTTCTGCTGTTTTTCGGCCAGCACCTGCTGGGCAAGCTGCCCCTTGATCTGGGCCAGGGGGATGGCCGCCGCCTCATTCTTGGCGGTAAGCTGAATAAGGTGATAGCCAAATTGTGTCTTGACGGGTGCGGAAATTTCGCCCACCTCCATCGCAAAGACGGCTGCATCAAACTCAGGCACCATCTGCCCGCGGCCGAAAGCCCCAAGAGCACCGCCCTGGGCGGAGGAGGGGCAGGAGCTGAACTGCTTTGCCGCATCGGCGAAGGTAATCTTCTCGGCCTTGATGTCGGCGAGGATCTGCTCGGCCTGCTCTTGGCTGTCCACTAGGATGTGAGCGGCTTCAACCGTCTCCCCGGCGACAAATTCGCTCTTGTGCTCCTCGTAGTAAGCCTCTACCTCGGCATCGGTGACCTTCACATCGGCCAGCGCCTTCTCCAGGGCAAAATTGGCCAGCAGCTCTTCCTTGATCTGGGCCAGCTGAGCCTTGAAAGCGGGCTCCGCTTCGTAAAGATTGCGTCTTGCCTCGCCCAGAAGAAGCTGCTTATTGATCAGCTTTTCCAGCACGGCACGTCTCCCCTCGGGAGAATTGTAGGCCTGGGCTTTCTGCCCCATGGAAGCGATAGCGGCCTCCACCTCAGCCTCGGTAATGATGACATTGCCCACCTTGGCGAGCATTCTGTTGTTTGCGTCCATAAGATATCTCCTGTTTGTATAAAAGTAAAGAAACCCCCGAACATACCGGCGGTATGTTCGGGGTGTGGATACAAAATTCACACGGTTCCACCCGAGCGTTTCACTCAGAGAAATGCGTTCAATTAAACGGACGAGTGGTACCGTTCACCTGCCCAAGACACGCCTTGCAGCATTCGGCGCGCTCTCTGTGCATGAGCGGGGGTGACGACAAGTCTCCTCCATGGGGGTATTATACCGCAGACATGGCAATTTGTCAAGGCATTTCGCCAAGTCGGCAGCGATTACCCTACAAGCCTCGATTTTCCGGATCAAAAGTGCCCGCTTTTGCGGCGGTTGTACTCGGAACGGGGATTAACAATTTCCCGCCAATCCAGATCTCCGCGGTCAAGAGCGCAGACAAGCACCTCTGCCATGGCAATGTTGGTGGCAAACGGAATATTATAGTAATCGCACATCCGCAGAAGCTCGTTTTCGGTTTCATCATAATAATCCTTCGGACGGGTATCGCGGAAATAGAGCAGGACATCAATCTCGTTGTACGCGATGCGGGATGCGATCTGCTGTTCGCCCACCTGCTCGCTGGTCATAAGCCGCTCGATATGCAATCCCGTCGCCTCGGAAATATATTTCGCCGTAATACTTGTGGCACAAAGCGTATGCTTGCTGAGAATGCCGGCGTAGGCGATACAAAACTGTGTCATCAGTTCCTTCTTCATGTCGTGGGCGATGATCGCGATTTCCATAACTTATTTCAGTCCTTTCGTCATTACTTGCCTATAGATACGATTGTATATGTCCCGTTTATCATCAGCGTTCAACCAGACGGCGGCGGCGGAGACGGCGGAATCCCGCAAAAAGCGGAATATGCTCACCTATCACACGGGCAGCCAGATTGCCGAACGCGCACGCCGTGTTGCGTGCAGCAGACTCGGTATAGAGCTTTCCCGATTCCTGACCAAGCTCAAGGGCACGGTCATCGGGAATCACCCCCAGAATAGGGGTATGCGTCATATCAATGATGCTGTTGATGCCGGGACGTCTGCCGTCCAGCACCGCCTCGCTGTCAAAGCGATTGACAACCAGATATTGACTCGGTACGCCGCGGCTGTCAAGCAGCAGACCGGTTTTCTCCGCCCCCCGAACAGCGGCGGGATGATGGCCGGTCACAATCAGTGCCATATCGGCAAAGGAAGCCGCCAGTGCCAAAAGCGCATCGGCACTTCCGGGTGTATCAATAAGGATAATATCAAACAGATCCTGTGCCTCATCCAACACAGCCGAAAATCGATCGGAAAAATTTCCATTGGGAATTTCCCCGTGAAGAAACGGTGCGGGCAGCAGCTGCAGTTCATCGGCGCGGGTATCGCGCAAAAGCGCCTCTCCCAGCGAGACACGCTCCTCTATGACATCAAACAAATCATAAAGCACTGTGTCTTCACAACCGAACAGCAAATCAAGCGTACGATTGGAAAAATCACAGTCAACCGCCAAAACCCGTTTGCCCCGTTTTGCCAATGCAAGCGCAAGATTTGCGGTAACTGTCGATTTTCCAACACCACCCTTGCAAGAGGTGATTAAGACAATTTTACAAGATTTCCTCGACATTTCCGCCTCTCCTCTGTGCAAAATGACATGTCAAAACACAATTTCATTTTTATTATACCATGAAAATACAGATATTGTCAACGGGCTTTGCAGGAGTTTTGGAAAAAAGTTTCTGCATTTTTCGACCATGAAATTTTCGCATCAATCGCCCACTGTTTTTTTGTTTTTTTGCATAAGGGAAAACAAAATAAGAAAAAACTCGACTTCTTCAGCCAAACCCCTTGAATTTTTTTGCTTTATCGTGTATAATGATTTTAATTTGATAAAACTTGCCCGAATTTGATCGGGCGGAAAGAGAGCAACCATGATTAAAGATATGTTTAACCGTCTGGCGGAATTTGATCCCGCCATTGCCGACGCCATCCGCGCCGAGTACAGCCGTCAGCAGAACGGCATCGAGCTGATTGCATCCGAGAACTTCGTCTCCGAGGCAGTCATGCTGGCCGCCGGCTCTGTCATGACCAACAAATACGCCGAGGGTTACCCTGCAAAGCGTTACTACGGCGGCTGCGCTTGTGTTGATGTGGCAGAAAACCTTGCCATCGAGCGCGCAAAGGAACTCTTCGGTGCAAACTATGTCAACGTCCAGCCTCACAGCGGCGCGCAGGCCAACACTGCGGTTTACGTCGGTCTGCTCAAGCCCGGCGACACCGTCATGGGCATGAGCCTGGCACACGGCGGTCACCTCACTCACGGCAGCCCCGTGAACATTTCCGGTCTCTACTTCAACTTCGTTCCCTACGGCGTGGATGATGAGACTCACCGCATCGACTATGACAAATTTGAGCAGCAGGCCCGGGAGGTCAAGCCCAAGCTGATCGTGGCAGGTGCTTCGGCATACCCCCGTGTCATCGACTTCGAGCGCATGGCCAAGGTTGCCCACGAGGTTGGGGCATACTTCATGGTGGATATGGCACACATTGCTGGCCTTGTTGCCGCAGGTGAGCATCCCTCCCCCATCCCCTATGCCGACATCGTCACCACCACCACCCACAAAACTCTGCGCGGTCCCCGCGGCGGCATGATCCTTGCCCGTGACGAAGAGAAATTCGGCAAGCTTCTCAACAAGGCTGTATTCCCCGGCACACAGGGCGGCCCGCTGATGCACATCATCGCCGCAAAGGCTGTCTGCTTCGGCGAGGCGCTCAAGCCCGAGTTCAAGGCTTACCAGCACCGCATCGTTGAGAACGCCGCTGTCTTCGCTGAGGCTCTGAAGGCAGAAGGCTTTGATCTGGTTTCGGGCGGCACCGACAACCACCTGGCTCTCCTTGACCTCCGTCCCGTCGGCCTGACCGGCAAGGAGTTCGAGCACCGCCTGGACGAGGTGCACATCACCGCCAACAAAAACGCTATCCCGGGCGATCCCCAGTCGCCCTTCATCACCAGCGGTATCCGCGTGGGTACTCCCGCCGTCACTACCCGCGGCTTCGGTCCCGAGGAGATGCGCACCGTTGCCAACCTGCTGGGCCGCACCGCCCGCACGTTCGACACCGATGCCGATGCCATCCGTGCCGAGGTTGCCGAGCTCTGCGCCAAGTTCCCGCTCTACGAATAATCAACTGACATCACAGCGCCCGTCGGCCCCTTCGGCTGTTCGGGCGCTGTTTACACAAGGAGGTAAACCGATGCGCATCCTGCAGCGATTCAAGCACATTCCCATGGGCGTGTGGGAATATCTTCTGTTATTCGCCGCGGCATCTCTGCGTTTTCTCTACTATGGATTTACCTATTTCCCGCAGCTTGATGACTACATACAATTTTATAAGTATACGCAAATCGGCTCGACGGCGGAAATGATTGAGAAGTTGGGACTGCTGGCGGCACGTCCGCTCTCGGGCATCGCCGATCTGCTCCTCTGGTCAAAATTCTGGACACTGCCATGGCTGATGCTGCTCATTCTGGCGGCTATCTGGGCGGGCTCGGCGTTTCTCTTCCGCCGCGTATTTGACCGTTGCTTTGGATGCGGCATTCTCTTTTCAGCGATCTATCTCCTTCTTCCGCTTGGCTTCGAGGGGACTTATTGGTTCTCGGCTGCCACCCGCATTGTCTGCGGTATGTTCTGGAGTGCCCTCACCATGTACTTCTTCGGAAATTGGATCGAGGGTGGAAAGCGATATTGGCTTCCGCTGTGGATTTTCTGTCAGTTGCTCGCTTTCGGCTGCTATGAGCCGACACTTGCCCTATCGGGTGCCGGCATACTCCTGCTGATGCTTCGCGGGCTTTATCGCGACAACCGGCGCGCCTGGTGGGGAATGCTCACCTTTTCCAATCTTCTCCTGTACTTTCTCTTCACGGGACTGCACGCCACGGGCGCACTTTCTTCGCGAGTTGTGACCGTCTTTCCCTGGGAGGCAGGATATTTCACCTATTTCCTCCCCGATCTGCTGCGGCAGATGGGTGCCGCATTGCTCAAAGGCGGCTTTCTCACCCTCTTCCGCGGATGTCTGCGCGGGGCGCAGATCATCCTCGCCGATGGCGGCTGGTGGTATCTGCTGCTCTTCGCCGCCATCGCACTCGGCTTTGCCTTCTTTTGCCTGCCCCCTGCGCGAAAGACACAGCGCCGCAGTCCTCGGGGCAGCCGTTGGGAGGCCTACCTCTTCGCGCTTCTCCTCGCCATCGCACCGCTCACACCATATCTGATCGTGGCAAATCCGTGGTTTTCTCTGCGCGGAACCGTCCCTGCTTTTGCCGGTCTTGCGCTGATTGCCGCTCTGCTGATCGACGATCTTTGGCGAAGCCGACAGCTTGTCACGGCAATACTCACCGCCTGTTTTGTGATGGTCTGCGGCATTGCCTCTGTCTCCGAGCTGCATGATTATCGCCAGACTTACCACAACGACACAGCCGTGCTGACTGTGTTCGCCGAACAGCTCGACGGGGCCGAGGGACGCATCGGCATTCTCAACCTCAACCCGAACTATCTTACCGAACAAAACTATTTCTACCACGAGCACCTGCACGGGGTGACAGAGAGCGACTGGGCACTGCAGGGCGCACTCTTTGGCTATGTTGACGAAGTCCCCGAAGTTGTCCCCCTTGCCACCGACGGATTTTCCTATTACGCCGGCTGGAATCGGGAAATGAAGCGCATCGGCGGCTTTGACTCGCTCTACTGGTGGGACAACGGGACACAAACACTCACACGCCTGACCGCAGTCGGCAGCGACGGGGAGGGCTGGCAGCTCTTCTTCCCTGACGGCACCCCGGCCGCTTACATTTGGGAAGAGTCACCCTATGGGTATATCAAACTCGGAACAAATACATAAAAAGATACCGCAGCCATTTGCTGCGGTATCTTTTTATGCCGGCAAAGCTGGCACGGATCATGCAAAAGCGAAAATCAAAAAGCCGAGTACCGCAGGTGATGCAGTACTCGGTCGAATTGCATTTGTGTCGTCTCCGACTTACAGGGGACGGACGTTGACAGCTCTGAGCTTTGCGGGGTTCTTGGGGTCGGTTTCGGTCTCGAACTCAACCTTCTGGCCCTCGGTCAGATTCTTAAAGCCCTCGCAGAGGATAGCGGAGAAATGAACGAAAACGTCATCGCCGCCATTGTCATTGGAAATAAAGCCGTAGCCCTTTCCCGTATCGAACCACTTAACAGTTCCGGTATTCATGTGAGATTTTCCTCCAGAAAAATAATGATAGTGTACTCCGTTCATCAAACAAAAAACACACAGCAAATTGCAAGCCGTTCACCTGTGACTTACAATGCACTGTGAGTTCATAGCCAACTTTCCCGAATACGCCAAATAGTATAGCACACACATCCCGCTTTGTCAAGGGGAAAAATCGTAAATTTTTATCCGCTTTTTCCCTCTTTTTTTTACTGTTTCTGACCGTTTTCCCCTGTGTTCGGCAAAAAATCGCTCCCCTGCTTCCCTTTTCTGCAAAGCTTGCTGTAATGATAAAATATTCCCCCATCCACCGTGCTTGACTTTGGGGAAGAAAGTGTGCTATACTGAATTTCGGAAACAAACATACAAAATACAACCGGTAGGCAGGATATCGCTTCCGCAAAAATCAAACTGATCGCTTTCGATCTCAACCGCTCGCCATTTGTGAGAATATCAAAACCGTCTTCATCGTCATCCCCTTTTTTCGACATGGCACCCTCCCCCTACGACTTTCACTTCATCACCATCGACAACGATCTTGATTTTCCAAAGCTGATGGAACAATTTCTGTAAAGGCACGGGCGCGGGGCTTTGCCCCGGACCCCACTCAAGGGACTTTTTGAAAAAAGTCCCTTGAGAATCCCCAAAAACTTTCATAAAAATCCCCCTGCCGGAAGTTTTCGCGGGGGTTCGGGGGAGCCTTTTGAAAAAGGCTCCCCCGAATTTTTACAAAAATTTTTCGTTTTCTCCAACCTTTCTCCCTTTTCCCGCATCTATAAGACAGCAGATGCAAAACGAAACGAAAGGAGGATGCCATATGCATCAAACCTATCATGAGGAAGCCACTCCTACCCTGGTTGCCCTTTCCCTCTGCGGCAGCGACGGGGCTTATGAGGTCCTGGTCAGCCGCTACAGCACCGCGGTGATCACGGCGGCGCTGTCGGTGACCCGCCACCGCGATCTGGCCGAGGATGCGGCACAGGATGCCTTTGTGTCGGCCTGGCTGAAGCTGGATGCCCTCAAGGATCCCGACAAATTCGGGGCCTGGGTCTGCCGCATCGCCAAGAACCGAGCTCTTGGCATCATGCGCCAGTACCGCGACTATGTCAGCTTTGATCTGCTGGAGTACCGGGCGGCGGAGGGGAGCGAGAGCATTGAAGCACTGATCGTATCATCCGAAGAAACCGCTCTTCTGCACGATACCGTCAACAGTCTGCCTGCACAAGTGCGCGACATCATCCGCCTGCACTATTTCGACGGTCTTTCGATCGCCGAGATCGCCGAGCGGATGCGAATGCCTGCAGGCACCGTGAAGTGGCATCTGCACGAGGGGCGCAAGCAACTGAGAAAGGAATACGGAGCCATGAATGAAAAAGAAACCGATACCATCGTAGAACGCGTCATGAAAAAGGTGGAAGAGCTGAAGCTCTGGCAGCTTCGGGACAACCGGGACGGCTTCGGTGCCCTCTATGCAGACGTCCTTTCCGAGGTGGAGAAGCTCCCCGAGTCGACACAGAAGCAGAGCGCCCTGGCCGATGTTCTGGTGCGGGGCTGGTGGTGGCTGCCCGGGAAGAAGGATCCCGATGTGGTGGAGCGCATCCGCGCCGCCGCCGAGGCCAGCCGAAACGAGGAGGCCATGCAGTTTGTGGTCTGCCGCGATCATGAGAACCTCTCGGGCAAGGCCAAGATCGAGTTCATGCGGGACAAACAAATCCCCCGCCTCCGGGAAGAAGGCTGGGTCAAGTCCCTGGCCTATGTACACTTCTGGCTGGGGAACGCCTACTGGCGCATGGGTAAACGGGATGAAGCATTGGCCGAGATGGCGGAGGTGAAACGCATCCTCTCCCCCAATGATGTTTACTACGCCAACGCCCTGGCGGTGGAGGAGATGAACCGCCTGACCCGGGACATGCGCTACCAGATGTTCTCGGCCAACGCCACCGGCGAGGTCTACCGCCTGATCGGCGGCAGGATGTATATGATGACTCAGCCCGGCTTCAGCGACGGCGGGGCATGGGACAAGTCCGAGCGGGCAGGCTATGTGCTCTGCCTGTCGGGGGCCTGTGACCGGATGCTCTTTGACACCAAAATGCAGGTAGGCGAGGTCTACCGGGGCAGCGACGGCGAGTCCACCGTCACCTTCGTCTCGGACAGCGAAACGGTAGAAACCCCCGCCGGCAGATTCACCGACTGCGCTCTGTGGGAGACGGTGATCCCCCACAAAACGCGCCGTTACCGCACCCACTACAAGAGCGGGGTGGGCATTGTCCGCTTTGAAGTGCAGGAAGGGGATGAGGGCGGTGTACGCCTTCTGCGGGAATATCACATCGAAGGCGGGGAGGGCTGGCTGCCCTTCGCCCCCGGCAACCGCTGGAGCTACACCGATGACGGAACGCTGGATCCCAACTATGTAGATACCGGATCCAACTTCACGGTCACGGGGGTGGATGCCAAGACCAATTCCGCCACCCTCTGGAACGAATGGCACACCATCCGACACGGCTTTGACGAGAACAGTTGGGAAGAGACGATGCTCTATGTCCGCAACGGCTACTACGAGCCCGACCCCGAGGATCCCAACAACGCGCTGCCGGTGGATGTGACTCCCCAGATGGAACGTGCCGAGTTACTGGCAAAGACTCCCTTTGAGATCACCCATACCCGGGTTGCCAACACCGTCATGCGCCGCATTCTCGACACCGATCCCAACTTTAATCCCGGTCTCACCGCCAAAGGGCACTGGAACTTCTTCTGCTACTGCAATGTCGAACAGGATGCGGGGGGCAAGACCTATAGCTATGACGACAACCGCACCTACAGCTTTGAGTGGAAGGACATGGGGGGAACGGGAGATGCCGGCTATCCCCTGCTCTACAATGACATCTGGAGTCTGCTCAAGGATGCCACGGGATACCTGTGGTCGGATGAGTGGCAGGTGGGCTACACCGCCGAGCTGCAGCGGAAATATTACGGCACCCACATCACCACCGCGATCACCGTCACCGATGCCGGCACCGTGACCACGGCAGCTGGCAGCTTTACCGGCTGTATTTGCCTTGCCATTGACGTGCAGGGGCTGGAGGGCGGCTGGCGCTACCGAGGCGGAAAGAAAGAATACTACTTCGCCCCCGGGGTGGGCATCGTCCGCCAGGTCTGCCACTTCAAGAAACAGACTCTCACCGCCACCTACGATCTGGTGGAATACACCGGCACAGGCGAGGGCTTCTTCCCCCTCTGCGACGGCTTCTTCCGCCGCTACGCCGCGCAGGATCTGACCGATGGCTACATCGGCGAAGCCGAGTACACCTGCGCCGCCCGCGACGACGGCGGGCTGGTGGTACTGGAGAACCGAACGGGCATTCAGCGGATATAATCGCCCCGCGTCCGATTGCCCGACACATGTCGTCGAGCGGGATTGCATTCTCCTTCGGTTTGTGCTATACTATTAGTCGAAGGGAGATGATGATGTGATCATTGAGATCAAGCAGACCGCTGCCAACCTCAAGCTGGAATTCACCATATTCCACGATGGTGAATATGCTTATGACGGCAAGCTCGGTCGGTGGCACCGAAATCAAGGCATCACACTCAGCAAAAACGGTATGGCGCTGATCGAAGGCACCTTCCGACCAACACCATGGCTCAATTATATTCCGTTCAAGCATCTATTTGGCCGCCCGTCCATCCGTCGGCACTTTTCGGCACATAACGGAGAAATCGAATTCAAGCACGTCTTGGAGGGGCTCTATCAATCCTGTTTCGTCATTACGGCAGGCGGCGACGAGCTGCGGGCCTATAGCCGTTCCATTGGCAGCTTTCACTACATTTCGATCTGCCGTGTCGATCCGCATGGTACCGAAGAGCAGATCGCGCTGGTGGAAACACACCTGACAACGCAGAACAATCTATTCTTCCACAAGCTCTACCTGCTCGATACCTGCGCCGCGTACAAGGACGCCCTCTCGATATTTGTCCTCTATTACCACAACGATCACTTCTCACAGCGCGATCAGATCTCGGTCGGCACCACCGTCCGTCAAACGTGGACCTATTCCCGCTATAACGAGATGTACGATCACGAATGGAGAGAATCGAACTTCCCCGAGGAAAATTACCGGGGAAAGATCTCACACGAAGATTAAACGAAGAAAAAAGCACTTGCGGCAGACTGCCGCAAGTGCTTTTTTCTTCCTCGATTTATCCTTGGGTAAAAATCTTCGGTGTCGATTCAATCAGGGTATACTGCTGTTTCGGAAGTTCTCCCGTTGTCGTATACACCACTGCCGCTTCGGCTGCCGCACGCGCCTGTGCAGCAATATCCTGCACCATCAATGCGGCAATTGTCCCATCCTGTATGTAGGGATTGTCGGGAGACGGGCTCTCAAATCCAACGATAACCACGTCATTGAGCTTCCCCAACTTATGCACAGCAAGACCTGCGCGATGCGTAAATCCACTCAAACAGCAGATTGTATCAAATTCCACATTCAACGCAGCAAATTCACGTGCCAAAATCGACGGGAGCAGATGCAGATTGACTGCCGGCTGACTCAGCTGCGCACAAATGCGCTCACGTCCGATGACTTCTTCAAATCCGCGCAGACGGGGATTTGTTGTTTCGTTGATACCCCGCACCACAACAATGCGTTTGCGTTCAGGCAAATGCTCTCGCATCAGCTGCCCCAGATGCAGTCCGTCACGGTAATTATCCGCACAGAAAGAAAAAGTATTCTCCGCATCATACGGCTCGCACAGGAAGAAGAACCGCATGGCACTGGTCGCAATGTATTCGGCGCAATCGGGAATATAGGGCATGATGACCAGAGATACACCGCGCTCCTCCATCTCACGCAAAATATTCAGCGCCAGATATCCGCAACGCATCGACTCGATATAAGCGGGACGGAATTTTACGTCACGTTCCAGCAGATAGTTGCGCAGGGTATCCTTGGCACGCGACCAGAAATATTTCGGCGCCTCGGGCAGAATTACCCCCACTTCATACAGTCCGTACTCGAAAGGATTGAGATCATATTTGATTTGCAGATCGTACGCAATACGCGCCACCTCTTCGCCTGTGCCCGAACAATGATTAAATGCACGAGAAAGTGTGGACTGACTAAGTCCGCTTTCTTTCGCCAACTCCTTCAGTGTAGGCATCGGTCTCCCTCCTTCGATCATGAATTTTTCTCATTCTGCGTTTATTATACCATAACGAAGCGCAAAAGTCCAGTCTTTTTTCTTGTGAAATATTAACAATTTCTCGAATTTTTTTCTGTTTTCTCATTTTATCGCATTAAAGCACTTGATTTTTTGACATGATTATGTTACAATAGTATCACGATAAAACATGCCGTGCTGTCGGACGGCAGAACCCTTTTTTCACCGACAGAGAAATGAGGTTATCATGAAAAAGTTTTTAGCTCTGGTCATGGCATTGATTCTCTGTGCACTGCCCCTGTGCTCCTGCTCAAATTCCGCCAACTATACCGAATTCACCATTCTTGAGGAAAATTTCGGTGACGAGCTTTATGCCATCGGTTTCCGCCAGGGTGATGTTGCCCTGATGCTTAAGGTACAGGAAATCCTTGAGGAAATGTACACCGACGGCACGGCTGCCGAAATCTCGACCAAGTGGTTCGGCTCCGACAAGCTGCTCCGTGATCAGGCATTCCCCAACGATTCCGAGGCTGCTGCCGACGATACTTCTCTCCAGTACATTCTTGACAAGGGTACCTTCATCCTCGGTCTCGACCCCGCTTTCCCGCCCATGGGGTATACCGATGAAACATCGGGCGATCTGGTCGGCTTTGACATTGACCTTGCCGCAGAGGTCTGCGCTCGTCTCGGTGTTGAGCTGGTTCTGCAGCCCATCGACTGGGGTGCAAAGGAAATGGAACTGGCAAACAAGAATATCGACTGCATCTGGAACGGCTTCTCGGTCAACGATGAGCGCATTGCCGCGCTGACCCTCTCCAAGCCTTATCTGGCAAACGCACAGATCATCATGGTTCCCGAAGGCTCCACCATCAAGACCAAGGCTGACCTTGCCGGCAAGACCATCGGTCTGCAGGCAGGCTCCTCGGCATACGAGGCTGTGACGGCTGATGAAATCTCCGCACAGATCGGCAAGATTGAGGAATATGCCGATAATCTCAGCGCATTTATGGATCTTCAGACAGGCCGTATCGACGCATTTGTTGTTGACCGCGTCGTTGGCGAATATATGTTGACCAACGCAGACTGATCAACGTTTTATCCGAACACCGGGTCGCACATTCTGCGGCCCGTCTGTTTTTACCGTTTTCTGATTAACGCAAAACAAGAGGTATGACATGACGCTCGACCAAATCGCCTCACGGCTCTCCACCGCATTCTCCGAGACATTTGCGGATTGGGGGACGATTTTCAAAATTCTCATGCAGGGAATCGGGTACACCCTCGCGGTTTTCGCCGTTACCATCGTTCTCTCGATTCCGCTGGGATTGCTCTTGACCTTCGCCTCCCGCTCACGCATCGCGCCTCTGCGCTGGCTGACACGCGGATATGTATTTGTCATCCGCGGCACACCGCTGATGCTGCAGCTTTTCTTTGTTTATTTCGGACTGCCTTTTCTCCCCGTCATCGGCCCCTATCTCAAGCTGGGCCGGCTGGCGGCGGCCAATATTGCATTTGTCCTCAACTATGCCGCATATTTCTGCGAAATCTTCCGCGGCGGATTGCTTTCGATCGACCGCGGACAGTATGAAGCGGCAAAAGTGCTCGGCTTCGGTCGGTTCCGCACCATGATGCAGATTATTCTGCCCCAGATGATTAAGGTTGCCCTTCCATCGGTTGCCAACGAAACAATCACCTTAGTGAAAGACACTGCACTTGTGTCGGTCATCGGACTGTCTGACTTGATGGAACTCTCCAAAAAGCTGGTCAACAGCATGGTGAACGTCACACCCTACATTATCGCCGCCATGATTTATCTGGTGTTGATCTTCGGGCTGACCAAGCTCTTTGAGCAGCTTGAGAAGAAAGCCGCGTATTAAAAGGAGGCAAAGAGATGATCAAAACGATTGGTTTGAAAAAAAGCTTTGCCGACAACCATGTGCTCTGCGGTGTTGATCTGCATATCAAGCAGGGGGAAATCGTTGCTGTCATCGGCCCGTCGGGCAGCGGAAAAAGCACCTTCCTTCGCTCGCTGATCGGTCTGGAACGCATTGACGCGGGCAGTATTCTCATCGAAGGAAAACCGCTGGTCGAAGACGGACGATATCCGAGTGAGAGGACCTGTCAAAAAATCTGCTCGGGTATGGGAATGGTTTTTCAGCACTTTAACCTTTTCCCGCACATGTCGGTTCGGGGCAACCTCACCGCCGCTCCCCTCGCTGCCAAGAAAATGACGCTTGACGAAGCGAACACCAAGTGCGCCGATCTGTTGGCACGTGTCGGACTGGCCGACAAAATCGACGCCATGCCCTCCTCCCTCTCGGGCGGACAAAAGCAGCGCGTCGCCATCGCACGCGCACTGATGATGGATCCTGCCATTCTTCTCTTCGATGAGCCGACCTCCGCACTCGATCCCGAGCTGACAGGAGAAGTGCTGGCCGTTATGAAAAGCCTGACAAATACAGGCATTACCATGGTGATTGTTACACATGAAATGGCATTCGCCCGCGAAGTTGCCGACCGTGTGATCTTTATGGACGGCGGCATTGTCGCGATCGATGACAAGCCGGATGCCGTTTTCGATGCGCCCGCAAACGAACGCTTAAAAAGCTTCCTTCGCGCCCTCTGATATAACCGAATGCAAAAAGAGCCCGAAAAGCTTGAATGTTCAAGCTTTTCGGGCTCTTTTGGTGGAGACGAGGGGGCTCGAACCCATGACCTCTCGGATGTGAACCGAACGCTCTGACCAACTGAGCTACGCCTCCGCTGCGAAAGATATTATACATCACCCCGCCGCATTTGTCAAGTATTTCTGTCTTTTTTGCGTAAGTTTTTTCTCCCGAGCGGAGTTTGGACTTGACACAAAAAATATTTATGATATAATTAAATGAGTGCTTTGTGGGCGAGACTGCATCCATCTCATGCGAATCGTCCTTTATCGGCACCGACCGCGCGTTGATGATGCGTTAGTCAACGGTCAAAGCGTACTTGCGCAGCGGCGAAATTCTCCGCAGGAGAACTCCCCCGGGCGCTTCCCCGACAACAATCATAATTTTGGATTCACTGCATTGAAAGGATAGAACCATGATTCAAAAGATTAAGGGCACCTTTGATATTATGCCCGAGGAAATTCCCACCTGGCGATTCATTGAGGAGACCGCCCGTGCCGTTGCCGCCCGCTACGGCTTTGACGAGATCCGCACCCCCACCTTTGAAGCAACCGAGCTTTTCCGCCGCGGTGTCGGCGACACCACCGACGTGGTACAGAAGGAGATGTACACCTTCCTTGACCGCGGCGACGAGGGCCGTTCCATCACCCTGCGTCCCGAGGGTACCGCATCCATCGCCCGTGCCATCATCGAGCACGGCCGCTGCTCGGATGCCATGCCCCTCAAGCTCTTCTATATCATCAGCTGCTTCCGCTGTGAGGCACCCCAGGCCGGCCGTTCCCGTGAGTTCTACCAGTTCGGTACCGAGCTCTACGGCACCGAAACGCCTGCCGCTGACGCCACCAGCATTGCCGTAGCCGATGCCCTGCTCCGTGAGCTGGGTTTGCCCAACATCAAGCTGCACATCAACTCCATCGGCTGTCCCGAGTGCCGTCCGGGCTATCGCGCGGCCCTGGTGGAATATTTCTCGGCCCATGAGGCTGAGCTCTGCCCCACCTGCCAGGCACGCCTGAAGACCAATCCCCTGCGCATCCTCGATTGCAAGTCCCCCATCTGCCACAAGATCGCAGAGGGAGCGCCCCGTACGCTTGATCACCTCTGCCCCGACTGCGCCAACCACCATAAGGGGCTGACCGAGGCGCTGGACGCGCTGGGCATTGCCTACGAGGTGGACACCGCCATCGTCCGCGGTCTGGACTATTACACCCGCACGGTATTTGAATTTATCGCCGAGGGCATCGGTGCCCAGAGCACCGTCTGCGGCGGCGGCCGCTACGACGGTCTGACCGAGCAGATCGGCGGTCCCCGTCTCCCCGGCATCGGCTTTGCCATGGGCATCACCCGCCTGATCATGGCCATGGAAGCCGCCGGCATCACCGTCCCCGGCAAGCAGCCCCCGAAGCTGTACATCGCATCCCTGGGCACTGCCGCTTCGATAAAGGCCCTGCAGCTGGCTGAGCAGCTGCGCAATGACGGTCTGTATGTCGAGTGCGACCTGGTGGGCCGCTCCCTGAAGGCACAGATGAAGTATGCCAACAAGATCGGGGCAGACTACACCCTCATCCTCGGCGACAATGAGATCGAGACCGGTCGCGCCATGCTCCGCTCGATGAAGGACAGCACCCAGGAAGAGATCGCCCTGGATGAGCTGGCCGCGAAGCTGAAATAAACTCCTCTCCATGGCAGAACGCCAGCCAAGGAGAGGGGGTGCCGGGGGAGGAACTTCGGCGCCTGAAATGGTCCGCCCCCGGCCCGCCCGGGCGGGCGGAAAAATCCGCAACAACCAAACAATTTCCGAAAATACGACAAACAACAGGAGAAATAACCATGGCAGAACTGCTTACCAAAACCGATAAACGCACCTGTTACTGCGCCGAGCTGTCAAAAGCCAATCTCGGTCAGACCGTCTGCGTCATGGGCTGGGCTCAGCGTCAGCGTGACCTGGGCCAGCTGATCTTCATTGACCTGCGCGACCGCACCGGTATCGTCCAGCTTGCCTTTGACGATGCCACGGATCGGACCGTTTTCGAGAAGGCCTTCTCGGTCCGCGCCGAGTTCGTCCTCTGCGCCCACGGCATTGTCCGCGCCCGCGGCGAGGGTGCCGTTAATCCCAACCTCCCCACCGGCGAGATTGAGATCGCCGTCACCGAGCTCAAGATTCTCTCGGCTGCACAAACCCCTCCCTTTGAGATTTCCGACAGCGTGAAGGTGGGCGAGAACATCTCCCTCAAATACCGCTATCTTGACCTCCGCCGCCCCTCGCTGCAGCGCAATATGCTCATGCGCCAGGAAATTGCCCGGGTAACCCGCGAGTATTACTACGAGAACGGCTTCATTGAGATCGAAACACCCATGATGGTCAAGCCCACCCCCGAGGGTGCCCGTGACTATATCGTGCCCTCCCGTATCCACAACGGCTCCTTCTATGCCCTTCCCCAGTCTCCCCAGATCTACAAGCAGCTGCTGATGCTCTCGGGCTTCGACCGCTACATTCAGCTGGCACGCTGCTTCCGTGACGAGGACCTGCGCGCCGACCGCCAGCCCGAGTTTACCCAGATCGACCTGGAGATGTCCTTCGTCACCGAGGACGATGTCATGGAGATGAACGAGGGTTATGTTGCCCGTCTGTTCAAGGAGATTCTTGGCGTGGAGATCGCGCTCCCCCTGCCCCGCCTCACCTTCCGTGATGCCATGGAGCGCTACGGCTCGGATAAGCCCGACACCCGTTTCGGTATGGAAATTCAGAACATCTCCGATCTGGTCGAGAACAGCGGCTTCGCCGTCTTCTCGGGTGCCGTCAAGGACGGCGGCTCGGTTCGCGCCATCGTAGTTCCCGGCGGTGCCGAGAAGCTGACTCGCAAGGAGATCGACAAGCTCACCGAGCACGCCCGCGGCATCGGTGCCAAGGGCCTGGCCTACGTCCGCTGGGTGGACGAAGCTCCCGCCTGCTCCTTTGCCAAGTTCATGGCCGAGGGCGAGTTGGAAGCTATCCTCGCCCGACTCGATTGCAAGAAGGGCGACGTTGCTCTGATCGTGGCCGACAAGGATAAGGTGACCCTCCCCGTGCTGGGCGCCCTGCGTCTGAAGGTGGGCAAGCAACTCGACATGATCCCCGAGGGCTACAACTTCCTCTGGATCACCGAGTTCCCCTTCTTCGAGTGGGACGAAGAGAGCCAGACTTGGGCTGCCATGCATCATCCCTTCACCATGCCACTTGACGAATGCCTTGACTATATCGACACCGATCCCGGCAAGGTCCGCGCAAAAGCCTACGACCTCGTGCTCAACGGGGTGGAGATCTCCTCCGGCTCCATCCGCATCACCGATGTGGAGCTGCAGCAGAGAATGTTCCGCCGTCTTGGCCTGACCGAAGAGGAGATCGACCGCAAGTTCGGCTTCCTCGTTGACGCATACCGCTACGGTGCGCCTCCGCACGGCGGTGCAGCCCTGGGACTTGACCGCCTTGCCATGATCATGTGCGGTGCCGACAGCCTGCGCGACGTGGTGGCCTTCCCCAAGGTGCAGAACGCATCCGAGCTCATGTCGGGCTGCCCCGCCCCCGCCGATCCCAAGGCCCTGGGCGAGCTTGGCATCAAGCTGGCAGAAATCGAGAAATAAGCCGTCTCATGAATACACGCCAAAAGGGTGTCGCGCAATGAAGCGCGACACCCTTTTGGTCTCTCTCGTCTCTGCGCCGCACCAAAACTCGACAAAAAACATATCCTGTCTGTAGGGAGGCACCAACCTCCCAAAAAATCCCACACAAAAAACGCCGTGTGCATGATTAAAGCCACCCTCTTCGCGGGTAAACTATAGACAGAGCGCACACAGCGAAAAGGAAGGGTAATGCAGATGAGTGTCAAACGCGGAGATATTTATTATGCCGATCTCAGTCCCGTAGTCGGCTCGGAGCAGGGGGGGCTTCGCCCCGTGCTGATTATTCAGAATGACATCGGCAACCGTTACAGTCCTACTGTTATTGCGGCAGCCATCACCAGTCGGCTCAGCAAAACGCGCCTACCAACCCACATCGACATTTTCGCCGAGCGCGCGGGTTTGAGCAAGGATTCGGTCATCCTGCTTGAGCAAATCCGCACCATCGACAAGCGGCGGCTCAAAGAAAAGATGGGACATCTTGACGATGATACCATGCAGGTAGTTAACCGTGCAATTTCCATCAGTTTTGGTCTGGATGACAGCCAACGCCCCGCACGCGGAGAATCGCTCAGAGTTATGCCGCCCGCCGCATCCACGGCGCCTGCGGGTACAATCGGATAAATTTCGCCGGGGGTGGCGCGCAAATCGGCGCGGCACCCCTTTTGGCGGCAAAATGCGCCGAAAATGAAAAAAGTTTGCAGCTTTTTCCCATTTCCTCTTGATTTTTCCGCCAAATCAGAGTATAATATCAATTATATAGATATTTGCAAAAAGCAAGAAGGAGTATACACAATTATGGCACTGGTTACGACCAAAGAAATGTTCAAAAAAGCCTATGCCGGCGGTTATGCCATCGGCGCATTCAACATCAACAACATGGAGATCATTCAGGCGATCACTGAGGCTGCTGCTGCCGAGAAGTCCCCTGTCATCCTTCAGGTTTCTGCAGGTGCCCGCAAGTATGCAAAGCACGCTTACCTGCTGGCTCTGGCTAAGGCTGCCATCGAAGATGCCGGCGTAGATCTCGCCCTCCATCTCGACCACGGTGCTGATTTTGAAATCTGCAAGTCCTGCATCGACGGCGGTTTCACTTCGGTTATGATCGACGGTTCCCACCATTCCTTCGAGGACAACATCGAGCTGACTCGCCGCGTCGTTGAATACGCGCACGAGCGTGGTGCTGTTGTTGAGGGTGAGCTGGGCCGTCTGGCAGGCGTTGAGGACGATGTCAAGGTCTCGGCTGAGGACTCCTCCTACACCCGTCCCGAGGAGGTTGAGGAATTCGTTTCCCGCACCGGCGTTGACTCTCTTGCCATCGCCATCGGTACCTCTCACGGCGCATACAAGTTCACCCCCGAGCAGTGCACCCGCAATGAAGAGGGCATTCTCGTTCCCCCTCCGCTCCGCTTTGACATTCTCGAGGAAATTGAGAAGCGCCTGCCCGGCTTCCCCATCGTTCTCCACGGTGCTTCCTCGGTTCCGCAGGAATATGTCCGTGAGATCAACTCGATCGGCGGCAAGCTGCCCAACGCCATCGGTATTCCCGAGGAGCAGCTGCGGAAGGCTGCAGGCATGGCTGTCTGCAAAATCAACATCGACTCGGATATCCGTCTCGCCATGACCGCAGGCATCCGCCGTGTTATGCACGACGATCCCGCAGTATTTGACCCCCGCGGCTACCTCTCCGTTGCCCGTGACGAGGTCAAGAAGATGGTTCAGCACAAGATCAAAAACGTGCTCGGCTCGTCCGGCTCTCTTTAATTTGACAGGTTTATGTGGGGGAGGGGCTCTTTGAAAAAAGCCCCTCCCCC